>NZ_JBVJHB010000046.1:0-1256 GCF_055587045.1 Streptomyces sp. NPDC048671 | reverse complement strand
AGCGCCTCCACCACACCCGCACCCGAAACCGGCTCCACCGGCGCGGAGTTCGGCTTCACCGTAATCACCGGCGTACCCCGCGAAACACGCGACCTCGTCGTGAACGACGCCGCGAACGCCGACTGCGTCACCACCGGACCCCCCTCACCCGCCTCCAGATCAGTCGCATCCGTAATGATCCCCGAACCGATCCGCACCGCCAGCCGCGCAGCGATCTCCTTCCCCTCCGCCGACGACGCCACCAGCACCGCCACCGGCGACACCACCGCACACGCCGCCTCCAGCGCATCCACCTTCGGCACCACCAGAAAATCCGCGTACTCCGACGCCTCGGACACCAGCACCCGCACCGCACCATGCCCGGCCAGCACACCAGCCGTCCCACCCGCACCCGCACCCAACGCCACCGCGACCGGCTCACCGATCCGACGCGCCAACGTCAACAACTCCAACGCCGGCTTACCGACCGCACCATCCACATGGTCGACAAAAACAAGAACTTCAGCCATGGAACTTCAATCTCCTACAGATCGAAACGGAACAACCAGGAACCAGGGAAACGAACGGGATCAGATGAACTTCTGACCGGCCAGGAACTCAGCCAACGCCCTACCGCCCTCACCCTCGTCCTTCACGATCGTGCCCGCCGAACGCGCCGGACGCCGCGCCGCCGAATCCACCACCGACCACGCACCCGCCAGACCCACCTCGTCCGCCCCGATCCCCAGATCATCCAGATCCAGCGACACCACCGGCTTCTTCTTCGCCGCCATGATCCCCTTGAACGACGGATAACGCGCCTCACCCGACTGATCCGTCACCGACACCACCGCCGGCAACGACGCCTCCAACCACTCCGACGCCACGTCACCATCCCGACGCCCCGTCACCACACCACCCTCGACCCGCACCTCGGACAGCAACGTCACCTGCGGCACACCCAGCCGCTCCGCCAGCAACGCCGGAACCACACCCATCGTGCCGTCCGTCGACGCCATCCCCGAGATCACCAGGTCATAACCCGTCTTCTCGACCGCCTTCGCCAGCACCAACGACGTACCGACCGCATCCGTACCGTGCAGATCATCGTCCTCGACGTGAACAGCCTTGTCCGCACCCATCGACAACGCCTTGCGCAACGCGTCCTTGGCATCCTCCGGACCCACCGTCAACACGGTGACCTCCGCACCATCCACCTCGCCCGCGATCTGCAACGCCTGCTCGACCGCGTACTCATCCAGCTCCGACAACAGACC
>NZ_JBVJHB010000045.1:0-1328 GCF_055587045.1 Streptomyces sp. NPDC048671 | reverse complement strand
GAGGCAGACGCCGCGCGCGCTGCGCTCGTCGTGGCGGAGAGGCCGGCACGCGTTCCGCTGTCGTACGCCCAGCGGCGGCTGTGGTTCCTCAACCGCCTCGAAGGCGCCCAGGCATCGACGTATAACCTGCCCATCGCCCTCCGCCTCTCCGGCACCCTCGACCGCACAGCGCTTGAGGCCGCTATCCGCGATGTCGTCGAGCGGCACGAATCCCTGCGCACCGTCTTTCCCGAGGGCCCGGACGGCACTCCCCACCAGAAGGTCGTCAGGGTCGACGAGTCGTGGTCCGGTCTGGACGTTTTGGACGCCGCTGAAGAGGAGGTGGAGGCCCTTGTCGGAGACATGGCCGGGCGGGGCTTTGACCTGGGTGCCGAGGCTCCGGTGCGGACGTGCTTGCTTGCTGTCGATGCCACCTCGCACGTCCTCGTCGTCGTCCTGCACCACATCGCGGGCGACGGCTGGTCCATGGCACCGCTGGCGCGGGACATCGCGACCGCGTACGAGGCACGTACCGAGGGCCGTGTCCCGGACCGGGAGCCGCTGCCGGTCCAGTACGCCGACTACACGCTCTGGCAGCAGGCCGTGCTCGGCCACGAATCCGACCCGGACAGTACGCTGACTCGGCAGGTGACGTACTGGACGCGGACATTGGCCGCCCTGCCTGAGCAGCTTGAACTCCCCTGGGACCGCCCGCGTCCGGCCATCGCCTCTTACCGAGGCGGCTTGGTGTCCTTCGAGTGGGACGCGGAACTCCACGCCGGAATCCTGACGTTGGCACGTCAGTCGGGTGCGAGCTTGTTCATGGTGCTGCAGGCCGCGCTGGCATCGCTGTTGTCCCGGCTGGGAGCGGGTACCGACATCCCGATCGGCTCGCCGGTCGCGGGGCGCACGGACGAAGCCCTCGACGATCTGGTCGGGTTCTTCGTCAACACGCTCGTCCTGCGCACGGACCTCTCCGGTGATCCGACGTTCCGTGAGCTGATCGAGCGCGTGCGGGAGACGGACCTTGCGGCGTACGCCCACCAGGACGTGCCCTTCGAGCACCTCGTCGAGCTCCTGAATCCGGCGCGTTCGATGTCCCGCCATCCGCTCTTCCAGGTGTCCCTGGTCCTTCAGAACAACCCTCAGTCCGAACTGACGTTGCCGGGGCTGACCCTGGCAGGCGAGTCGGCACAATCCCAGACGGCGAAATTCGACCTTTCTCTCGGAATGCGGGAGAGCGTCTCCGTAGACGGCACGCCGGCCGGGTTGAGCGGTGTCTTTGAGTTTGCGACGGATTTGTTTGATCGTTCGACGGTTGAGTCGTTCGTGGTGTATTTGCGTCGTTT
>NZ_JBVJHB010000044.1:0-1364 GCF_055587045.1 Streptomyces sp. NPDC048671 | reverse complement strand
AGGGCTTGCAGATCATTAACACGTCGTCTTGATCTTGTTGTCCTCGCTGGTCTGTGCCTGGACCCGGGCCTGAAGGGCGGCGAGGGCCGTGGGTGGGGTTGTCGCCGGTGGGATGGTGATGCCGTGTGCCTCGAGCAGTCGCCGGTTCTTCAAGAGGGTGCGGTGCATCGCGGTGCGGCTCGTGCCGAACAGCACGGCGAGGGGTTCCGCGGCCAGGGCGGCCCGTAGGTGGAGCACAGTGGCCAGGACCTGGTCGGGGAAGGCCAGCCGGGGCGGGCGGCCGCGCCGGATATCCCCGTCCGGGGCCAGGGTCTCGGTGAGGTCGTTCAGTTGCTGGAGGGTCATCCCGGTCAGTGCGGGATCAGAGAGCAAGGCCTGGTTCCACTCCGGATCCGGCGTCTGCGGGGCCCGGGCCGCCGGGATTGCAGGTGATGGCTGAGGGTGCAGTGCATAGTTCCAGGCGCCCTGGAACGCGTGCCGGGTCAGCGGCAGGGCGGCCATCTCCGCGTCTTTGATACGGACTCCGGTCGGGTAGGTGTTGGTGTCGAGTTCGGCCCTCACGCGCAGTCCGGTGCGGGTGGTGGTCGCGGCGATCGACTGCACGATGACTTCGTGGCTGGTCAGCGGGCGGCCGCGCCAGTTCATGGTGATGTGCGAGAACAGCCGGTGCTCGATCTTGTTCCACTTCGAAGTGCCCGGTGGTAGGTGGCACACGGTGATCGTCAGCCCGGTTTCAGCGGCGAGTTGAGCCAACTCGAGCTTCCATGCCCGGGTGCGGTAACCGTTGGATCCGCCGGCGTCGGCGGTGATCAGGAGCCGTGTCGCTCGCGGGTAGGCAGCCCGGCCCTGGCCGTGCCACCAGCGGCGGATCGATTCCACGGCGAACGCGGCGGTGTCGTGATCGGTGCCGACGTTGACCCAGCCGGTGTTCGCGGTCAGATCGTAGATCCCGTAGGGGACGGCCTTGTCCAGCTGCGGGTCGGCGAAGTCGTGGACGCTGACCGCGACGGGCTCGCCGGCGGGACGCCACTGGCGGCCGCTGTTCTTGAAGTCGCCGACGAGTTCTTTCTTCTTGGTGTCCACGCTGATGACCGGCTGGCCGGCGTCCCGGTGGTTGCGGGCTTGCTCGTTGAGGTAACGGAACTGGGTGTCCCGGTCCGGATGCTGGTTACCCTCGAGCGTCTTCGCGTTGGCCTGCAGGCTGAAGCCTTCCTCCCGCAGCAGGTCGCCCACGGTATCGGCGCTGATCCGGTGCCCGGCCCGGGCCAGCTCCGCCGCGATCGTACGGGTCGATTTCACAGTCCACCGCAGCGGCGACATCGGGTCGCCTCTCTCATCGGGCTCGACCAGCGCCAGCAGTGCCG
>NZ_JBVJHB010000043.1:0-1408 GCF_055587045.1 Streptomyces sp. NPDC048671 | reverse complement strand
CCCAGCGGCGCCTCTGGTTCCTCAACCGCCTCGAAGGCGCCGAAGCAGCGACGTACAACATGCCGGTCGTCCTGCGCCTGACCGGCAACCTCGACGGCATTGCTTTGGAAGCAGCGCTGCAGGACATCGTCGTACGTCACGAGAATCTCCGTACCGTCTTCCCGGAGAACTCCGCCGGAGAGCCCTACCAGCACATCCTCCACAGAGAAGACGTGAGGCTGCTGCTGCCGACGCGGCAGGTGTCAGAGCGCGAAGTCGACTACGCGGTAGCGGACTTCACGGATCGAGGTTTCGACCTGTCGGTCGAAGTGCCCATGCGTGCCTGCCTGCTGGCGCTGAGCGAGGGCTCGCACGTCCTGGTGGTGGTGCTGCACCACATCGCGGGAGACGGCTGGTCGATGGTGCCGCTGGCGCGCGATGTCGCGGCCGCGTACGAGGCGCGGGTGGCGGGGCGGAATCCCGGGTGGGAGCCGTTGCAGGTCCAGTACGCGGACTATGCGTTGTGGCAACGGGAGCTGCTGGGGGAGGAGTCCGACCCGGACAGTGTGCTGAGTGCTCAACTCGCCTACTGGACTCAGGAACTCGCTGACCTCCCGATGGAGTTGGAGCTGCCGACGGATCGTTCCCGGCCCGCGGTGGCCTCGCACCGGGGCGATGGCGTCCCGGTGGAGATCGATGCGGAACTGCACGCTCGTATCGTCGCCCTCGCAGGCGAGTCGGGCGCGAGCGTCTTCATGGTGGTGCAGGCGGTTTTCGCGGCGCTGTTGTCGCGTCTGGGCGCGGGTACGGACATCCCGATCGGTTCTCCGATCGCGGGTCGTACGGATGAGGCGCTGGATGATCTGGTCGGGTTCTTCGTCAACACGCTCGTCCTGCGCACAGACGTGTCCGGCGATCCGACGTTCCGTGAGCTGATCGAGCGCGTACGGGAGACGGACCTTGCGGCGTACGCCCACCAGGACGTGCCCTTCGAGCACCTTGTCGAGGTGCTGAACCCGGCGCGGTCGATGTCGCGGCACCCGCTGTTCCAGGTCATGCTTGTGCTGCAGAACAACACCCAGGCCGCACTGCGGCTTCCGGGGCTGACTTTGACCGGCGAGTCGGCTCCCTCCACGGTGGCGAAGTTCGACCTGTCCCTGGCGCTGCGCGAGCAGTACGACTCTGACGGCGGACCGGCCGGGCTCACCGGTTTGCTGGAGTTCGCCTCGGACCTCTTCGACGCCTCGACCGCCGGCATGCTGACGGAGCGCTTCGCGCGACTGCTCGCGGATTTGGTGACCCATCCGGGCCGGGCCATCGCGGATGCCGAATTCCTGGCGGTGGGGGAGTTGCGGGATCTTCTGTCGGGGTGGCAGGGGGTGGGGTCTGATGTGGTGGTGGCTCCGTTGTCTGTGTTGTTTGAGCGGCA
>NZ_JBVJHB010000042.1:0-1571 GCF_055587045.1 Streptomyces sp. NPDC048671 | reverse complement strand
GTGTTCTCTGAGGTCCTTGGCCTGGAACGGGTCGGGATCGACGACAGCTTCTTCGACCTGGGCGGTCACTCGCTGCTTGCCACCCGCGTCGTCAGTAGGGTTCGCACCACCCTCGGCGTCGAACTACCCCTGCGCGCACTGTTCGAGGCACCCGCTGTGGCCGATCTTGCGACGTACGTCGGGCGGGTGGATGGTGCCCGTTCGGCGCTTGTGGCGGTGGAGCGGCCGGCGGTGGTGCCGTTGTCGTTCGCGCAGCGTCGGATGTGGTTCCTGAACCGGTTCGAGGGTGCGTCGGCGTCGCTGTACAACATGCCGGTCGTGCTGCGGTTGGACGGGGTGCCGGACCAGGGCGCGCTGGAGGCGGCGCTGGGGGATGTTGTCGGGCGGCATGAGTCGTTGCGGACGGTGTTCCCGGAAGGGGCGGACGGCGTTCCGTTCCAGGAGATCCGTCCGGCCGGCGCCGGACTGGTGAGCGTGGAGGTGCGGTCGGCTACGGAGGAGACGCTGGCTGGTCTGGTGGCCGAGTTCGCGGGTCGCGGGTTCGATCTGACCTGCGAGCTGCCTCTGCGTCTGGCGCTCTTCGAGCTGGCCGAGGAGAGCCATGTTCTCGTGGTGATCCTGCACCACATTGCGGGTGACGGTTGGTCGATGGTGCCGTTGGCGCGGGATGTGGCGGCCGCGTACGAGGCGCGGGTGGCGGGGCGGAATCCCGGGTGGGAGCCGTTGCAGGTCCAGTACGCGGACTATGCGTTGTGGCAGCGGGAGCTGCTGGGCGAGGAGTCCGACCGGGAGAGTGTGCTGAGTCGTCAGGTCGCGTACTGGACGGGGACGCTCGCTGGTGTTCCGGAGCAGTTGGAGCTGCCGACGGACCGTCCGAGGCCTGTGGTGGCCTCATTCGGTGGTGACAGCGTTCCGGTGGAGGTCGGCCCGGAGCTGCACGCGGGGCTCGCCGCTCTGGCCCGGGAGTCGGGCGCGAGTGTGTTCATGGTGCTCCAGGCCGCGCTCGCCACGCTGCTGTCGCGTCTGGGTGCGGGTACGGACATCCCGATCGGTTCGCCGATTGCGGGTCGTACGGATGAGGCGCTGGATGATCTGGTCGGGTTCTTTGTGAACACCCTTGTGCTGCGGACGGATGTGTCGGGTGATCCGACGTTCCGTGAGCTGATCGAGCGCGTGCGGGAGGCGGACTTGGCGGCCTACGCCCACCAGGACGTGCCCTTTGAGCACCTTGTCGAGGTGCTGAACCCGAAGCGCTCCATGTCGAGGCACCCGCTCTTCCAGGTCATGCTCGTCCTCCAGAACACCGGCGCGACGTCGGCCGAACTTTCTGGTCTGACCCTTACTGGTGAGGGCGCGCGTGCAGAGTCGTCGAAGTTCGACCTCACGCTGAGTGTGCGTGAGCGCTATGCGGTCGATGGTGCGCCGATGGGTCTGGCCGGCGTGCTGGAGTTTGCGACTGACTTGTTTGATCGTTCTTCGGTTGTGGGTTTGGTGGAGCGGTTTGTTCGTTTGTTGGGTGGGGTGGTGGTGTCGCCGGATGTGCGGGTGGGGTTGGTTGAGGTGTTGTCGGT
>NZ_JBVJHB010000041.1:0-1693 GCF_055587045.1 Streptomyces sp. NPDC048671 | reverse complement strand
TGCCGCTCAAACAACACAGACAACGGAGCCACCACCACATCAGACCCCACCCCCTGCCACCCCGACAGAAGATCCCGCAACTCCCCCACCGCCAGAATGTCCACCGACCCCACCAACACATCAGGATCAGCAACCACACCCACCAACAAACGACGCAAATACACCACGAACGACTCAACCGTCGAACGATCAAACAAATCCGTCGCAAACTCAAAGACACCGCTCAACCCGGCCGGCGTGCCCTGCTGGGTGAACTTCTCCGATATGCCGAGGGACAGGTCGAACTTGGCAGTGTCCGCGGCGAATTCCACGAGACTCAGAGTGAGCCCCTTGAGCCGGAGTTCCGCCTGCGCGTTGTTCTGGAAGGCGAGCGCGACCTGGAAGAGCGGGTGGCGGGACATGGAACGCGTCGGGTCGATCACCTCGACGAGGCGTTCGAAGGGCACGTCCTGGTGCTCGTGCGCGGAGAGGACGGACGTGCGCACCTGTGCGAGGAGTCCGCGGAAGGTGGGGTTGCCGGAAAGGTCCGTGCGCAGAACGAGGGTGTTGACGAAGAACCCGACCAGATCGTCCAGCGCCTCGTCCGTGCGGCCGGCGATGGGCGCGCCGATCGGGATGTCCGTGCCCCCGCCCAGGCGCGACAACAGCGCGGCGAAGGCAGCCTGGACGACCATGAACATGCTCGCGCCCGACTCGCGCGCCAACGCGGCGAGACCAGCGTGCAGTTCTGCGTCGATCTCCACGGGCACACGGTCACCGGAGTACGAGGCCGTGGCAGGCCGTGCCCGGTCCGTCGGCAGTTCGAGCTGCTCCGGGAGGTCCGCGAGCGCCTCGGTCCAGTAGGTCACCTGCCGGCTCACCACGCTGTCCGGGTCGGACTCCTCCCCCAGCAGTTTCCGTTGCCAGAGCGTGTAGTCGGCGTACTGGACCGGCAGCGGCTCCCAGTCCGGGACACGGCCCTCAGCCCGTGCCTCGTACGCGACCGCGACGTCCCGCGCCAGCGGTGCCATGGACCAGCCGTCTCCCGCGATGTGGTGAAGCACCAGCACCAGGACGTGCGAGTCGCCGCTCAGGAGAAACAGGCGAGCGCGGATCGGAACGTCGACGGTCACGTCGAACCCGACCTGTCGGAAGGAGACGATGAGTTCGTCCAACTCGTCCTCGGACGTGGGGATCACGTCCAGCCCCGTCCATGCCTGCCCGGTGTCGAGGATCCTCTGGAACGGCGTGCCGTCCTCTCCCTCGGGGAAGACGGTGCGCAGGCTCTCGTGCCGCTCCACTACGTCGCGCAGAGCAGCGGCCAGCGCCTCGCGGTCGAGTTCACCGCTCAGACGGAGTGCGATGGGGAGGTTGTACGTCGAAACGCCTGCTCCCTCAAAGCGGTTGAGGAACCAGAGACGACGCTGCGAAAAGGAAAGAGGAATCATCACTTCTCCTGGGGGCGCGGCATCCGCCGCAGAGCGGGCCGGCGGGACTTCTCTGCCGCCCCCAACCGTTCACTGAGGCTGGCGACATCGGGAGCTTCGAACAGGGTCCGAAGCGGAATTTCTACGTTTAGTTCGGTGCGGATGCGGCTGACGATGCGGGTGGCGAGGAGAGAGTGACCGCCCAGATCGAAGAAACTGTCATCGATCCCCACCTTGTCCAGACCCAGAACTTCAGCGAACACCGCACACAGAACTTCCTCACGCGG
>NZ_JBVJHB010000040.1:0-2166 GCF_055587045.1 Streptomyces sp. NPDC048671 | reverse complement strand
TAGGTACTTGTAGTACCTATGCGCGGGTAGAACTCTCCCCGCTGAGAGCAGAGCTCGCGGCCGGGAGAACGAGAACACCGGCGCCGGAGACGAGCCGCGGCAAGTCGGCCAGGGAACTGCGGGGCACCCCGGACCGCGCGAAGCGCTGTACGCCCGCTGTGAGGGTCTGGGAGGCCCGTGATCGTCGCCCGGGAGCCCGGGAGCCCGGGAGCCCGGGAGCCCGGAGGCGCGGAGAACGCCGCAGGAGGCCGCACGGCGCCGGGAAGGATCAAGCGCGCCCGGGGTGATGGGCCCGGCGGCAAGCTCCGCCCGGCCGTGCGATTACTGCGCACCAAAACGATTGACCTTCGCATCAGCGAGGTCTTCCGCAGTCCCTACGGCGGGTGGGAAGAACGGGCTCGTCATCTGGTCAGTCACTCCTCAGTGGCGCGTCACCCTTGCGGCGACTCCCGCCCCCGCAGAAACTCGGGCTGACATTCATTGAGGGGGACCATGGAGATATCCAACGCGCACTTACCCGCAGCCGTTCGGTTCGAGTTCTGGGCTGACCTGGTGTCGGACCAGCTGGCACGGATGCGGGTCACCAGCCCGATCGCGTCGCGGGACTTCGTCGCACACGCGTCGTTGGCTCAGGCCGGCCCGGTGCGGTTGGCCTGGTTCCGCAGTCCCCCCGCGCACCTGTCGCGGACCTGGGCGGACGTGCGGGCGGACGACCCAAGCATGTATCAGCTGATGTTCGTCACCGGAGCTCCACTGTGGATCGAGCAGCACCGACAGGACTCAGGGCTCGTGCATGGGGCGTTGACCATGTTCGACATGTCGGAGCCGTTCCGCGGGGAGGTCCCCGACCGGGGTCACGACACCGAGGTGATCATCGCGCAGATACCGCACGACGTGCTGCCGCTGCCTGTGGACCGGGCGCGCCGGGCCATGGCCGTCCCAATGGCGGCATCCGGTGTGGGCGGGGTCCTGGCGGACCTGATGACGTCGATACGGGTGCACGGCGTGGACGCCGATCCCCGGGAGCTAGAGCACATGGGGTGGATGGCGGTCGACCTGGCGGGTGCGGTCATCGCCCGCCAGCTGGACGCCTACGGGCAGCTGCCGGTCCAGACCCGGCAGGACGTCATACGGGCACGGATCCTTAGCTTCATCGACGCGAACCTTACCGATCCACGACTTGGGCCAGCCACCGTCGCGGGATTCCACAATCTGTCGCTGCGCGCTTTGCACACGCTGTTCCGGCAACAGAACGGGGGGACGGTGGCGGCGCTGATCCGGCGCAGGCGGCTGGAGCGCTGTCGGGAGGACCTGACCAACCCGCGTCTGGACGCGCTGCCGGTGGCTGCGATCGGCGCGCGCTGGGGCATGGGCCATCCGCAGGGTTTCAGCAGGGCGTTCCGGATGATGTTCGGAGTGGCGCCGGGTGAATACCGGCGGGCGTCACGGATCGGTAAGCATCTGCGCACTGAGCGGTAACCGCGATCGAGGCCCTGCTCTTACGGTTCAGGACAGGGGCGCCGGCCAGGCCAAAGACCAGCCTGCACGTGCCTGTCGTCTGGGGGTAATCCCTCGGTCTTCGTTCTGGATCCGTTTGGAGGGGTCATGTAGATACCCGCTGTACAGCGATGGGCCGTCGCCGCTGCGACCGCCGCAATTGCCGCGCTGTCAGTTGCCACGCCCGCGCGGGCCCGTGCGGAGTCTCCCACTTCGACAGGCTCGCTTTGTCAGGCGTGACATTCGTGGGGGTGCGTCACCAGTGGCCCGAATGGCACATTGGTGCGCTTTCTATCCCCTACCTACCGTGTTCCTTGATCTAAATGATGGCTCTTCGAAGGGGAAACGTATGAGTGCTCGGGATTTAGCGTTGCTGGTCGCCTCCTCCGCTTTGGTCATGACGGGAGTTGCCGGCGCATCGACGGCGACCGCTTCCGACTCATCAGCGACTGCACTGTCGTGCAGCAACCGCCAGTACTTCCCCGGAAGCGGCGGACACGCTGGCGGATCTGTCAGGTGCACCGGGTCGGCCTTCATCGCTAAGGCGACCTGCTTCAAGTCGGGCTACGGCAAGTACTACCACTACGGAAACCGGGTCGAAACCGGCGGGACCTCGACGGTGTGGTGTGACCTGAACGCGACCATGGACTACGTGACCGGGGTCAGCGC
>NZ_JBVJHB010000039.1:0-2344 GCF_055587045.1 Streptomyces sp. NPDC048671 | reverse complement strand
CCCCCCCCCCCCCCCACCCACCCCCCCCCCCCCCCCGCCCCCCCGGGGGGGGCGGCCCCCCCCCCCCCCGGGGGGGGGGGGGCCGGCGGCCCCCCCCCCCCCCCCCCCCGACGCGCTTTCCGCGCGTGCGCGGGACGCCTACTTCTGCTCCTTCTGCTGGTCCTCGATGGACTTGCGGACCTCGTCCATGTCCAGCTTCCGGGCCTGGCCGATGACGTCCTCCAGCGCGGTCTCGGGCAGCGCGCCCGGCTGCGAGAAGACCGCCACATTGTCGCGGACGATCATGAGGGTCGGGATCGACCGGATCTCGAAGGCCGCGGCCAGCTCCTGCTGCGCCTCCGTGTCGACCTTGGCGAAGACCAGGTCGGCGTGGCGCTCGGACGCCGAGTCGTAGACCGGCGCGAACTGCCGGCACGGGCCGCACCAGGAAGCCCAGAAGTCGATCAGGACGAACTCGTTCTCGCTGACGACCTGATCGAAGTTTTCCTTGGTGAGCTCTACGGTGCTCATGCTCTGCTACCTCTTCCTCTGCCCGTGCGGACGTGTCCCGGGACAACGGTGCCTGTGCTTGCACTATTCCGCCTGCCCATGTGGCCGCCGCGCACACCCACGGCCAAAATGGTCCTCATGACACATGCTGTGGAGCCTGTCGAGTACGACGTCGTGGTCATCGGTGCAGGTCCGGTGGGTGAGAACGTGGCGGGCCGGGCCCGGTCCGCCGGGCTGAGCACCGCGATCGTGGAGTCCGAGCTCATCGGCGGTGAGTGTTCGTACTGGGCCTGTATGCCGAGCAAGGCCCTGCTGCGCCCCGTCGTCGCCCGCGCCGACGCCCGCCGGGTCCCCGGCCTCAGCGGATCCGTGCAGGGCCCGCTGGACACCGCGGCCGTCCTCGCCCACCGGGACGCGTACGCCTCGCACTGGAAGGACGACGGGCAGGTCGCCTGGCTGGAGAACATCGGCGCGGACATCTACCGGGGCACCGGCCGGCTGACCGGGACGAAAGCGGTTTCCGTCACGGCACCCGACGGCACGGAACACCGGCTCACCGCCCGGCACGCCGTCGCCGTCTGCACCGGCAGCCGGGCCGTGGTCCCCGATCTGCCCGGAGTCGCCGACGCCCGTCCCTGGACGAGCCGTGAGGCGACCAGCGCCAAGGAGGTGCCCGGCCGGCTCGTCGTCGTCGGCGGCGGAGTGGTCGGTGTGGAGATGGCCACGGTGTGGGGCGCCCTGGGCGCCGAGGTCACCATGCTGGTCCGCGGCACGGGGCTGCTGCCCCGGATGGAGCCGTTCGCCGGCGAGCTGATCGCGCAGGCGCTGACCGAAGCCGGGGCCGATGTCCGGTTCGGCGTCTCGGCCGCCTCCGTACGGCGCCCGGCCCCGGACGGACCGGTCACCGTCGAACTCGACAACGGCGAGAGCATCGAGGCCGACGAGATCCTCTTCGCCACCGGCCGCGCCCCGCGCACCGACGACCTGGGACTGGAGACGGTGCACCTGAAGCCCGGATCCTGGCTCACCGTGGACGACAGCTGCCGGGTCGAGGGCACCGGCTGGCTCTACGCCGTCGGCGACGTCAACCACCGGGCGCTCCTGACCCACCAGGGCAAGTACCAGGCCCGCATCGCCGGAGCGGCGATCGCCGCCCGCGCTCAGGGCGTCCCGCTGCTGGAGACCGACCGCTGGGGCGCGCACGCGGCCACCGCCGATCACGCAGCCGTTCCCCAGGTCGTCTTCACCGACCCGGAGGCCGCGTCGGTCGGCCTCACCCTCGCCGAGGCGGAGCGGGCGGGACACCGGGTCCGGGCCGTCGACCACGACCTCGCGGCGGTGGCGGGTTCCGGTCTGTACGCGGACGGCTACCGGGGCCGTGCCCGCATGATCGTCGACCTCGACCGGGAGATCCTGCTCGGCGTCACCTTCGTGGGCCCCGGCATCGGCGAACTGCTGCACTCGGCGACGATCGCGGTCGCGGCGGAAGTCCCGATCGAGCGGCTCTGGCACGCGGTCCCGGCCTACCCGACGATCAGTGAGATCTGGCTGCGGCTCCTGGAGACGTATCGCGGGGCGTAGGGCCTGTCCGGCGGATCGTGGACGGGCCGGGACGCGGCCCGTCCGTCCGTGTCTCCCACTGAGCGGCGTGGTCCCGCCGGGCAGCCGGCCCGGCGGGAGCACGGCGTGTTCAGGCCGGGGGCTGGGTGTCGCTGGTGGTGACGCGTACGTGGTCGACGACGAGTTGCTGGGGGAAGTTAGTGTTGTTGTCGGGGTCGCCGGGCCAGTAGCCGCCGACGGCGAGGTTGAGGATGAGGAAGAAGGGCTTGTTGAAGGCCCAGGTGTTGCCGCCGGT
>NZ_JBVJHB010000038.1:0-3345 GCF_055587045.1 Streptomyces sp. NPDC048671 | reverse complement strand
GCAATGCCGGTGATTTAGTACGTTCTTGCAGGTCAGGCAGGGTGTTTGGTGACTCTCAGTGTGTAGTGGACGTTACTGAGAGTGCGGGGCTGGTCCCGTTTTCTGACCTCGAAGGTGTTTCTGGAGGGCTTCTTGATGCGCTGGCACTGCCGGTGGCGTCGGGGCGGGAGGAGGGCGGCCAGGAGTTCGGTCACGGCCTCGTGCCGGGCGGTGCTCAGCGTGGTGGTGTCCGCCGCGACCTGGCTGGAGACGGTGAGCCGGGCTAGTTGCACCGTGACGGTGAAGGAGATCCGGCCAGGATCGATGCCGCCGTGTTCTGCTGCCCGCATCTCCAGTGCGCAGAGCGCCTGGTAGACGGTGAGCAGGGCATAGATCTCCTGGCAGATCAGTTCGGGCGCCTTGGAGCGCAGGATGAATCCGGCGCCGCGCAGGCGGTTTTTCAGTTCCGCGAACCCGTTTTCGATCTCCCACCGCTGGTGGTAGGCCGTCGCGAGCTGATGGGCGGGGGCGTGGCGGTGGTCCAGGAGGCTGGTGGCCAGCCGGAAGGACTCAGTGTGCGGCGGGCCGGCCTGCGGATGGATGGTCACCGTGTATTCGACGATGCGGATCAGGTGGCCGTCGGGAAGTCCGGAGGGTGGGCGGCGGTGGAAGCGGGCATCTCCCAGCCGGCGGTTCTCGGCGGGGGTGGGCATGAGAGATACGTATGAGCCGTCGGGCAGGATCCACAGTGGGGGCAGGACGAGGTTCTTCTTGATCCTCCACGCCAGGTGGCAGCCGGTCGCCTCCACCAGGCCCCACAGGGCATGACCGGCGAAATTGCGGTCTGCCAGCAGCAGCATGCCGGGCTGTAGGGAAGCCAGCAGGCGACGGGCGAGCTTGTGTTCACTGAACCGGGCCACCGAGTCGAAGGCCGCGTCGATGACGGCGTGCGTCCCGCATTCGATCAGGGCCATCAGGCGGACCTGCGGGTGTCCGCTCTGGTTGACCCCGTCCTTGCCGGTGAACCCGAACTCCGCAGCGTTCGCGGGCGTGTCGGGGACGTCCAGTACGGTGCCGTCCCAGGCGACCAGCCGCAGCCCGAACGCGAACGCGCCCGGGGTCCTCGCGGTGGCCAGCGGTCCGCACCGCCGCTCGAACAGGGCCTGCAGCGGCTTCTCACCCAGCCGCTGTCTCGCCCGGGTCAGCGCCGAACTCGTCGGCAGCCGTTGCACGGCCAGATTTGGCAGGTGTCGCAGCTTTTCCGTCAGGGTGCGCAGGACCGAAAGATAGCCCGGCGGGCCCGTACTGTCGGAGCTGCTGAACAGGCACAATGCCAGGACGAAGTACACCACGGTGCGGGCCGGCAGCAGACGGCGGCGGACCTCGGTACGGCCGCTGTGCTCCACCACCTCGTCCACCAGATCAGGAGTGATCTCCTCGGTGAGGACGCCGAGGCGCACGTGCTCACCGAACCGTTGCCCCGGTGACGCCGGGGTGAGGCCCAACTGGCCGCCATGGCCCCCGAAGTTGGTGGGCGGCGGGCAGGAAATGACACACTGAGCACCCAACGGAGCTCCCTCGCGGACAGTCGGATCTTGGTCGATCTTCTGTCCTACCGGGAGCTCCGTTGCTGCGTCCCGGCCTCCGCGACAGCGTCACCGGAAGTGACGAACCAGCCGACGTCACCAGGTACAAACCGGGCTCAACTCACCACCGACAAGCCTCTGATCAGCACGTACTCGCTAAATCACCGGCATTGCTCTGACCAGCAAGAATGAGGATTGTCGAGGTCCTTGTTCCTGCTCCAGCCGGAGGCACTTCTCAGGTGAAGAAGCGTATCGGGTCGTACCCGCGTGTCCGTATCGAGGGTGGCGGCCGGGCGGTGGTCTCGCGGGCCGGGGGTGTGCTGCTGGTCGAGACGGTCCGTAAGGCCGGCTTGGACACCGCGATATCAGCGGCGCTGGCACCGTGGCGGAAGGCTCGGGCGGTGCACGATCCGGGCAAGATCCTGCTGGACATCGCGTTGGCGGTCGCGCTGGGCGGGGACTGTCTCGCGGATGTCGCCATGCTGCGGGCCGAGCCGTCCGTGTTCGGGTCGGTGGCTTCCGACCCGACGGTCTCCCGTCTTATCGACATACTCGCGGCCTCCGGGGAGAAGGCCCTGCGGGCGATCCGTGCCGCGCGGGCCGAAGCCCGGGGACGTGTCTGGCGGTTGGCCGGCGGGGAAGCGCCTGACGCGGGCGGGACGGTGACCGTGGACCTTGACGGGGTGCTGGTGATCGCGCACTCGGACAAGGAGGACGCGGCCCCGACCTGGAAGCGGACCTACGGGCATCACCCGCTGATGGGGTTCGTCGACCACGGACCGGGCGGCACCGGTGAACCGGTCGCGGCCCTGCTCAGGCCCGGGAACGCGGGATCGAACACGGTGGCCGACCACATCACCGCCAGTCAACTGGCTTTGGCCCAGCTGCCGAAGGAGTACCGGCGCGGGCGCCGGACCTTGATCCGCACCGACTCCGCGGGTGGCACCCACGACTTCGTCGCCTGGCTCGCCCGGCGAGGACGGTGGCTGTCCTACTCGGTCGGCATGACGGTCACCGAGCAGGTCCACCAGCACGTGCTGAAGGTTCCGGCATCGGCCTGGACACCGGCCGTCGAGACCGGCGGCGAGGTCCGTGACGGCGCCTGGGTCGCCGAACTCACCGGCGACGTCCTAGACGGCTGGCCCAAGGGCATGCGGCTGATCGTCCGCAAGGAACGGCCCCATCCCGGGGCACAGTTGAGGCTCACGGACGCGGACGGCATGCGGCTGACGTGCTTCGCCACCAACACCTCGGGCCGGCCGATCGCCGAGCTCGAGCTCCGTCACCGGCTGCGGGCCCGGGCCGAGGACCGCATCCGGGCCGCCCGGGCCACCGGCCTGCGGAACCTTCCCCTGCACCGCACCGCCCAGAACCGGATCTGGCTGGAGATCGTGCAGATCGCCCTCGACCTGCTGGCCTGGATGCCGAGGCTCGCGCTGACCGGCAAGGCCCGGCTCTGGGAACCCCGCCGCCTGCGGCTCCGCCTGTTCACCACGGCCGGACAGCTCGTCACCACCGGCCGTCGACGAATCCTCCGCCTCGCCCGGCACTGGCCCTGGACCCGTCACATCACCGCCGCACTCGACCAACTCGCACTCCTGCCGAACCCCGGCTGACCAGCAACTTTCCCGCCACTACGACAGCAGCCCAACACCGGAGCAGTGGAATCCGGCGCCTCCCCGAGACGACACTCGGACCCTCAACCTGTCCACTCTCCGCCCACGGCACGAAAACGGCCCACCGACTTCGTCGGCGGACCGTCACGAAACTTCGAGGCTAG
>NZ_JBVJHB010000037.1:1845-5026 GCF_055587045.1 Streptomyces sp. NPDC048671 | reverse complement strand
AACACAGTGGACGCGAGCAACTGAGGACAAGCCCTCGGCCTATTAGTACCAGTCAGCTCCACCCGTTACCGGGCTTCCACATCTGGCCTATCAACCCAGTCGTCTACTGGGAGCCTTAACCCTTCAAGAGGGTGGGAATACTCATCTCGAAGCAGGCTTCCCGCTTAGATGCTTTCAGCGGTTATCCTTTCCGAACGTAGCCAACCAGCCATGCCCTTGGCAGGACAACTGGCACACCAGAGGTTCGTCCGTCCCGGTCCTCTCGTACTAGGGACAGCCCTTCTCAATATTCCTACGCGCACAGCGGATAGGGACCGAACTGTCTCACGACGTTCTAAACCCAGCTCGCGTACCGCTTTAATGGGCGAACAGCCCAACCCTTGGGACCGACTCCAGCCCCAGGATGCGACGAGCCGACATCGAGGTGCCAAACCATCCCGTCGATATGGACTCTTGGGGAAGATCAGCCTGTTATCCCCGGGGTACCTTTTATCCGTTGAGCGACAGCGCTTCCACAAGCCACTGCCGGATCACTAGTCCCGACTTTCGTCCCTGCTCGACCCGTCGGTCTCACAGTCAAGCTCCCTTGTGCACTTACACTCAACACCTGATTGCCAACCAGGCTGAGGGAACCTTTGGGCGCCTCCGTTACTCTTTAGGAGGCAACCGCCCCAGTTAAACTACCCATCAGACACTGTCCCTGATCCGGATCACGGACCCAGGTTAGACATCCAGCACGACCAGAGTGGTATTTCAACGACGACTCCACAACCACTGGCGTGGCCGCTTCAAAGTCTCCCACCTATCCTACACAAGCCGAACCGAACACCAATATCAAACTATAGTAAAGGTCCCGGGGTCTTTCCGTCCTGCTGCGCGAAACGAGCATCTTTACTCGTAGTGCAATTTCACCGGGCCTATGGTTGAGACAGTCGAGAAGTCGTTACGCCATTCGTGCAGGTCGGAACTTACCCGACAAGGAATTTCGCTACCTTAGGATGGTTATAGTTACCACCGCCGTTTACTGGCGCTTAAGTTCTCAGCTTCGCCGACCCGAAAGTCAGCTAACCGGTCCCCTTAACGTTCCAGCACCGGGCAGGCGTCAGTCCGTATACATCGCCTTACGGCTTCGCACGGACCTGTGTTTTTAGTAAACAGTCGCTTCTCGCTGGTCTCTGCGGCCACCCCCAGCTCACCGAGTAAATCGGATCACCAGTGATGGCCCCCCTTCTCCCGAAGTTACGGGGGCATTTTGCCGAGTTCCTTAACCATAGTTCACCCGAACGCCTCGGTATTCTCTACCTGACCACCTGAGTCGGTTTAGGGTACGGGCCGCCATGAAACTCGCTAGAGGCTTTTCTCGACAGCATAGGATCATCCACTTCACCACAATCGGCTCGGCATCAGGTCTCAGCCTTAATGTGTGACGGATTTACCTACCACACGGCCTACACCCTTACCCCGGGAACTACCACCGCCCGGGTTGGACTACCTTCCTGCGTCACCCCATCGCTTACCTAATACAAGTCTGGTTCATCGGCTCCACCACTACCCTCAACTCCGAAGAGATCGGGCCGGCTTCACGGACTTAGCATCGCCTGATTCAGTATTGGGCGTTTCAAAGCGGGTACCGGAATATCAACCGGTTGTCCATCGACTACGCCTGTCGGCCTCGCCTTAGGTCCCGACTTACCCTGGGCAGATCAGCTTGACCCAGGAACCCTTAGTCAATCGGCGCACACGTTTCTCACGTGTGTATCGCTACTCATGCCTGCATTCTCACTCGTGAACCGTCCACAACTCGCTTCCGCGGCTGCTTCACCCGGCACACGACGCTCCCCTACCCATCCCAGCCCCCGTTGGGGGTATGTGCTGGAATGACACGACTTCGGCGGTACGCTTGAGCCCCGCTACATTGTCGGCGCGGAATCACTTGACCAGTGAGCTATTACGCACTCTTTCAAGGGTGGCTGCTTCTAAGCCAACCTCCTGGTTGTCTCTGCGACTCCACATCCTTTCCCACTTAGCGTACGCTTAGGGGCCTTAGTCGATGCTCTGGGCTGTTTCCCTCTCGACCATGGAGCTTATCCCCCACAGTCTCACTGCCGTGCTCTCACTTACCGGCATTCGGAGTTTGGCTAAGGTCAGTAACCCGGTAGGGCCCATCGCCTATCCAGTGCTCTACCTCCGGCAAGAAACACACGACGCTGCACCTAAATGCATTTCGGGGAGAACCAGCTATCACGGAGTTTGATTGGCCTTTCACCCCTAACCACAGGTCATCCCCCAGGTTTTCAACCCTGGTGGGTTCGGTCCTCCACGAAGTCTTACCTCCGCTTCAACCTGCCCATGGCTAGATCACTCCGCTTCGGGTCTTGAGCGCGCTACTAAATCGCCCTATTCGGACTCGCTTTCGCTACGGCTTCCCCACACGGGTTAACCTCGCAACACACCGCAAACTCGCAGGCTCATTCTTCAAAAGGCACGCAGTCACGACTGCATGTGCAAGCACACACAGCGACGCTCCCACGGCTTGTAGGCACACGGTTTCAGGTACTATTTCACTCCGCTCCCGCGGTACTTTTCACCATTCCCTCACGGTACTATCCGCTATCGGTCACCAGGGAATATTTAGGCTTAACGGGTGGTCCCGCCAGATTCACACGGGATTTCTCGGGCCCCGTGCTACTTGGGTGTCTCTTAAACGAGCCGTTAATGTTTCAGCTACGGGGGTCTTACCCTCTACGCCGGACCTTTCGCATGTCCTTCGCCTACATCAACGGTTTCTGACTCGTCTCACAGCCGGCAGACCGTGAAAAAGAGATCCCACAACCCCGCATGCGCAACCCCTGCCGGGTATCACACGCATACGGTTTGGCCTGATCCAGTTTCGCTCGCCACTACTCCCGGAATCACGGTTGTTTTCTCTTCCTGAGGGTACTGAGATGTTTCACTTCCCCTCGTTCCCTCCACACTGCCTATGTGTTCAGCAGTGGGTGACAGCCCATGACGACTGCCGGGTTTCCCCATTCGGACACCCCCGGATCAAAGCTTGGTTGACAGCTCCCCGGGGCCTATCGTGGCCTCCCACGTCCTTCATCGGTTCCTGGTGCCAAGGCATCCACCGTGCGCCCTTAAAAACTTGGCCACAGATGCTCGCGTCCACTGTGCAGTTCTCAAG
>NZ_JBVJHB010000036.1:0-8012 GCF_055587045.1 Streptomyces sp. NPDC048671 | reverse complement strand
TCGCGGGCTCCGCGTGATCCGCGTGAGGAAGTTCTGTGTGCGGTGTTCGCTGAAGTTCTGGGTCTGGACAAGGTGGGGATCGATGACAGTTTCTTCGATCTGGGCGGTCACTCCCTCCTCGCCACCCGCATCGTCAGCCGCATCCGCACCACTCTCGGCGTCGAGCTTCCGCTTCGGGCGCTGTTCGAGACCCCGACCGTCGCCCAACTCGCCGCCCGCATAGGCGAGGCAGACGCCGCGCGCGCTGCGCTCGTCGTGGCGGAGAGGCCGGCACGCGTTCCGCTGTCGTACGCCCAGCGGCGGCTGTGGTTCCTCAACCGGTTCGAGGGCCAGGACTCCGCGACGTACAACCTGCCCATTGTCCTGCGTCTCACGGGCGACCTGGACCGTGCCGTGCTCGCAGCGGCTCTGCGTGATGTCGTCGAGAGGCACGAATCCCTGCGCACCGTCTTTCCCGAGGGCCCGGACGGCACTCCCTACCAGGAAGTGGTTGCCGGCGCGCGGGCCCACGTCGCGTTGGACGTGACGGCTGCCACCCCGGGCGGCCTGGCGGGCCTGGTCGCCGAGACCACTGGCCAGGGCTTCGACCTGACCTCCGAACCGCCCCTGCGAGCACGTCTTTTCGCGCTGGACGAGGAGATCCACGTCCTGGTGCTGGTGCTTCACCACATCGCGGGAGACGGCTGGTCCATGGCACCGCTGGCGCGGGACGTCGCGGTCGCGTACGAGGCACGGGCTGAGGGCCGTGTCCCGGACTGGGAGCCGCTGCCGGTCCAGTACGCCGACTACACGCTCTGGCAGCAGGCAACGCTGGGTGATGAATCGGACCCGGACAGCGTTCTCAGCGCCCAGCTGGCGTACTGGACGTCGGCCCTGGCCGACCTCCCTGAGCAGCTGGCCGTCCCCATGGACAGGCCGCGTCCGGTCGTCGCCTCGTACCGGGGCGACTCGGTTCCGTTCGAGATCGACGGCGAACTCCACGCGGGGCTCGCCGCGTTGGCCCGGGATTCCGGCGCGAGCGTGTTCATGGTGCTGCAGGCCGCGCTGGCAACGCTGTTGTCCCGGCTGGGAGCGGGTAGCGACATCCCGATCGGCTCGCCGGTCGCCGGCCGTACGGACGAAGCCCTCGACGATCTCGTCGGGTTCTTCGTCAACACACTCGTCCTGCGCACGGACCTCTCCGGTGATCCGACGTTCCGCGAGCTGATCGAGCGCGTACGGGAGACGGACCTGGCGGCATACGCCCACCAGGACGTGCCCTTCGAGCACCTCGTCGAGGCCCTCAACCCGGCACGTTCCATGTCCCGCCACCCGCTCTTCCAGACCATGCTGGTGCTGCAGAACAACGACCGGGCGGACCTCAGCCTGCCCGGCCTGACCGTGTCGACCGGCACGGACATGGGCGTGGTGGCGCCCGCCGCGCGTTTCGACCTCTGCATGTACCTCACGGAGCACCAGGAGGAGGGCGCGGGGCTCGCAGGTGAGCTGGAGTTCGCCATGGACCTCTTCGGCCGGGCGTCGGCGGAGGAACTGGCGGCGCGCTTCACGCGCGTGCTGCGTGCCGCCGTGCTCCGGCCCGACCAAGCACTGAGCGAGGTCGACGTACTCTCCGAGGCGGAGCGGCGCCGGATCGTGGAGGAGTGGAACGACACCGGGGTCGACGTGCTCCAGGCTCCGCTGCCCGACCTGTTCGAGCGGCAGGTGCGGCGTACGCCGGACGCCGTCGCGGTCGTGTACGAAGACGTCGAGGTGACGTACGCCGAGCTGAACTCCCGGGCGAACCAGCTCGCCCGTCTCCTCATGGAGCGGGGCGCGGGGCCGGAGGGGCTGGTCGCGCTCGCGCTGCCGCGTTCGATCGAGCAGGTCGTCGCCGTGTACGCGGTCGTCAAGGCGGGCGCCGCGTACCTGCCGGTCGACCCGGAGTACCCGGTCGACCGGATCGCATACATGCTGGAGGACGCCCGGCCGGTGTGCGTGCTGACCACCCGGGACATGCTGCCCTTCCTGCCGCACGGCGCGTCGACCGTCGTCATGGACGAGCCCGGCTTCGAGGAATCCCTCGCGGTCAGGCCGGACCGCGACGTGCGGGACGAGGAGCGGCGCGCCCGGCTGACGCTGTCGAACCCGGCATACGTGATCTACACCTCCGGATCGACGGGACGCCCGAAGGGCGTCATGATCCCGCACGACGCGATCGTGAACCGATTGGCGTGGATGCAGGCCAAACACCCGCAGGGCGCGGGCGACCGGATCCTGCAGAAGACCCCGACCGGCTTCGACGTGTCGGTGTGGGAGTTCTTCTGGGCCTTGCAGGTCGGCGCGACCCTCGTGGTGGCGAAGCCCGGCGGGCACCGGGACCCGGCCTACCTGGTCGAGGTCATCAACGCGAAGCGGGTGACCACCCTGCAGTTCGTGCCGTCGATGCTTGCCGTCTTCCTCGCGGAGCCCGCCTCGGCCACGTGCTCTTCGCTGCACACCGTCATCCTCGGCGGCGAGGCACTCTCCCTTGAGCTGGCCGACAAGTTCCGTACGACGCTGATCGAGGCCCGCCTCTACAACCTGTATGGGCCCACTGAGGCCTCCATCGATGTCACCCGCTGGCCGTACCGCTACGAGCCGGGTGCCTCCAGCGTGCCGATCGGTGCTCCTGTGTGGAACACCCGCGCGTACGTCCTCGACGCGAGACTGCGGGCCGTCCCGACCGGCGTGGCCGGAGAGCTGTACGTGTCCGGTGTACAGCTCGCGCGCGGATACGTGAACCGACAGGCCCTCACCGCCGAGCGCTTCGTCGCCAACCCCTATGGCCCGCCCGGCGAACGCATGTACCGCACGGGTGACCTGGTGCGCTGGCGTGCCGACGGGAACATCGAGTTCCTGGGGCGCACCGACTTCCAGGTCAAGATCCGTGGGTTCCGGGTGGAACTGGGCGAGGTCGAATCGGCCGTGGCCGCACACCCGTTGGTGGAGCAGGCCGTCGTCGCGGTGCACGCCCCGGGCGAGGCCGACGCCCGGCTGGTGGCGTACGTCGTCCCCGTCGCGGGCGGCGCGGAGGGATTCGATCCGGGCGCGGTGCGGAAGTCCGTCGGCGAGAGGCTGCCGGAGTTCATGGTCCCGGCGGTGATGGTCGTGCTGGCAGCGCTGCCGGTGACGGTGAACGGCAAGCTGGACCGCACGGCCCTGCCCGTGCCCGACTTCTCGTCGGTCGTGTCGGGCGGTGCGCCCCGCGACGCCCGGGAGCAGGCGCTGTGCGACCTGTTCGCCGAGGTGCTCGGACTGGGGCGGGTGGGCATCGAGGACAGCTTCTTCGACCTGGGCGGGCACTCATTGCTGGTGACCCGCCTGGTCAACCGCATCCGTACGGAGATGGGAGTGGAGCTACCCCTGCGCGCCCTCTTCGAGGCGCCGAACGTGGCCCTGCTGGCTGAGCGCATCGGCGGCGCGGAGGCCTCGCGGCCCGCGCTGGAGCCGGCGCGGCGGCCTGTCGAGGTACCCCTGTCGTTCGCGCAGCAGCGCCTGTGGTTCCTCAATCGCCTGGAGAGCGGGTCCGGGGCGGCGTACAACATGCCGATCGCCCTGCGCCTGACCGGAGCACTGGATCAGCAAGCGCTGGCGGCCGCTCTCGGCGACGTCGTGGCGCGCCACGAGAGCCTGCGAACCGTGTTCCCGGAGGATGCCGACGGCACGCCGTTCCAGCAGGTAGTCGACGCCTCCGGTGCTGTACCCCTTCCGGTCGAGCACGTGCGGGAGGAGGAGCTGGCGGCGGCCGTCGCGGCCCGGACGGCGCGTGGTTTCGACCTCGCGCACGAACTGCCGCTGAGGGCTTGCCTGTTCGCCGTGAACGAGAGCATCCACGTCCTTGTGGTGGTCCTGCACCACATCGCGGGTGACGGCTGGTCGATGGCACCGCTCGCGCGGGACGTCGCGACCGCGTACGAAGCGCGGGTCACTGGTGGTGCTCCCGCGTGGGAGCCGTTGCCCGTCCAATACGCGGACTACGCGCTGTGGCAGCGGGAACTGCTGGGCGAGGAGTCCGACCCGCAGAGCTTGATGGCCAGTCAGGTGGTGTTCTGGCGGCAGGCCTTGGCGGGGGCACCGGAGCAGCTTGAACTCCCGACGGACCGCCCCAGGCCCGCCGTCGCCTCGTACCGCGGCGGCAGCGTTGGTGTGGAGATCGACGAAGAGCTGCATGCGGGCCTCACGGAACTGGCCCGGGAGACGGGTGCGAGCCTCTTCATGGTGGTCCGCTCCGCGTTGGCCGTGCTGTTGTCGCGGCTGGGAGCGGGGACGGATGTTCCGATCGGTTCGCCGATTGCGGGTCGTACGGATGAGGCGCTGGATGACCTGGTCGGGTTCTTCGTGAACACGCTGGTGCTGCGGACGGATGTGTCGGGTGATCCGACGTTCCGTGAGCTGGTGGAGCGTGTGCGCGTGGCGGACCTGGCGGCGTACGCGAATCAGGACGTGCCGTTCGAGCATCTGGTGGAGGTGCTGAACCCGGCACGTTCCATGTCTCGGCACCCGCTGTTCCAGATCATGCTCGCCTTCCAGAACACCACGCCGCCCGTCCTGAGCCTCGGCGACCTCGATATCGCGGTTGAGCAGGCACCCTCGGGCGCCGTGAAGTTCGATCTCTCCCTCAGCCTCGACGAGACCTTCGCCCCCACCCCCACTACTGCGGCGTCCAAGGCCGGACGTCGCCCCGGGGGGATCACCGGCACATGGAGTTACGCCGCTGACCTCTTCGATCGCGAAACGGTCGAGGAGATGGCGAGCCGGTTCGTTCGTGTGCTGCGCGGACTGGTCGCTGACCCGGACCAGCCCGTGACACAGGCGGAGATCCTGGCCCCGCGGGAGCGTCGGCGCCTGCTGGGTGAGTGGAGCTCGCCAAGCGGGGAGGCGACCATGCCCGCGCTGACGTTCCCCGCGATGTTCGAAGCGCAAGCGGCCCGTACGCCGGACGCGCCGGCCGTGGACGGCGGCGGCGACGTTCTCACGTACGCGGAACTCAATGCCCGAGCCAACCGGCTCGCGCGACGCCTGATCGAGCTCGGTGCGGGACCGGAGCGCGTGGTGGCGGTGGCCGTGCCGAGATCGATCGACGGGATCGTCACCCTGATCGCGGTCATGAAGTCGGGCGCCGCCTACCTTCCGCTGGACGTGGACTACCCCGCGCAGCGCATCGTCTACATGGTCGAGGACGCGGCCGCGGTCTGTGCCGTCACGCTCGCCGACAGCGATGTCGCGTTGCCGCCCGGACTGCCTGTCGTCACGGTGGATGTCGGCGCGCCGGACGAGGCCACGGATATCAACCACGCCCATGACCTGCGGGAAGAGGAGCTGTCAACGCCGCTGCTCGCCTCGCACCGGGCCTACGTCATGTACACCTCGGGCTCCACGGGCCACCCCAAGGGTGTGATGATCGAACACCGCGCACTGGCTGCCTATGTGTGCTGGGCGGCGGTCAACCACCCGAGCGCGCGGGAGATCACCGCTCTGCACTCGCCGATCACCTTCGACATGGCAATCACGTCGATGTACACGCCGCTGGTCGTCGGTGGATGTGTACGCATCGTAGACACGTTCCATCGGGATGCCCCTGGTGAGAGCGCGCCCACGGCGGCGGCGCCCATGAAGCCCACGCTCATGAAGGTGACTCCCAGCCACCTCTTGCTCCTCAATGATCTCCCCGACGATCGGTCGCCGTCGGCCGAGCTCGTCGTCGGGGGCGAGGCGCTGGTCGGAGCGGACCTGGCCCTATGGCGCCGGCGCCACCCGAAGGCAACGGTCTTCAACGCCTACGGCCCCACCGAGGTCACCGTCAACTGCACCGAGTACCGGATCGCCTCAGGCACCGATCTCCCGGCCGGCCCCGTGCCGATCGGCCGGCCGCAGGGGACCTCGCGTGTATACGTGCTGGATGCTCGGCTCCAGCCGGTGCCTGCGGGCGTGGCCGGCGAACTGTACGTGGCGGGCGCACAGTTGGCCCGTGGCTATCTGAACCGTCCCGGGCTGACCGCTGAGCGGTTTGTGGCTGATCCGTTCGGTGCTGCGGGCGGGCGCATGTACCGCACCGGCGATCTGGCTCGCTGGCGCGCGGACGGGAACCTGGAATATGCCGGGCGTGCGGACCATCAGGTCAAGCTGCGCGGCTTCCGTATTGAGCTCGGCGAGATTGAGGCGGCACTGGCGGCTCACCCGCGGGTCGCTCAGGTGGCCGTGATCGCGCGTGAGGACAGGTCCGGTGACAAGCGCCTGGTCGCCTACGTCGTGCCGGCTCCCGGACACGCTCCTGACGGCGTGGAACTGCGCGCGTCGCTGGGGAAGCGTCTGCCGGAATTCATGGTGCCGTCGGCGCTGGTCGTCCTGGACGCGCTGCCGCTGACGGTGAACGGGAAGCTGGACCGCCATGCCCTGCCCGCACCCGAGTACGACCCCACGACTGCCTTCCAGGCACCGCGCACGGCACGCGAAGAAGCGCTTTGCGGGGTGTTCGGTGAGGTCCTGGGGCTGGATTCGGTCGGGATCGACGACAGCTTCTTCGATCTGGGCGGGCATTCCCTGCTCGCCACCCGGGTGGCGAGCAGGATTCGCACGGCTCTCGGTGTGGAGGTGCCGCTGTCGGCCCTGTTCGAGGCACCCACCGTCGCTCATCTCGCCGAGCGCATTGGCCGGGCGGACACCGCTCGCACCGCCCTGTCGGCGGTTGAGCGGCCGGCGGAGATTCCGCTGTCGTTCGCCCAGCGGCGCATGTGGTTTCTCAATCGTCTGGAAGGCACGGACGCCTCCACCTACAACATGCCGGTTGTGCTCCGCCTGGATGGCCTGCTTGATCACGAGGCGTTGGCAGCGGCTCTGCAGGATGTGCTGGAGCGGCATGAGTCGTTGCGGACGGTGTTCCCTGAGGGGGCGGATGGCGTCCCCTGCCAGACGATCCGTGGCGCCGGCACCGACCTCATCGAGGTGGAGGCAGAGCCGGCGACGGAGGAGTCGCTGGCTGGTCTGGTGGCCGAGTTCACCGGGCGGGGCTTTGATCTGACCCGTGAGCTGCCCCTGCGCGTGGCCCTTTTTGAGCTGGCTGAGGACAGCAATGTTCTCGTAGTGGTGTTGCACCACATCGCGGGTGACGGCTGGTCGATGGCGCCGCTCTCGCGGGATGTCGCGGCCGCGTACGAGGCGAGAGTGGAAGGCCGGGCAGCGGCGTGGAAGCCGTTGCCGGTGCAGTATGCGGACTACGCACTGTGGCAGCGGGGTTTGCTGGGTGAGGAGTCCGACCCGGGCAGCGTGCTGAACCGGCAGCTGGCGTTCTGGACCGAGGCGCTGTCCGGTGTGCCGGAGCAGTTGGAGCTGCCGACGGATCGGCCGCGGCCTGCGGTGGCCTCCTACCAGGGTGGTCGGGTTGCCTTCCAGGTGAATGAGGAGCTGCACGCGTCGCTGGTTGCGCTGGCCCGGGAGTCGGGTGCGAGCGTGTTCATGGTGCTCCAGGCCGCGTTCGCCGCTCTTCTGTCGCGGTTGGGTGCGGGTACGGATATTCCGATTGGTTCGCCGATTGCGGGTCGTACGGATGAGGCGCTGGATGATCTGGTCGGGTTCTTTGTGAACACGCTGGTGCTGCGGACGGATGTGTCGGGTGATCCGACGTTCCGTGAGCTGATCGAGCGTGTGCGGGAGGCGGACTTGGCGGCGTACGCCCACCAGGATGTTCCCTTCGAGCACCTGGTGGAGGTTCTCAATCCGGCGCGGTCGCTGTCCCGCCACCCGCTCTTCCAGGTCATGCTCGCCTTTCAGAACAACGCCCAAGCTGAGCTCCAGCTCCCAGGCGTCACGCTCACGGCCGAAGTGGCCGAGGCGGACACCGCGAAGTTCGATCTGCTGCTAAGGGTCGCCGAGCGGGAGTCGGCTGTTGGGGGCATGGACTGTCATCTGGAGTTTGCGACTGACTTGTTTGATCGTTCCTCGGTTGTGGGTTTGGTGGAGCGGTTTGTTCGTTTGTTGGGTGGGGTGGTGGTGTCGCC
>NZ_JBVJHB010000035.1:0-9118 GCF_055587045.1 Streptomyces sp. NPDC048671 | reverse complement strand
CCCGGCCGAGCGGGGGGGCGCGCCGGAACCGGGGGCCGCGCGGGCGCCGCACCGGGTTATGAACCCGGCCCCGCCCCCCGGCGTAACAGCCGGGGCCCCCCCCCCCGGGGGGGCCGCCCCGCCCGCTTCTGCTTTCCCGCCCCGGTGACGCATCATGTGGGACGGCCGCGGGGACGGGTGCCGGGACGTCCACGAGGCGCATGAAACGGACGGGGGGCACGCACCGCAGGGGGACGAGCGGGGCTTACGAGGCGTACGAGGCGTACGACGCAGGTACACGAGCACACGAGGCACACGAGGCACACCAGGCACACCAGGCGTACGAGGCACACGAAACGGACGAGGTACTCCAGTGCGGATACGTATCGCAAGGGCGACGGCCACCGCCGCGGCCGGCTGCGCCTGCGCCCTCCTGCTGACGGCCTGCACGGGCTCACCGGGCTCCCCGGACTCCGGGCCGGGCAAGAACGGCGACGCCCCGCCCACCGCCCTGTCCGGCCTGGCGGGCGCCGAGCGCCACCCCGTACCGCACGGCAGCGGCAGCCACACCCCCGACGACTTCAACGGCGACGGCCACCGCGACCTCGTCCTGAACAACCTGGTGAAGCCCGCGGCCGACAGCCACGGCGACGACGCGGGCATCGGCATCGTGTACGGCACCGCCTCCCGTGGCCTCGACCCGTCCGTACGCCAGCTGCTGAGCGCGCACGCGAACGCCGCCAAAATCGGCGACACCCTCCCCTCCGCGTTCGACGCCGAGGCCTCGTGCGATCTGGACCAGGACGGCTTCACCGATCTGATCGTGGCCACCGACCCCCCGTACAACGGCATCGGCCGCCCGCCCGTACCGCTCCAGATCCTCTTCGGCTCCCCCGCGGGCCTCACCGGCAAGGCGGTCGCGCTCCGCATCCCGGACCGGGCGCGCTTCGGCAACGAGTGGCCCGACCACCCCGTCTGCGGCGACTTCGACGGTGACCGGAAGCCGGACCTGGCCGTGACGGCGAGCGCGGGCCGGCTCAGCTTCCTGCGAGGCCCCTTCACCCGCGACGGCCGCCCGCACGCCGCCGGGGGCACCATCCCGGGCGCCGGCCCGGCGCTGTCGGCCCCCGAGCCCCGGCCGGACACGAACGGCGACGGGTACGACGACCTGGTGTACGCCGCCCGCCCGCACGAGCCCGGTACGGCCGCCAGGGGCACGCTGCTGCTGGGCAGCCCCGACGGACCGGGCCGGCCGGGCGGCACGTACCGCTTCAGGGCCCCGGCCGGCGAACTCCCGGCAGCGCCACTGCGCCGGAAGCCGTCCCCCGCGGACGCCACCGCCACGGACTCCGCCAACTCCCCCGCCCCCGCGTCCCCCGCGTCCCCCGCGTCCCCCGCGGAAACGACCCTCCTCATCCGCTACGCGGACTTCGACGGCGACAAGAAGCCGGACACGGTGGTGCGCACCCACCGCGGCGAGACGGCGGACCTGATCGCGCTGTACCCGGCGGCCACCCCGGACCGCCCGCTGATCACGTTCACCAGCGCCCTGTTCAACACGGTCTGACCACCGCCGGCTCACCTGCGGACAACCCCCCAGGGTTCCCTTAGGGGATGTCACAGCTAGGCCGCAAAGGCGGGCCAGTTCCCCAGCCTCTCCCACCCACCCCGGACGGACCAGGTACGTTCGATTACGTGGCTGGATTCAGGATCGGACGCGGCCGGGACAACCGCACCCCGCAGCAAGCGCAGCAGCAACCGCGGCAGCAGCCGTACGGCAATCAGGCACCACCGCCGTACGGACAGCAGCAATGGCCGCCGATGGGAGGGAACGGCGCCCCGCACAACAGCGGCGGCTACAACGGCGGCGGCCCGAACAACGGCGGTTACAACGGTGGCGGGGGCCCGAACAACGGCGGCTACCACCCGGCCGGCGGTTACCAGGGCGGCGGAGCGGACGAGCCGGAGTACTTCGCCGACCCGTACCCCCAGCCCCACCAACCGCAGCACCCGCAGCACCCGCAGCACCCGCAGCAGGGCGACCCGTACGCCAACAACCCGGGCCACACGCAGGCCTTCAGCATCAACGAGGACCCCTACGGCGACGGGAACACCTACCGCGCCGGCCAGGCCCCCGTCCAGCCCGCAGGCCCGCGCCTGCACTGGAAGCAGCTGCTGAGCGGCATCGTGACGCGCCCCGCCCCGACGTTCTGGCAGATGCGCGACTACCCCGTCTGGGGCCCGGCGCTCATCGTCACGTTCCTCTACGGCCTGCTGGCGCTCTTCGGCTTCGACGAGGCCCGCGACGACGCGATCCACGCCCCGGTCGGCAACGCCATCCCCTACGTCGTCATCACGGGCATCGGCTTCGTGATCGGCGGCCTGGTGCTCGGCGCGGTCACCCACACACTCGCCCGCCAGCTGGGCGGCGACGGCGCCTGGCAGCCGACGGTGGGCCTCTCCATGCTGATCATGTCGATCACGGACGCTCCCCGCCTGATCTTCGCGCTGTTCCTGGGCGGCGAGAACTCCCTGGTCCAGATCCTCGGCTGGCTGACCTGGCTGGCCGCGGCGGCCCTGCTCACGTCGATGGTGAGCAAGTCCCACGACCTGCCGTGGCCGAAGGCGCTGGGTGCGAGCGCGATCCAGCTGATCGCGCTGGTATCGATCCTCAAACTGGGCACGATCTGACCCTGCCCCCGGCCTGACCCGAAAAGACCCCCGAAGCCACAAGGCCCGGGGGTCTTCCAAGTCCACACCAACACTCAACCCACACTCACACCCACACCGGACGACTCAGGCGTCCAGCACCTGTCCGCTGCGCCGCACGACGGGCTTCTCCACGCTCCAGGGGAAGTTGATCCAGCGATCGGTCTTCCTCCACACGTACTCGCATTTCACGAGCGACTGCGACTTCTCGTAGATGACGGCGGACCGCACCTCGGCGACATGATCGACGCAGAAATCACGCACCAGCTTCAGCGTCTTGCCGGTATCGGCGACGTCGTCGGCGATCAGGACCTTCTTGTCCGAGAAGTCGACGACGTCGGGCACGGGTGCCAGCATGACGGGCATATCCAACGTGGTGCCCACTCCCGTGTAGAACTCCACATTCACCAGGTGGATGTTCTTGCAGTCCAGCGCGTACGCCAGCCCGCCCGCGACGAAGACCCCGCCACGCGCGATGCTCAGCACCACATCCGGCACGTACCCGTCATCGGCCACGGCCTGCGCCAGCTCCCGCACGGCATGCCCGAAGCGGTCGTACGTCAGGTTCTCCCGCACGTCACCGCCCACCGGACATCACACCTGCGTCCGATGGAAGTTCATGTACGAACGCGACGCGGTCGGACCGCGCTGCCCCTGATATCGCGACCCGTACCGCTCGGAGCCGTACGGGAACTCCGACGGAGACGTCAGCCGGAACAAGCACAGCTGGCCGATCTTCATCCCCGGCCAGAGCTTTATCGGCAGCGTCGCCAGGTTCGACAGCTCCAGGGTCACGTGCCCGGAGAACCCCGGATCGATGAACCCGGCCGTCGAATGCGTCACCAGCCCGAGCCGGCCGAGCGAGCTCTTGCCCTCCAGCCGCGACGCGAGATCGTCGGGCAGCGAGATGACCTCGTACGTCGACGCGAGCACGAACTCACCGGGGTGGAGGATGAACGCCTCGTCCCCGTCCGGCTCGACGGTACGGGTCAGATCGGCCTGCTCCACGGCGGGATCGATATGCGGATAGCGGTGGTTCTCGAACACCCGGAAGTAGCGGTCGAGCCGCACATCGATGCTCGACGGCTGCACCATCGACGTATCGAAAGGATCAATACGTACGCGTCCGGCGTCGATCTCGGCCCGGATGTCCTTGTCTGAGAGAAGCACCCACCGAGGATACGCAGAACGCGCGGACCCACCCACATCGGGCCGCCCCGCGCGCCTGTCGCCACCTTCCCGGAAGCTCTACCGCTCCTCGAACGCCACCGGCACGGCATGCCGCAACCGGGCGCAACGAGGACAGCGGATAAGCCGCCCGGGACCGATCCGCCCGGACCCGAGCTGCTGCATCGGGAACGAGGCGGTAGCGAAAACGTGCCCTTCGGCACAGCGGACGACGGTGCGCTCCAAGGAGTCCATCAAGTCCCTTCCCCATCAAGCCGTGGACGAGAAAGCCACATTAGGGGATGAACAGGACGCCACTCCACGCGGCACTCCGACAACCCACGCTACGCCCCCAACTCCCGCCCCACCCACCCGCATCCACCCCCCAACCCGACACACCCCCACCACGCCCCACGGCTAGGCCCACGCATCGGGGAGCCCGCGATGGGGTACAGTGTGGGACGATGCGTCGCTGGTCAGCCAGTGCGTTACGCGGGTGTAGTTTAATGGTAGAACATGAGCTTCCCAAGCTCAGAGCGCGAGTTCGATTCTCGTCACCCGCTCTTTAATGAAGGCCCTGGTCAGCGACCGGGGCCTTTCTTGTTATCTAGACCTATCGCGGGGTGCCGTGCCCTCCGCGTGCCCTAACTATCAGAAACGCCCCGCCCCAGGCCCCTGGCACACCACGTCGACAGGCCGCCGCCAAGGCAGGAAGACGGCCCGTGGCCCAGCGCCGACTGCGCGGGAACGCCGACGCTGTGCAACATACGGGGAACGCGGGCTGGGATGGTCTGGCGCGCTACTCGGGCTCGCCCCACTGGGATGTCGGCCCCCTCGCGGCACTGTCAAATTTGCCGCTGTCTGATGGAGCGTGATCCTCCTACTGCTCACCGCAGTCAGCCTGGTCGGCTTTTGATGGCTCTCGGCTCAGTCAGGTCCGTGCTTGTACCGTGCGTCTGGCCGGGGTGGAGGGGGAAGGTGTCCAGCCTTCCGATATGCAGCCTCTTCCGGATACCGAAGGACGCGGATCTCTCTCCATGCGACGTCGAAGGAGATGGTGTCGCCGCTAGCCCGGGAGAGCCTCCAGGCGAGGAAGCTGGTCCGGGGTGAAAGCGTCCAGTGCCAGAACGCGCTGGCTACCTTCACCACTGGACCTTCAAAATGCCACGGACCGTTGCAGTGTTCATCTGGCGCCTCCAGGTGGCGCCGGTTTCCCTGTGGCGGCCTCTGCGATCTCCTCAACCCTTGTCGCGTGGGCGGGCCGTTCGGCCTTATGCATTCCGGCACTCAACAGCCCGTAAACCATCCGCTTCTGTGCTGGCTCGGGAAAGGAGGCCAGAAACTCCCGAACCGCCTCTACAAGCGCATATTCGACGCCGTGGCGCCCCGGCGGACGATAGGCAGCGAACAGCTCGGCTAGTGCCTTGGCTTCGGCCGAGCGCTTGGCCCAGTCGGTTGCGTCGGTCGTGGCCCAACGCGCCATGACCCCGGCGGGGTCGGAGAGCTCCTCTGCGAGGTCCTCGAATTCCTGTCGCCGGATAGCCGTGGCCTTTGATTGCTCACGTTGAGCAGCCAACAGCGCCTCTACGGCAGCCTGGTCCCCCGTCAGTAACGACACGTGCACGCGAGCGTCGTACCGGACCTCTGGATCGAGCAGCGTATGGCTGCGCGCCATCTCGCGCGCCAGCAGGTCCTGAACGGAGTGGAGGTCGGTCGCGGGCTGCTGCCGAAGGAAATCTGCCGCCTCGTGCCTCAACGCAATGCGGACGGCACGCGCCGCCGCCTCAGCATCCGCCAAGAGTGCGGCCACGCTTCGAACTTGCACGTCGAACACCACCTGAAAGGCAATGCCCGCATGCACGCTTTCCAGCCGGGCCTCGAAGCTCTCCATCAGAGCTTGGAGCTCCTCCCGCAGATCAGGGGGGTCCTGCCTTCTCCAGCCCACGGCCTACGGCTCCCTGCTGCCCTCAGTTGCCGACCACGGGCCAGCCTGCGAAATGTGCCTCAGCTCAGCCCGCAACTCGATTACTGCGGCGTCATAGGCAACTCCCGGCTCGCCGATCAGCAGCGCGGAGACTGGCGCGGCGGTCAGATACCTGGAGATGACCCGCCCGAGGATCTCCGTGACATGCTCACTGGGCACTGTGCCGCCCGCTCTCGCATGCGCCCACCGGTCGATCAGCGCCCGACACTCCGGATCGACGGCTCGGTTCTCCAGCGCGGTGCTCCACCCGGTGACCAGTGCGTCCGCAACAACCGGGTCAGCCGCAGCCGAGGCAAGGGTGACCTGCAAGGCGTACGGGTCCGTCTGCGGGTCGATGACGGCCAGGAACGCCCGACTCCCGGCGGTGTTGCCTCGCTTGGCAGCCCAAGCGTTCACCAGGCGCCAGACGGTCGGCAACTGCTTCTCTGTGGCCGCCATGGCGCGCAGCGCCGCGTCCGCCTCCGTGACAGCGGTGTCCCGTTCGGCCCTCCCCAGGATGTGCTGAATGCGCACCAGCGCCTGCCGGGGGTAATGCTGGGCAAAGTCGGTCTGACAAACCAGGGCCACCACCCGGGCCACAGATTCCTCACCGTCCTGTGCCCAGTCGAGGAGCTTCGCCCGAACGGCAGGGCCCAGCCGGTCAGCCTGCGCCGTCCGGCTCAGGACGCTGGCGATCAATCGCAGGTGTCGGTCGTCGTTGCTGACCCCGATCCAGTTCTTGATGGTCTCCACCACGCGAATGTCATTCTCGGCGATGGCCAGCTCGACCAGCAGATCGCTGATCTTCTCCAGGCGTTTCGTTCCGAAGGCCCGGTCCGTCACCAGCCGGTCCAGCCAGCGCAGCAGAGGTGTGTGGATGTCGGGACGCTGGTGCCACAGGTGCAGAAGCACCGCCCTGGTGTACCCCGGCCGGTGGTCGAAGGACGCCTGCCGACCCGACACCTTTGCCTTGACCGATTTGAGTCTGTCGCTGAGGTCCGGACCAGTGAGGATCTCACGCACGCCGTCTTGCCCCTGGTCCCCTAGCAGCGCCCGGGCACCCTCCTGCATGGTGAGGGCGTCTTCGCCACTGAGAAAAACCGCAGCAATGAGCAACGCCCTGTCTTCGGGCATCTGTGTTGTGGCCGCAAAAACCGCGCTGACGTCGGTGGACCATTCCTGGAACCTGCTCACCGCCGTCTCGAAGCTCTCCGGTGAACCGTCTGCAGCCGCCAGAAGGGCGGCCAACCGGGCTCCGTCCGCCGGTGTGGACTCAGCAGTCAGCAACCGGGCGGCCGAGGCTGCCTCGAGGTTGGTGCGATCGGCTGTGACGAGGTCGGCCCGGCCGGGCAGGTCGTATACGTACTCCAAGTGAGTACGGGCCACCAACTGGGCCGACGGCCTGTTCTTCACGCGAACAAGGGCCGCAGTATGCGCGGCTACCTGAGGCCAGACTCTCTCGTCAGCGATCACCACCAGGCATGATCCGATCTTCGCCAGCTTCTCCGCGTGGACGGCTAATGCGCCGGCGACCCGGTCCGGGTTCACCCAACCGGCCATCTCGTCTTCGACGTCTAGTAGGTATCCGGTATTAGCTGCGTTAGGGAGTACGGAGCAGTCTGGTTCCGCAGGGTCTACCCAGTCGGGCTCGATCTCCTTCAGCTCCATCGATCCGTCCCTGGCCAGCCGCGAGCGCGCTGTCCGCCATAGGACGCGGATACTGGCTGTCCGCTTGCCGTGTTCCGGAGGGCCTGCGAGCACCGCCAACGCGCTACCTGGTACGGAAAGGACCTTGATTGCCTCGTCCGCAGCCGTAACCGGCAGATCGTCCGCGTCCTTGGACACCCACCCCTGGCTAGCCGTCCTCAGCTCGAACTCGGAGAGGTCGATGACGGTGAGCGGCTGCTTGCCCGTCGAAAGAAACACCGAGCCAAGAGCTGCCACAACGAACGCGTTGTGGTTACCAGAGACGTTCAGCCCAGACTGCGATGCTTCCGCGTCCTCCTCCGGCGCATCCGGGCCTTCGCCCTTGGCGTCGGCCGTGGACGTAGGCCCGGACAAGTCTGCGCCGTGCGGATGGACGGTGTCTTTCTCCGATGGGCCCTCGCGCTCAGTTGACTGAGCTGCATCTGCCGGCCGGTGCCTGGCGGGCTGAGGTCGCACCCAGTCCGGGATTCCATCGTCGAAGGCACTCGTCACTTGGACTCCTCCGCTCGGTAGGTGAAGCTGCCTCCGAAGATCGAATTGCCGGTCATGATGATCTGGCTGTTGCTGTTTTTCTCCGCCACCATTCGCGGCCCCGAACTAGCCTCACCGTTAGCGCGTTGCCGCTCACGCACAAGCGCCACGAGGTCAACGGCCGTTTCGGGGTACTTCGCAAGGAAACCCTTCAGCTGGATGAACAGCTCCTGGCAGATCTCTTCGCGTACCCGCTCGCGATCAGCTTCCGGCGTCTCCAACAGGCGCGCCTGGTGAAGATCCAGCACGCGGAGTTCGTCTGCGGCCGTTCCCTCGTTGCCTCCCCGAAAGAAGGACACCAACGCATCGCGCACCCCCTGCCAGCTCGACCTGGCCATCTCGGCCGCCAACACCCCTGCGCCGCCCGTCGCCACCTCGATGACGTTGAAAGCTTCTGTCATGCCCGCACCCCCACCTGATCCAATCGAATTCGAGAGATCAGCGTGCGGGGTAGAGCTACAGCGAACAATCGAATCGATGTTCTTGGCCGGTAATGGATGAAAAAGTGACCCGCTTACCGGCCAAGAACCAACCATCACTTCCGAAGATGGATCACGAAATGGCCTGGTGGAAGCGGATCGGAGAGTTAGATGCGGATCAATTTCGGCCAACAGATGCCGTTAACAAGTGGCTCGAAGGCTTCGAAATGCCAGAGACCGCGTTACGAAACCCCAACTCCGCGGCGGGCTGACACATGCAAGTATTGTCACTGCTATGGCGTGTCGCCCTGAACTCTATGACTGGTATGGAAGTTCGACACCCGCCCCTACCTACTTTCGAACGTGCGCACTTTCTGTCCCTTCTCTGCAGACCGAACGCCACCCGGCGCAATCGGCAGTGGAGCACAGGGGTCTGATCGCCCTGGAACAGCACCGCCTGCGCGGCGCTGCTGCGGTTTGGATGAACTGGCCAAAGTTACCGGAAAGCGAAGAGTGCCCCGTTATTCCTGCCGCCTCGCCCGAGCAGTCTGCTAAGAAGTCATCTCATTTGGGTGACTCGGTATTCTGTGCATCATGGTGGGGATCATTGAGCAGCTGGTGCCGGACGAGTTGTGGGAGTTGT
>NZ_JBVJHB010000034.1:0-17823 GCF_055587045.1 Streptomyces sp. NPDC048671 | reverse complement strand
ACCCTGTGGGAGAGTAGGACGCCGCCGAACTCCTTTTATAGTTAAGCCCCGTGCCCTTGTGGCACGGGGCTTTTCTGCGTTCCGGACCAGAAAGAGCTTGAACGGATACAAGCGGGTCACGTCTGTCCTTACCTTCCGTCCCTTCCTACGTGCCCGCCTGATCCGATCGGGTGCGTCCGCAGCCTCGCTACAGACGGCCCGCTGCCTTGAGAGCCAGATAGGCGTCAGCGAGAGCCGGCGCGAGGGTGTCGGGAGTGGCGTCGACGACAACTACGCCACGGCGCTGGGCCAGTTCCGCCGTCTGACGTCGACGGGCCTTGGCCTGGGCGCCGGCAGCCGCCTCATAGACCGCGTCCACTGTGCCTCTCGCACCGGCCATCTCCTCGATGTGCGGGTCACTGACGGCCGCCAGCAGCACGGTGTGCCGCTGGGTTTCGAGCGGTGCCATCGCACCGACCATGGCCGACAGGACCTCCCCGGCCGCCCGGCGCTGAACGCGGGCGCGAACACGGCGGTCTCAGGCGAGCAGATCCACACGGTCGCCCGCCCGGGTGGCGAGAGCGGTCAAGAGCAGCGTCGCGTCCATCGCCGCGTTGAGACGAGGGACGTGACCGACCCGCCCCGCGGGTCAGGACGCTCGTGCGGCCGTCGAGTTCTCGCAGTCTGGCGACTGCTGGGAGGCCAGGCGTCGCGGAGGTGTGCCCGCAGGCGGCGGCGGGAACGATTGACTACGGTGAGTTGCACTTCCGCGTTGTCACCGAGTCGAACGGTTGTATCACCAGAACGAGTGAACTGGAGCGGGCGCACTGGCGCAGCCAGGGCATAGTCGCACAGAATTGCCAGAGACAGCGGGGCGTTGACCGCGAGCATGCCCGTCCAGCTCGGGGCCTGAATGCCTACAGGGAGTGACCCCAGAGCGGAGAGCAGTGCGTGCGTCCGGTGAGGGCCACGATTCACCGCCTCATCGGGGTACGGGGACTTGGGCGAGGACTGCGGTGATGACGGAGTCGGGGGTGACACCTTCCATCTCCGCCTCGGGCCGCAGCTGGATGCGGTGGCGGAACGTGGGGAGGGCCAGGGCTTTCACGTCGTCCGGAATCACGTAGTCGCGGCCCGTGAGCCAGGCCCATGCGCGGGCGGTGGAGAGCAGAGCAGTTGGCACCTCGGGGTGAGACTCCGAGAGACAGTGAGGGGGAATCACGCGTGGCACGACAGATATCCACGACGTAGCCGGCGATCTCGGGGGAGACGCTGGTGGCGGCAACAGCGGTGCGGGCGGCTTCCAGGTCGGCCGGTCCTGCGACCGGGCGTATGCCCGCAGCCTTGAGATCGCGGGGGTTGAAGCCGTCGGCGTGGCGGGACAGGACGGTTGACCTCGTCCTCACGGGACGGAAGAGGCACCGTCAGCTTGAGGAGGAATCGGTCCAACTGGGCTTCGGGGAGCGGGTATGTGCCCTCGTACTCCACCGGGTTCTGGGTGGCTGCGACGAGGAAGGGGTCGGGGAGGGGACGGGGGGTTCCGTCGACGGCGACCTGGCGCTCCTCCATTGCCTCCAGGAGGGAGGACTGGGGCTTGGGGGGCGTTCGGTTGATCTCGTCGGCGAGTAGCAGGTTGGTGAAGACCAGTCCCGGCTGGAAGGAGAACTCGGCGGTGCGGGCGTCGCAGACGAGGGACCCGGTGATATCGCTGGGCATCAGGTCGGGGGTGAACTGGACGCGTTTGGTCTCGAGTTCGAGGGACGCCGCGAGGGCCCGGACCAGGAGGATCTTGGCCACGCCCGGGACGCCTTCGAGCAGGACGTGACCTCGGCAGAGCAGTGCGACGACAAGTCCGGTGACCGCCGGGTCCTGTCCGACCACGGCCTTGGCGATCTCGGAGCGCAGCGCTTCCAGTGAGGCGCGGGCCGTGTCGTCGTTCCTGATGGTCTCGGCTGTCCCGGCGGGAACTGGGGGCGGGGCGGTCATGAGGTACGAACCTCCCTTTGGAGGGAGTCGAGTTGGTCTGCCAGAAGGACGAGCACGGCGTCGTCGGAAGGAGCCGAACCGAAGAGCAGTTCTTGGAGGCCGCTGTCGGTCGTGCCGAGGCGCGTGGAGACGGCGGGCAGGAGTGCGACGGCGGAGTGGGCGTCCCGCGGGGAGACGCCGACGAGGGGGCGATACGGGTGCGAGAAGCGTGGCGCAGTGAGGCGGCGGCCCGGTCGCGGGCGTTGGTCTTGCGGTGGAGGCGGGCGCGGCCCTCGGTGGACTCGGAGGCGCGGATGGCCGCGGGCAGCCGTTAGGCGATCACGGGACCCAGGCGACGCGCCCGCCAGACGGCGGCGAGTACGGCGGCGAGTGCGAGTTGCAGGGTGCCCCACAGCCAGCCCGAGGGGATCAGGTCGATGAAGCTGCTCTCGCCGCCCGCGCTGTCGTCACCCGCATCGCCGTCATCGCCTCCGCCGCCGCTTGCGGCGGAGCTGTCGGCCGACGGTGTCGGCGGTTGCCGTGCGGAGGTGTTCTGCTGGCCCGGCGTCAGCAGGTTGGGCGCTGCGACGAGCAGCGTCGTGTCGGGGCGGACGGTGGATGTGGCGCCCTGGAGCGTGGTGACGACACGGACGGAGACGCCACGGTCCTTGAGGAGTTCGGCGACGGCCCCGCTGCCGTAGCGGTCCGCGGAGCGGGGGGCGAGACGTCCGTGCCGATCGCCGGAGTGGGTGGCCGTCAGGGCGACTCCGGCGGCCACGAGCACGAGGACGGCGAGCAGCAGTCGGCGTATGCGGATCCAGACCTGACGAGGGGTCGGGGAGGCCGAGGAGGAAGGGGTGGTGACCGCGGTCATCCGGCGGCTCCCCGGAGGGTGCCGGTCAGTTCGGGCCTGGTGGACCCGAGCTCCAGGGCCAGGGCGAGCAGGGTCAGGTATGTCTGTTGGTCCGCGGTGCGGCCACCGTATGTGACATCGTCGAACTGCCGGGCGCCGCCAGCAGTCGGGTGGCGTGTGCGGGGAGCGGTCGGGCGGCTTCCGCGGCGGCTTCATCGGCGGTGCGGCCGGGACGCGGGTCCAGTAGTGCGCGTTCCTCGGGGGAGCGGACGATGGCCCGCATCCGTTCCTGGACCGCCTGGTTCCAGCGGCCGGCGGCGGCGTGGGGTATGTCGCCGCTCGCACGGACCAGCAGTCGCGCTGCCGCCGTGCCACCCACCCCCGACACCGCGTCAGCTCCTGTTGTCGTAACCCGGCAGGCCGGCTGCCCTGGCGAGTTCGAGGTCGAGTGCCTCGCGCCGGATGCGCTGGTCCACGTAGAGCAGCGCCATGACACCCGCGGAGAGCGGGTAGGTGATCGTTGCGATGACCACGTCGCCGATGCCGGAGACGATCAGGAACGACCAGCTCTGTGGTGAAGATCGTGGCGAGCATCGTGATGAGCGGAGGCGGGCCGGTGTTGAGCATTTCGGTCTGGAACGAGTCGGCTGCCTGGCGCAGGGCTTCCGAGCCCGTGGCGTTCGTGTCGACGGACGGGGAATCGGGCAGCAGATAGCGCGCCACGAGGATGATCGCGGTCTGGGTGATCGCGGCGACGGTGAGCGTGATGCCGAGGACCGTGCGCCACTGGGCGCGCATGGTGGATACGGCGCCGTCCAGGATCTGGCCGACGCCCAGTGGACGGAGCGGGGTGACGCCGGGCCGCGCCGCGTCCGGACGGTCCCAGCCGGGCCCCTGGGGCCGTCCGCCTCAGCCGGGGGCGGGTGGCGGCGCGCCGGGACCGGCGCCGGAACTGCTCGGCGGGGACCACCGCCCTGCGGGCGGCTGCGTGGGAGACCAGTTCCCCGCAGGTCCGCTGCCGTCGACAGGCTCGGAAGGCCGGGGGATACCCGCCTCCTGGCCGTCGGAGGGGGCAGATCCGGGCGAGGCCCAGCCCGGAGTGTCGTTCATTCTCGCTCCTTAACGGTCCTGTCCGCTCATCGGGGCGTCAGGTTGGCAGCCATCGTGCCACGCGTCGCACCGGTCCGGGCCTGGCGCTCTGTCTCCTTCGTCCCTTCATTTGTGGGCGGCTCACCGGGCAGACTGGGCGGATGGCTGATCAGGACGCGCAACCGCCGGTGGGCATCGCCCCCTCGGCGCTTCCCGTACTTCGCTGGGACGAGCCTCCACAAGGCCCTGTGCTGGTGCTTCTCGACCAGACGCGGTTGCCCGCGGAAGAGGCCGAGCTGGTGTGTGCCGATGTGCCCGCGCTGGTGGAGGCGATCCGGACGCTGGCGGTGCGGGGAGCGCCGCTGCTGGGTATCGCGGGGGCCTACGGCGTGGCTCTCGCCGCGGTCCGGGGCCAGGACGTGGAGGTGGCCGCAGGGCTGCTGGAGCAGGCGCGGCCCACCGCGGTGAACCTCGGCTACGGCGTGCGGCGGGCCGCCGGGGCGTACCGGGCGGCGGTCGAGAAGGGGGCGGATCCGGAGCAGGCGGCGGCGGAGGCGCTGGCAGAGGCCAGGGCCCTGCACCGGGAGGACGCCGTGGCCAGTGGCCGCATGGCGCGGTTCGGGCTCGCCCTCCTGGACGAGCTGCTGCCCGAAGGCGGGCATCAGCTGCTGACCCATTGCAATACCGGCGCGCTCGTCTCCGGAGGCGAGGGCACCGCCTTCGCGGTGGCGCTCGGTGCGCACCGGGCGGGCCGGCTGAGGCGGCTGTGGGTGGACGAGACCCGTCCGCTGCTCCAGGGCGCCAGGCTGACCGCGTACGAGGCCGCTCGCAGCGGCATGCCGTACAGCCTGCTCACGGACAACGCCGCGGGGTCGCTGTTCGCCGCCGGGGAGGTGGATGCCGTACTCATCGGGGCGGACCGCATCGCCGCGGACGGATCCGTGGCCAACAAGGTGGGGAGTTACCCGCTGGCGGTGCTCGCGAAGTATCACCACGTACCGTTCATCGTGGTGGCCCCGACCACGACCGTGGATCTGGACACCGCGGACGGGGCGGCGATCACCGTGGAGCAGAGACCCGGACGGGAAGTGACGGAGGTCACATTTTCTCGGGTCGGGGTGACCGGTCGGGAAACGGGTGGCTTGATCGTGGCGCCGCCGGGATCCCAGGCGTACAACCCCGCCTTCGACATCACACCGCCGGAGCTGGTCACGGCGATCGTCACGGAGGAGGGCGTAATCTCCCCGGTCACAGGGGTCGGACTGGCAGAGCTGTGTGCCAGGTCATCGCAGATAACGATTAGCTAATGGGATGATGTCGATTATGAAGGGACGCGTCCTTGTCGTCGACGACGACACCGCACTGGCCGAGATGCTCGGCATTGTGCTGCGTGGTGAGGGATTCGAGCCGTCGTTCGTAGCGGACGGCGACAAGGCACTTGCTGCATTTCGTGAGGCAAAGCCGGACCTGGTTCTGCTGGATCTCATGCTGCCCGGTAGGGACGGCATCGAGGTCTGCAGGCTGATCAGGGCCGAGTCAGGCGTGCCGATCGTCATGCTCACTGCCAAGAGCGACACGGTTGACGTGGTGGTGGGCCTGGAGTCAGGGGCCGACGACTACATCGTCAAGCCGTTCAAACCTAAGGAGTTGGTTGCCCGGATCAGGGCACGTTTGCGGAGGTCCGAGGAGCCGGCGCCGGAGCAGCTGACCATCGGCGATCTGGTCATAGATGTGGCCGGGCACTCGGTGAAGCGGGACGGGCAGTCCATTGCCCTGACCCCGCTGGAGTTCGACCTGCTGGTCGCGCTCGCCCGTAAGCCGTGGCAGGTCTTCACCCGTGAGGTACTGCTGGAGCAGGTGTGGGGATATCGCCATGCCGCCGACACCCGGCTGGTGAACGTGCATGTTCAGCGCCTCCGCTCCAAGGTCGAGAAGGACCCGGAGCGGCCGGAGATCGTGGTGACCGTCCGAGGTGTCGGTTACAAGGCCGGACCGAGCTGACATGTCCCTGGGTAGCGCTGCTCCGAAGCCCGGGGAGCCGGGAGTCCGTGCGGAGCGGGCTGCCGGTTCAGGGTCTGCGTCGTCGCCTTTCGGGCGGTTCCTGCGGGGCGGCCGGTTGTTCCAGGACCGGCCGCCCGGCGGGCCGGTGCCGAGACTGCTGATGCGCTGGGTGCGGCGTCCGCTGCTGCCCGCGGTGCGGCTGTGGCGGCGCAACCTTCAGCTGCGGGTCGTCGCGGGCACGCTGCTGATGTCGCTCGGTGTGGTTCTGCTGCTCGGCCTGGTCGTGATCGGGCAGGTGCGCAACGGCCTGCTCGACGCGAAGGGCAAGGCCGCCCAGACACAGGCCGCGGGCGGATTCGCGGCTGCCCAGGAGAAGGCGAACGCACCACTCACTCCTACGACCGGCCAGGGCGGCGACGCCGCGGACGGCACGACCGCCAACAACTCCTGGCGGACCGAGCTCGTCGACCAGCTCGCCAGTGGCGGGAAGAACGCCTTCAACGTGGTGGCGCTCAGCGCCGACGAGGGATCCCGTGCGCCCCGCGGCTCGGGCAGCGTCGAGGCCGCGAGCATTCCGCAGAGCCTCCGCGAGTCCGTGAACAAGGGCCCGGGAGCATTCCAGACGTACTCCCTGATCCGCTACGCGAACGGGCAGGAGTCGCAGCCCGGTCTCGTCGTGGGCAAGCGGCTCTATGACATCGACCGCAACCCCTACCAGCTGTACTACGTCTTCCCGCTGACGCAGGAGGAGAAGTCCCTGACCCTGGTCAAGGGCACACTGGCCACCGCCGGTCTGTTCGTGGTCGTGCTGCTCGGGGCCATCGCCTGGTTCGTGGTGCGCCAGGTCGTCACACCCGTCCGCATGGCGGCCGGGATCGCCGAACGGCTCTCCGCCGGCCGGCTCCAGGAACGGATGAAGGTCACCGGCGAGGACGACATCGCCCGGCTCGGTGAGGCCTTCAACAAGATGGCGCAGAACCTTCAGCTGAAGATCCAGCAGCTGGAGGAGCTCTCGCGGATGCAGCGCAGGTTCGTCTCGGACGTCTCGCACGAGCTGCGGACACCCCTGACGACGGTACGGATGGCCGCCGATGTCATCCATGAGGCACGCGTCGACTTCGACCCCGTCACGGCGCGCTCCGCGGAGCTGCTCGGTGACCAGCTCGACCGGTTCGAGTCGCTGCTCTCCGATCTGCTGGAGATCAGCCGGTTCGACGCGGGAGCCGCGGCGCTGGAGGCCGAGCCGATAGACCTGCGGCAGGTCGTGCGACGGGTGATCGGCGGCGCCGAGCCGCTGGCCGAGCGCAAGGGCACCCGGATCCGGGTGGTCGGTGACGAGCAGCCGGTGATAGCGGAGGCCGATGCGCGACGGGTCGAGAGGGTCCTGCGCAACCTGGTCGTCAACGCCGTCGAGCACGGTGAGGGCCGCGATGTCGTGGTGCGGATGGGGGTGGCCGGCGGAGCGGTCGCGGTGGCCGTCCGGGACTACGGAGTGGGGCTGAAGCCCGGCGAGGCGACCCGGGTGTTCAACCGTTTCTGGCGGGCCGACCCGGCCCGCGCCCGGACGACCGGCGGCACCGGTCTGGGACTGTCGATCGCCGTCGAGGACGCCCGGCTGCACGGCGGCTGGCTGCAGGCCTGGGGCGAGCCCGGTGGCGGCTCCCAGTTCCGGCTGACCCTGCCGCGCACGGCGGACGAGCCGCTGCGCGGTTCGCCGATACCGCTGGAGCCCGAGGACTCACGGCGCAACCGGGAGAACCGGGAGCGGGCCGCGGCCGCCCCCGCACAGGCCACGGGGAGTGAGCACCGGCTGATGGCGGTGCCCTCCCAGCCGCCGGGTACGGACCGCTCACCGCTGCCGGTACCGGCCCGCGCACCCGCGGCCGCCCGGACCGCACCGGTCTCGGTGCACCCGGCGGCACTGCCGGGCAGCGGCGCACGGGTGGTGCCGCGGCCCTCCGAGGAGCGGCCCGGCGACAACGACTCCCCGAGGCAGGATCCGGGGCGGGAGGACACGACTCGTGGGCACTGACCGTGATCAGGGCCGCCGCGGACGTGCGGCGGGGCTGACCGTGCTGCTGGGATGCGGCGCCCTGCTGCTCACCGCGTGCGGCTCGATGCCCGTCACCGGTGATGTCAAGGCTGTGGACGCCTCGCAGCCCGGCGAGTCCCAGGTGCAGGTGTACGCGGTCGCGCCGCGTGACGGTGCCACGCCGAACGAGGTGGTCGACGGTTTCCTGGAGTCGATGACCAGCGACGACTCCGACTTCCGGACGACGCGCAAGTACCTCACGCAGCAGACGTCGAAGGCCTGGAAGCCGAGTGCGCTCACCACCGTGCTGGCCAAGGCGCCGAACCGGAGCGGCCGGCCGGACCACGAGAGCGACCGCAGCACCACCGAGGTCAGCTACACGCTGTCCGGCGAGAAGGTGGCGACGGTCGACGAGCAGAACGCGTACCAGCCGCTCGCTCCGACGGACTACGCGAGCACCCTCCATCTGGTGCGGCAGAACGGGCCGGACGGCAAGGAGTGGCGCATCGACAGAGTGCCGGACGGCCTGGTGCTCGGGCAGTCGGACTTCAAGCGGCTCTACCGTTCCGTCAACAAGTTCTACTTCGCGACCGGGCGCTCCGAGGCGCAGTCCACACTGGTCGCCGACCCCGTCTACATCCGTAACCGGACGGACCCCGCCACCGGGATGGACACCGTGACACAGGCGGTCCGCAGTCTCCTGAGGGGCCCGACCGACTGGCTGCGGCCGGTGGTCGAATCAGGCTTCCCCGCCGGGACGGGCCTGCGCAAGGACGTCATCTCGCTGACGCCCGACGACCGCAACGTACTGAAGGTCCCGCTCAACAAGAAGGCCGACGGAGTCGGACAGCGCTCCTGCCGGATGATGGCCTCGCAGGTGCTCTTCACCCTCCGGGACCTGACATCGGCGCGGGTCGAGCAGGTGGAGCTGCAGCGCTCGGACGGTTCGACGTTGTGCGTGCTCGGGTCGGACCAGGCCGAGGAGTACGCCCCCGACCGTTCGTCGGGCGGGCCCGACAGCCAGTACTTCGTCGATGCCAAGGGGCATGTGCAGCGCATTCCGGGGAGCACCAGGGGCAGCGGGGAACCGGAGCCGGTGGCCGGGCCGTTCGGTGCCGGTCAGCTGCGGGTGAGCGAGGTCGGCGTGGCCCGGGACGAGCAGTTGGCCGCGGCGCTCTCGCAGCACCGCGACGCGCTCTACGTGGCCTCCATCGCCGCCGACGGCCAGCTGCCGCCCCCGGCGGTGACGAGCAAGGCCGTCCGTACCAAGGACCGTCTGACGGCGCCCAGCTGGGACGGCAGGGGCGACCTCTGGGTCGCCGACCGGGACCCGGACAATCCCAGGCTGCTGCGGCTGGCCGGCGGTGCGGGCAAGCCGCAGGAGGTCACGGTGCCGAGTCTGAACGGCAGCCGGATCAAGGGACTGCGGCTGTCCTCGGACGGGGTGCGCATCGCCCTGCTGCTGTCGAGCGACGACCGTACGACGCTGAGGATCGGCCGGATCGAGCGTCAGGGACCGCAGGGCAAGCAGCAGGTTTCCGTGGTCGACCTGCGGCAGGCCGCGCCGCAGCTGGCGGATGTGACCGCGATGTCGTGGTCGGGCGGGAGCCGTCTCGTGGTGGTCGGCAAGGAGCAGGGCGGCGTGCAGCAGGTCCGCTATGTGCAGGCGGACGGCTCGACACCTTCGTCGGGCGTGCTGCCCGGGGTGAACCAGGTGCTGGCGATCGCCGCGGCGGACGACGAGCAGTTGCCGCTGATGGCGGACACGCAGGGCGACGGAATAGTGAAGCTGCTGCCCGGAGACAACTGGCAGACGGTCCTCAAGGAGGGTTCGGCGCTGGTCTACCCGGGCTGACGCCCGCGCCCGCCCGTACCCCCGTACCGCCTGTGCCGGCCCGTGTCCGCCTGTGTCCGGGCGGTTGTCCACAGGGGTGGTCCGACGGCTCGGGCGGGGGCACAGTGGAGTCATGAGCGGGTGGTGGCGGGAGATCACCGGACTGGTCCTGCCGGTGGCCTGCGGGGGCTGCGGCAGACCTCGGACCGAGCTGTGCGCGGAGTGCGGCGCGCAGCTCCACGGCGGGGCGCCCCGCCGGGTGAGACCCGATCCGGAGCCGGCCGGCCTGCCCCCGGTGCATGCCGCCGCCGGCTACGAGAACGCGGTACGGGCGCTGCTGCTGGCTCACAAGGAGCGCGGTGCGCTCAGCCTGGCAGGGGCCCTCGGCAAGGCCCTGGCGGGTGCCGTGCGGGCCGGGGCGGGGTCACCGTCCGGTCCGGGACCACTGCTGCTCGTGCCCGTGCCGTCGTCGCGCCGGGCCGTGGCGGCGCGCGGACATGATCCCACGCGCCGGATCGCGCTGGCGGCCGCGGCGGAACTGCGGCGTGCGGGCACCCCGGCCAGGGTGGCCGCGGTGCTGCGCCAGCGGCGTGCGGTGGCCGACCAGTCGGGGCTCGGAGCCGGGGAGCGCCGGGCGAATCTGGCGGGTGCGCTGGAGATGGCGGCGGGAGGCGGGCGACTGCTGGCAGCCGGCCGGGTTGTGCTCGTCGACGACCTGCTCACGACAGGTGCCTCGCTGGCCGAGGCGGCACGGGCGATCGACGGGTCCGAGGGGCCGGACGGCGCTGGTTCCGGGGTACGGCAGGCGGCCGTTGTCGCAGTATCTCCGTCCGCCTTCGAAATAAACCGGAACTGGAAGTGAACCTGCATCGTTGCAGGTAGTGAGTGGGTAAAAAGACCTGAACGGAGGTACGTGCGAGTAGCGGGTGCCGACAGGCCGCCGAGCAGGCTATGTTCGGTTGTGAGGAATGGTGAATGCCAGACCTCGGCGAATGCACCACCAGGTTTCGGGCAGGTAACCCACCAGCAGTTCAGAATCCGGAAATTCGGTGGGGTGGACACCTCGCCGCCGGGGGAGGAGGAGGTGGAAGCCACCGAGTCCGCGGCTCCGGTTACCACCGGGGCCTGGTGCAAAAGGGAGATGCTCCGCCACTGAGCGGAGCGATCCGGGAACGGAGTTCTGCGTGGACATCGTCGTCAAGGGCCGCAAGACCGAGGTGCCCGAGCGGTTCCGCAAGCACGTGGCCGAGAAGCTGAAGCTGGACAAGATCCAGAAGTTCGACGGCAAGGTGATCAGCCTCGACGTGGAGGTGTCCAAGGAGCCGAATCCCCGTCAGGCCGACCGTTCCGACCGGGTGGAGATCACGCTCCGCTCGCGTGGGCCGGTCATCAGGGCGGAAGCGGCCGCAGGCGACCCGTACGCAGCGCTGGACCTGGCCACCGGCAAGCTGGAGGCCAGGCTGCGCAAGCAGCACGACAAGCGTTTCAGCCGCCGTGGTTCGGGTCGCATCTCAGCTGCCGAGGTCGCCGAAGTCGTACCGGAAGCGGCTTCGTTCAACGGCGACGGCGTGCTGATCGCCGACGAGCCGGCGAAGCCCGTGCCCACCACCAGGATCGGCTCGCTCGAGGTACAGGGCGAAGGTCCGCTGGTGATGCGCGAGAAGACGCACGTGGCGGCACCCATGTCGCTCGACCAGGCGCTCTACGAGATGGAGCTGGTAGGACACGACTTCTACCTGTTCGTCGACTCCGAGACGAAGGAGCCGAGTGTCGTCTACCGGCGGCACGCCTACGACTACGGTGTCATCCACCTGAGGACCGACCCGCTGGCCGCCGATGAGGCGGGCGGCGCGGGTGGTGCGCTCGGCGGCTGACGCCCCCTCCGTGGTGCCCCTGGTGCGCCTTGTGCGCCCCCGGGGCACCCGCGTGCGTCCACTGGATCACCGCTCGGACGTCCAGGCATGAAATCATGGCGGCCCAAGCCAATCGGTGCTCTGTGAACTGCCGTTGGCGGACAGTTTGTGAACTTCAGGCCGTGGCCTTCAGGGGGAGGAACGATGGCGGACACCTTCGGGCCCGTGCGCGACGCGAATGATGCCGAGGATGCTTCCGGTGCCCGCACCGGTGCGGACGAGGACGGTGGTTCCCGCAAGGAACCGATCCGGGTCCTCGTGGTCGATGACCACGCCCTCTTCCGCAGAGGACTGGAGATCGTCCTCGCGCACGAAGAGGACATCGAGGTCGTCGGCGAGGCGGGGGACGGGGCGGAGGCGGTCGACAAGGCGGCCGATCTGCTGCCGGACATCGTGCTGATGGATGTACGGATGCCCAAACGGGGCGGTATCGAGGCCTGTACCTCCATCAAGGAGGTGGCCCCCAGCGCGAAGATCATCATGCTGACGATCAGCGACGAGGAGGCCGACCTCTACGACGCCATCAAGGCGGGCGCCACCGGCTATCTCCTCAAGGAGATCTCCACGGACGAGGTCGCCACCGCGATCCGTGCGGTCGCCGACGGGCAGTCCCAGATCAGTCCGTCCATGGCGTCGAAACTGCTCACCGAGTTCAAATCGATGATCCAGCGGACCGACGAGCGCCGGCTGGTGCCGGCGCCCCGGCTCACCGAGCGTGAGCTCGAAGTCCTCAAACTGGTTGCCACAGGCATGAACAATCGCGATATCGCGAAGGAACTCTTCATTTCCGAGAACACCGTGAAGAACCACGTCCGCAACATTCTGGAGAAGCTCCAGCTGCACTCCCGGATGGAAGCCGTGGTCTACGCCATGCGGGAGAAGATCCTCGAGATCAGGTGACGCGGCCGGGTAAAGCCCCGGGAATGTGCGGTCACGCCAGGACGCGGACGATTTCCCGTGTGAGCGGCCCGCGCAGTTCCGGCGCCTCCACCCGTTCCAGCCGGACCTCGGTGCAGCCGACCCACGACGCGGCCTCGACCAGAGCCTGCGCCATCGGCGGCACGGCCTTCGGGCCCGCCAGGCTCACCTGCCGGGCGACCAGCGTCGTGCCCTCGCGCGCCGGATCGACCCGGCCCTGCAACTTGCCGCCCGCCAGCAGGGGCATCGCGAAGTAGCCGTGGATCCGCTTGGGCTTGGGGACGTAGGCCTCCAGCCGGTGGGTGAACGCGAAGATCCGCTCGGTGCGCGCCCGCTCCCAGACCAGCGAGTCGAACGGCGACAGCAGCGTCGTACGGTGCCGGCCGCGCGGCTCCGAGGCCAGCGCCGCCGGATCCGCCCAGGCGGGCTTCGACCAGCCCTGCACCGTCACCGGCACCAGGCCGGAGTCCGCGACCACCGCGTCGAACTGCTCGGCCTTGAGCCGGTGGTAGTCGGCGATGTCCGCGCGGGTGCCCACGCCCAGTGACTGCCCGGCGAGCGCCACCAGCCGGCGCACGCACTCCGCGTCGTCCAGGTCGTCGTGGAGCACCGAGGCGGGCAGGGCCCGTTCCGCCAGGTCGTAGACCCGCTTCCAGCCGCGCCGCTCGGTGCACACCACCTCGCCGTACATCAGGGCCCGCTCGACGGCGACCTTCGACGCCGACCAGTCCCACCACTCCCCGCCGTTCTTCGCGCCGCCCAGCTCCGTGGCCGTCAGCGGACCCTCGGTGCGCAACTGCTTGATGACCGTCTCGTACGCGCTGTCGGGCAGGTCGTGGTGCCACTGCGGGCGTGAGCGGTAGGCACGGCGGCGGAAGGCGAAGTGCGGCCACTCCTCGACCGGCAGGACGCACGCCGCGTGCGACCAGTACTCGAAGGCGCGGCCACCCGACCAGTACGCCTCCTCGACGGGGCGCCGGCCGACCGCGCCGAGGCGCGCGTACGGAATCAGCTCGTGCGACCGCGCGAGCACGGAGATCGTGTCGAGCTGGACGGCCCCGAGATGCCGCAGCACGCCGGGCACCCCGGCCCGGCGGTCCGGGGCGCCCAGGAATCCCTGGGCGCGCAGGGCGATCCTGCGGGCCTGATCGGCGGAGAGTTCGGCTGCGGGAGGCTGCACAGGCGTCATGCCTCGAACCCTAGAGGGCGGTACTGACAGTCCGGCCCGGAATTCCGCGGTCCTCACGAGCGGGTGGGGGCCACCGCCGGAAGGTAGGCGCAGGTCCCCGGCAGCCCGAGGTCGCACGGGAGCAGGGCACCGGCCCACGTATCGCGTCGCACCCCCTTGTTGAGCAGTCCGGAGCGCTGGTCGCCCTCCATCAGGAAGCCGGCCCGCAGCGCCACGGCCCGCGAGGGGACATTGCCGATCTCGGCCCGCCACTCCAGCCGGTCCCCGCCGAGCGAGGTGAAGGTCCAGTGGGCGGCGCGGCGGACCGCTTCCGTCATGTAGCCGCGGCCGCGGTGCTCCCCTGCGGTCCAGAACCCCACCTCGTACGTACCCGGCTGATTGCGGCGGTTGATGCCGAGCGCACCGGTCAGGGCCCCGCCGTCACGCAGTACGACGGCGAAGTTGTACATGGAGTCGTCCTGCCAGCCGCCGGGCGAGAACTGCCGGGTGAAGAGCTCCGCGTCGGTGCGGCTGTACGGCGAGGGGACGACCGTCCAGCGCTGGATGTCCGGATCCTGGCAGGCGGCGTGCACGGCGTCCGCGTCGTCCCCGGCGAAGGGACGCAGCAACAGGCGGTCGGTGGTGAGAGTGATCGGTTCCATGTACGGATTCTGGTGACCGGCCGGGGCGCGGAGCGAGTACTTTTCGGACTTCGCGGCACCTTCGGTGCCCTTCGGCCGTTGATCGGGAAGGGCACTGCGAGCTCAACGCGGTGGCAGCCCTCCCGGCGCGGCGGGGTCCTCGCTTACGATGGCCGTTGCGGTGGGGCCCACCTGCCGTGCCCGCGCCAGAGTCCATAACACGACCCAGTGCCAGGCCCGACCGGCAAGGAGACCAGCCTCAGTGTCCGTCTTCAACAAGCTCATGCGTGCAGGCGAAGGCAAGATCCTGCGCAAACTGCACCGCATCGCGGACCAGGTCAGCTCCATCGAAGAGGACTTCGTCAACCTCTCCGACGCCGAGCTGCGGGCGCTCACCGACGAGTACAAGGAACGGTACGCGGACGGCGAGAGCCTGGACGACCTGCTTCCCGAAGCATTCGCGACCGTCCGTGAGGCCGCCAAGCGGGTCCTCGGACAGCGCCATTACGACGTTCAGATGATGGGCGGCGCAGCCCTGCACCTCGGCTATGTGGCCGAGATGAAGACCGGCGAGGGCAAGACCCTGGTCGGCACGCTGCCCGCGTATCTCAACGCGCTCTCCGGCAAGGGCGTGCACCTGATCACGGTCAACGACTATCTGGCCGAGCGTGACTCGGAGATGATGGGCCGGGTCCACAAGTTCCTCGGACTGGACGTCGGCTGCATCATCGCCAACATGACGCCGGCCCAGCGCCGCGAGCAGTACGGCCGCGACATCACGTACGGCACGAACAACGAGTTCGGCTTCGACTACCTCCGCGACAACATGGCGTGGTCGCAGGACGAGCTCGTCCAGCGCGGTCACAACTTCGCGATCGTCGACGAGGTCGACTCGATCCTGGTCGACGAGGCCCGTACCCCGCTGATCATCTCCGGCCCCGCCGACCAGGCCACCAAGTGGTACGGCGACTTCGCCAAGCTGGTCACCCGGCTGGCCAAGGGTGAGGCGGGCAACCCGCTCAAGGGCATCGAGGAGACCGGCGACTACGAGGTCGACGAGAAGAAGCGGACCGTCGCGATCCACGAGCCCGGTGTCGCGAAGGTGGAGGACTGGCTCGGCATCGAGAACCTCTACGAGTCGGTGAACACCCCCCTCGTCGGGTACCTCAACAACGCCATCAAGGCCAAGGAACTCTTCAAGAAGGACAAGGACTACGTCGTCATCGACGGCGAAGTCATGATCGTCGACGAGCACACCGGCCGTATCCTCGCCGGCCGCCGCTACAACGAGGGCATGCACCAGGCGATCGAGGCGAAGGAAGGGGTGGACATCAAGGACGAGAACCAGACCCTCGCCACGATCACCCTGCAGAACTTCTTCCGTCTCTACGGCAAGCTCTCCGGCATGACCGGTACGGCGATGACCGAGGCCGCCGAGTTCCACACGATCTACAAGCTCGGTGTCGTGCCGATCCCGACCAACCGGCCGATGGTCCGGGCCGACCAGTCGGACCTGATCTACCGCACCGAGGTCGCGAAGTTCGCCGCCGTCGTCGACGACATCGCGGAGAAGCACGAGAAGGGCCAGCCGATCCTGGTCGGCACCACCTCGGTCGAGAAGTCCGAGTACCTCTCGCAGCAGCTGTCGAAGCGCGGTGTGCAGCACGAGGTTCTCAACGCCAAGCAGCACGACCGGGAGGCGCCGATCATCGCGCAGGCCGGTCGCAAGGGCGCCGTCACGGTCGCGACGAACATGGCGGGCCGCGGTACGGACATCAAGCTGGGCGGCAACCCCGACGACCTGGCCGAGGCGGATCTGCGCCAGCGCGGGCTCGACCCGGTCGAGCACGTCGAGGAGTGGGCGGCCGCGCTGCCGGCGGCGCTGGAGAAGGCCGAGCAGGCGGTGAAGGCCGAGCACGACGAGGTCAAGGATCTCGGCGGGCTCTACGTCCTGGGCACCGAGCGGCACGAGTCGCGCCGCATCGACAACCAGCTGCGCGGTCGTTCCGGCCGCCAGGGCGACCCGGGCGAGTCCCGCTTCTACCTGTCGCTGGGCGACGACCTGATGCGTCTGTTCAAGGCGCAGATGGTCGAGCGCGTGATGTCGATGGCCAATGTGCCGGACGATGTGCCGATCGAGAACAAGATGGTGACGCGGGCGATCGCGTCGGCCCAGTCGCAGGTCGAGCAGCAGAACTTCGAGACGCGTAAGAACGTCCTGAAGTACGACGAGGTGCTCAACCGGCAGCGTGAGGTCATCTACGGCGAGCGGCGCCGGGTGCTGGAGGGCGAGGACCTCCAGGACCAGATCCGTCACTTCATGGACGACACGATCGACGACTACATCCGCCAGGAGACGGCGGACGGGTTCGCCGAGGAGTGGGACCTGGACCGGCTGTGGAGCGCGTTCAGGCAGCTCTACCCGGTGAAGGTCACGGTCGCCGAGCTGGAGGAGGCCGCCGGGGATCTCGCCGGGGTCACCGCCGAGTTCATCGCCGAGTCGGTCAAGGACGACATCCACGATCAGTACGAAGAGCGTGAGAAGACGCTCGGCTCCGACATCATGCGTGAGCTCGAACGGCGCGTGGTGCTGTCCGTGCTGGACCGCAAGTGGCGTGAGCACCTGTACGAGATGGACTACCTCCAGGAAGGCATCGGCCTGCGGGCCATGGCGCAGAAGGACCCGCTGGTCGAGTACCAGCGCGAGGGCTTCGACATGTTCAACGCCATGATGGAGGGCATCAAGGAGGAGTCCGTCGGCTACTTGTTCAACCTGGAGGTCCAGGTCGAGCAGCAGGTCGAGGAGGTGCCGGTGCAGGACGCGGGGACCTCGCTGTCCAAGGAGGACGCCGTGCCGGCGGCGCGTCCGGAGATCCGGGCGAAGGGGCTCGACGCTCCGCAGCGTCCCGACCGGCTGCACTTCTCCGCTCCCACGGTGGACGGGGAGGGCGGGGTCGTCGAGGGCGACTTCTCCAACGTGGACAGTGACGGGGCCGGGGCCGAGTCCGACGGGCTCACCCGGGCTGAGCGGCGCAAGGCGCAGAAGAGTGGTGGGGGTGGGCGGCGCCGCAAGAAGTAGCGTGCGCTGACTGCTGGATCGCGGCCGGGGCCGGGCACCGTTGGTGTCCGGGTCCGGCCGTTGTGCGTGTGGGTGTGCGGGGTGGGTGGGTGCGCCTGCGGCGGGGCTTGTCCCCTCCCCGCCCCTTCCCGTAACCGGGGGGGCGCCCCCCCCCCCCCGGGGGGGGCCCCCCCGCGGGGGGGGGGGGGGGGGCGGGGGGGGGGGGGGCGGGCCCCGGGGGGGGGGGGGGGGGGGGGTTGGGGGTGGGGGGGGGGGGGGGGGGGGGGGGGCCCGGGGGGGGGGGCTTGTCCCCTCCCCGCCCCTTCCCGTAACCGGGGCTCCGCCCCGGACCCCGCTCCTCAAACGCCGGAG
>NZ_JBVJHB010000033.1:0-19135 GCF_055587045.1 Streptomyces sp. NPDC048671 | reverse complement strand
ACCAACCGCTTTCTGCAGGTGCTCGATCAGGCGCTCCAGGCGCTGACCGCCGTCAGCCGGTGACGGCACCGCCCGGTCCGGTGCCGCGTCGGGGGGGGGGGGGGGGGGGGGGGGGGGGGGGGGGCCCCCCCCCCCCCCCCCCCCGCCCGCGCCGGACCCCGAACCCTCCGGCGCCGAATGCCGTACGTCGGTCCAGGGATCCAGGGTCATCGCCTACTGCCACAACCCGTACCCGTCCGCCGACCGCGTCCAGCTGCACACCAAGTGCGCCCGCTGGTGGGACATCGACGCGGACTCCAGGCCGGTCGACGTCGGCCCGGGGCGGACCGTACGGCTGGACGACCGCTGCTGGAAAGAGGTCGCCTCCGTGTGGGTCACCCATGGGAACGAGACCCGCGCGGCCTCCTGAGACCCCGCGAGCCCAGCATGATCCGGCGAGCCCAGCGTGATCCGGCGAGCCCAGCATGATCCGGCGGACGAGAGGCCCCTACACCCGGTCCACCAGACAGTCGAGCGCGTGGCTCGCGGCCTCGGCCGCAGCCGTCTCCGCGTCACCGGCGCGGATCGCCTCGACCAGCCGCCCGTGGTCCATGTGGTCCTCCGGCCGCAGCTCATGACCGACGTCGACGCGGAGGTAGTCCCGCAGAAGATCACCCAGGTCGGCGTAGAGCCCGGTCAGCACGTCGTTGTGGGAGGCGGCCACCACGGCCAGATGCAGCGTCGCGTCCGCCGCCACGAAGGCCTCGGCGTCCCCCGCGGCCCAGGTCTCCTCCCGGCGCCGCATGAGCGCGTCCAACTGCTTCAGGTCCCGGTCGGTACGACGGGCGGCGGCCAGGCGTGCCGCCGACGACTCCAGCGTCGAGCGCAGCTCGGCGACATGGCGCGGGTCGGCGGTGGCGAACCGGCGGTGCATCACCCCGGCCAGCTCGCTGGTGGCGACCACATAGGTGCCCGAGCCCTGCCGGATGTCGAGCAGACCGTTGTGCGCGAGCGCGCGCACCGCCTCGCGGACGGTGTTACGGGCCACCCCCAGCTGCTCGACCAGCTCGGGTTCGGTGGGGATGCGCGAGCCCACGGGCCACTCGCCCGAAGTGATCTGGTTCCTCAGCTGGGCAATCACCTGGTCGGCGAGTGCCGAACGCCGCGGGGACGTCAGCGCCATGGTGCTCCTTGCTCGGGTGTCCGGAGGCGGGGGCCGTCCCGCCGTTCGCATGCTCTCAGAGAATTGGACAAGTAATCATCCCATGATTCTATGATGGCCCCATGCGTGACGACGAAACCCCTCCCCAGACCCCGACCGGGACGCTGAGTCCCGCCACCCCGGCGACCCCCTCCACCGGCGCCCCCGTCGCGCCGGCCGGCCCCGCGCCGTGGCTGCTCCGCCTGGTCGTCGTCGGGCTCGTCCTCGCCGCACTCAACCTCCGCCCGGCCATCACCAGCCTCGGCGCACTCCTCGAAGAGGTGCGCGACGGGCTGCACATGAGCGGCAGCGTCGCGGGGGTCCTCACCTCCGTACCGCCCCTCTGCTTCGCGGTCTTCGGCATCATGGCGCCACGGCTGGCCCGCCGCTTCGGCCCCGGCGCGGTCGTCTGCGCCGGCATGGTCGCCATCACCGCGGGGCTGGTGATCAGGCCCCTCATCGGCGGCACGGCCGGCTTCCTCGCCGCGAGCGCGCTCGCCCTGATGGGCATCGCCGTGAGCAACGTCCTGATGCCGGTGATCGTCAAGCGCTGGTTCCCGGACCGGGTCGGCTCCATGACCGGCCTCTACTCCATGGCCCTGGCCCTCGGCACCTCGCTGGCCGCCGCCGTGACCGTCCCCATGACCCAGGCGATGGGCGGCAGTTGGAAGGCCGGCCTCGGCATCTGGGCCGTGCTCGCCGCCGCCGCGATCCTGCCCTGGATCCCGCTGGCACGGGACCGGAGCGGCGCCCCCGGACAGCCCTCCGCCCACCAGGCGCGGGCCCCGGAGCTCAGGATCACCCGCAGCCGTACCGCCTGGGCCCTGGCCTGCTTCTTCGGCCTCCAGGCCACCGCCGCCTACATCACCATGGGGTGGATGCCGCAGATCTTCCGGGACGCCGGGGTCTCGGCCGGCACCGCGGGCGTCCTGCTCGCCGTCACCATGGCGATGGGCGTCCCGCTCGCCTTCGTCATCCCCCGGGTCGCCGCCCGGATGCGGAACCAGGGCGCGATCGTCGTCTTCCTCGGCGCCTGCGGCCTCATCGGCTACGCGGGCCTCTACCTCGCCCCGTCCGGCGGGGCCTGGGTCTGGGCGCTGCTCCTGGGCATCTCGAACTGCGCCTTCCCGCTCGCCCTCACGATGATCGGCATGCGCTCGCGCAGCGGCGCCGGAGTGGTCCGGCTGTCCGCGTTCGCCCAGTCCACCGGCTATCTGATCTCGATCCCCGGACCTCTCCTCGTCGGCGTGCTCTACCAGCACAGCGGCGGCTGGGGGCTGCCGATCGCGCTGATGGCCGCCCTGATGGTGCCGCAGATGGCGGCGGGCATCCTGGCCGGCCGGGCCCGGACGATCGAGGACGAATGCTGAGATGCGAGACTGGGCCCATGTCTCCTGTGCTCGACCCGAATCCCCAGAACGGCCAGAAGAAGCTCCTGCTCGTCCTCGGGGCGATGGTGCTGATCTCGATCGTCATCGCCGTCATCGCCACCCTCGCCTCCCCGTAACCGTCCGGGCTCACCGGGGACGATGGTGGGGATAGCCCCACCATCCCCTAGGGGGCCAGGGTCAGGGTGAAGTGGGTGGGTCACCGGATGGGCCGGACCCCGCCGGATCCGTAGGTTTCAGGTATCAGACCCGATGACCCACGGAGGCGGACATGTCGGCCCGTACACACCCCCGGTCCACCCGCCCGGATGCGGGCGGTATCGAGATCCGGCTGCCGTGGTGGGCCGTGGCGCTGCCCGCCGTCGCCTTCGGCGCGCTTCTGCTGCTGATCGTCGGACCGGGGCAGGCGCACGCGGCCACGGACGATCCGGCGATGGGCCAGTTGCTTGAGCGAATCGTGGGCCTGCTGCGCCGCTGACGGCCGTGGCCCGTGGCGGGACAGCCCTCCAACACCCTGAGCCAGGTGGCACATTTCGTGCGAAGCTGAGGTGTATGAGCGTCGATACACCTCGCAGGATCGTCCTTCTCAGGCACGCGAAGGCGGAATGGTCACAGGACTCCGACCATGAGCGGCCGCTCGCGGAACGCGGCCGCAAGGACGCCCCCGTGGCAGGCCGCAAACTCGTCGATTCCGGGATCGTCTTCGATCTGGCCCTCTGTTCCACCGCCGCCAGGACGCGCGAGACATGGAAGCTGGCCGTGCACGAGATGCCGGAGCGCCCCAGGACCGTGTACGAGGAGCGGCTGTACGAGGCCTCGCTCGGCGAGCTGATCGCCCTGGTCAACGAGACCCCCGACGAGGTCCGCAACCTTCTGGTGATCGGCCACAACCCGGGTATGCACGCGCTCGCCGACGCCCTCTCGGACGGGGCGGAGGGCGACGCCCTGGCCAGGATGACCCGCGGCGGCTTCCCGACCGCGGCGTTCGCCGTGGTCGAGTTCCCCGGTACCTGGAAGGGCGTGGAGCACGGCGTCGGCAAGCTCGCCGAGTACTGGACTCCGAACGACTGACGAGACGACCGGCCCCTGGCCGGCTCATCACGACCTGCCCCACCGGCTCATGACCACCGGCCACCGGTTCATGATTCCACCGGCTCATGAAGAGGGCCCCGGCGCGCACGCTTCGGCTTGCGCGCCGGGGCCCTCCGTGCTTCCGGAACCCGGTGACGGCCCGCGGCCCTCGACGCCGGCCCCCGCTCCGGGCGGCTCCCTACTCGACGAGACCGTCGGCGGCCTCGACCTCCTCGCGCGTGATGCCCAGCAGATAGAGCACGGTGTCCAGGAACGGCACGTTCACCGCCGTGTGCGCGGCCCTGCGGACGACCGGCTTGGCGTTGAAGGCGACGCCGAGTCCCGCGGTGTTCAGCATGTCCAGGTCGTTCGCCCCGTCACCGATCGCCACGGTCTGCGCCAGCGGCACCCCCGCCTCCGCGGCGAAGCTGCGCAGCAGCCGGGCCTTGCCGGCCCGGTCGACGATGTCCCCGGTCACCCGGCCGGTGAGCTTTCCGCCGACGATCTCCAGAGTGTTGGCAGAGGCGAAGTCGAGCCCCAGCCGCTCCTTGAGATCGTCCGTCACCTGGGTGAACCCGCCGGAGACGACGCCCACTTGGTAGCCGAGCCGCTTCAGTGTACGGATCAGGGTGCGGGCGCCCGGCGTCAGCCGTACCTCGGCGCGCACCTTCTCCACCACGGACACGTCGAGGCCCGCCAGCAGCGCCACCCGTGCGTGCAGCGACTGCTCGAAGTCGAGTTCGCCGCGCATCGCCTGCTCGGTGACGGCGGCGACCTCGGCCTCGCAGCCGGCATGGGCCGCGAAGAGCTCGATGACCTCGTCCTGGATGAGCGTCGAGTCGACGTCCATCACGACGAGCCGCTGCGCGCGGCGGCTCAGCCCGGCCGAGACCACGGCCACGTCTACGCCGATCTCGGCGGACTCGGTGGCCAGCGCGGTCCGCAGCTCCTCGGTCCCGGTGCCGGACACCGCGAACTCGACGGCGGTGACCGGATACTTCGCGAGCCGGAAGATCCGGTCGATGTTCCCGCCGGTCGAGGTGATCCTGGCCGCTATGGCGGCGGTCGACTCCGCGGTCAGCGGGTGCCCGAGCACCGTCACATGGGAGCGGCCGTCGCCACGGGGGCGGTTGTCGCCCGTGCCGGAGATGATCTCGGCCTGCAGCTTCAGCGAATCGGCCCAGCTGTGCACGGTGGCCCGCAGGTCACCCGCGGTGGTTCCGCCCGCGACAGGGGCGGTGACCAGCGCGCACAGGACGATGCGGCCACGGGTGACGACCTGCTCGATGTCGACGACATCGACCGAGTAGGCGGCGAGGGTGTCGAACAGCCCGGCGGTGATGCCGGGACGGTCCTTCCCGAAGATCTTCACGAGAAGGGTCGGTGCGTCGATGCCCTGACGTGACTCAGGGGACTCAGGAGACGGCGAGGACTGAGGTGGCTGAGATGCGCTCATGGTGTTCCCACCGTATCGGTCCACGACGCGCGACCGACGGCCTGTCCCGAGTGCCGGACAGCCCGCCCCGATACCCCCCAACACCATGATTCAGCACGATCCGCAATCGTTCATGGCCAGTTATGGCGGTAGGTGACCGTTTCGTTGGCGTCAATGCCGTAACAGTGCAGGTCTCGGCGGCGTCAGACCCCCGCCCGGCTTTCGTATCGGGGACTGCTCCTGGAATAGTTCGCCAGGATGTTCAGCATCCCTAGACTCCCTGCGACGGGGGTAATCGGGGGACAACTAGTGGGGCGCGGAGTGCCGGAACTCGTACTGGAATTGAATGGAAGGACCTGGACGCTCGATCCGTCCAGGTCGTACACCCTCGGACGTGATCCGCAGGGTGACATGACGATCGACGACGCCAGGGTGTCCTGGCGGCACGCCACGATCAGCTGGAGTGGCCAGGGCTGGTTCATCGAGGACCACGGCAGCACCAACGGCACGTATGTGCACGGTCAGCGAATCCAGCAGCTGGAGATCGGGCCCGGCTCCGTCTTGAACCTGGGCAATGCCACCGACGGGCCCCGGCTGAGCCTCAGCGGTGCCGCGGCCGGCGCCGATGTGTACAGCGGGCAGGGCGCCGCGGGGGCCCAGGCCCCCGCCCAGCAGCCGCAGCAGGCTCCGCCGCAGCAGCCGCAACCGCAGCAGGGGGGACCCGGCTGGCCGGGCCAGCAGCAGAACGCGGGCCCGCAGCAGGTTCCGGGCGGGCCGCCGCAGGCCTGGCAGCAGGCCCCCCAGGTACAGCAGCAGCCCCATGTCCCGCAGCAGGGCATGGCGAAAACCCCCGGGAGTGGCGGGGCCGGCGGCGCGGCGGGGGCGTCACCGGTCTACGGCGACCGCAGTCCGACCACCTTCCACCAGGTGGCTCTCGGCCGGGTGATGCGCATCGGCCGTGCGCTGGAGAACGAGCTGGTCGTCTCCGACCTCCAGGTCTCGCGCAACCACGCGGAGTTCCACGCGGCGCCCGACGGCCGCTTCGAGATCCGTGACCTCGGATCCCACAACGGCACGTACGTCAACGGCCAGCCGCTCTCGAAGTCCGGCTCCGCGCTCATCGGCGCGAACGACATCGTCGGCGTCGGTCACTCGACGTTCCGCCTGGTCGGCGACCGGCTCGAGGAATTCGTCGACACGGGCGAGGTCTCCTTCGCCGCCCGCCACCTCACGGTGACGGTCGACGGCGGCAAGCAGATCCTCAAGGACGTCTCGTTCGGCGTCCCGGAGAAGTCGCTGATCGGCGTCATCGGCCCGTCAGGATCCGGAAAGTCCACCCTGCTCAAGGCGCTCACCGGCTACCGGCCCGCCAACCAGGGCGAGGTCCTCTACGACAACCGGAACCTCTACAAGCAGTTCGCCGAGCTGCGCCAGCGCATCGGACTGGTTCCGCAGGACGACATCCTGCACAAGGAACTCACGGTCACCAAGGCCCTCAGGTACGCGGCCAAGCTCCGCTTCCCCGCGGACACCACCGAGGCCGAGCGCCAGTCCCGGATCCTGGAGGTCCTCGCCGAGCTCAAGCTCGACATCCACAAGGACAAGAAGGTCACCTCGCTCTCCGGCGGCCAGCGCAAGCGCGTCTCGGTGGCCCTGGAGCTGCTCACCAAGCCCTCGCTGATCTTCCTGGACGAGCCGACATCCGGCCTCGACCCGGGCATGGACCGCGATGTCATGCAGCTGCTGCGCGGTCTGGCCGACGACGGCCGTACGGTCCTCGTCGTCACGCACTCGGTCGCCGAGCTGGCCATCTGCGACAAGCTCCTGGTGATGGCGCCCGGCGGTGCCGTCGCCTACTTCGGTCCGCCGGAGGAAGCGCTCAACTTCTTCGGCTACACCACCTGGGCCGACGTCTTCTCCGCGTTCGAGAACTACCGCGACTACGACTGGGCGGGCCGCTGGCGCGGTTCGCAGCACTACCAGATGTACGCCGCGGACATCGACTCCGTCGCCGCGCAGTCCGTGAACATGCCGCCGCCGCAGCAGATGCGTCCGCCGAAGCCGCAGGGCTGGGGTACGCAGCTGTGGACCCTGATGCGCCGCTACCTGTCGGTGATCGCGTCCGACAAGGGCTTCATGGGCCTGATGGTGATCCTGCCCGCGGTACTCGGTGTCGTCAGCGTGGTCATTCCGTCCGACTTCGGCCTGGGACCGCCCAAGGCGCCGTCCCGGTTCAACAGCGACGCCGGAACGATCATGCTGATCCTGGTGATCGGCATGACCTTCTCCGGTGCGGCCAACTCCGTACGAGAACTGATCAAGGAACGGGTGATCTACGAAAGGGAACGGGCCACCGGCCTCTCCCGCTCCGCCTATCTGATGTCCAAGGTGATCGTTCTCGGCCTGATCACGGCCGTCCAGGGCGTCATCATCTGCGGTATCGGCTTCGCCACCCGCGATCTCCCGGCGGAGGGCCTGATCATGCCGCCGGCCGTCGAGCTCTGCGTGACGATCATCGCGCTCGGCTTCACCTCGATGATGTTCGGCCTGGTGATCTCCTCGCTGGTGAAGACCTCCGAGAAGACCATGCCGCTGCTGGTCATGTTCGCGATCGTCCAGGTCGTCTTCACCGGCATCCTCTTCCAGGTCTACGGATCGCTGGGCCTGGAACAGTTCGCCTGGCTGATGCCGTCCCGCTGGGCCATCGCGGCCGCGGGCTCGACACTCGACCTCGCCCACCTCATGCCGCCGTGGGACCAGAACAACCCCACGGACCTGGACCCGCTGTGGGAGCACACGGCCGGCCAGTGGGGGGTCAACATCGCGGTGCTGCTGTTCCTCGGTGTCGTCTGCGGGTTCGCGGTCGCGCGACTGCTGCGCCGCCACGAGCCCGAGGTGATGCGCAAGTAGCCTGCCGCCTCGCGGCTGCGCACCGTACGACGCCGAAGGGCGGCACCCCCGCACGGGGTGCCGCCCTTCGGCTTTTGCGCAGCGGTGACCGGAGTGGACTCAGTACGCGCTGTTGACGTTGTCGATCGAGCCGTACTTGTCGGCGGCGTAGTTGGCCGACGCGGTGATGTTGGCGATCGGGTCGTACTGGTCGTGGGGGGTGCCGCCGACGTGGTACGCGTCGAAGGTCGGCTTGATGATCTGGAGCAGCCCCTTCGACGGGACACCGTTGACCGCGTTGACGTCCCAGTCGTTGATGGCCTTCGGGTTGCCGCTGGACTCGCGGATGATGTTGCGGTGCAGGCCGTCGTACGTGCCCGGGATGCCCTTGGCCTTCATGATCGACAGGGATTCCTTGATCCAGCCGTCCAGGTTGTTCGAGAAGACCGGGGTACGGGACTCGGAACGGCTGGCCGACTGCTTGCCGCGCTTGCCCGCGGCCTTCTCCGCCTTGGCCTTCGCCTTCTTGGCCTTCGCCTTCGAGGCGGTCTTGGCCTTCTTGGCCTTCGCGGTGTCGGCGGCCTTGATCAGCTGCTCGGCGGTGGAGTGCTGCTCGATGACGCTGGCCTGGATGGTCTTGGCCTGCGGGGCGCCGGCGGCGGACGCGAAGACGACGGGGGCGCCGGAGACGGCCTGCGACTCGGTCTCGGCCTCGGCATTACCGGGCACCAGCGACAACGAGAGCGCAGCGGCGGCGACGGCGGAGATACCCGCCACGGAGAGCTTCTGGGTCTTGTTCAGACGACGGAGACGGCCGGTAATGCTGGACGCGGACATGCAGGTACCTCTTCGAATCGCGGGGGGTCCTCACGGAGGACGAAGACGGGAGGCGACTTCGCTTCTCCGTCGGGGACGATTGCAATTCTTAGCGACCGCAAAATGGTGTGGCAAAGGTGTGACGTACGAAGCCAGGTAGTGGGCCGGGGTCGCGCTCGAACGGGGCGGCCCGCGCTCAGACCCGCCCGCATCTGCCCGTATCGCCCTTATTTGTCCACTAGGTGGCTTCGTAAGTGACGCAGGTCCTATGTGCGGCCTCACATCGGGCGGGTATCAATCTCACCAACCGTTGCGTCAGCAATGCGGAGTGTGACGTTCCGGTTCCTTGAGGGGCTTGAAGCGGCCCGGAGCTGCCCGGAGCTGCCCGGAGGGCACATGGACCTAGTCCCCGCGCCCTAATCGGTGGCCGTCCACAGGCCGATACGGGGCCGGGGGCCCGCCGGTACGGTGAGGCCATGACCCATCGCCCACCGGCGGGCGGCCTTGCGGCGGTGAGTGCCGCACTGCTCGCCATGAGCCGGCACCTGGAAATGCGGGACGTCCTGAAGACGATCGTCGCCTCGGCCCGCGAGCTGCTCGACGCCGAGTACGCGGCGCTCGGGGTCCCCGACGACCACGGCGGCTTCGCGCAGTTCGTCGTCGACGGCGTCAGCGACGAACAGTGGAAGGCCATCGGCCCGCTTCCCCGACAGCACGGCATCCTCGCCGCGATGCTGCACGAGGCGAAGCCCGAGCGCCTGGCCGACGTCCGCAAGGACCCGCGCTTCGAGGGCTGGCCCGCCGCCCACCCCGACATGTCCGACTTCCTCGGCCTGCCCATCAGGGACGGCGACGAGACCATCGGCGCCCTCTTCCTCGCCAACAAGCGCTGCCCGAAGCCCGAGGGCAGCTGCGGATTCACCGCCGAGGACGAGGAGCTGCTGGCGATCCTCGCCCAGCACGCGGCGATCGCCCTCACCAACGCCCGGCTGTACGAGCGCAGCCGCGAGCTCACCATCGCCGAGGAGCGCTCCCGCCTCGCCCACGAGCTGCACGACGCGGTCAGCCAGAAACTGTTCTCCCTGCGGCTCACCGCCCAGGCCGCCGCCACCCTGGTCGACCGCGATCCGGCACGGGCCAAGGGCGAGCTCCAGCAGGTCGCCGCCCTGGCGGCGGAGGCGGTGGACGAGCTGCGGGCAGCCGTCGTCGAACTGCGCCCCGCCGCGCTCGACGAGGACGGCCTGATCGCCACCCTCCGCACCCACGTCCAGGTCCTGGACCGCGCGCACACCGCCGGGGTCACCTTCGAGAGCCTGGGCGTACGGGCGCTGCCCGCCGCACAGGAGGAGGCGCTGCTCAGGGTCTCCCAGGAGGCCCTGCACAACGCCCTGCGTCACTCGGGGGCCGCTCACGTGGACGTCAGCCTCGTCCGCCGCGGCAGCGGCACGGTGCTGCGGATCACCGACGACGGCCACGGCTTCGAGCCGGCGGCCACCCGTCAGGCGGGGCGGCACCTGGGCCTGGTCTCGATGCGGGACCGCGCGAGCGGTGTCGGCGGGCAACTCACCGTTGAATCGGCGCCCGGCAAGGGCACCACGATCGAGATGGAGGTACCCGGTGGCTGACAGGATCATCAGGGTGCTGCTGGTCGACGACCACCAGGTGGTCCGCCGCGGTCTGCGGACGTTCCTGGAGATCCAGGACGACATAGAGGTCGTCGGAGAGGCCTCCGACGGAGCCGAAGGGGTGGCCAGGACCGAGGAGCTGCGCCCCGACGTGGTGCTGATGGACATCAAGATGCCGGGCACCGACGGTATAGAGGCGCTGCGCAGGCTCCGGGAGCTGGACAACCCGGCCAAGGTGCTGATCGTCACCAGCTTCACCGAACAGCGCACCGTCGTTCCCGCCCTGCGCGCCGGCGCCTCGGGCTATGTGTACAAGGACGTCGACCCCGACGCGCTGGCGGGAGCCATCCGCTCGGTGCACGCGGGCCATGTCCTGCTCCAGCCGGAGGTGGCGGGAGCGCTGCTAGCCCAGGACGACCCGTCCAGCGGTACGGGCCGGGGGAGCACCCTCACGGAACGGGAGCGGGAAGTGCTGGGCCTGATCGCCGACGGCCGTTCCAACCGGGAGATCGCGCGGGCGCTGGTCCTCTCCGAGAAGACCGTCAAGACACACGTCTCGAACATTCTGATGAAGCTGGACCTGTCGGACCGCACCCAGGCGGCGCTCTGGGCGGTCCGGCACGGGGCGGCAGGCTGAGATTCATACTGTCGGGTGTACGTATTTCGAACGCCGCATCCTCCCCGGCGGCGGGGCGTTCTCCATGGCGTGCTGCGGCGGCTGGCCGCAGCGACGCTAGGAGGATCCTGAAGTGAAGAACCTGAAGAAGGCCGCTGCCGTCACCATGATCGCCGGTGGCCTCATCGCCGCCGGTGCCGGCGCGGCCTCCGCCACCGGTCACAGCGGCGCGGGCGCCAGTGGTGTCGCGGCCCACTCCCCGGGCGTGGCCAGCGGCAACGTCGCCCAGGTCCCGGTCCACGTGCCGGTGAACGTGGTCGGCAACACCGTCAACGTGATCGGCCTGCTCAACCCGGCCTTCGGCAACTTCGGCCTGAACGGCTGACGCCACGCGCACCTCTGCGACACCGCCGGGCGGCCCTCACCGAGGCCCGCCCGGCACATAAGCCCGCCACATCGGTCGTGCCCACATTCATAGGGCCGCCCGCCCCATCAAGCCCGCCCCATCAAGCCCGCCCCATCAAGCCCGCCCCATCAAGCCTGCCCGGCACATCAAGCCCGCCACATCGGTCGTGCCCGCATCCATAAGCCTGCCCGGCATATCAAGCCCGCCCGGCGATTGAGGGCATCTTTTCAGCCCGTCCGGCGCTTGAGGACAACGCGCCCCGGCCGCGCCCCCGGCCGCACACCGCGCCCCCGCCCCGCCCCTACCGCGCCCGCTCCTCCACATACGCGTTGTACGCGGCGACCTGCGCCCGCCGGGCCACCCGCTCCACCGGCCGCAGCGCCTCCCCCCGCGCCGCCATCTCCGACGCGCTCACCGCCCCGCCGTGCCCGTTCTCGTACGCCACCGCGACCAGCAGCCCCACCCGCTGCGCCAGCTCCAGCACCCGCACCGCCCGTGGCGGGTACCCCGGAGCGAGCACCTCGCGCGCCCGCTCCGCCCGCGCCCGGTACGCGTCCAGCGCCGCCTCGGCCACCGGCCCGGACCCGGCCACGTCGAGCCGCGACAGCGCCGCCGTCGCATCCCGCAACGCCTCGGCGAGCTCCCGCTCCGCCTCGCCCAGCGACGGCACATCGGCCGGCGGCGCCTCCCGCACCGCCAGGCAGTGCCACGCCACGGCGACGTGGAGATCCCCGGCCGGCCCCGACTCGCGCACATCGGGCACCAGCCCGAACGGCGCGCCGTAGGTCACCACGGCCTCCTCGGCCTCCAGCGCCCTGGCATTGAACTCCGCGGGACCGCTGAGCCCCAGCGGATGCCCCGGGACCGGCAGCGCGACCCGGAAACCGGTCACCCCGAGCCCCCGCAGCCGCCCCAGCGCGAGCGTGAGACCGACCGGCCCCGCCTCGCCCGGCAGCCCCTCGACGCGGTGCACCGCGTCCTCCCCGACAATGGCGAGCGCCGCGTCGTCCGGTGAGACGAGTCCGGCCAGCAGCGCGTTGCCCCAAGCGGCCAGTAGCCCTGAGCGTGGTTCCGAAAGCATGACGACAGCCTAGGGAACGGACCCGGCCCCTGTCGTCACCCTGCCGGACCCGGCCTCCGGGCGGGCGGGGGACCCGCGCCGACCCTGCGACGACGGGCCCAGCGCCGGAAGCGCTTGTGCAGTGGCGTAGGTTTTATCCGGGAGCTGTGCCCACAGGCACGCGACGATCACGAAACTGCATGGGGAGACAACGCGCTCATGAGCGATGTACTGGAGCTGGTGGACGTATCCGTGGTCCGCGACGGACGCGCTCTGGTGGAAGACGTCTCCTGGTCGGTCAAGGAGGGGGAGCGCTGGGTCATCCTCGGCCCCAACGGCGCCGGAAAGACCACCCTCCTCAACGTCGCCTCCAGCTACCTCTTCCCCACCAAGGGCACGGCCACGGTCCTCGGCGAGCGGCTCGGCGGCGTCGGCACCGACGTCTTCGACCTGCGCCCCCGCATCGGGATCGCGGGCGTCGCCATGGCGGAGAAGCTGCCCAAGCGCCAGACGGTCCTGCAGACCGTGCTCACGGCCGCCTACGGCATGACCGCCACCTGGAACGAGAACTACGACAAGGTCGACGAGGACCGCGCCCGCGCCTTCCTCGACCGGCTCGGCATGACCGACTACCTGGAACGGAAGTTCGGCACCCTCTCCGAGGGCGAGCGCAAGCGCACCCTGATCGCCCGCGCGATGATGACCGACCCCGAACTGCTGCTCCTCGACGAGCCCGCCGCCGGTCTCGACCTCGGCGGACGCGAGGACCTGGTCCGCCGCCTGGGCCGGCTGGCACGCGACCCGTACGCGCCCTCCATGATCATGGTCACCCACCATGTCGAGGAGATCGCCCCCGGCTTCACCCACGTCCTGATGATCCGCCAGGGCAAGTTGCTCGCCGCGGGCCCCATGGAGACCGAGCTCAGCTCCCGCAACCTCTCCCTCTGCTTCGGTCTGCCGCTCGTCGTCGAGCACCAGGGCGACCGCTACACCGCCCGCGGACTGCCGCTCGGCTAAGGGCCTGCCCGCCTGCGCCCTGTCGGCGGAGGTGCCTGCGGCCATACGATGGCCGGGTGGACATCATCGACGCATGGGTGTGGTGGCTGATCGGCGCGGTGGGGCTGGGCATCCCGCTCGTCCTGACCGCGATGCCCGAGTTCGGCATGTTCGCCGTCGGAGCGATTGCCGCGGCGGTGGTCGCGGCGCTCGGCGGCGGAATCGTGGCCCAGGTCCTGGTCTTCGTCTTCGTGTCGGTGGCGTTGATCGCCGTGGTCCGGCCGATCGCCAACCGGCATCGCTCGGTCCGGCCCCATCTGGCCACCGGCATCGACGCGCTGAGAGGCCGTCAGGCCGTCGTCCTGGAACGGGTCACCGGCGACGGCGGGCGGATCAAGCTGGCCGGGGAGATCTGGTCGGCGCGCGCCCTCGACGCGGAACTGAGTTACGAACCGGGCCAACAGGTCGATGTCGTCGAGATCGACGGTGCCACGGCCGTCGTCATGTGACCGAACAGCCCACACGGCAGAGCCCGTTCTGTCAGACTCGAAGTCGATCATCATGAGAACCGGACCGGCAGGACAACCGACCTGACGCACGGACCCTCATACGATCTCGATCTCGACCTCGATCATCGCGATCCGTCGGCAACCGAAGGGCACGAGGAAACGATGCAACCGATCATCATCGTCCTGATCATTCTGGTGGTGCTCGTCTTCATCGCTCTGATCAAGACGATCCAGGTCATCCCACAGGCCAGCGCCGCCATCGTGGAACGTTTCGGCCGGTACACCCGCACCCTCAACGCGGGCCTGAACATCGTCGTTCCGTTCATCGACTCGATCCGGAACCGGATCGACCTCCGTGAACAGGTCGTGCCCTTCCCGCCGCAGCCGGTGATCACCCAGGACAACCTGGTCGTCAACATCGACACGGTCATCTACTACCAGGTGACCGATGCCAGGGCCGCGACGTACGAAGTGGCCAGCTACATCCAGGCCATCGAGCAGCTCACCGTCACCACGCTCCGCAACATCATCGGCGGCATGGACCTGGAGCGGACCCTGACCTCCCGCGAGGAGATCAACGCCGCCCTGCGCGGAGTCCTCGACGAGGCCACCGGCAAGTGGGGCATCCGCGTCAACCGCGTCGAGCTGAAGGCGATCGAGCCGCCCACCTCCATCCAGGACTCGATGGAGAAGCAGATGCGCGCCGACCGCGACAAGCGCGCCGCGATCCTCCAGGCCGAAGGAACGCGCCAGTCCGCGATCCTCACCGCCGAGGGCGAGAAGCAGTCCGCGATCCTGCGAGCGGAGGGTGAGTCCAAGGCCGCCGCCCTGCGCGCGGAGGGCGAGGCCCAGGCGATCCGTACGGTCTTCGAGTCCATCCACGCCGGCGACCCGGACCAGAAGCTCCTCTCGTACCAGTACCTCCAGATGCTGCCGAAGATCGCCGAGGGCGACGCCAACAAGCTCTGGATCGTGCCCAGCGAGATCGGCGACGCCCTCAAGGGCCTCAGCGGCGCCTTCGGAAACCTCGGCACCGGCATGCCCGGCTTCAACGCCGGCAACAACACTGGCAACAACACCGGCAACAACGCCGGCAACAAGGAACGTCGCGAGGACCCCCCGATCGACTGACCCGCACATCCCCTCGTGCATGATCAATGCACCAAGCACCGATCAGGCACGGGGGGTTCGGGATGACCATGTGGGAGATGCTCGCCGTCTTCGTCGCGGGCATCAGCGCGGGCACGATCAACACGATCGTCGGCTCGGGAACGCTGATCACCTTCCCGGTCCTGCTCGCCACCGGTCTGCCACCGGTCACCGCCACCGTCTCCAACGCGCTCGGCCTGATCCCCGGCTCCATCAGCGGTGCGATCGGCTACCGCAAGGAGCTCGCAGGGCAGCGCCCGCGCGTTCTCAAGCTCGCCGTCGGCGCGCTCGTCGGCGGACTGACCGGCGCCACCCTGCTGCTGGCGCTGCCCTCCACGGCCTTCGAGACCATCGTGCCGATCCTGGTGGCGATGGCCCTCGTCCTGGTCATCCTGCAACCGCGCATCAGCAAAGCCGTCCAGCGCCGACGCGAACACACCGGCATCCCGGCCCGCCCCGACGGCGGCCCGCTGCTCTTCATCGGCCTGATGCTCGCCAGCGTCTACGGCGGCTACTTCACCGCAGCCCAGGGGATCATCTACCTCTCCCTGATGGGCATGCTGCTCGACGACACCATGCAGCGCCTCAACGCCGTGAAGAACGTCCTGGCCGCCGTCGTCAACAGCATCGCCGCGCTCTTCTTCCTCTTCGTCGCGGACTTCAACTGGACCGCCGTCGTACTGATCGCGATCGGCTCCGCACTCGGCGGCCAGATCGGCGCCAAGGTCGGCCGCCGGCTGAGCCCCGCCATTCTGCGCGCCCTCATCGTCACGGTCGGCACGGCCGCCATCGTCCAACTGCTGCTCCGCTGATATCCGGAAGCCCGACTCCGCACGGAGACGGGCCTCGGCTACCGCACCGGGCGTAGGGCTGCTACGCCGCGGACCGGTCCAGCCACTCCGGCAGCGCCGACCGGTCACCGGCCCCCAGCGCCAGCAGCATCGCATCCGCCGGAGACGGTACGAACGGCTGCCGCAACAGCGGCATCCCCGCCTGCTCCGGCGTACGGGCCGCCTTGCGGTGGTTGTCCTCGGCGCAGGAGGCCACCGTGTTGAGCCAGGTGTCCTGACCCCCCTGGGCACGCGGCACCACGTGGTCGACGGTGCTCGCCCGCCGCCCGCAGTACGCGCACCGGTGCTGGTCCCGTATCAGCACCCCCCTTCTGGACCACGGTGCCTGTCTTCGGAACGGCACCCGTACGTACCGGCAGAGCCTGATCACCCGCGGCACCGGAATGTCCACGGCGGCACCACGCATACGGAGGCCGGGATGCGACTGCTCGACGACGGCCTTGTCCTGCAGAATCAGCACCACCGCACGATTCAGCGTCACCGTCGACAGCGGCTCGAAGCTCGCATTCAGCACCAGCGTGTCCCGCATCCCGCCCACCTCCCGTGTGCCGCCCGCCACCTGGCAGGCCCGGATCAACTCTGGCCGGGCAGGCCGTGATGGACAACGCAATAAAAAACGCCCTGCCCTGATCTCTCCAGGACCAGGGCAGGGCAAACAGGGTGGAACTATCGACTTGTCGTGCTTTCGACGGGCTCCGCGTACTCACCGATCAGCTGGGCACGGCCCAGCGTGTGGAACCGCAGATTGAAACCGACCACCGCGGGTGACACATCGCTGTCCGGCCCGAGCTTCTCGCTGTCCACCGCGTACACGGTGAACACGTACCGGTGGTTCTCGCCGGGCGGCGGCGCGGCGCCGCCGAAGTCCTTCGACCCGTAGTCGTTGCGCACGTGCACGGCGCCCGGGGGCAGCCCCTCGAACCTCCCGCCGCCCGCACCCGCCGGCAGCTCCGTGACCGACACCGGGATGTCGAAGAGCACCCAGTGCCAGAACCCGCTGCCGGTGGGAGCGTCCGGGTCGAAGCACGTCACCGCGAAACTCTTCGTCCCCGCGGGGAACCCCTCCCACCGCAGCTGCGGCGAGGTGTTCCCCGCCGCCTGCACCTGTGCGTCCGCAAGCACGGCCCCCGGCGCGAGGTCCTCGCTCACCACGGTGAACGAGGGGACCTCGGGATGGAAGTCGTGCGGCAACGGCGCCCTCTTCGGCTCGGTCACGTCAGCACCTCTCCTGTTGGCGGTTCCGGTGTCAGCAGATCTCCCACCGACCCTAAGGGCTGTCTAGAGCCAGTTGCGCTGACCGCCGACCTGGGCGAGCCACTGGTTCAGGTACGCCGCCCAGTCGGTCCCCTGGAAGTCGTTGAGACCCACCTTGAACGCGCGGTACGAATCGCTGCCCTCACTGAAGAGACCCGGCTTCTTGTCCATCTCCAGTACGACGTCCATCTCGCGGTCGTCCGCGACGAACGTCAGCTCGACCTGGTTCAGCCCGCGGTACTGCGACGGCGGGAAGAACTCGATCTCCTGGTAGAAGGGCAGCCGCTGCCGCGTACCGCGAATGTGACCGCGCTCCATGTCGGCGCTGCGGAAGCCGAAGCCCAGCTGCCCGAAGGCGTCCAGGATCGCCTGCTGCGCCGGCAGCGGGTGCACATTGACGGGGTCCAGGTCCCCGGAGTCCAGCGCCCGTGCGATCTCCAGCTCCGTGGTCACCCCGATGTTCATCCCGTGCAGATGCTGTCCCGCGAACATGGTGATCGGCGTCTCCCAGGGGATCTCGAGCCCGAACGGCACGACGTGCACCGCACCCGCCCGCACCTCGAACGCGCCGCCGAGCCGAAGCCTGGTGAACTCGATGTCCTGCTTGGTCTCCTGCTCCTGGCCCTCGACCTCGACCCGGGCCTGCATCCCGACGGAGAGCCCCTCGATCCGCTGGTCCACCGATCCGCCCTGGACCCGCACCTCGCCCTGGACGACCCCACCCGGTACGACGTTGAGCTCGGTCAGCTCCGTCTCCACCGAGGCACCGCCGGCACCCATGCTCGCGAGCAGCCGCTTGAAGCCCATGTCTTCTCCTCCTAGGTCCTGACCCCTACATACGCGCCATGAACGTAGTCGGTTCCCGGTAGCCTCGGACTTCATGATCGAGGACCAGGACCGTACGCCGCTGACGCGGGAGTTCTTCGACCGCCCCGTGCTGGACGTGGCACCGGATCTACTGGGCCGGACGCTGATCCGCAGTACGCCTGACGGCCCTATCGAGCTGCGCCTCACCGAGGTGGAGGCGTACGCGGGGGAGATCGACCCCGGCTCGCACGCCTTCCGCGGCCAGACCCCGCGCAACAGCGTGATGTACGGGCCGCCCGGCCACGCGTACGTCTACTTCACCTACGGCATGTGGCACTGCCTCAACCTGGTGTGCGGCCCGGAGGGCATGGCGAGCGGTGTACTGCTCAGGGCCGGCGACATCCTTACGGGCGCCGATCTCACCCGTAAACGTCGAGTCTCGGCCCGCAATGACCGAGAACTGGCCAAAGGGCCGGCCCGGCTCGCGACGGCTCTCGACATCGACCGCGCGCTCAACGGCACCGACGCCATCGCCCACCCGGGCGCCGTCCTCTCCGTCCTGCGCGGCACCCCGCCACCCCGCGACCAGGTACGCAACGGCCCCCGCACCGGAGTGGGCGGGGACGGAGCCACCCATCCGTGGCGCTTCTGGGTGGAGGGCGACCCCACGGTGAGTCCGTACCGGGCGCACGCACCACGTCGCAGGTCAACTTGACTCGCCCATGCGGGGCACCTAATGTAGTCCGAGCCGCTTGACACGGGTACAGCCAACGGTTTGGTCCATCGGACCTGATGCCGGGCAACTCGAAGCGGCCAACCACTACCTACGACTCACCCCAGAGGGTGTGGATTTCGGCATGCTGAAATCCAAACCATTGACTCGATTATGAGTCACCGGGGGAATCCGCTAAAGTAGTGAACACGCCGAAAGGGAAAGCGCGAAAGCGAATTCCTCGAAAGCAATCCCGCTTCGACCGGGAATCGGACGCGAAAGAGTCTGATAGAGTCGGAAACGCAAGACCGAAGGGAAGCGCCCGGAGGAAAGCCCCAGAAAATGTTCTGGTGTGAGTACAAAGGAAGCGT
>NZ_JBVJHB010000032.1:0-23380 GCF_055587045.1 Streptomyces sp. NPDC048671 | reverse complement strand
TCATCAGGGTATCGGGGTGAGTGTCGCCCAGGACCTGCTCACGCTGGGCGAGGGTGGCCTCATAGAGCGGAATCGCCCGCGCAAGATCCCCCGCATTCCAGTAGGCGCCTGCGAGGTTGTTGCGACTCATCAGGGTATCGGGGTGAGTGTCGCCCAGGACCTGCTCACGCTGGGCGAGGGTGGCCTCGTAGAGCAGGACCGCCCGCGCAAGATCCCCCGCACTCCTGTAGGCGCCTGCGAGGTTGTTGCGACTCATCAGGGTATCGGGGTGGATGTCGCCCAGGACCTGCTCACGCTGGGCGAGGGTGGCCTCATAGAGCGGAATCGCCCGCGCCGTCTGCTGGGCCCGTTGGGCGTTGCCGGCAGCCCGGTCGAAAATCTCGAAGGTGGCTTCGGTGGCACTGGCGGGCGGGAGGTTGGTGGCGAGGGCCGTGATGTGGGGTGTCAGCGCCTCCCACTGTCCTGTAGCAATCGGCGAGAAATCCTCGCCCTGGGATACGGCTGCGTGAAGGAATAGTTCGGCGGCTGTCCTCCCCATGGAGGAGTGCTCAGTGTTTGTTGAGGTGGGTGTGCGCAGTACGACTTGTAAGAGTCGGTGAAGGCTGATGGTCTGGCCGGATGTCGTGATCATGTTGTAGGCGTGCAGGACACCGAGTGCTTCGTCAATCGCGTCATCAGCTTCATGCATCGTGGGCGCGAGAGGAGCCAGGAGTGCGCGGGGGATGTTGTCCGGGGCAAGCCAGGCGGCAGCGTTGAGAAGGGTCACGGCCAGGGGGTCCCGCTCGTGGATAGCCTTGATGGACTGGTTCCAGACGCGAGCCACGGTGCGTTCGGGGTCGATGCCCTCGGAGTGCTTGGACAGCATCCGTGGCAGCGCCCGCCGGTAAGCGCCGATTTCCCTTCCGGTTTGGTGAAGGTAGGCGCCGGCCTGCTCCAGGGCCAGCGGTAGGTATCCAAGTTCCGCGGCAAGGCATTCGGCTTCCCTGTGCTGCTCCGGGGTGGGTGTCTGACCGCTGTAGGCAAGCGAGCACAACAGATCGGCAGAAGCCTCCGGGCCGAGGAGATCCAGCGGCAAGGTGGGGCCGATGGCGTGCCAGCCGGTGGCCTTGCGGCTGGTCGCCAGATGATGCCCGCCAGACAGGGAACCGAGATAGGGGCGCAGTTGGTCGGGGTGTTCGACGTTGTCGAAGATCAACAGCCAATCCGGATGCCACTGTAACCAGGCCACCGCCCACGCCACACGCTCCTCGGCCGTGGCGCTGCGAGCCCAGTGCGGACATAACCGAACGGCCAGCGCAGACAGTCCAATCTCGATCGACTCCGGAGACTCGGCGTTGATCCACCACGTCAGGCTGTAGTCATCCCGGTACCGGATCGCGTAGTGCAGGGCCAAGGTGCTCTTGCCGATACCCCCCAGACCGTGGACCGCGCCCGTCTGCGTCACCGCCACGTCACCCGCACCGGTCAACATGCCGCGCAATAGATCCAGCGCGTCATCGCGGCCGAAGAACACCCCCGAAGCCGAGCCAGGCAGATTAGCCGTACCGGGCGCCGCCTCCACCTCCTTTGCCCACTGCACCGCTTGAGGCGGAAGGACGACGACGCGAGCATCGTTACCCGTCACCGCGACCCCGATCGAGTGGGCGGCAACCGACTGTTCACCCGATGCTTCGAAACCGGGCATCGTCACGGTCGCAGAGTGGCGCCGTCGCCAGTGATCGCGGTGGCGATGTGGTGCGCCGCGATGGACCGCTCACCCGACGCGGTCACGGAAACCGTCAACGTGGCGGGCAACAGTGCCGCCAACTCCGCTAGAAGTTCCCTGTCTTCGCGCAACGCCCGCTTGATCTGCTGGCGCAAGGCCGCCGCAGCATCCGCATCATCCGGCGCTTCAGCCGCGTCACTTACGGCCGCCTCCAACTCGGCACGCTCCTGCCCGGCCCTCCGACGCCAGACCGCGCCCAGAAACCGTCGGCCCACGTTGGCTGTGGCATCGACCGCGGCATCCTCTGCGCGACCCAACACACCGGCACCGTAGGCGGTCAAAGCCGCCGTCAAATACGGACCCGCCTGATCCACCAAGGCAACCATTCCAGCATCCACGCCCGCGCCCCCGCTCTCCCTATGCCCCTGCACGAACCCAGTGTGGCTCACCGTTCTGCCGCCGGAACGTGGAAAGAGAGACGGCAGCCAGACTGCCCCTGCCGAACAGGGCCGAATCTAGCCAGTAGGTTCCGCCGTGTAGCAGGCCGAACTCTGATCTGGGTGGTCCCGCGGGCTCGTCCGGCGAGATGGTCACCAGAGTGCCCACCTGTCTGCTTTTGGCCGGCGGGCACGGTCGGAGCGACGTGCCACTTCTCCGACGAGTCAGAGCAGTCCGGCCGCGGCTACTTCACCCGACTGGATGGGCGCACTCTACGCATGGGGCACCCGAGAGAACTCATGAAATGAGCCCCGCCCGTGACTGGGCGGGGCTCGTCGTGTGTCGCATGGCGGTAAAGCGCTGAGTGCGAGCGCCCGCAGGGGCAGACAGATTCAGCCGGAGCGCGTGCCCTTCATGCCTGTGACGAACACCGTCCAGCTGCGTGCACTGAAGCTGACCACGGGGCCTGGCTGCTTGCTGTCTCGGACCGGTACGACACCGGCGCCGGTGACCGCGATTTCCACGCAGGCTGACTGCTGGTTGCTGTAACTGGACTTGAACCACATCAGTCCGGTCGAATTATTGTTTGTCATAGCTCCCTGCCACTTCGGAGATCAGACGTCGTGAGGTCTGTTCATCGCTTGCGTTGGTACAGATATCGGCGAAGGCGGCGTTGTAGCGCTCCACTTCACCGGGCTTGTCCAGGTACAGGTCTCCGGTGAAGCCGTCCGCGTACACGATGGGCGGCTCGCTCTCGTTCCCGTCACGGTTGGGCGGGAACCGCAAAATGCCGAACGGCCCGGACAGTACCCCCAGGTGAAAGCCTGCCGCGAACGGGATTACGCGCACGCTCACGTTGGGTAGCCGGCCGACGTCGAGTAGGTGGCGCAGCTGCTCCGCCATGGCCGGCGGTCGGCAGACGGGGCGTCGTAGCACGGTCTCGCTGAGCACTACGTTCAAGTTGGCCGGTGCAGTTGGGCGAGTGAGGAGAACCTGCCTCGACATCCGCAGGTTCACGCGGCGCGTCACTTCGCCGTCGTCTTCATCAGGGTTTCCCCGCTGAATGATCGTCTGCGCGTACTCCCTGGTCTGAAGCAGGCCGGGCATCAAGTCCGTCTCGTACCAGTCAACTTCGGACGCCGCTTCCTCCAGCCCGATGAAGAGATGGAAACCTTCCGGTGTGACATCACCGTAAGCGTGCCACCAGCCGCGCGCCTTCGTCTCCTTGGCGAGCCCCATGAGTGCCTGAGTGAGGTCATCGGGCGCCCCGTAGGCGGCGCACATGGCTTGCACGTCGAGAGCGCGCAGTGATGATTGGCCGCTCTCGATCCTCCACATCTTGGCCTCACTCCACTCAAGGGCACGCGCCGCCGCCTTCACCGTCAGACGGGCTTCACTGCGCAAGTTCCTTAGATACCGGCCAAGTTGGCGCCGCGGAACAGTCGAACCAGTGGGTCCATCACTCATGTAATACCCCTTGTGCCGGTCTACAGGCCCTCAGCCTGCGGGCTGCCGCTTCCTCGAAATGAGGGTATCCCATAGCTCATTTCGAAACGAAGGCCAAGTGTTCGAGACTCGAAACTTGAAATCCTCAATGTGAGGGCTTGCAGATTGATGACCTCGGGGTCATTCTGAACTTGGCGCTACGTCAGCTCGCGGCCCGGCTGGGAACCAGCTGACCTCGGGGATCCCTGACTCACAGGTGTCTGACGAAAGACGCCAAGACATGAAAGACCCCCGCGACGGGCTAGGTCCGGGGGCGTGGCCAACGCTTCGAAGGAGCGTCGACATGTTGAATTCTATCGATCGAGCATTACGGCGAGTGCTCGCCCTCCTGATCCCTGGGGTGCCACCCCTCACACCGGCGCCGCACCCTCGCCCATCCGTCCCCGCTGCGACGCGCCCGCGTCGCCTGGTAGTCAGCCATGGCGCGGTGAATGTCAGCCCACAGCCTCGTCCGGCTGCCGGGCCTTTCTCGCAGGCGGCGTTCGACCGTTGGGAGCGGGCCGAGAATCGGTGGCGCAGGGAACGCCGGCGGGCGCTCTGGCTGGCCTTGCACGGCATCGATGTGGGGCCGAGTGTGATTCACGGCGTGGTGGTGCGCTGATGAGCAACGCATCGGGGTCTTTGGTGGTGCGGCGCTGGAGTCGGCACCCACGCTGTGTCGGGCTTGCTCGTGTCGAGTTGCTTGCCGCGCTGGACGGTTGGGGCCTTGCACCGTTGCGGGATTCGGCGGCGCTCGTCCTTTCTGAGCTGCTGACCAACGCTGGGCGGCATGCACGTGTCTCGCCTGGGCGTGAGATCGAGACCCGTTTCCTGGCGGTAGGCGGCGGCCTGCGCATCGAGGTTCATGACGGTTCCGAGACCCCGCCGCAAGAGCGCAAGCCGGACGTGGATACGTGCGACGGGAGGGGGCTCCTGCTCGTCACTGCCCTTGCTGACGCCTGGGGCTTCGGGGACCGGGAGGGCCCCGGCAAAGTCGTCTGGGCTGAGTTCGGACTCAACCACCGTACGGGTAGCGGTGATGGTGATGGTGCATAGGCTCCATGCGTGCGCCATCGTGGTGCGGCGCGGCGATCTGGTGCTGGTTCGGGGGCAGTGGCTCGCCGTGACGGGATCCCGCTTGGACAGGTTTGCGACCGGCGGTGTGGTCGTGGTCCTGAGCTTCGAGACGGGGCGTCCATTGCGGCTCCCCGTCTTCATGCCACTGGCGGTGTCTCGATGAGCGCCGGAGGTGTGAGGACACTCCACAGAGGCTAACCGGCCGCGCCGACAACCCACGAAGCCGTGAGCGGGCGGGCGCCGGCGGGGCATCGGCGGGGCGCCCGTTCTGCCCGATGGCGGGATACAGGCCGCGGGGAACCGTCTAGATTGACGCCTGTCGCATCAACAGCCTTACGAGGACGGTCATATGAGCGCCGACATCCCCGCACCCGCCCCCGCGCCGGGCTCCGCACCCGCCCCTGCACCCGCCCCCGCGCCCGCGCCCGCGCCCGACGCAGGCTCCGGAGCGTCGGACGCCACCGCCGAGCTCCGGAAGCGGATAGACACCACGAAGGCGCACCCGGCCCGGGTCTACGACGTCTTCCTCGGCGGGAAGGACAACTACCCGGCCGACCGGGAGGCCGCGGCGATGGCCCTGGCGGCCAATCCGCGCGGGTATCTCACCGTGCGGCACAACCGGGACTTCATGCGGCGCGCGGTGACCCTCGCCGCCCAGGACGGCATCCGGCAGTTCCTGGATGTGGGCACGGGGCTGCCGACCCAGCAGAACGTCCACCAGATCGTGCAGGCCATCGCCCCCGACGCGCGGGTCGTGTACGTGGACAACGACCCGGTCGTCCTCGTACACGCACAGGCCCTGCTCACCAGCGGTCCGCAGGGCAGCACCGACTACATCGAGGCGGACCTGCGCGACCCCGCCAAGATCCTCGAAGCCGCTCGCCGCACCCTGGACTTCGACCGTCCCGTCGCCCTCGTCCTCGCCGCCGTCCTCCACTTCATCGAGGACGACGCGGCCTACCCCATCGTGCGGCAGCTCATCGACGCGTTGCCGGCGGGCAGCTGTCTCGTGCTGAGCAACGTCAGCTCGGATCTCAACCCCGAGCAGGTCGGCCAGGTGACGAAGGCCTTCAAGGAGCGCGGCTTCGCCATGGTCCGCCGCTCGCGCGCCCAGGTGGAGCGTTTCGTGACCGACAACGGACTGGACATGCTCGAACCCGGCGTCGTCCCGGTGCACCGCTGGCGTCCCGAGCAGGTCACCGATCTGCCGGAGGCCGCCAACCCCGACCAGGAGTTCGTGGCGAGCCTGGACGAGCTGGACCGGACGCGCTACCGGGACATCAACGACGTGACGGACGCGGACGTCAGTGTGTACGGAGTGATGGCCCGCAAACCGTGACGGCCCGGGAACCCCGGGACCGGGGCGGGGCCGGCCGGCTCACTCCAGGACGTGCCGGCCCTCCGGCTGGGCGCTGCACGAGGCCTTGAAGGTGCAGTGGGTGCAGTGCTGGCCGGTCGTCGGGGTGAACCGTTCGTCCAGGACGCGGCCCGCGGCGGTCGCCAGGAGGTCGGAGACCCACTCGGTGTCGGGGGGCTGCTGGGCCTGCACCCTGGGGACGGCGTCGCCGCCCTCCTTCTTCGGGGCGGGCTGGCGCAGCTGTACGAGTTCGGCGCCGCCGGACTCGGGGCGCCGGCCGTCGAAGACCTCGTCGACCGCCCCTTCCCGGACGGCCAGCTGGTACACGGCGAGCTGGGGGTGGCGGGCGACCTCCTCCTTCGTCGGGGACTGCTTGCCGGTCTTGAAGTCGACGACGTAGGCGCGTCCCTCGGCGTCCCGCTCCACCCGGTCCATGGAGCCGCGGATGCGCACCTCGTACTCGCCCGCCTCCAGCGTCACGTCGAAGTCGTGCTCGCTGGCGGCCGGGGTGCGGCCGGTGCGGTCCATGACGTGCCAGCGCAGGAAGCGTTCGAGGGCGACGCGCGCCTGTTCCTTCTCCTGCTGCGACTTCCAGGGGGCGTCGAAGACCAGCCCGTCCCAGACCGAGTCGAGCCGCTCCATGAGGACGGCCAGGTCGGCGGGCGTACGGCCGGAGGCCACCTCGTCGGCCAGTACGTGGACGACGTTGCCGAAGCCCTGGGCGGCGGTCGCCGGGGCGTCGGCCTTCACCTCGCGGCCGAGGAACCACTGGAGCGCGCAGGTGTTGGCGAGCTGGTCGAGCGCGCTGCCGGAGAGGGCGACGGGCTGGTCCCGGTCGCGCAGCGGGACGGCCGAGCGGGTCGGCTCGTACAGGCCCCACCAGCGGTAGGGGTGGGCCGACGGTACGAGCGGCTGCCCCTCGTCGTCGGAGAGGGCGGCGAGCCGGGCGAGGCGGTGGGCGGCCTCCTCGCGCAGGGTGGCGGACGCGTCGGGGTCGACGGTCGTGGCGCGCAGCTCGGCGACGAGGGCGGCGACGGCGAGGGGGCGGCGGGGACGGCCGGTGACGTCGCGGGGTTCGACGCCGAGTTCGGTGAGGAAGCGGGACGGCTGGTCGCCGTCGTCGGCGGGTGCCTTGACGGCGGTGACGACGAGGCGTTCGCGGGCGCGGGTGGCCGCGACGTAGAAGAGCCGGCGCTCCTCGGCGAGAAGGGCGCCGGGGGTGAGGGGTTCGGCGAGACCGTCGCGGCCGATCCGGTCCGCTTCGAGCAGCGAGCCGCGGCGGCGCAGGTCGGGCCAGAGGCCTTCCTGCACCCCGGCGACGACGACCATGCGCCACTCCAGGCCCTTGGAGCGGTGCGCGGTCATCAGCCGTACGGCCTCGGGCCGGGCGGAGCGCCGGGAGAGGGTGTCGGCGGCGATGTCCTGGGCGTCGACCTCCTCCAGGAAGTTGAGCGCGCCGCGACCGCCGGTGCGCTCCTCGGCGCGGGCCGCGGTGTCGAACAGGGCGCAGACCGCGTCGAGGTCGCGGTCGGCGTTGCGGCCGCCCGCGCCACCGCGCAGCGCGGCGCGCTCCAGCCTGCCCGGCCAGGGGGTGCCGGACCACAGCTCCCACAGGGCCTCCTCGGCGGTGCCGCCGCCCTCCAGGAGTTCGCGCGCCTTGCGGAGCAGGGCGCCGAGGCGCTGGGCGCCGCGGGCGTACGCCGGATCGTGCGCGACGAGCCGCTCCGGCTCGGCCAGGGCGCGGGCCAGCAGATCGCCGGAGGGCGCGGGCACCCGGTTCCCGGCGGCGCGTTCCTCGTCGCGCAGGGCCCGGCCCAGGCGGCGCAGATCGGCGGCGTCCATGGAGCCGAGGGGGGAGGCGAGGAGGGTCAGCGCGGTCTCGGTGCCGAGCCAGGCCTGCGGGCCGGCGGGCTCGTCGGCGGCGGGCACCTCGTCGGCGGGAACCTCGGCCGGGGCTTCGTCGACGGGAACCTCGGCCAGGGCATCGTCCGCAGCTTCGTCGTCCGGCGCGCCTTCCCGATCCGCGAGGCCGGCATCGGTACTCGCGGCGCCCCGGTTCAGTGCCGCCGTCGCCACCGTGCGCAGGGCGGTCAGGAGCGGGGCCACCGCGGGTTCGTGGCGCAGGGGCAGGTCGTCGCCGTCGACCTCCAGCGGAACGCCCGCCGAGGTCAGGGCCCGGCGCACCGCGGGGATCGTGCGGCCGCCGGCCCGGACCAGCACCGCCATCTCGTGCCACGGCACCCCGTCCTCCAGATGCGCCCGGCGCAGCAGGTCCGCGATGTTGTCGAGCTCGGTGGAGGCGGTCGGGTAGGTGTACGTCTCGACGGTGCCGCCCTCGCTGACCGCGCCGAGCTCCCGGTGGGCGCGGACCTTCGCCGAGGGCAGCCGGGTCAGCGGCATCCGCCGGGTGAGCAGCCGGGTGGCCTCCAGCAGCCGGTCGCCGGAGCGGCGCGAGGTGGTGAGGACGCCCACCGGGGCCGGAGCGCCGTCCGCCCGCCGGAACACCTCGGGGAAGTCGAGGATGCCGTTCACGTCGGCGCCCCGGAAGGCGTAGATCGACTGGTCCGGGTCACCGAACGCGATCAGGTTCCGGCCACCGCCGCCGCCCGGGGCGCTCCCCCGGTTCCCGGCGAGCGCGTGCAGCAGCCGCACCTGCGCCGGGTCGGTGTCCTGGTACTCGTCGACGAACACCAGGTCGTACTGGCCGGCCAGCAGCGCCGACACCTCGGGGCGCTCCGCGAGCAGCACCGCGCGGTGGACCAGCTCCGCGTAGTCCAGCACCCCCTGGGCGTCCAGCACGTCGAGGTACTCCGCGAGGAATTCGGCGGCGGCGCTCCAGTCGGGCCGGCCAGTGCGCCGGGCGAAGTCCGCGAGGGCGTTCGGGCCGAGCCCCAGCTCACGGCTGCGGGCGAGCACCGCGCGTACCTCGTCGGCGAAGCCGCGCGTGGTCAGGCAGGCCCGCAGCTCGTCGGGCCAGCGGATGTGGGCGTGGCCCCGCTTCTCCAGATCGAGCTGGCCGGCCAGCAGATCGCGGACCGTGACGTCCTGCTCCGGCCCGGAGAGCAGGCGCAGCGGGTCGGCGAAGAGATCGGCGTCCTGGTGGGCGCGGACCAGTGCGTAACAGAAGGAGTGGAACGTGGTGGCCTGCGGGCCCCGGACGGCGCCGAGCCGGGCGGCCATCCGGTCGCGGAGTTCGACGGCGGCCTTGCGGCTGAAGGTGAGGACCAGGATGCGGGCCGGGTCGGTGCCCCGCGCGACGTGCGACGCGACGGACTCGACGAGCGTGGTGGTCTTGCCCGTGCCCGGTCCGGCGAGGACCAGCAGTGGCCCGCCGGAGTGGTCAACCACCGCGCGCTGCGCCGCGTCCAGGAGAGGGGGATCCACGGAGCCCGGCAGGGTACGCACCAGCCGGTACGCGCCCGTGGTCCCCCGCCGTGCCTGACGGTGCGGACTGTGCCGGGTGGTGGAGGAGGAGCTCACGTGGGTCGCCGGTCCTGGTGGGTGTGCTGATGGTGAGGGCGCGGCACCTGCCGCGAACTGACGACGCTACTCCGGCGACGGGCCCGATCGCGGCGGTACGGCTGCGGGGATCGTCACGTTCCGCCCGGACGGGGAACGCCCGGGGGACAGAACGGACGGCGAACGCGGTGGGGGCAGCGGGCCCCGCACGGTCCGCGCGTCACGCTTCCTGTACGCCGTACGGGCCCGGCTCCGCCCGATGGGCCGCCGAATGGCCGAAGCTGTCAGGTGTGAGCACCCCCGACGCCGTCCGCTCCCGGACCGCCCGCCCCGCCGCCCGCGGCTCCGGCGGCGACGCCGTCCCACCGTGCGCGTCTCATGTCCAGGCGCGGAACGTGGGAGTCCGCATTACCCGGGGCCTCGCGCAGCGGGGTGTTCTCCTCGCGGTAGTGATTCAGCGCACGCAGCTCGTGGCCGGGCAGCAGCGCGCCGTCGGCGCGCACCACACGCCACCACGGCACCGCTCCCCCGTACAGCGCCATGACCCGGCCGACCTGACGCGGGCCGCCGTCCCCCAGCCACTCCGCGATGTCGCCGTACGTCATGACGCGGCCGGGCGGGATCAGCTCGGCGACATCGAGCACGCGCTCCGCGTACTCCGGCAACGCGTCGCCCGTCGGGTTTTCGCTCATCCGGCCCATCCTGCCCTACGCCACCGACAGCGCGGCCGATTCCGTGTCCGGCCGGACACGGAGCGTGCGCACGGGCGGAAAGGGGCGTATCTTGCGCTTCGCAGCGCCCCTGCATCGCACCCTGATGCCCTCCTCCGTCCGCAGGCCGTGCCACCATCGTGCGGGCGGTGACCGGTGATACGAGAACACGAAGACCAATCAGAGGCGACGAAGGAGCAGGGCGTGCAGCCACCGAAGGCGGCCGACGCCTCTGATGCCGAGCCGCACCCGGAAGGCCCCCGGCCGGACACGGACACCGGTCCGGAGATCCCTTCCGGGAACCTGGCCGGCTCGACGCTCTCCACCGCCGAAGGGGAACTGTCCGAACGCGTCTCGGGGGACGAACCCCTGCTCCCCGCCCGGGTGCACCGTCCCTCCGATCTGCTGCGGCTCCTCATCGGGGTCCTTGCGATCGTCGTGCTGTTCTCCGTCGCCGCGTTCGCCCACGGCACCACCACCGGTCTCGAAGCGGACATCAACAAGGGCACCGGCCAGGCGCCCGACGTGCTCATCAAGATCGCCGGTCTGGTCTCCAGCATCGCCGTACTGCTCGTCCCGGTCGCCTTCGCCATCGAGCGGCTGATCAAACGGGACGGGCTGCGCATCGCGGACGGTGTGCTGGCCGCCGTGCTGGCACACGGGGTGACGCTCGCGGCGGACCTGTGGGTCGCCAAGACCGCCTCCGGAACCATTCAGGACGCCCTGACCCAGCCCGCGCCCGGTGACGCGCTCACCGATCCCGTGCACGGCTATCTCGCCCCCGTGATCGCCTATATGACGGCGGTCGGGATGGCGAGACGGCCGCGCTGGCGGGTCGTGCTGTGGGTGGTGCTGCTGCTCGACGCGTTCGCCATGCTGGTCGGCGGCTACACGACACCGCTCTCGATCATCCTCACGGTACTGATCGGCTGGACGGTGGCGTACGGCACGCTGTACGCGGTCGGCTCGCCGAACGTCCGGCCGACCGGCCAGCACCTGATGGCCGGTCTGCGCCACGTCGGCTTCCGCCCCGTCACCGCGATGCGGGCCGACGACGACCCCGACTCCGGCGACCAGAACGACCGCGGACGCCGCTATCTGGTCTCCCTGGAGGACGGCCCACCGCTCGATGTGACGGTCGTGGACCGGGAACAGCAGGCCCAGGGCTTCTTCTACCGGGTGTGGCGCAGGCTCACCCTGCGCGGGATCACCCAGCGGCGCTCCATCCAGTCGCTGCGCCAGGCACTGGAGCAGGAGGCGCTGCTCGCGTACGCGGCCATCGCCGCCGGGGCCAACGCCCCCAAGCTGATCGCCACCTCCGAGCTGGGCCCCGACGCCGTGATGCTGGTGTACGAGCACATCGGCGGGCGCTCGCTGGACGCCCTGGAGGACGCCGACATCACCGACGACCTGGTGCGCGGCGCCTGGCACCAGGTGCGGGCGCTCCAGTCGCGCCGGATCGCACATCGCAGGCTCACCGGCGACGCCCTGCTGGTGGACCGCTCCGGCAAGGTGTTCGTCACGGATCTGCGGGGCGGCGAGATCGCGGCCGGCGACCTGGTCCTGCGGATGGACGTCGCCCAGCTGCTCACCACGACCGGCCTGCGGGTGGGCGCCGAACGGGCGGTGGCCGCCGCGCTCGCGGTGGTCGGTCCGGACACCGTCGCGGACTCGCTGCCGCTGCTCCAGCCCATCGCGCTCAGCCGCTCCACCCGGGCGCAGCTGCGCAGACTCGCCCGCGAGCGGTCGCAGCGGGAGCGCGAGGCGGTGCTCGACGCTTCGGACGCGGCCAAGCGGGCCCGTACGCATGGCGCGGAGCTCGCCAAGGACTCGGACCGCAAGGCCGTCCGCAAATCGGTGCGTACCGAGAAGCAGGCCGAGAAACGGGCTCTCGACGACGCGCTGGACGGGGCCCGCGAGGAGGATCTGCTCTCCCAGATCCGCCAGGAGGTGCTGCTGATCCGGCCGCAGGCCCCGGTCGAACCGGTCCGCCTGGAGCGCATCAAACCGCGCACCCTGCTCAGCTTCATCGCGGGCGCCATCGCCGCGTACTTCCTGATCTCGCAGTTCACCCAGGCCGACTTCGGTGCGGTGGTCGAGCAGGCGGAGTGGGGCTGGGTAGCGGCCGCGGTCGGCTTCTCGGCCCTCAGTTACGTCGCGGCCGCGATGAGCCTGCTGGGCTTCGTGCCCGAACGGGTGCCGTTCGGCAAGACGGTGCTGGCGCAGATCGCGGGATCGTTCGTGAAGATCGTGGCGCCGGCCGCGGTGGGCGGTGTCGCCCTGAACACGCGGTTCCTGCAACGCTCCGGCGTACGTCCGGGGCTCGCGGTCGCGAGTGTCGGCGCCTCGCAGCTGTTCGGTCTCGGCTGCCACATCCTGCTGCTGGGCGCCTTCGGCTATCTGACCGGCACCGAGAAGACCCCGTCCTCGCTCACCCCGTCCAGGACCGTGATCGCGGGGCTGCTGACGGTCGCCGTGCTGGTGCTGGTGGTGACGGCGATCCCGTTCCTGCGGAAGTTCGTGGTGACCCGGGTGCGGTCGCTGTTCGCCGGAGTCGTACCGCGCATGCTCGACGTCGTGCAGCGCCCGCAGAAGCTGCTCACCGGCATCGGCGGGATGCTGCTGCTGACCGGCCTGTTCGTGATGTGTCTGGACGCCTCGGTCCGGGCGTTCAGCGGTCCGGACACGCCGCACCTCAGTTACGCGAGCATCGCGGTGGTCTTCCTCGCCGGCAACGCGCTGGGCTCGGCGGCGCCGACCCCGGGCGGTATGGGCGCGGTCGAGACGGCGCTGACGCTGGGTCTGATCGCGGTCGGCCTGCCGAAGGAGGTCGCGGCCCCGGCGGTGCTGCTGTTCCGTCTGATGACGCTGTGGCTGCCGGTCCTTCCCGGCTGGATCTGCTTCAACCACCTGACGCGCAAGGGCGAGCTCTAGGCCGGGGGCCGGTCGGGGGCCACCCGCTTGGACCGGCGCCCCGTGCACCCTCCCGGCCCCCGCCGCACGATGGAGCGATGAGGACCTCCCCTGCCCTGCGCGCCGCGGCCCTCGCCGCCACCGTGACCGTGCTGCTTCCGCTCACCGGCTGTTCGGACGGCGGTGGCAAGGACGTACCGGACCGGTCGGAGGGTTCGCCGCACGCGGCGAACGCCGCCGCGAGCTCCGGTCCGTCCGCCCTCGCCGCCCAGAAGCTGACGTGGAAGCGCTGCCCCGCCCCGTCCCGGGCGGAGGGCGGCGGCGCCGCACCGACCCCGCTGCCCGGCGGGGCCGTCTGGGAGTGCTCCGTCATGAAGGTTCCGCTCGACCACGCCAAGCCCGCCGGGGACACGATCGAGCTGGCGCTCGTCCGCGCGAAGGCCATGGACCGGAAGAACCGGATCGGTTCGCTCATCTTCAACTTCGGCGGCCCCGGCGCCTCCGGCGTCGCCACCCTGCCCGCCTTCGGCACCGCGTACGACAAGCTGCGCACCCGCTACGACCTGGTGAGCTTCGACCCGCGCGGGGTCGGCCGCAGCGACGGGGTGACGTGCGAGAACGACAAGCAGCTGGACGCCCGGTACCAGGCCGACGGGACGCCGGACGACGCCTCCGAGGAGAAGGCGTTCACCGATGACACGAACAGGTACGCGGCGGCCTGCGAGAAGCACTCGGGCAAGGAGCTTCCCTTCGTCGGGACGACGAACGCCGCCCGCGACATGGACCTGATGCGTCAGGTGCTCGGCGATGACAGGCTGCACTACTTCGGCATCTCGTACGGCACCGAACTGGGCGGCGTCTACGCGCACCTGTTCCCGACGAAGGTCGGCAGGTCGGTGCTGGACGCGGTGGTGGACCCGACCGAGGACGCCGAGCAGTCCTCCCTGGGCCAGGCCAAGGGGTTCCAGCTCGCGCTGGACAACTTCGCCAAGGACTGCGCGGACCGGGGCGACGCCTGCAAGCTGCCGGGTTCCACCGGCGACGAGGTCGAGCAAGGGGTGTCCGATCTCCTCGGCCGCCTGGAGAAGAAGCCCGTGTCGGGGCTCGGTCCACGCAAGCTGACGCAGACGCAGGCCACCACCGGCATCGCCTCGGCCCTGTACTCCAAGGAGACCTGGCCGCTGCTGGAACAGGGCCTGGACGAGGCGGACGGCGGCAACGGCGGACTGCTGCTGGCCCTCGCCGACTCCCTCAACGGCCGCTCGGACACCGGCCACTACGACAATTCCGCCGCGGCCAACACGGCCATCAGCTGCGCCGACTCCAAGGAACGGTTCACCCTGGAACAGACCAAGGCCAGGCTCCCCGAGTTCCGCGACGCCTCACCGGTCTTCGGCGACTACCTGGGCTGGGGCCTGATGGCCTGCACCGGCTGGCCGGTGCAGGGCACCTGGGAGCACCCCGATGTCAGCGCCCCCGGCTCGGCCCCCCAGCTGGTCATCGGCAACACCGGCGACCCGGCGACCCCGTACAAGGGCGCGCGGGCGATGGCCGAAGAGCTGGGCAAGGGCGTCGGCGTGGAGATGACGTACAAGGGCGAGGGGCACGGCGCGTACAACAGCGGCAACGCCTGTGTGCAGAAGGCGGTGGGCGGCTATCTGCTGGACGGCAAGGTGCCGGCCGCCAAAACGGTGTGCGGGTAGGGCCGTCCCGACCCCGTCCTACCATGGGCGGACTGCCGACCGGGCAGGCACAACGGGGAGGGACACACACGTGGTCTCATACGCACGGGCCGGGGCGCTGACCGCCGCCGCGCTGCTGCTGACGGGGGTGCTCGCGGGCTGCGAGGACGGTACGGACGACAAGGCGGACGGCGCCGCGGCCGCCTCACCGTCCGCCGCGGCCTCGTCCACCGCGAGCGGGAAGCCGGCGCGGCTCCCGGCGCTGCCCGGCTCGCTCACCTCGCAGAACCCGGACTGGAACAGCTGCGAGGCCCCCGAGGGCGGGACCTCTCCCGGTTCGGACTGGCGGTGTGCGACGGTCCGCGTCCCGCTGGACTACACCGAGCCGGACGGTGCCACGATCGGGATCGCGCTGATCCGCAAGGAGGCCCGGGACACGCGCCGCCGGCTGGGCTCGATGCTGTTCAACTTCGGCGGCCCCGGCGGTTCGGGGGTCTCCATCCTGCCGCGCGCCGCCGGTTCGTACGAGAAGCTCAACACCCGCTACGACCTGGTGGGCTTCGATCCGCGCGGGGTGGCCGGGAGCGCCGGGGTGCGGTGCCGCTCCGACCAGGAGCAGGAGGACGCCGGCCGGAAGGTCGACATGACTCCGGACACGGCGGCGGAGGAAGCGGCGTTCATGAAGGACGGCGCGGACTTCGGCGCCGGCTGCGAGCGCCGCTCGGGCAAGGTCCTGCCGTTCGTCGGCACGGCCAACGCCGCCCGCGACCTGGACCTGATCCGCGAGGTGCTCGGCGACCGGAAACTGACCTACTTCGGCATGTCGTACGGCACCGAGCTGGGCGGCACCTACGCGCACCTCTTCCCGTCGCACGTCGGGCGCACCGTCCTGGACGCCGTCGTCGACCCCACGGCGGACACCGTCGGGCACGCCCGCAACCAGGCGACCGGCTTCCAGCGGGCGCTGGACAACTACCTCAAGGACCGCGGCCAGGACCCGGAGGCGGGCACCCGGCGCATCGCCCGGCTGCTGGCACGGATCGACAAGAAGCCGCTGCCGACCGGTACGTCCCGCGAGCTCAACGAGTCACTGGCCATCACGGGCATCGTGATGCCGCTCTACTCCAAGGACAACTGGCCGATCCTGACCAAGGCACTGGACGAGGCGGAGGGCGGCCGGGGCAGCATGCTGCTGCAGCTGGCCGACTCGTACAACGGCCGTGACGGGAAGGGGCACTACGACACCGAGAGCCACTCTCAGCGGGCCATCTCCTGCGCGGACAGCAAGGCCCGGCCGACGGCGGCCGAGGCGAAGGCGCTGCTGCCCGAGTTCGAGAAGCTGTCCCCGGTCTTCGGCCCGTTCCTGGCCTGGGACACCGCGGGCTGGTGCTCCGACTGGCCGGTGAAGGGTGAGCACGACACCCCGGAGGCGAGCGCGCCGGGCGCCGGTCCGATCCTGGTCGTGGGGACGACGGGCGACCCCGCGACACCGTACGAGGGTGCGCGGAAGATGGCGGACGAGCTGGGCAAGGGCGTCGGCATCCTGCTCACCAACAAGGGCGAGGGGCACGGCGCCTACGGCGGGAACACCTGCGTGACGTCGACGGTGGACACGTACTTCCTGGACGGGAAGGTCCCGGCGGACGGCAAGACCTGCTCGTAGGGCGGCACGACGGATATGCCGGAGGGACCGGCCCGCACGACGCGGACCGGCCCCTCCGGAACAAAAGACAGCCTCTAGTACACCGGCTTCTCGGGCTCGATCTGGTTGACCCAGCCGATCACGCCGCCGCCGACGTGCACCGCGTCGGTGAAGCCCGCCGACTTGAGGACCGCGAGGACCTCGGCGCTGCGCACACCGGTCTTGCAGTGCAGCACGATGCGCTTGTCCTGCGGGAGGTCCTGGAGGGCGTTGCCCATCAGGAACTCGTTCTTCGGGATCAGCTTCGCGCCGGGGATCGAGACGATCTCGTACTCGTTCGGCTCACGGACGTCGATGATCTCGATCTTCTCGTCCGCGTCGATCCACTCCTTGAGCTGCTTGGGAGTGATCGTGGAGCCGAGCGCCGCCTCCTGGGCCTCCTCGGACACGACGCCGCAGAAGGCCTCGTAGTCGATGAGCTCGGTGACGGTCGGGTTCTCGCCGCAGATCGCGCAGTCGGGGTCCTTGCGGACCTTGACCTGGCGGTACTGCATCTCCAGGGCGTCGTAGATCATCAGCCGGCCGACGAGCGGGTCGCCGATGCCGGCGAGCAGCTTGATGGCCTCGGTGACCTGGATGGAGCCGACGGACGCGCAGAGCACGCCGAGGACGCCGCCCTCGGCGCACGACGGAACCATGCCGGGGGGCGGCGGCTCCGGGTAGAGGCAGCGGTAGCAGGGGCCGTGCTCGGACCAGAAGACGGACGCCTGGCCGTCGAACCGGTAGATGGAGCCCCAGACGTACGGCTTGTTCAGCAGCACCGCGGCGTCGTTGACCAGATAGCGGGTGGCGAAGTTGTCCGTGCCGTCCACGATCAGGTCGTACTGGGCGAAGATGTCCATCACGTTCTCGGCTTCGAGCCGTTCCTCGTGAAGGACCACGTTCACCAGCGGGTTGATGCCGAGCACCGAGTCCTTGGCCGACTCGGCCTTGGACCGGCCGATGTCGGCCTGGCTGTGGATGATCTGGCGCTGCAGGTTCGACTCGTCGACCTCGTCGAACTCCACGATGCCGAGCGTTCCGACACCGGCGGCGGCCATGTACATCAGAGCCGGCGAGCCGAGACCGCCGGCGCCCACACAGAGCACCTTCGCGTTCTTCAGCCGCTTCTGCCCGTCCATCCCGACATCCGGGATGATCAGGTGGCGGGAGTACCTGCGGACCTCGTCGACGGTGAGCTCAGCAGCTGGCTCGACCAGGGGTGGCAGCGACACAGGAACCTCAACAATGCAGGTGGTCGGTTTCTACGTACTTCGGCTACGTACGGTTGTTCTTGCCGTAACACTGCCACGCCCCCTCTCATTCCGAGATACCAGGTCCGATCCGCGAGACGATTTCGTCCCAGTACCTGGGCAGCATCGCGAATGGATCGGTTTGTCCGTACCTGCTCACCGGATCCGCCTCTCCGGTGCGGTCCGTGAAGAAGATCGTCCCGGCGCCCTGCCAGCGCGCGATGCGCATCGCCTCCTCCAGATGGCTGCGCGGGACGCCGTGCACGAAGTGCGCGAACCGGCCGGGCGGGTAGGCGGCGGTCCACTCCGCCACCTGCGACCAGCGGTAGTCCGTCCACGGGCCGCGGAAGGTGACGAGCTGGTCGGCGGCCTCGGCGTAGCCGGGATACGGGTGGGTGTCGTGCCCCAGCACCAGGTGTCCGCCGTGCCGCGCGCTGTCGCTGTCCGCCAGGAACGCGGCGAGCGTGCTGGTGAGGCGGCGGACCGCCGGGAGGCCGGGGCGCCCGGCCGGGCACCGGTCGAGGTAGAAGCCGTCGACCCGGTACCAGTCCAGGTACGAGCGGGCGTCGGTGATCAGCTCGTCGAAGGGCCGGTCACCGCGGGCCAGATCGAGCCGGCCGAGCAGCCGGCCGGCCGAGGCCCGTACGGAGTCCAGCGCCTGTTCGCCGTGCACGGCCCGTTCGCGGGCGTTGCGGAGCCGGCCCGCGGCCTCCAGGCAGTGGGGGTCGGGGCGGGTGCCGGGGCCGTTGTCGATATTGAGGACGGCCCAGTGCAGCGGGGTACCGGGGCGGGCGAGCTCGGCCCATTCGGCGGGCGCGAGCAGCGGGTGCGCACAGCCGGGGACGCCGAAGCCGAGCTGTTCGGCGCCGCTGGCCCTGCGGACCGTGCCGGTACTGGTCAGATACGGCACGCCGCCTCCATCCAGATGTCGGCGAGGGACTCCTCAAGATTGATCCGGGGCCGCCAGCCGAGCCGGTCCCTGGCCGTGCGGACATCCGCCTGCTGCCAGGCGCCGCAGCCGTCCGGGTAGGGCGACGGGGTGGCCGAGAGGTGTTCCATGACCGATTCGGTGGAGGTGCGGGGGGCGCCGATGGGCAGCCGCGCGGGGGGCGTGTCCAGCTCGTGGAGCGCGCCGGCGTATCCGGCGACCTTGGCGAGCACGGCGGCCGCGTCACGCAGCCGCACGGCCCGGCCGGTGCCGATGTTGACGACCCCCTGGGCGGCGGAGAGCGAGGCGGCGTGCACGGCGCGCGCGACGTCGCGCACATCGACGAAGTCGCGCTGCACGCCGAGGCCGCTGAGCTTCAGCTCACCGTCGCCGGACTGCATGGCGCGGCGCATCGCCTCGGCGAGCCGGCCGAGCGGCGAACCGGCCGGGGTGCCGGGGCCGACCGGCGAGAAGACCCGCAGCACGACCGCGTCGAGGCCGGAGCCGAGGACGAGTTCGGTGGCGGCGAGCTTGCTGACGCCGTACGGGCCGCCGGGGCGGGGGATGGCGTCCTCCGCGGTGGACGAGCCGGGCTGCGAGGGGCCGTACTCCGAGGAGCAGCCGACCTGGACGAGCCGGGCGGTGCAGCCGCTGCGCCGCATCGCCTCGCAGACGGTGGCGACGGCGACGGTGTTGTGGCGGGTCAGGTCGCGCGCCCCGCCGCGGGTGGCGCCGGCGCAGTTGACGACGACTCCGGGGTGGACGGCGTCCAGGAAGCGGGTGAGGGCTCCCGGGCTGCCGCTGGCGAGGTCGAACCGTACGTCGGCGTCGTCGCCGCGGCCGAGCGCCGTGAGGTGTACGGCGGGGTCGGCGAGCAGCCGGTCGGCGACGAACCGGCCGAGGAATCCGTTGGCTCCGAGCAGCAGCACCCTCATCGCGCGCCCCCTGGGTGCCGACGGCGGGCTGCCGGTGCGAGGTATTGGGGGGTCATGTCCGGTGTCTCCTTGAGGCAGTTGCGTACGGTTCGGAAGAGACCCGCGGCGTCGGCTCCGCGGGGGCTGTGGGGTGTGTCAGGCGGCGGTGTGGGCGGATGCTCGGGAGAGAGCGACGGTGGCGGTGGTCAGCAGGCCGAGCGCGGCCGCGCCGCAGGCCAGGGCGGATACGGCTCCGGTGCCCGCCGCCGCCACGAGGGCGTCGACGGGCCGGGCGGCGGTGTGGAGGCCGGGCAGCCGCCCGGCCAGGACCAGGGCGGGGGCCGCCGCCTCGACGGCGCAGGCGGCGGCGAGTCCGGTGGCGGCCGGTTCGGGGAAGCCGTGGACGGTGAGGAGCCGGGCCAGCAGGAGCAGTACCCCGAGGCCGGCGGCCCCGACCGGGACGCCGCCCCCGAGACCGAGGCCGGCCAGGCAGAGCAGCCCAGTGACGGCACAGAGGAAGAACGCGACGGCGCCGAACAGCAGGGGGCGCACGCCTGCCGCGAACTCCTCCAGTGCGCGGCTGCCGTTGAGTTTGCGGTGTGCGTGCAGGGAGAAGAGGTGTACGCACCAGGCCGCCGGCGCGACCGCCACGGCGAGCCCGAGCAGTGGCGCCGGGGTGATCGCCCAGGGGCCTTCCGGGCCGCCGCTGAGGACTTGGTGGAGCAGGGCGTCGCCGTACAGGGCGTAGCCGAGCAGCCAGCAGCCGTACAGGGCGGCGGCGCCGGCGGGGCGGCCGCCGGTGGAGAGCGGGCCGGTACGCAGGGCGAGGGCGAGACCGATGAGCGCGAGGAGCGTGCCGCCGCCGCCGATGGCGAGCCGCGCCTCGCCGCCGAGCACTCCGTCGGTGAGCCGCAGCGATACGAGGGTCGCCAGGCAGGCGGCGCCCGGCAGCAGGGCCCGGAGCGACCATGCGGCGCGCGTCTGGATATCACGCGCCGGAGCGAAGAGCGCTCCGACGGGCTCCCCCGCGATACCCGGTACCCGTGCGAAGAGTTCCTCGGCGAGCGAGAACACGTCGCGGTGCCGGTAGCGGGCCGCGGTGCGGTCGGTGACGCCGCGGGCTTCGAGCCCGGCGGCGATCTCCAGCGGATCGACGGCACGCTCGCAGAGTTCGCGGTGCCGGTGCATGAGCGACTTCACGGGATCGGCGGGACCGCGCTGTCCGGTGCTGAGTTTGCGCGCCGGAGCGGCGTGCGCGATCTCGGGTGCGCGGGAGAGTTCGGGTGAGCGGGAGGGCTCGGGTGCGGGGGAAGGCTCTGATGCGCGGGAGGGCTCGGGCGCGAGGGACGCGCGTGTGGAGGGGTGCGTTCCGCGCTCCGGGGCGCCTTGTGGTGCCGGCTCCGCGCGGGCGCTCTCCGCCGCGACGGCCACCGACCCGGCCACGGTCGCACCGTCCACCGACACGTCCGCCGGCGTGTCCTGCGGGGCGGCCGGCCCCCAGGCCGGTTCGGAGAGGTCGACGGCCCGCGAATCGGAGACCAGCGCCCGCGAGCGCGGGTCCCAGCCACTGCCGGTCGCCGGTGTGCCGGGCACCTCGGTCGGGCGGCCCATCGTCGTTCCTCCGTTCTCTTCGGCGGGGGCGCCGGGCGGCCCGGACCGGTCGGTACGGCGGCCGGTCCCGGCCGCTTCCTGGTCACGCATCGCCGTCCCCCGCTCCGCGCGCCCCCGCGCAGACTCCGCGCCCGGCCCAGCTGGGTGTGCGCTCGGCCGGTTCGGGGACGAGGAGCTCGTCGGGCTCCGGCCACAGGCCGAGGACGTGGGCCTCCGGAGGGGTGGCGAAGGGGCGCGGCCCGCCGTCCGCGTTCACCGGCGCCGCGTGCCGGCGCACCGGCGCCCGAGCGGTCAGCTCCAGGTAAATGCCGCGAAATGCCGCGAGGTTCTGTTCGACCGTGAAGAGTTCGAGCGCGCGGGCGCGGGCCGCCGCGCCCAGGCGCGCACGGCGCTCCGGGTCGCGCAGCAGCGCCAGACAGGCGTCCGCGAGCGCCCGGGGATTGCGCGGCGGCACCACGAGCCCCGTCCCGCCGATGACCTCGACGACCGCGCCGACGTCCGTCGAGACCGTGGCCCGGCCGCAGAACATCGCCTCGACCAGGCTGATCGGGAAGCCCTCGACCACGCTGGAGAGCACCACGATCCCGCCGGCCGCGTACGCCTGGGCGAGGTCGGGGACCTCGGCCCCGCCGATGTCCTCGAAGGAGACCGGGTTGTCGCCGACGGCGTGCGCGTCGGCGGCCTCGTCCGGGAAGAGCTGGGCCGCGAGTGCCCGGCAGTGCGCGAGGTAGCCGGCGCCCTCCGGTCCCTGGGCCGCCGCGCCGATGATCCGCAGCCGGGCGCCCGGCTCGGCCCCGCGCACCTCCGCGAAGGCGTGCAGCAGGGCGACCAGGTCCTTGGCGGGCTCGATCCGGCCGACCCACACCAGGGTGTCCGGGCCGCCGTCGCCCTCGTTCTCGCCCAGCGCCGCGAACCGGCCGGACTCCATGCCGGGGTAGACCGTGCGCACCTTGGCGGGTTCCGCGCCGCAGCGCTCCTGCCAGCGGCGGGCGTGCGTATTGCCGGGGGTGATGAGCGCGGCCTGGCGGTACACCTCGGCGGCGAGCCGGCCGTGGAAGTTCGCGAGCAGGGCGCGCACCGGCGCACTGCGCGGGGTTCCGGCCGCCGCGAGGTAGTGCGACCGCAGTTGCACGGAGTGCTCGGTGACCAGCAGCGGCACGCCGAAGAAGCGTTTGGCCAGTAGACCGGGGAGGGCGGCGGCGCCTCCCGAGGTGGCGTGGCAGAGGTCCACGGCACCGAGGCTCTCCTCGTCGTACCAGTCGAGGGAGAGCGGGCGCAGTACCCGGTCGAGCTCGGCGGCGAAGGCGAGGAGGTCGGGGACGGTGGCGGCCTGGACGGTGCGGCCGGCGCCGGGCGCACGGCAGGCCGCCTCCAGGATCCGTACCGCGGTCTCGGAGCGGAGCGCCGCGGGAAGTCCGCCGTGTTCGCAGGCCAGTTCGGCGAGACCGTAGAGGCCCTCGGTGAACCGCGTGTCCTCGGCGGCGGCGGCACGTCCCCCGTCGCCGCCGTTGCCGAGACCTGCGGTTCCTCCGGCGTCGCCCCGCTCACCACCGGTCGCGCCAGCGGTGCGGACCGCGGTCGCGAGCGCCGTGAAGTGGGTGGTGAAGCGCCGTCGTTCGCGCCGTCCGTAGGAGCGCGCGCCCCCGCCGGACAGCAGGCGGGACAGCAGCCCCCTGGAGGCGTGCAGGCCCAGGGTGTCCTCGTCGGCGGTCCACAGCGGCGCCGTCCGTACCCGGCTCACCTGAAGCGGGAGCTGGACCCAGCCGCGCGCCTCCTGTTCGGCGGTGCGGCTGAGCGCGAAGAGATCGAACTCGTGTTGCGCGAGCCCGCGCACCAGACGGTCGCACCAGAGTCTGGACTCACCGGTCGCATACGGATAACCACCGTCGGTGAGGAGTCCGATCCGCACGAGCACACCCCCGATCTCCCTTGTGGGCGGCCACCGTTGGATCGGCGACTCGCAGCGGGACGACCGTAAGCGGATACGCCGGTGGTGGGGGGGGGGGGGGGGGGGGGGGGGCCGCCCGGGGGGGGGGGGGGGGGGGGGGGGGGGGGGGGCCCCGGGGGGGGGGGGGGGGGGGGGGCGGGGCTGTAGGGGGGTGGCGGTGTCGGTGGTCATGGTTGTCTCACGCTCCCAGGCGTCGCATCTCGGTGCGGAAGGTTTCCT
>NZ_JBVJHB010000031.1:0-35042 GCF_055587045.1 Streptomyces sp. NPDC048671 | reverse complement strand
TCAGCCGTCAGCCGTCAGCCGTCAGCCGTCAGCCGTCAGCCGTCAGCCGTCAGCCGTCAGCCGTCAGCCGTCAGCCGTCAGCCGTCAGCCGTCAGGCAGCGGCCGAATGTTGTCCGGACATCATCCGTCGGGCCGGTGTCCGGCGGGTGCCGGGCAGGTGCGCCGGTCGGCGGTGTCCGGAAGGAAGAGCGCAGGAGTGCCGGGCCACCCGCCCGGTTCCTGGGATGCACACACGTACGTTCGAGGGGATCGCATGGCCACCGTTGAACTTCGCTTCAGCGCCCAGCCCGAACACGTCAGAACGGCCCGCCTCGTGGCGGCCGCCGTGGCGCGCCGGGCCGGGGTCGACGAGGCCGTGCTCGACGAGGTCAGACTCGCCGTGGGAGAGGCCTGCAGCCGCGCGGTCGGGCTGCACCGCAGCCATGGCATCACCGCTCCCGTCACGGTCGTCCTGACCGAGGAGGGGAAGTCCTTCTCCATCGAGGTCGCCGACGAGGTGCCGGGCCCCGGCAGCGACGGGGCCGTACCCGGCACGTCCGGACGCGGCGGCGCCACGCCCGGGGTGGGACCGGATGAGCCGGAACCCGATCCGGAGGGCGACGGCGAGGACGAGATGGGCCTCGCGGTCATCAGCGGCCTGGTCGACGACGTGGAAGTCAGATCCGGCGCGGACGGCGGAGTCATCCGGATGAGCTGGCCGAAGACGCCGGCGACCGTACTGCCCTGAGCGGGGCGCGTCCCGGGGCGGTTCGGCCGGCCCGGTGGCGTGGGCGTTCAGCCCTGATCAGTTTTTCGAGGCCCTGCTGAGCAGGGCCTTTTTTCATTTCTGCTTGATCAGTGATCTATGGACAATGCATCTGCCCCATTACTGCATTCGGTCCAGTCGGCAGAGGTGATCAATTGCCGTTCGGTGGATGAAGGTCAATTACATTTACCGCGCACTGTTTTGATCGTGTTCTGCTACCTACAATCCGTCCACGTCTTGAGCGCTGAGCGTCAAGGAGGACGTATGGCGGGGTTCGGCACCACACCACTGGCAGAACTGACGCAGTTTTCCGCACTTTCCGACCCACCCACCACTCTCGCGGCAGCGGTACTCACCGATGACAACCGTGTCATCGTGATCGTCGTCGCGGTCGTCGCCGTCGCGGCACTACTGGTCGCCCAGCTGCTGGCACGCCAGGTGCTGGCGGCCGGTGAGGGCACCGACCGCATGAAGGAGATCGCGGGGGCCGTCCAGGAAGGCGCAAACGCCTATCTGGCAAGGCAGTTGCGCACGGTAGGCATCTTCGCCGTCGTGGTCTTCTTCCTGCTTCTGCTTCTTCCGGCCGACAACTGGTCGCAGCGAGCGGGCCGTTCGGTGTTCTTCCTGGTGGGTGCGCTTTTCTCGGCGGCCACCGGATACATCGGGATGCGGCTCGCCGTTCGGAGCAATGTGCGGGTGGCTGCCGCCGCGCGTGAGGCGACTCCCGCGGAAGGCGAACCGGAAAAGGATCTCACCGCCGTTTCGCACAAGGCAATGAAGATCGCATTTCGTACCGGCGGCGTGGTCGGCATGATCACCGTGGGCCTCGGCCTCCTGGGCGCTTCCTGCGTGGTGCTCGGCTATGCCGCCGACGCGCCCAAGGTGCTGGAGGGCTTCGGGCTCGGTGCGGCGCTGATCGCGATGTTCATGAGGGTCGGCGGCGGCATCTTCACCAAGGCCGCCGATGTTGGTGCCGACCTGGTCGGCAAGGTGGAACAGGGCATTCCGGAGGACGATCCGCGCAATGCCGCCACCATCGCCGACAACGTGGGTGACAACGTCGGGGACTGTGCGGGCATGGCGGCCGACCTCTTCGAGTCGTATGCCGTGACGCTGGTCGCCGCGCTCATCCTCGGCAAGGCCGCATTCGGTGACGCGGGGCTGGCCTTTCCGCTGATAGTGCCCGCGATCGGCGTGATCACCGCGATGATCGGCGTCTTCGCGGTCGCCCCGCGGCGCAGCGACCACAGCGGGATGACCGCCATCAACCGCGGGTTCTTCATCTCGGCGGTCATCTCGCTCGTCCTGGTGGCGGTCGCGGTCTTCGTCTACCTGCCGTCCTCGTACGCGGATCTGGACGGTGTCACCGATACGTCGATCACCTCGCACGGCGGGGATCCACGGCTCTTCGCCCTGGTCGCCGTTGCCATCGGCATCGTGCTCGCGGCCCTGATCCAGCAGCTGACGGGGTACTTCACCGAGACAAACCGGCGCCCCGTCAGGGACATCGGCAAGTCCTCGCTGACCGGAGCGGCCACCGTCGTACTCGCCGGCATCTCCATCGGGCTGGAGTCCGCCGTCTACACCGCGCTGCTGATCGGGCTCGGCGTCTACGGGGCGTTCCTGCTCGGCGGCACGTCGATCATGCTGGCGCTCTTCGCGGTGGCGCTGGCCGGTACCGGGCTGCTCACCACCGTCGGGGTCATCGTCGCCATGGACACCTTCGGTCCGGTCTCCGACAACGCTCAGGGCATCGCCGAGATGTCAGGCGACGTCACCGGCGCCGGTGCCCAGGTCCTCACCGACCTGGATGCCGTCGGCAACACCACCAAGGCCATCACCAAGGGCATCGCCATCGCCACCGCCGTTCTGGCGGCGGCGGCGCTCTTCGGCTCCTACCGTGACGCGATCGCCACCGCGGTCGACGACGTCGGCGCCTCGGCCGGGGAGATGGGGCTGAGCCTGGACATCTCGCAGCCCAACAACCTGGTGGGCCTGATCGTCGGCTCGGCGGTCGTCTTCCTCTTCTCCGGTCTGGCCATCAACGCGGTGTCCCGGTCCGCCGGGGCCGTGGTCTACGAGGTGCGCCGGCAGTTCCGCGAGCACCCCGGGATCATGGACTACACCGAGAAGCCGGAGTACGGACGCGTCGTCGACATCTGCACCAAGGACGCGCTGCGCGAGCTGGCCACGCCCGGTCTGCTGGCGGTGCTGGCGCCGATCGCGGTCGGCTTCAGTTTCGGGGTGGGGGCGCTCGGTTCGTATCTCGCCGGCGCGATCGGCACCGGGACGCTGATGGCGGTCTTCCTCGCCAACTCCGGTGGTGCGTGGGACAACGCCAAGAAGCTGGTCGAGGACGGGCATCACGGCGGCAAGGGGAGCGACGCCCATGCCGCGACGGTCATCGGTGACACGGTCGGCGACCCGTTCAAGGACACGGCCGGGCCGGCGATCAACCCCTTGCTCAAGGTGATGAACCTGGTGGCGCTGCTCATCGCGCCCGCGGTGGTGAAGTTCAGCTACGGCGAGGACGCGAGCGCCGGGGTGCGCGCGGTGGTGGCCGCACTCGCCATCGCGGTCATCGTCGGTGCGGTCTACGTCTCCAAGCGGCGCGGGATCGCCGTGGGGGACGAGGGCGACTCCGGAGGCGAGGGCGGGGGCAGCTCGGCCAGGCCGGCCGACCCGGCGGCCGTTCAGTGAGCCGGTTCTCCGAGGAAACCCGCGTCGGCAACGCTCCGGGATACCCCAGCCGGACCGCGTGAGGTCAACGGACGAACGAATGGGCGAACGGACGGGCGGGCGGGGCATTCTGATGCTTCGTCCGCCCGTTGGGCTGTCCGAACGAGTGCTTGTTCGTTCAGGTGTTCCCGTGCTTGGGGGCCGTGTGGGTGAGTTGTATCTCCCATGTTTCGCTTGGTGCAAATGGCTTCAAAAGGTCACCCATGGGACGCCGGGCGCCCGGATGAAGGGCGCTCGCCGTGTAAGTTCCGGGGCCGAGAGCCTTGGAAGGGACCACTCCGGTGAACAAGAAGCTTGCGGCCGCGCTGTCCGGCGGTGCGGTACTGGTACTTACGCTGTCGGGCTGCAGCGACGACAGCGACAACAAGGTGAACGACTGGGCCAAGAAGGTCTGCGACCAGGTCCAGCCCCAGCTGCAGAAGATCGCGAACGCCAACGCCTCCATCCAGCAGCAGACCGCCGACAACAGCAAGCCCGCCGACGTCCAGGAGACCGACTCGGCCGCCTTCCAGCAGATCTCCCAGGCCTACAAGGCGCTGGGCTCGGCGGTCGACTCGGCGGGCCCGCCGCCGGTCGACGACGGTGAGACCACGCAGAAGGAGGCCGTGAAGGAGCTCAACGCCTCCTCCGTGGCCTACGCGAATCTGCAGAAGAAGGTCGATGACCTCGACACGAAGGACCAGGCGAAGTTCGCCGACGGCCTCAAGGGCATCGCTGACGAGCTGAACAAGATCAGCACCAACGGTGACCAGGCGCTGAAGGAGCTCCAGTCCGGCAAGGTCGGCACCGCGATGGCCAAGCAGGAGGGCTGCCAGAAGCCGACGGCCTCGGCATCGCCGTCGGCCGACTCCTCGAAGTCGGCCTCGCCCTCGAAGGACTCGAAGGACTCCGGGGAACCGAAGGACTCGAAGGACTCGAAGGCCTCGAAGGAGGCGTCCTCTGCCGCCTCGCCCAGCGAGAAGTCGTAACCGGGCAGCCCCCGGCCGCGGCCGCGTACCCCGAACGAGCAGCTGTACGACCGCCGCCCGGCGGCCGTGCGACCGGCCCGGCGGCCCCTGACGGGTCGGCGGGCCGCTGCCGTTGTCAGTGGGAGCCGCCACAATGGGTCATGTGAGTAAGACCAGCCTTCCCGCACCCGACCATGCGACCCGGCTCCGCGAAGCCCTGCTCGCCGCCGCCTTCACCGCAGACGGGCTCCTCGACCTGCTCGGTGCGCCCGCCTACGCCGCGCTCGCCCGCAGCGAGACCGTTCCGGCGCTCCGTGCCACCCGGGGGGACGCGCCGCTCGACACGCTGGTGCGGCTCTTCCTCCTCCAGCGCCCGGTTCCGGCCGGGCGGGCGGCTGCCGTGCTGCCGCTGCCGGAATGCGTGGCGGACGGCTGGCTGACCGAGTCGGACGGCGAGGTGCGCGCGTCCGTCGACGTGCGGCCGTACAGCGGGCCGGACGGCCAGGACTGGTTCATCGTCTCCGACCTGGGCTGCGCCGTCGGCGGCGCGGGCGGCATCGGCTCGCACGAGGAGGGCGTCGTCCTCGGCATCGGCGGCGCGTCCACCACCCTCGCCGGGATCACCGTCCGCAGACCTGTCGCCTCCGCCCTCGACATCGGTACGGGCTCCGGCATCCAGGCGCTCCATGCCTCGCAGCACGCCACCAGGGTCACCGCCACCGACCTCAACCCGCGCGCACTCGGCTTCACCCGGCTCACGCTCGCCCTGTCCGGCGCCGCCCCGGCCGATCTGCGCGAGGGTTCCCTCTACGAACCCGTCGCCGGCGAGACGTACGACCTGATCGTGTCCAACCCGCCCTTCGTCATCTCGCCCGGCGCCCGGCTCACCTACCGTGACGGCGGCATGGCGGGCGACGACCTGTGCCGGACCCTGGTGCAGCAGACCGGCGACCGGCTGAACGAGGGCGGGTACGCCCATTTCCTGGCCAACTGGCAGCACACGCAGGACGAGGAGTGGCAGGACCGGCTGCGTTCCTGGGTGCCGCACGGCTGTGACGCCTGGGTCGTGCAGCGCGAGGTCCAGGACGTCACGCAGTACGCGGAGCTGTGGCTGCGCGACAGTGGCGACCACCGCACGGAGCCCGCGGAGTACGCCGCGCGGTACGACGCCTGGCTGGACGAGTTCGAGGCCAGCGGGACCAAGGGCGTCGGCTTCGGCTGGATCACGCTGCGGAAGTCCGCCGCAGCGGCCGCCGGGGCCCCGTCGATCGTGATCGAGGAGTGGCCGCACGCGGTGGAGCAGCCGCTCGGACCGGCCATCGAGACGCACTTCGCCCGTCAGGACTATCTGCGCGACCAGGACGACGCCGCGCTCCTGGCCGGCCACTTCACCCTTGCCGCCGAGGTCATGCAGGAGCAGGTCGGGCTGCCGGGCGCGGAGGATCCCGAACATGTGGTGCTCCGTCAGAATCGCGGTATGCGACGCGCGACGAAGGTCGACGCGGTCGGCGCCGGATTCGCCGGTGTGTGCGACGGATCGCTGCCCGCGGGGCGGATCCTCGACGCCATCGCCCAGCTGATGAACGAGGACCCGGTGCTGCTGCGCGACCGCACCCCGCAGGCCATCCGGCTGCTGGTCGAGGAGGGCTTCCTGGAGCCGGTGCCCCCGGCTGGGTGACCCGATAGAGCCGGGTGACCCGCGTCGCGCCGGATGACCCGATCGAGCTACATAACCCGATCGGGCCGGACGCGCCATCGCCCGGCGCGACGCGGATCGTGATCAGCCCGCTGTGGGGCGCCTCCCGCACGGGGGATGCCTCCCGCACCGGGGACGCCTCCCGCACGGGGACGTCTCGGCGCGGGGCTGCTGAGCCCCCGAAACCGGGCTCCGCTCTGATTCGGCCGCGCACTGCCGTATGTACTGAACGGCCTTGCCATCAGCGTCTTCGCGCTCCGCGCTGCATGTCTGCTGCTCGGTCCGCGGGTTCCGTTTCGGGCTCTGCCCGGGTTGGCCGCGGTCGGGCTCGCCGCGGCGGCGGGGTGCGCCGCGTTCGGCCTGGCGCCGGCCCACGCCGTCGAAACAGCACGTGAGTTGTCCGTCGTCGGCCGCACGTACGGATGACGTATTCACGGCCCGGACCCGCTGTTCACCCGGGGTTCGCGTCGCCGACGTTCCGTGGTGCGAGCCTCCCCCGAAACGGTGCGACACGAAGCCGTACGGCGCGGTGTGACCCGCGGGTACCCACCCCGGTCCCGCGCCGGGGGGACAGAGAGGCGTACGGACATGGAGAGCGGACCTGCGATCTTCGCCGGAACGGCATTCGCGCTGTTCGGTGCCGCGCTGCTGCTGTGGACGGGGGCGTGCGTGCTGCACCGCGCGCCGGTGGCGCACAGGGTGAGCCCAGTCGCCTCCGCCGCACTCGCCACTGTGTTCGGCGTAGTTTTCCTCGTCCTCGGGGTGTGGTGCTTCACATACGTCTGAAGCACCTGTTTCAGACATGCGTCTGAAAAGCCCGTCGAAGTACCGGTTTGAATACGCGCCCGAACACGTCTCTGAACGCGCCTCTGGACACGTGCCTGAACGTGCGTCCGAATCTGCCGTGAACCGCTTGCCGCCCTGGGCCGGCCCGGAACACGCCCGGACTGCCCGCACCTCGCCCCCGGCATCCGCAGGGCGGCCACAGCGCCTCCGAAACCCGCAGGCAGCGGCCCTGTGCGCGACGGACCGAGCGGGCCGGGCGGCAGGAAAGGCGGAAGTCGGGTTACCGTTCGAGTGGCCGTTGCGGGCTTTTGCCGTTTGACACGGGGGCGGGTTGTACCGTCACACTCCGCAGCGACAGCACTGTCGGCAGCGCGATCGCGCTGCCCGGATGCCCACCGAGCGTCGACCGGAGAGAAGAGCGAAGTTGTCCCCGACCAGCGAGACCGCACAGGGCGGCCGCCGACTCGTCATCGTCGAGTCGCCTGCCAAGGCGAAGACGATCAAGGGCTATCTCGGCCCCGGATACGTCGTCGAGGCGAGCGTCGGGCACATCCGCGACCTCCCGAACGGCGCCGCGGAGGTGCCGGACGAGTACACCGGCGAGGTGCGTCGGCTCGGCGTCGACGTCGAGAACGACTTCCAGCCCATCTATGTCGTCAATGCCGACAAGAAGGCCCAGGTCAGGAAGCTCAAGCAGCTACTGGCCGAGTCGGACGAACTCTTCCTCGCCACCGATGAGGACCGCGAGGGCGAAGCCATCGCCTGGCACCTCCAGGAAGTGCTCAAGCCCAAGGTCCCGGTCCACCGGATGGTCTTCCACGAGATCACCAAGGACGCGATCCGGGCAGCCGTCGCCAACCCGCGCGAGCTCAACCAGCGCATGGTCGACGCCCAGGAAACCCGCCGGATCCTCGACCGCCTCTACGGCTACGAGGTCTCGCCGGTCCTGTGGAAGAAGGTCATGCCGCGCCTGTCGGCGGGCCGTGTCCAGTCCGTCGCCACCCGCCTCGTCGTCGAGCGGGAGCGCGAGCGCATCGCCTTCCGCTCCGCCGAGTACTGGGACCTGACCAGCACGTTCGCCACCGGCCGCACCGGTGACGCCTCCGATCCCTCGACGCTCACCGCCCGCCTCAGCGCGGTCGACGGGCGCCGTATCGCCCAGGGCCGCGACTTCGGTCCGGACGGGCAGCTCAAGTCCGGCTCCGGCCAGACGCTGCACCTGGACGAGACGAACGCCCGCGCCCTGGCCGCCGCGCTCGCCGACTCCGCGTTCGCCGTACGGTCCGTCGAGTCGAAGCCGTACCGCCGTTCCCCGTACGCACCCTTCCGCACGACGACCCTCCAGCAGGAGGCGAGCCGGAAGCTGGGCTTCGGGGCCAAGGCCACCATGCAGGTCGCGCAGAAGCTGTACGAGAACGGCTTCATCACCTATATGCGTACCGACTCCACGACCCTCTCGGACACCGCGATCTCCGCGGCCCGTGCCCAGGTCACGCAGTTGTACGGGGCGAATTACCTGCCGGACAAGCCGCGTACGTACGCCGGCAAGGTCAAGAACGCGCAGGAGGCGCACGAGGCGATCCGCCCCTCCGGCGACCGTTTCCGTACCCCTGCCGAGACCGGCCTCACCGGCGACCAGTTCCGGCTCTACGAGCTGATCTGGAAGCGGACCGTCGCCTCCCAGATGAAGGACGCGGTCGGTAACTCCGTCACCGTCAAGATCGCCGGCCGGGCGAGCGACGGCCGGGACGCCGAGTTCTCCGCGTCCGGCAAGACGATCACCTTCCACGGCTTCATGAAGGCGTACGTCGAAGGCGCCGACGACCCGAACGCCGAGCTCGACGACCGTGAGCGCCGGCTGCCGCAGGTCACCGAGGGCGACGCGCTGACCTCGGACGAGATCTCCGTCGACGGCCATGCGACGAAGCCGCCGGCCCGGTACACCGAGGCCTCGCTGGTCAAGGAGCTCGAAGAGCGCGAGATCGGCCGCCCGTCGACGTACGCCTCGATCATCGGGACGATTCTCGACCGCGGATACGTGTTCAAGAAGGGGACGGCGCTGGTGCCGTCGTTCCTCTCGTTCGCCGTGGTCAACCTGCTGGAGAAGCACTTCGGCCGGCTGGTCGACTACGACTTCACGGCCCGCATGGAGGACGACCTCGACCGCATCGCACGCGGTGAGGCCCAGTCCGTGCCGTGGCTGAGGCGTTTCTACTTCGGTGCGACCGCCGGGGACGAGGCGGCCGGTGCCGGAAAGGCCTCCGACGCGGGCAACGGCGACGGCGACCACCTCGGCGGGCTCAAGGCGCTCGTCACCGACCTCGGTGCCATCGACGCCCGCGAGATCTCCTCGTTCCCCGTCGGCAACGACATCAAGCTCCGGGTCGGCCGGTACGGCCCGTACATCGAGCGCGGCGAGAAGGACTCCGAGGACCACCAGCGCGCGGACGTCCCCGAGGACCTGGCGCCCGACGAACTGACCGTCGAGTACGCGGAAGAGCTGCTGGCCAAGCCGAGCGGCGACTTCGAACTCGGTGCGGACCCGGTCAGCGGGAACCAGATCATCGCCAAGGACGGGCGCTACGGCCCGTACGTCACCGAGGTGCTGCCCGAGGGCACCCCGAAGACCGGCAAGAACGCGGTGAAGCCGCGGACGGCCTCGCTCTTCAAGTCGATGTCGCTGGACACGGTGACGCTGGCCGACGCGTTGAAGCTGATGTCGCTGCCGCGCGTCGTCGGTGAGGACGCCGAGGGTGTCGAGATCACCGCGCAGAACGGCCGCTACGGCCCGTACCTGAAAAAGGGCACGGACTCTCGTTCGCTGACCTCCGAGGACCAGCTCTTCGACATCACGCTCGACGAGGCGCTGGCGATCTACGCCCAGCCGAAGCAGCGCGGCCGGGCCGCGGCCAAGCCGCCGCTCAAGGAACTGGGCACGGACCCGGTGAGCGGGGCGCCGGTGGTCGTGAAGGACGGTCGCTTCGGCGCGTACGTCACCGACGGTGAGACGAACGCGACGCTGCGGTCCGACGACAGCGTCGAGGAGATCACGCCGGAGCGCGGGTACGAGCTGCTCGCCGAGAAGCGGGCCAAGGGGCCCGCCAAGAAGAAGACGGCGAAGAAGGCCCCGGCCAAGAAGGCGACCGCGAAGAAGGCGCCGGCGAAGAAGGCGGCTGCGGCGAAGAAGACGGTGGCGAAGAAGACGACCGCGTCTGCGTCCGCGGCCAAGAAGACCGCGGCGAAGACGACTGCGGCGGCGAAGAAGTCCGCTTCCGCTTCGGCCTCTGCGGCGGCGCCGTCGACGGAGGAGTGACCTCGCGGGGTTTCTGAACGCCGGACGGGCTGGGGGTTTCTCTCCAGCCCGTCCGGCGTTTGTTCTGTGGTTCGGGGGCGTGGGTGGGGGCCGGTGTGGGCGGGGCGCCTGCGGCGGGCCCTGTCCCCTCCCCGCCCCTTCCCGTAACCGGGGCTCCGTCCCGGACCCCGCTCCTCAAACGCCGGAGGGGCTGGTAGGGCGGGCTCGAATCGGGGGTGGAAGGGGGTGGGTGTGGGTGCCCGGCGGTCGTATGTTCGGACGCGGGCCCCGGGCACCGGTCTGCTCCCGATAGGCTGGGCGGATGACGCGAGCCGAGCAGCCAACGGTCGTGAGCCCCACCTCCGACACACTTGCCGCAGACTCACGCGAGCGCGCCGTACGAGCCCTGTTGCGTATTCCCCCGCTGAAGCGGTTGTGGAGCGCCCAGCTCGTCGGCGGTATCGGCGACGCACTCGCCCTACTCGTGCTGGTGTTGCTGTCGCTGCAAGCGGCGGTCCTTGAGGGCTCATTCGGATCCGGATACCGCGGGGCGGCCTTCGCCGTCGCCGCCGTGTTCGGTGCCCGGATTATTTCCACCTTGCTCTTCGGAGCCGTACTTCTTGGGCCGTTGACGACCCTGACGGCGCCGGGCGGGCCGATCGACCGGCGATGGCTGATGATCGGGGCGGACGGGCTGCGGCTCGCGCTGCTCGTCGTCGCACCGCTGTGGATCGACTGGATGCCCGACCGGGCACTCATGATGATCCTGATCACCGTCTTCGTCACCGGCGTCGGCGAACGCCTGTGGCGGGTCGCCAAGGAGAGCGCCGCTCCCGCGCTGCTGCCCGCCCCGCCCATCGAGGGCGCCGCGGTCCGCCCGCTGCCGGACCACCTCGGCGCGCTGCGCCGGCTCTCCCTGCGCACCGACTTCGCCGCAGTCCCCGTCGCCGCGGCCGTGCTGCTGGTGGCCACGCTGGTCGGGAATCTGCTGGGCTCGGGCCTGGACTGGTTCTCCTTCCACCAGGCGGCCCTCGGCTCGTACGTCGCGGCCGGGCTGTTCTCCGCCTCCATCTCCATCCTGTACTTCCTGGAGCTGCCCGGTACGCCCACGCCCCGGCCGCACTCCCCCCTGGAGGGGCTGCGCCGGCCGTCCACCGGCAGTGGGCCGGACAAGGGCCGCACCGGTGCCGTCCCGCTGATCGTCGCGACCTGCGCCGCTGTCGCCGGAGCGATCGCGGCCGCGGGAGCCGCCGCCGTACTGCACGCCACCGACCTGGGCGGCGGCCCCGTCACCCTCGCGCTGCTGATCCTCGCCCTCACCGGCGGTACGGGGGCCGGCATCCGCACCGCCGGCAAGGTGCTGCCGACGCTGTCGCGGCGACGGCTGCTCTCCCTGGCCACCGCCGTCACCGGAGTCGCGCTCCTGGCGATGGGCCTGGTGCCGGACACGACGACCGTCGTGCTGATCGCGGTGCTCGCCGGATACGCGGCGGGCGTCGCCGCGAACACCGGCCATGTCCTCGTCGACCAGGAGTCCGAGGAGTTCCGCCGGGCCCGGACCACCGAACACCTCCAGGCCGTCGTCCGGGTCCTGATCGCGCTCGGCGCGGTCGGGGGCCCGCTGCTGGCCGCCGCCATAGGCACGCACCGGCTGACAGCGGGTGACTTCGTCTTCGCGCACGGCGGTGCCGCTTTCACCCTGATGCTGATCGGCGCCCTGCTGCTGCCGGTCGCCGCGATCGTGCTCGCGAAGACGGACGACCGTTCCGGAGTGCCGCTGCGCCGTGATCTGCGCGAGGCGCTGCGCGGCGGCGATCCGGCCGTCGCACCCGCCGCGACCGGCTTCTTCCTCGCCCTGGAGGGCGGCGACGGAGCCGGCAAGTCCACCCAGGTGGAGGCGCTCGCCGACTGGATCCGGGCCAAGGGCCATGAGGTCGTCGTCACCCGGGAGCCCGGGGCCACGCCCGTCGGCAAGCGGCTGCGGTCGATCCTGCTCGACGTGTCCTCGGCCGGGCTCTCCAACCGTGCCGAGGCGCTGCTGTACGCCGCCGACCGTGCCGAGCACGTCGACTCGGTCGTGCGTCCGGCGCTCGAGCGCGGCGCGATCGTCATCTCCGACCGCTACATCGACTCGTCCGTCGCCTACCAGGGCGCGGGCCGCGATCTCGCGCCGACCGAGATCGCCCGGATCTCGCGGTGGGCGACGAGTGGGCTCGTACCGCATCTGACGGTGCTTCTGGACGTGGACCCGGAGACGGCGCGCGAACGGTTCACCGAGGCGCCCGACCGGCTGGAGTCCGAGCCGTCCGAGTTCCACGCCCGGGTGCGCGCCGGCTTCCTGACGCTGGCCGCGGCCGACCCGACGCGCTATCTCGTGGTGGACGCCGGCCAGGACCCGGAGTCGATCACCACGGTCGTACGACACCGGCTCGACCAGCTCCTTCCGCTCTCCGAGGCCGAGGTCAAGGCCCTGGAAGCGGCACGCAAGGCCGCCGAGGAAGAGGTCAGGCGCCTCGCCGAGGAAGAGGCGGCGCGCAAGGCCGAGGAGGAGCGCCTGGAGCGCGAGCGGCAGGAACAGCTCGCCAGGCTCCGTGCCGAGGAGGAGGAGCGCAAGCGCCAGGAGCTGGAGGAAGCGCGCCGCCGCGAGGCTGAACGCCAGGCGGAGGAGGCCCGGCAGCGAGCCGAGGAGGCCCGCCGGATCGCGGAGGAGCAGCGAGCCCGGCTGGAGGCCGAGGAAGCTGCCCGCGAGGCTGAGCAGGCGCGGCTGCGCCGCCAGGCCGAGGAGGAGGCGCGGCAGCGTCAGGAGGCCGAGGCACGGCGTCTTGAGAAGCAGCGCAAGGCCGAGGAGTCACTGCTGAGGGCCGAGGCGGCACGCCGTCAGGCCGAGGCCGAGGCGGCTGCCGCGGCCGAGACCGCGCGTGCGGAAGCCGCCGCCGCCGAGGCGGAAGCAGCGGAGGCCGCGGCGGCAGCGGAGACGGCTGCGAGGGCTTCCCGGGCGTCCGGGTCGTCGTCCTCGTCGTCCCCGTCGGGGTCGGGGTCGTCCTCTTCGTCCGGGTCGTCCGGGTCGTCCGGGTCGTCCGGGTCGTCCGGGTCGTCCGTGCCGGACAACGAGCTGACGGTGCCGACCCCGATCGTCAACCCGAACGAGATCACTCAGCCGGTTCCTTCCCCGGTGGAGCCGCCGTCCGGTTCCACCCGTTCCCGTTCCCGTTCCTCGTCCGCCACCTGGCCCTCAGACGAGGCCGAGACGACGATGATCCCGAAGGTCACCGACCCGGACGAGCGCTCCGGCGGGCGGGACGCGGCAGGTGCGATGGACGAGACGACGGTGCTCCCGCCGGTACGGGACGTGGGTCGCGGGTCCGTGCGGGACGCCGATCCGGCCGACCGGGTACCGCGGGGCATATTCCGTGACGAGCACCCGGCAGGCTCCGTACCGGAGCGCGAGAGCGAGCGCACCCGCGAGCTCCCGCAGGTCACCGACCCGCACGCGCCCCAGCAGCCTGCTCCGGACCAGCAGGGGCGCTCCGGCCGCCCGTCCCGGCGGCCCCGCCCCGACTGGGCGGAGGAGACCCCGCTGGACGATCTGCCGACGCTGGCGGACGAACTGCTCGGCGACCACGACGACGAGGGCCCCGCATCCCCGGGCCGGGGACGTCGCCCGCGCCGCTGATCCGGTAGGTACGGGAGCCCCGGGCGCCTGGTGGTGCCCGGGGCTCCCGGCGCGTTCCAGGGCGCTTGCCGGTCAGCCGGTCACCTGGTTACCGGTCAGCCGGTCAGCCGGGACGCTGCCGGGAATGTCAGACCCGTCCCCCACAATGGGAAGCCGGATCGACGAGAGTCACGGCAAGAACCAGGGCAAGATCCACGACGAGCCACACAGGGCCGAGCCGCCGTTCCACGGAAGGGCAGCGCGGCCGCACACCACCGGAAGGGCGGTGACCCATGTCCGTATGGGACGACCTGGTCGGCCAGGACCGGGTGCAGGAGCAGCTCGGCGCCGCCGCCCGGGACGCCGACGTGCTGGTCTCCGCCATCTCGGCGAGAGAGCCGGTGCCGTCCGGCTCGCGGATGACCCATGCCTGGCTGTTCACCGGCCCGCCGGGCTCCGGACGGTCCACCGCCGCCCGCGCCTTCGCCGCCGCTCTGCAGTGCACCAGCCCGGACCGCGCCCTGGGCGGGGCGCCGGGCTGCGGTTTCTGCGACGGCTGTCACACCAGCCTCATCGGTACGCACGCCGATGTCGACGTGATCCGTACCGACCTGCTCTCCATCGGTGTGAAGGAGACCCGAGAGCTGGTCCGGCGCGCCCAGCTCTCCCCGGCCGTCGGACGCTGGCAGGTCATCGTCATGGAGGACGCCGACCGCCTCACCGAAGGCGCGGGCAATGTTCTGCTGAAGGCGATCGAGGAGCCCGCGCCCCGTACCGTGTGGCTGCTCTGCGCGCCCTCACTCGAAGACGTGCTGCCGACGATCCGTTCCCGCTGCCGTCACCTCACGCTGCGCACCCCGTCGGTCGAAGCGGTCGCCGACGTCCTGATCCGGCGCGACGGCATCGACCCGGAGCGGGCCGCGGCCGCCGCCCGCGCCACCCAGGGCCACATCGGCAGGGCCCGCCGCCTCGCCACGGACGAGCGGGCCCGCTCCCGCCGTGCGGCGGTCCTCAAACTGCCGCTGCGTGTCGAGGACATCGGCGGCTGCCTCAAGGCCGCGCAGGAGCTGATCGACACCGCCACCGACGACGCGAAACAGGTCGCCGAGGGCGTGGACGTCAAGGAGACGGAAGACATGAAGGCCGCGCTCGGCGCGTCCGCCGGAGGCCGGATGCCGCGGGGTACGGCCGGGGTGATGAAGGACCTGGAGGACAAGCAGAAGCGCCGCAAGACCCGTACGCAGCGCGACAGCCTCGATCTGGCGCTCACCGAACTGACCGGCTTCTACCGCGATGTGCTCGCTCTTCAGCTGGGATCCCGGATCGCCATCGCCAACATCGACGCGCAGGACTCCCTCGACCGCATCGTCCGCTCGTCCACCCCCGAGCGGACCCTGCGCCGGATCGAGGCAGTGATCGCCTGCCGCCGTGCGCTGGACCGCAATGTGGCCCCGCTGCTCGCGGTGGAGGCGATGACGATGGCGCTGCGGGCGGGCTGACGTAACGAGTCCGGTGGCCGTCGCGGTCCGGCGACCGGCACCGAATCACCCGAATGGGCAGGGAATCGGGCGAGTCGTCACCCGGCGGCTACGCTCCGGACATGGACACCAGGCGCCCGCTCCGCACTCTCGCCCTCGCGCTCGGCACTGCCGGCCTGCTCATCTCAGGCTGCAGCAGCGGAAGTTCGACGACGAGCGCCTCCTCGTCCATTCCTTCGGCCACCGCCTCCCCGGTCCCCGCTGGGCTGAAGGCGTTCTACGGGCAGCATCTCAGCTGGCGGGACTGCGGTGTCACCGGATTCCAGTGCACCACGATGAAGGCGCCGCTCGACTACGCGAAGCCGGACGGCGACGAGATCAAGCTGGCGGTCTCCCGCAAGAAGGCCACCGGGCCCGGCAAGCGGATCGGCTCCCTGCTGGTGAATCCGGGCGGCCCCGGCGGATCGGCCATCGGCTATCTCCAGGGCTACGCCGCGATCGGCTACCCCGCCCAGGTGCGGGCCCGCTACGACATGGTGGCCATCGATCCGCGCGGGGTGGCGCGCAGCGAACCCGTCACCTGTCTCACGGGTCCGCAGATGGACGCCTACACCCAGGTCGACCAGACGCCGGACGACGCGGGCGAGGTCACCGCGCTGAGCGGTGCGTTCAAGAAGTTCGCCACGGGCTGCGAGCAGCGCTCGGGGGAGATCCTGCCGCATGTCTCCACCGTCGAGACGGCGCGTGACATGGACATCCTGCGCGCGCTGCTCGGTGACGACCGGCTGAACTACGTCGGGGCCTCGTACGGCACGTTCCTGGGCGCGACGTACGCCGAACTCTTCCCCGCACGGGCCGGGCGGCTCGTCCTCGACGGCGCGATGGACCCGTCGCTTCCCTCGGTCGAGATGAACCGCGACCAGACCGCGGGGTTCGAGACGGCGTTCCAGTCCTTCGCCGGTGACTGCGTGAAGAAGGCGGACTGCCCGCTCGGCACCACGTCCACGTCGGAGGCCGCGAACAGGCTGAAGCAGCTCTTCGCCGACCTCGACGCCAAACCGATCGCCACGGGCGACCCCCGCAAGCTCGGCGAGTCCCTCGCCACCACGGGCGTCATCGCCGCCATGTACGACGAGACGGCCTGGCCCCAGCTCCGCGAGGCGCTCACCGCCGCCCAGAAAGGCGACGGCTCCGGCCTCCTCTCCCTGGCGGACAGCTACTACGAACGCGAGCCCAATGGTTCGTACGCGAACCTGATGTATGCCAACGCGGCCGTGAACTGCATCGACCTCCCGCCCGCCTTCACCACCTCCAAGGCCGTCACTCAGGCACTCCCCGCCTTCGAGAAGGCCTCCCCGGTCTTCGGCAAGGGCTTCGCCTGGGCCTCCCTGAACTGCGCCTCCTGGCCGGTCCGCGCCACCGGCACCCCGCACCGCATCAAGGCGGAGGGCGCGGCCCCGATCGTGGTGGTCGGCACCACCCGGGACCCGGCCACCCCGTACAAGTGGGCCAAGTCCCTGGCCGGCCAGCTCTCCTCCGGCACCCTCCTCACGTACCAGGGCGACGGCCACACGGCGTACGGCCGCGGCAGCGACTGCATCGACACGGCGATCAACACGTACCTCCTGGAGGGCACCCCGCCGAGCGACGGCAAGAAGTGCTCCTGACCCCACCCACCCCGCCGCTGACCTGCGGCTACGCCCCGGCGACAGGCCGGTACGGAGCACCCTCGGAAACTGTGTAGACTTGGGCCCGCTGCTGATCGCACCATGGTGTGACAGGGCGCGCCGCCTTAGCTCAGTTGGCCAGAGCAACGCACTCGTAATGCGTAGGTCTCGGGTTCGAATCCCGAAGGCGGCTCGGAATTACCCCAGGACTCACTCGCCGTGACCTGGGGTTTTTTCATGCCCGGGGCATGCCGAAGTGCACGCGCTCCCCACACGTGTCGCCTCCCGATTACGCCGAGCAGCCTCATCTCGGGAGAGGGCGCTGAGCACTTTTGTTGTACCCGGCTGAACAGATACGAGGGTACGCCGACGACTGGGAGCGACAGGTCCTTGGCAGTGGGCCGAGGGCGGCGCGAAATGTCGCTGAAAGTCCGGTGTACTGACACCGCGTTGGCTACCTAGAGTTGTAACCCGGGCCGGGTCGAGGGAGGGCAGGGGATGGACGCGGAGATCGCGCTTTTAGCGGGTACCGCCGGGACGACGATTGCGGCGCTGCTGGCGACCGATACGTGGAACGGCGTGCGGAACGGCGTGGTCGGTCTGTGGCGACGTGTCCGGCCGGACCATGAGGAGCAAGTCGGCGCCCAGCTCGACATGTCGCGCCGGGACCTCCTGGGCGCGCAGAGCAGTGGTGACGCGGGGGCTGAGCGGGAGATCGCGGCGGAGTGGCAGGGCCGCATTCGCCGTCTCCTCGTCGCGCACCCCGAGCTGGTGGCGGAACTGCGTTCCTTGCTGATCGAACTCGACCCCGGCACACCCGTCATTCCGACCGTCACCCAACGTGCGACCGCCTCCGGCAGCTCGCGCGTCTACCAAGCAGGCCGCGACCTGAACGTCGACCAGTGGTGACCGGCCGCAACGACGGCCGGGCCACTGATCAGGGGCGCGTCTACCAGGCTTCCGGTGACCAGCACATCACCGAGCACCACCATCACAGCGTCGCCTGGGCCGGCCCGGACTCGGTGCGGCATCCGCCCATCGGTCGAGCACCGGCGATCCTGAGGGATCGCGGCGAACTCGTCGGACGCCTGAAAGAGGCGGTGACCGAGGGTGCCGGAAGCACTGTGTTCGTCCTGCACGGCTTGGGAGGATGCGGAAAGACGGCCGTGGCGTGCGCACTCTTCGAACACGCCACCCGGGAACGCGGACGGCTGGGCCTGTGGGTCAACGCTTCCGACCAGGCATCCCTGCGGGGCGGGATGCTTGCTGTGGCCGCCGACCGCGGCGCCGGCGACGGTGAGCTGATGGCCGCGCGCAACGGCTTACGCGCAGCCGCAGATTTGGTTTGGGACCATCTCGACCGGTCCGACACACCGTGGCTGCTGGTGCTGGACAACGCCGATGACCCAGCGGTGCTGCGGGACGGCGGATGGCTGCGTACCAGCCCGCGCGGAACGGTCCTCGTGACCACACGGCAGGCCGCCGGCCACTGGTGGCCCGCTGCCGAGCTGCTGTACGTGGATGTCCTGCCGCGTGAGGAGGCGGCTCAGGTCCTGCGCGATCTCGCCCCGGGAACGGGTTCCGCCGAGGACGCGGCCGCCATTGCCGACAGTCTCGGCCGCCTGCCGCTCGCCCTGACTCTGGCCGGCGGGTTTCTGGCCCACCAGGTGATCGCCCCCTGGACGATGGAGGAGTACGGGCGCCGTCTGCAGGAGCGCCCGGACCCCATCGAGCTGATCGACCAGGGAGCCGTCGAGGCGGGCAACGACTCGCGTCACCTGGTCAGTGGAACGTGGCAGCTCTCGCTGAACTCCCTGGCCGGGCAGAACCTGCCCGAGGCCGTCACCCTGCTGCGCCTTCTGGCCTGCTGGTCGAACGACCCGCTGCCCCTGTCGCTGCTGGCCAACGTCCGGCTCGATCTGCCCCTGCCCGCCGACCGGGTGGAACTGGCGCTTCGGGGGCTGCTTGACCACTCGCTCACCGAACTCGTTCCTGGCGACATCCGCTGCCTGCGCACGCACGGAGTGCTGCTCGACAGCGTCGCGCGCGTCACCCCGGCCAGCGAACGCGACCAACTCGCTGCCGCGGCGGGCGGACTTCTTCTGCACTCCCTACCCGCGTCCCCGGAACGCGGTTTGCGTGACAGCCTGCTCACCGCCCTCGCCCCACATGTCCTGGCGCTGCTTCGCCGCGTCGCCACCTGGCCCGAGATCACGATCGGCACCGCCGAGTCCGCTGCCACCTGCGCCCTGCGTCTGGTGACGGCCCAGCATCGTTCCGGGGATTACGCATCTGCGCTGGCCACGGCCGAACAGGCGACGGTTCTCGTGCGACGGCGACTAGGAAACGATCACGTCCTGGTGCTGCGCCTGCGGCAGCGGATCGGGAAGGCGACCGATCGTCTGGGGCGCCTCGAGGAGGCGGCGAATCTCCACCGCGAGCTGCTCGACGACTTCGAACGGGTCTGCGGTCCCGAGGCGCTGGACACCCTGACCACCTGCCTCCATCTGTCCCGTCCGTTGGTCTGGCTCGATCGACTCACGGAAGCCGTGCAGTTGATGCACCGGGCGGTTGCCGGGCGAGCCGCGCTGCTGGGCCCGTGGCACCCGCTGACGCTGGAGGCAAGGGCATGCCTGCTCGAACTGCCTCCCGGCCCGGACCTGGACCGTGAAGCACGGACAGGAACGGATCTGGTCGCCGACTGTCTCCGCGAGCTGGGCCCGGACCACCCGATCACACTGTCGGCCGACCTCAACTGCGCGGGAGCACTGCTCGGCGCCGGAAAGCACTCCGAAGCGTTGCTGTCGGCCCGTCGCGCGTTGGCAGCACACGAACGCCGGTTCGGAGCCGACTACCCCATCACGCTGGCGGCACGAAGCCTGCTCAGCAACGTCCTGAACACGGTCGGCGAGCACCAAGAAGCCATCGAACAGGCAGAAGCCGTCAGGGAGTGGCGCGAGCGGGTACTCGGTCCGGAGCACCCGTGGACGAAGGGGATCCGGGACAAGCTCAGGCGGTACCGGCGTTCCCTGGCGGAGGCAACGTCACCGGACCCGAACTGACACGCGGCGGTTCGGTGCCCATTCAGGATTCGGAGTCCGCCACCGGTACGGACTCCGTGATCCACACGGGTCCATCCCCACACATCACCTTGATTCCGTCCGCCGGCTGCAACGATGTGCGCAGAACCCGCAGTCGATGGTCAGCCACCATGGCAACCGGGCCGGATCTTCCCGAACTGCCGAACCTGATGGCGCGCACCTGGTTGTGGATCTCTGTCCTGGAGGTGTTCCAGTCGATCTGCGAGAACGCGGGTTCCATCCACCCCGCGTAGGTGGCCAACCCCTCCTCTTGCGATGCACCGGGCGAACCGGCTACGGCCAGCGAAAGTGCACGGGGTAGAAGTCGCTCGATATATCGGTCGACCTCTTCCCATAACAACTGGGGGGCGACATCGTCGCCCAACGCGATACCCGCCTCCTGCGCCAGGATCCCGCCGGAGTCGAATTCGCTCTCCATCCAGTGGATGCTGACGCCGATTTCTTTATCGCCGTTCCTGATCGCCCAATTAACCGGAATGGGGCCTCGATATTTCGGCAACATCGACGTATGCACGTTGATGGCACCCAAATTCGTCGACCGAAGTACCGCCGGCGGTAGCTTCCAGGGGAAGCCGTAGCAGACAATAAGATGGGCCTGGTATCCCGCGATGATGTGCGGCAACATACTCTTCCGGCCCGGAATCAGCAGATCCATCCCGTTCGGCAGGGCATCGACGATCTCGCCCACGACATCGCCCGCACCGCTTCGCGTCGGCTCGCCCGGCCGCAGCGATCGCGCATGCAGGTAAGCGACGGGCGTGTGCCCGGCCCGCTCGCACGCGCGGTGCAGGAGGGCAAAGCCCTGTGCAGAGTATGAAATCAGGACAATACGCATATGTGGCCCTTGTGGTGGGGCCGGAATCCGGCCGAAGCTCTCATGCTCATCCCGGACTCTCCACCGAGTTCCGGGCAGGATTACTCGGCCCTACTCCTCGGTCACGGTCGGCGGAGGCAGCCGGGCTACCTGGCGGCTAAAGAAGTCGCCCAACGGCTCACCCGACCGGTGCATCTCCTGGATCGCCTGCCGGCATCGGGAGATGTCGCGCGGATCGTCGAAACGGATACCGCCGTCGAGTTTCCCGTCGTTGTCATAAAGCACCTCGTACATCACCGAAGAGCCGAGGACCACGATCTCCGAAAGCGGGTGCTGCGTTTCGTACCGGAGGATGCCGTCCCCGCTGAGGACTCTCGTATCCTCCCCGCACTGGGCCTTCAGGTGTAGCAGGTGGAGTTCCCATTGGAGGTAAGGAGAGATGGGCTCCTCCACACAGCGGACACGGTGGAGGGCGAATCCGCTTCCGGCGATTCGCCGAAGGTACTCCTCGTAGTGACCCCGCTGTCCCTCGATCAGCGCCAGGGACTCTTCCCAGTGCCCCTTGCGGAAGGCCTCCCAGCTCTCCACCCCGGGCTCCTGGAAGCTCTGCTGACGTTCGAGCTTCCAGAACCCCTCGGAGCCGGAACGCCAGAAATGGCGGCCGAAGTCCTCGGTGTAGTCATCAAGTCCGAGGCGCTGACCGGGGCCGTCGGCCAGTGGGCTAAGCATCGGGAAGGTCTGCCTTCGCCGCAGCCGCTGTCCTGCGGGGGATTACGACGATCCGTTCGTCCGGGGCGACGACGAGCCCTGGGGGAAGGCTGGGCAGGTAGGAATCGGTGAGGTCGCGGCCAACGACGGCGATGTCCCCGTTCTCCAGTTCCCAGATGTCCGGGCATCCCTGCTCGCCGCCCGTGGTCCCGAGCTCGGCGGGGGATTTACCCAGGCGGCGCACCAGCGGCGATGAGGGATCGGCTTCCCAGCCCCGAATCATCACGGTCTCCATTCAGTCCCCCCGAAGGTAACTGAGATCACACATGGCGCAATGTCGGGCAGTGACTTCCGGCCACCCCGAACGCAACGGCTCGTCCCAGCATCCAGGGATTCACGACACCGAACCGCAGGGCGACAAGGTGCGCGTCGGACGCCCGGTGGGGTCGTGGGGGGTCACTCGGCTGTCTCCATCCGGGCGCGCAGCGAACGGACCAGGGTGAGTAGGCTGCCTGCGCCGTCGCCGATCCAGACATGGCCGGTCGCTTCGCCGAGGACGTACGTGGCGTCACCGCCCTGGAACCGCTCCTCCTGTGAGCTGCTGCCGGGCCCGACCCAGGAGTCCGAAGCGGCTCGTCAGGTGCGGCCGGAACTCCCGGCTAACCTCCGGCACAACCCCGCTCGACACGAGTGCTGTTGAACGCCGCCCGGAGCAGGCCCAGTCCCGCCGCGCCCTGAGAGACGCCCCGCACGTGAGCTACACGCTGCACCGAGGTGGGTGACGCCCTCACCGTGTTGAAGTCCCTCCCGGACGAGAGCGCCAACGCCGTCATCACCGGCCCGCGGTACAACTTCGGCGGACGCACCAGCTCCGACCGCACAGGCCGCACAGCGCATCGCCTCCCAGCCGCGCAAGGACCGGGTGCACATCACCCGGAAGCCGATCGCCATGAAGGAATGGGGCCATACCGGTCTTGGCGGCGCCCAGCCGCCCGGTGACCGGCCGGACGTCCCACACCTGCACGATGCCGTTGTCGTCTCCGCCTCCGATGGCGACGGAATGGCCGTCCGGGCTGAAGGCCACGCTGCTGGGGCCATCGACCGCGCCGCTTTGGATCTCGCCGAGTCGGCGGTGTCCGGCGACGTCCCACAGCCTCAGGTGGACGATGTCCGCGGTGGCGAGGATGCGGCCGTCCGGGCTGAACGCGATCCGCATCACGGTGCTCGTACCGGCGAGTTTCGCGAGCTGCCGGTGGCTGGCGACGTCCCACACCACCGTGGTCCGGTCCCAGTTGCCCGTGGCCAGGATCGCGCCGTCCGGGCTGAACGCCAGGCTGTCGACACTGAGGGAGCGCCCGAACGGCCGGCCGATCTGCCGGCGGCTCGCCACGTCCCACAGCCGGGTACGGCCGTCGCCGTCTCCGGTGGCCAGAGTGTGGCCGTCCGGGCTGAACGCCAGACTCAGCACGTTGATGTTGGAGATGTGCTGGACCGGCCGGCCGATCTGCCGCTGGTCGGCCACGCTCCACAGGCGGGCGGTGCCGTCGTCGCCGCCGGTGGCGAGGGTCCGGCCGTCGGGGCTGAAGTCCACGCTGTTGACGGGGTCGGAGCCGACCGTCATCGGCCGGCCGATCTGTCGCTGGTCGGTCGTGCTCCACAGGCGGGCGGTGCCGTCGCTGCTGCCGGTGGCGAGGGTCCGGCCGTCGGGGCTGAAGTCCACGCTGTCGATGCTGAGGGAGCCGGCGGTCATGGGGCGGCCGACCTGGCGGCGGCTCGTCATGCTCCACAGTCGGGCGGTGCCGTCGCTGCTGCCGGAGGCGAGCGTGCGGCCGTTCGGGCTGAACGCCACGTCCGTGACGTATCCGGTGTGCCCGAAGAAGGTGACGGTCATCTTTGCCGCGGGTGCCGGCGCGGAATCTGACGGCGACGCGGATGCGGATGCGGATGCGGACGTGGAACGGCCGTCGCTGCCCGAGCCGTCGGTTGCGGGCAGCAGGGTCCGGATCAGGACGCCGGCGAGCAGCGCGGGCAGGCCGATGAGCACGCCGCGGCGCGCCGCGCGCCACGCCGCGCGGCGCCCTCTCGCGTCGACCGCGGCGGGCTCGATCGGATGCGCGGTCCGGCCGCTGACCGATTCCCGCGGGCTCTCGACGAGCCGGTTCACCTCGGCCTGCCGTTTGGCGATCAACGTGTGCACGGCGGGCGGCCAGGGCTGGGTCGAGCGGGCGATCCGGCCCAGGGACTCCAGGAGCTGGGACGGCGTGGGACGCCGTAGCGGGTTCTTGGCGAGGCAGGGTTCGAGGATCTCGCGCAGCCGCTCGGAGAGCGCGCCCAGATCCGGTTCGGTGTGCATGACGTTGTACAGCGTCTGCGGGGCCGACGGGCCGGCGAACGGCCCCTTGCCGGTGGACGCCGTGACGAGCACCGCGCCGAGGGAGAACACATCGCTCCTCGCCGTGGGCCGTCGGCCCTCGGCCTGCTCCGGCGACATGAACCCGCTGGCGCCGACCAGCCAGTCGACGTGGGTGAGATCGCCGCCGCCTTCGCTCTCGGTCGCCCGCGCGACACCGAAGTCGGTGACCTTGGGGCCGTCCGCGCTGAGGATGACGTTGGAGGGCTTGAGGTTCCGGTGCACCATGCCGACCCTGTGGATCCCGGTCAGGGCGGTCGACAGCCCGGCGGCCAGACGCAGCACCATGTCCTCGGGCAGCGGCCCGACGACGTTCACCGCCTCGCGGAGCGACACCCCGGGCACGAACTCCGACGCGAGCCACGGGACCGGCGCTTCGGCATCGGCATCGAGCACTGCCGCGGTGTGCGCACCGGTCACCGCCCGGCAGGCGTCCACCTCGCGGCGGAAACGGGCGCGGAAGCCGTCCTCCTCGGCGAATTCGGCGCGCATCCGCTTGATCGCGACCAGCCGCCCATCCGGCGCGCCGGCCAGCAGCAGCCGGCCCAGAGCGCCCCTTCCCAGCTCGGCAAACAACCGGTAGGGACCGATCAGCTCAGGGTCGGACGACCTCAGCGGCCTCATGATCCCCCTGAGGAGAGCTTCCACAGAGCCACCCGCCCGGTCAGGGCGGCGGCCAGGGTCGTGCCGTCCGGGCTGAGGGCGACGCCCACACTGTCCGAGTTGCCGTCAGAAGAGAACCTGCCGAGTTTCCTCGCGAGCTTACGCGTGGCGACGTCCCAGAACAGGAGCAGTCCGGCTCCGGTCCCGCCGACGAGGAATTTTCCGTCCGGGCTGAACGTCAAGGAGACCACGATGGCGGCAACGGCGCCTTCGTCATCCGAGTCGGTATAGGTGCAGGTGGCGATCTCCCTGTGGGTCGCGACATCCCACAGGCGGACCGCATTGCCGGCGATGGCGCCGGCGAGAAGCGAGCCGTCCGGGCTGAACGCCAGGGAGCCCACGCCCGTCTCCGAACCCGCGATGGTGGCGATCTTCGCGTAGGTGGCTCCGTCCCACAGCTCGACCAGCCCTGCGACGGTGGATCCGGCGAGGATCGAACCGTCCGGGCTGAACACGATGGAGTTCACCTGCTTGGTGGTCGTATGCGCTTTGGCCACGGCGCTGGTGAGAGTGGCGATCTTCGCATGGGCGCCCACGCTCCAGATCGAGACCGTCCCGACGCCGTTTGCGCTGGCCAGGATCGCGCCCGCGGGGCTGAAGGCGACGGCGTTGACGAGGACGGCGTCCACGTCGGTGAGGGTGGCCAGGCGTTTGCGGGTGGCGATCTCCCACAGCGAGATCGTGCCGGCAGGCACGGTTTCCTCACTGACTTCCTTGCTGTCCACACCGGCCAGGAACGCGCCGTTCGGGCTGAACGCCACGGAGACGACACCGTTGAACGCCGGGCCGGTGAAGTCGGTGAGGGTGGTGCGCTTTCTGGCGGCGACGTCCCACAGCGAGATCGTGCCGTCGCCGTTTCCCGTGGCCAGCACCTTGCTGTCCGGGCTGAACACGGCGTCCATCACGCCCGGGTCCTGGAGCGTGGCGTACGGGGTCGGGGCGGGCAGCGCTCCCGCGCCGCCGGTCCCCTTGCCCGCAGCTTCGCCGCGCGCCGACGAAAGGAGGGACAGGCCCAGCGGAACAGCCGCCGCCGTGGCGGTGACCCCGGCCCCGGCGAGCAGAAGAGCGCGGCGCGTGGGACGCCGCAAGCCGGACGCTGCGGCGGCCGGAGCCGGGAAGCCGGGCGCCGGTTCGAGGCCGGCGCCGGGGAGCGGGCGGTACGCGGCGTTGCGGGCGAAGGGGAACTGGTACGCGTCACGCACACCGCCGTCGACGGGCTGGGGAAGGTCGGCCCCCAGCAGGCGGGCCCGCATCTCGACGAAGATCTGGCGGAGGTTCAACTCCGCCGGCTTGTGGGGGATGCCCGTCTCCACCACGTCGATGAACGTGTGGGTGAAGTGCGTGAGCCGACCGCCAAGAGGGGATTTCGCCTTCTGGTAGCGGGAGCTGGCGCCGATGAAGTACAGCCCGTCCACCGGGTAGACGTCGGCAAGGGCGGCGGCGGACCCGGACTGGAAGTGGAAGTCGGCGTCCATGCCCAGTTCGGCGTGGCAGCAGTCCAGGACGACCAGCTTGGTCGCTGCGGGCGATCCGCCCAGGACCTCCATCAGCCGCGGATACAGCAACGCCGAGTCCGGCAGCACCTCCGGGTCCGACACGGTGCCGGTCAGGGCGAGCGCTAACTGCCCGTCGCGGGTGCGCATCCCGTGGCCCACGTAGTAGACGCAGCAGGACATCAGTGACGTCCCGTACCAGCGGGACCAGCTCCAGGACCGCGTCCCGAGGGCTGTCCATATCCTCGATCGGCGTGACGCGTTCGGCCGGCCAGCCGCACAGGCCGCTGGTCAGCAGCGTTTCCATGGAGCTGACGCAGGTGTCGGCGGGAAGCGGCCTGAGGGCCGGGTCACGGTAGTAGGAGGTACCGACCAGGATCGCCCGCGAGCGGGAATGGTCAGGACTCATCGTCGAACAGGTTCTCAAGCAACGGCAGGATTTCGTCGACGTTCTTGGCGGTGACTTCCAGCCGGGACCCGCCGCGGCGGAACTTCAGCGTGATCTGCGAACCGCGCGATTCGACGAGCGTCTTGACGATCTGCAGCAGGATGGTGATCGCTCCGCCGGAGCAGGCGGCCGTGATGAACTCCAGCGTCGAGCCCTGCTCACCGGGCACCCCCGGCGCGGATACGGCCTGCACACGAACTCCGGCCACGCCCCGTAGTTCGTTGTAGACGGCGTCGAGATCCTCCGTGCCCCCGGCCCGAATCTCAACCGCCGCACGATTCTCTCCGGCCACCATGTGCCTGCCTTCCCCCGGTGGACACCGTCCTGCTCAAAGAGTAATCCAGGGGCGCGGTTGCGCGGCGAAGGAAGTGCCCCTCCGTGGTGGAAACCGGCGGCGCCCCAGCCGGCAGCCGGATCGTCCTCGCGGTCGATGTCACCCCCTGGCTCCGTCCGGACGGGGTTTCCCGTCTCCCCCGCCCGCTGATCTCACGCTCCTGCGTGAAGGGGTAGAGGGGTGAAGGGGTGGAGGAGGGCAGTGCGCGGCCGGCCGGTGTCGGGCTCCGCCCGGTACATTGCAATGCATGGAACCAGGTGCGGCGCCGGCCGGCCGCGGTCGCGCTCGCCGAACGGCCCGGCAGCACCCGCGAGATCCTGCGCGAGGTGGGCGACCCCCGTGCGATCGCCGCGACGGCGTTCCAGGAGCTCGGCGGCGGCACCGCGGGAGCGAAGGCAGGCCGCAAGCCGGGCCGGCGGCGTTCTCCGGCGTGGCTGCCCCTGGTCCTTCTGCTGGTCAGCACCGTCCTGCCCTACCTGGGCGGGATCGTCCTCCTGAACTGGATAGCCATCGCGGGCCTGGTCAGCGGTGTCGTGATCGTGTGCCGGGCCCGCTACTGGACCGTGGCCGAGAAGTGGGCTGGGGTGGCCGTGGCCGTCCTCGTTCCCCTCGTGATCAAGGTCGGCTGGTACGTCTTCGTCCTCCCCGACGACGGAAGCGGTGCGGACCCGGCGCTGCGCTGGTCGGTCGTCGCCCTGACGCTCATCGTGACGCTGGCCGGCACCGGTTGGCTGTGGCGGACCAAGCGTTCCTGAACCCTCCCTGGAGGAAGGCTGCTTGTGCCTGCTTGCGGCTGCGTGAGGCCCCTTCTCGCTACGTGAACGCCCCGATGTTCCGGGTGGCCCATTCGGTGAAGGTGCGGGCCGGGCGGCCGAGGAGCTGTTCGGTGGTGGGGCTGATCCGCTGCTCGGCGGGGGTGGGCTCGCCAAGGATCGCGAGTGTCGTCGCGACCACCGCGTCGGGCATGAACTGCCGCAACTGCGAACGGGCTTCGTCGCGGCTCTGCTCGATGAACGTGATCGGTTCGCCGAGTACGTCCGCGATGATCCGCGCCCGCTGCCGGGGTGTGCTGAGGGCCGGGCCGGTCAACTCGTACGTGCTGCCCGCGTGGCCGTCCTCGTGCAGCGCGGCGGCGGCGACCTCGGCGATGTCGGCCGGGTCGATGACGGGCAGGCCCACGTCGCCGAAGGGTGCGGCGACGCTCCGGTGGGTCCGGACCGAGTCGGCCCAGGCGTAGGCGTTGGAGGCGAAACCGCCGGGGCGCAGGATCGTCCACTCCGCGCCCGACTGCTGTACGGCTTCCTCCAGGCGCCGCCCCACACCTCCGTGGGAGGCCGACTGCGGTCGGGTGGCCACGCCCTGGGAGGACAGCAGCACGATCCGCCCCACCCCGGCGGCCTTCGCGGTGTCGAGGATGTCCCGCACATCCAGGAGTTGTGCGCCCGCCCCCGTGTCGTGCAGGAACAGTGCGTCGGCGCCGTCGAGAGCGGGGCGCAGGCTGCCGGGGGAGGCGAGGTCCGCGCGGTGGTGCCGTACCGCTCCGGTCCTGGGGGAGGAGTCCGCCGAGGCGTTCCGGGACACCGCTGTCACTTCCAGGCCGGCCGCCGCGAGTGCGCGTACGAGCGGGCGTCCTACGTTTCCGGTGGCTCCGGTCACCACGATCATGCGCTCAAGTCCTCGGGTCGTCGGGCGTCTGCTGCCGGGTGCCGCCTTCACGGCTTACGGCCGTACCAGGACACGAGCCGGTCGATGTCCCAGGCGTCCGCGTCCACCTCCACCACGGCGGCGAACGGCACCCGGCCACCGCGTGGTTCGGCCGGCAGGGCGCGTCGCATCGCGGCCAGCGATCCCGCCAGCACCTCCGGGTCCCAGGCGGGGCGCAGGCCGGTCGCGGTCGCCAGGTCCCAGGTGTGCAGGGTGAACTCGGTCGTGAACACGGCGGCGGCCGCCGCGCCGGGCAGGATGCCGAACGGCAGGTGCAGCGGACGGCTCAGGATCGCGGGGTCCGACCATGCGGCCTCGGCCTCGCGGGCGGCGGTCTCCCACGCGGCTTCCCGGTCCCCGTCGGTGACGTCGTCCGCGACCGCCGGGACGTCCAGCGGGTCACCGCCGCGCCCGATCAGGGCGATGCGGCGCAGTCCGGCGAGAAGGTGGTCGGAGAGCCGCCGCACGGTGTAGTCGGGGCAGGGCGTCGGGCCGTCCAGCCGCTCCGGCGGGAGGGCGGCAAGGGTGGCGACGGTCGCTCCGGCCAGGACGACGGCCTTCCACAGCGCGGTGCGGGGATCCGAGGAGCCCTTGGCATCAGCGGTGGCGACCGGGGCCGCAGCGGCAGAGGCAGTAGCGGCGGCAGGGGTGGTGGCGGGGTGGCGGAGGGTGGTGTGGTGCGTGGTGTTGTCGGTCATGACCTCATCCTGGAAGCGAAAGTGGCCACCTTCTGGCCACTTTCCGGAAGAGAATGACCGGCATGAGAGCTGATCGTCTGGTGGCGCTGCTGCTGTTCCTCCAGTCGCGTGGACGGGTGACCGTCGCCGAGGTCGCGGTTGAACTCGATGTGGCCGAACGTACGGCCCGCCGTGATCTGGAGGCGCTGGCGACCGCCGGCATTCCCGTCTACTCGCAGCGCGGGCGGGGCGGCGGCTGGTCGCTCGTCGGCGGAGCCCGTACCGACCTCACCGGGCTGACCGCCGACGAGAGCCGGGCGCTGTTCCTGCTTGCCGGGCCGTCCTCGGCCAACCCCGAACTACGTACGGCCCTCCGCAAGTTGGTACGTGCCCTGCCGTCGACCCTGCGTCCGGACGCCGAGGCGGCGGTACGCGCCGGAGTCACCGATGCCACCGACTGGTCGCGGACCGCGGTCACGGCCGACGCACCCCGACTCGACGCGCTCCAGCGGGCGGTGATCGACGGGGTGCAGGTCCGGCTCGGTTACGCGGGTCCCGGCAGGCCCGCCGGTGAGCGGACGGTGCATCCGCTCGGCCTCGCGTCCAAGGCCGGTGTCGCCTATCTCGTCGGCGGCACCGAGCGCGGTCTGCGGACCTTCCGGCTCAGCCGTGTCACGTCCGTCGAGGTGACCGGTGAACCCGTGGTGCGGCCGGAGGGTTTCGATCTCGCCACGGCCTGGCGTTCCCTCGCCGCTGCGGTGGAGGACCGCATGCACGCGGTGACGGCGCGGGCCCTGGCCGACCCCGGGGCCGAGGCGGTCCTGCAGCGGCTGTTCGGCGGCCGGCTGCGGATCGGTGCGGGGGCCGAGGACGGGCGGCTGGAGATCGAGGTGGACGGTCCGTCACCGGAGGTGCTGGCCTCCCAACTGGCCGGTCTGGGAGCCCAGGTGGAGGTTCTCGGCCCACCGCGCACGAGGGCGCGGCTCGCGGAGCTCGCGGCCGAACTCGCCTTGGTGTACGCGGTCCCGGAGTCGGAGTCGGCGGACAGCTCCTAGTTCTCGGAGTCGACGGGCAGACGTCAGCCATCCGCCTCCCACGCGCCGGTCGGGAGCGGCTACGCCGAGCCGCCGTTGCTGTTCAGCAGCTGGCCGTTGACCCACTGGCCCTGCGGTGAGCAGAGGAAGCCGATCAGGTGCGCGGCGTCCTGAGGGGTTCCCAGGCGGCCGAGCGGGGTGGCCCGGAGGCAGGTGTCCGCGACCTCCTCGTTCATCCAGCCGGTGTTCACCGGGCCTGGGTTGATGACGTTGGCCGTCACGCCCAGGTGCGCCAGCTCGTGCGCGGCGGCCAGGGTGATGCGGTCCAGGGCGCCCTTGCTCGCGCCGTACGGGAGGTTGCCGACGGTGTGGTCGCTGGTGAGGGCCACGATCCGGCCGGTCCCGGCCGGGGCGCGGAAGCGCAGCCCGTACTCCCGGATCAGCAGCCAACTGGCGCGGGAGTTGACGGCGAAGTGCCGGTCGAAGCTCTCGACGGTGGTGTCGAGGAGACCGGAGTCGACCGACTCCGCATGGCTCAGCACGAGCGCGGTGACCGGCCCGATGGTGCGTTCGGCCTCGTCGAAGATCCTGGCCGGGGCGTCGGGATCGACGAGGTCCGCCTCGATCGCCGCGGTGCGCGCGCCCTGCTCGGCGAGGGATGCGGCGATCGTCGTCGCCGCCCCCTGTTCTTCGCTCCAGGTCATGCGCCTGTCGTAGGGAGTCCAGTAGCTGAAGGCGATGTCCCAGCCGGAGGAGGCCAGTTGGTGGGCGATGCCCGCGCCGATGCCGGCCGAGCGGCCGACGCCCGTGATCAGCGCGAGGGGGCGGGACGAAGTGGCTTCGGGGGATCGCGGGGAGGGCTGGGGCGGCTGTTCGGCTGTCGTCACAGGGCGGGATCCTTCTCGACGGGCGCACCCGCCCGCAACAGAGTTTGGAGCCCGCCGGTATCCGGCCACCCTCCGTGGACGCCGCCCCAGTTCAGCGGCGGCGCAGTGCCGCGGCGCGGACCTTCAGGAGGTTCGGCACCAGGGCGTAGACCACGGCCGGGACGACGACACCGGTGATGACCAGCGTACGCAGGAGCATCGGGAAGCCCGCGACGTAGGGGCCGATCGCCAACTGGACGACGGTGAGGGCCGTGAAGACCGCGATCCAGGTGAGCAGGACCCGCATGTGCACGGAGGGCAGCGGGACGGGCTGAACGGGCTGGACGGGGGCGGCGGCGGTGGGAGTCGCGGCGGTGATGGGCATGGGGTTGTCCCTTCCGTGGGGCGGTGGACCGTGAGCGGGGCGGTGGGCTGTGTGCAGCGCGGTGGTGGTGCCTTGGTGGTGAGGCCCACTGAACCAACCAACTGGTTGGGAGTCAACCATCCAGTTGGTTGGCATGGTGGTGAACCCGCTCTACGCTGGTGGCATGACCTCGGACGCGCCCCACACCAAGGAACGGCTCCTCGCTGCCGCGAAGGCGGAATTCGCAGCTCACGGCATTGCCGGAGCCCGCGTCGACCGGATCGCGGAGCTGGCCGGCGTGAACAAGGAACGGATCTACGGCTACTTCGGCAACAAGCAGAAGCTGTTCGACACCGTCGTGGGCCGTGCGCTCGACGAGCTGGCCGAGGCCGTCCCCCTCAAGGGGGGCGACGATCCCGCGGAGTACGTGGGGCGGGTGTACGACTTCCACCGGGACAACCCGGTCCTGGTCAGGCTCTTCCTCTGGGAGGGGCTGCACTACCGCGACGAGGCGCTGCCCAACGAGGAACGGCGCCGCGGCCACTACGAGGAGAAGATCGCCGTCCTGGCCGAGAGCTTCGGGACCGAGGCGTCGCCGAAGGTCGCGGCCTGTCTGCTGAGCCTGATCGGACTCGCCGCCTGGCCGAACTCGGTGCCGCAGCTCGCGCGGCTGATCATCGGTACGGACGTCGGTACGGACGTCGGTACGGATGTCGGTACGGAGACCGGTGCGGAGACGGGAACGGGCGTCGGTACGGACGTTGGTGCGGGCGTCGGTGCGGGCATCGGCGTCGGAGGGGTGGATCTGCGCAGCCACGTCGTGGCGTTCGCCCGGCAGGCGCTGTCCGGGACCGCGTCCGCCTCCGCTGCCACCCCGGCGGCGACCTGAAGCCGTCCCGTTAGCCCCGCAGGTACGCCAGCACCGCCGGCACCCGGCGGTTCGGGGTGCCGTTCTCCCGGCCGGGCCCGCCGCGCCGGACCCGATCCGCGGGCGTGGCCGGATCTCATCCCGACAGCGCCGCGACCAGGTCCGACGCCTCGCCGATGAGGGCCACTTCGGCCGGGCTCATCGTCGGATTGGCGGCGCGGCGGGCCGCCGCGGCCGTGAGGTGGCGGGCCGGGATGCCGTCGTCGGCGGCCAGGAGGGGCATCAGGGTGTCCAGCAGCGCGCGGGCGCCCGCCGCTTCCGGGACCCGGGGATCGACCGCGATCTGGGCCAGGATCAGCGCGGTCATGGCCCGGTCCAGGGCGGGCGGGCCCTCCTCGGTATTGCTCCAGTCGATCACCACGGGGCCGTCGGCCGTCAGCATCACATTGCCCGGATGCAGGTCGAGGTGGAGGATCCGGTCCTCGGGATCCGCCGAGAGCCGGGCCGGGACGGTGTGCAGATCGGCGAGCAGGCCGGCCAGCATGGCGGAGCCCTCGTCCCCGCCGAGCTCGCCGGAGACCAGGGACTCCAGCATCGTCGGACCGGTCAGGCGCTGCAGGATCAGGTCGCCGGGGCCTGCCGACACGGGCAGCGGACCGAGCCGGGGGACCGGGTAGCCGGAGGCCGATAGGTAGGACATGACGGGCATCTCGCGCGTGGCGTCCAGCCCGACGCGGTAGCGCCGCAGGACCCACTGCTCGTCCAGTTCGTATACGTCGGCGGAGCGTCCGGTGCCCAGCAGTTGGCCTATTCGCATGAGGGGAACCTACTCGCGCGGGTCGCGCACGGGGAGGCCGGGAGCGGGGGTTTCACCGTATCGCCGCCGGTCACGGCTGCCCCATAACGCGATGCGATGGGGCGGACGGGATCTCCTGGAGCCGGTTGCGCGCGGCTACGTTGTCGGCAATTCCCCCGCAACCAAGGAGAGTTCAGTGGAGAGAGCCATGCTCCGAAGACGTGCACTGGCCGCGTGCACCGCCACCGTTGCCGTCGGCGCGCTCGCCCTGGCCGGACTGACCGGCACCGCGTCCGCCGACCCCGCCCCCGCATCCTCCGCACCCGTCGCCGGGGCGGAACAGCTCTCTCCCGGCCTGCTCAAGGCGATGCAGCGCGATCTGGGGCTCACCGCCGACCGGGCACGCGCCAGGATCGGCGCGGAGAGCCGCGCGGCGGCCGTGGCCGGCGGTCTGCGGCACTCCCTCGGGGCCGGATTCGCCGGGGCCCGGGTGAGCGGTGACAGCGCGGAGCTGACCGTCGCCACCACCGACGCGGCGGACACCGCCCGGATCACCGAGGCCGGTGCACGGGCCGTCGTCGTCGGCCACAGCCTGGCCGAACTCACCTCGGCCAAGGCCGCCCTCGACCGGGTGGCGCTGCACCGGGCACCGAAGGACATACGCGTCTGGTACGTCGATGTGCGCACCAACCGCGTCGTCGTCGAGGCCGGCCGGGGCGCCGCCGCCGACACCTTCCTCGCCGCGGCCGGAGTGTCGCACGAGCTGATGACGGTCAGTCAGGCAGCAGGTGCGCCGCGTACGTTCACGGATCTGCGTGGCGGTGACGCGTACTACATGAACGGTACGGGGCGCTGCTCCATCGGCTTCCCCGTCAAGCGCGGCACCCAGGGCGGCTTCGTCAGCGCCGGGCACTGCGGAACCCCGGGCGTCAGCACCAGCGGCTACAACCAGCAGGCCCAGGGCTCCTTCCAGGGCTCCACCTTCCCCGGCCGCGACTACTCCTGGGTCGCCGCGAACACCGGCTGGACCCCGCGGCCCCTGGTGAACGGCTACGGCAACGGTGATGTGACGGTCACCGGTTCCACCGAGGCGCTGGAGGGCTCGTCGGTCTGCCGCTCGGGCTCGACGACCGGCTGGCACTGCGGCACCGTCCAGCAGCGCAACAGCAGCGTCACCTACCAGGAGGGCACCGTCTCCGGAGTGACCCGCACCAACGTGTGCGCCGAACCCGGCGACTCCGGCGGCTCGTTCATCTCCGGCAGCCAGGCCCAGGGCGTCACCTCCGGCGGCACCGGCAACTGCTCGCAGGGCGGCACGACGTACTTCCAGCCGGTGAACCCGGCACTCCAGGCGTACGGACTCACCCTGGTCACCAGCGGCACCCCGACCGATCCGACCGATCCGACCGACCCGCCGACCAATCCCGGCGGGAGCTGGGCGGCCGGCACGGTGTACGCCGCGGGCGACGTGGTGACGTACGGCTCGGTCAGCTACCGCTGCCTCCAGGGGCACCAGGCCCAGCCCGGCTGGACGCCCGTGAACGTCCCCGCGCTGTGGCAGGCGCTGTAGTACCCGTACCGCGTTCAGTACCCGTACCGCGCTTCGGTACCCGTACCGCGTTTCGAGCCCCTCCGGCGATCGAGGAGCGGGGTGGGGGGGGGGGGGGCCCCCCCCCCCCGCCCCCCCCCCCCCCCCGCCCCCCCCACCCCCCCCCGCCCCCCACCCCCCCCCCCCCCCCCCCCCCCCCCCCCCCCAACCC
>NZ_JBVJHB010000030.1:0-64162 GCF_055587045.1 Streptomyces sp. NPDC048671 | reverse complement strand
GGGTTCGTTCGGCGACCCCGGGCGTGCTGCTCGGCCCCCCCCCCGGGGGGCGCCCCCCCCCCCCGGGGGGGGGCGGGGGGGGGGGGGGGGGGCCCCCCCCCCCCCCCCCCGGCTCTGCCCCGGACCCCGCTCCTCAATCGCCGGAGGGGCTGGATATGCCCGGCGGGCCTGAAGGGGCCAGCAAGCTAGAAGGGGCCCGCGGGGCTGAGGGGGCCCACGAGGCTGAAGGCACCGGCGGGGCTGAAAGTGCCAGGGAGGCTGAAGAGGCCGGCGGGGCTGAAGGGCCCCGGGCCCCTTTGAGCTACGCCGAGCGGGACAGCGCGTCGCCGTGGACCGGGTCCGCGAACGGGCGGCCGGTCGCGAACCGTTCCAGCTCGTCCAGCGCCTGGTCCGCCATCCGGTGCAGCTCATTGCCGAGCGAGCCCGCGACATGCGGAGTCAGCAGCACGTTCGGCAGGTCGTAGAACGGCGAGGACGCACGGGGCGGATCGGGGTGCGTCACATCCAGCACCGCGTGCAGCCGGCCGCTCGTCAGCTCGGGAAGCAGCGCGTCCTCGTCGACCAGCGAGCCCCGCGCGGTGTTGATGAGCGTCGCGCCCGCCGGCATCGCGGCCAGCTGGGCGGCGCCGATGAGGTGGCGCGTCTCCGGGAGCTGCGGGGCGTGCACCGAGACCACGGAACTGCTCGCGCACAGCTCGTCGAGCGTGCTGAGACGGACACCCAGCCCCGCGGCCCGTTCCGCGTCGACGTAGGGGTCGTACAGCAGGACGTCCAGGTCGAAGGGGCGCAGCAGCTCGATCACCCGGCGGCCGATGCGGGAGGCCCCGACGATGCCGATCGTGCGGCGGTAGTTGCCGGAGCCGTCCAGCTCCGCGAGCCAGTCGTGGTCGGCGCGCAGGGCGCGGTAGCGGTCCGCGGAGTGCAGGACGCGCTTGCCAGCGAAGAGGATCGCCGCGAGGGTGAACTCGGCGACCGGCAGGGCGTTGGCCCCGGCCGCCGAGGTGACGGCGATGCCGCGTTCCCAGCAGGCGTCGGTGATGTGGTGCTTGACCGAGCCGGCCGCGTGCACCACCGCGCGCAGCCGCGGCGCGGCGGCCAGCACCGGTGCGGTGAGCGGCGTCGCGCCCCAGCAGGTGAACAGCACCTCGGCCTCGGCGAGCGCGGCGGCCACCTCGGGCGTCGGCTCGGCCAGGTCGTGGGCGACGAGACGGGTGTCCGTACGGGTGAGGGCGGCCAGCCGGGTGTGGTGGCGTTCGGTGAGGAGGCGCCCGGCGATGCCGGGGCCCATCGCGAGCAGGGCCCTGGGCCGGTTGTCAGTGGCGTGCAGCATGGTGGAACTCGTACTCCTCGGGGCTCGCGTGGACGGTCACTTGACGCTTCCGGCGGTCAGTCCCGCCTTCCAGTGCCGCTGCAGGGAGACGAAGGCGACGATCAGCGGGATGACGGCGAGGAGGGACCCGGTGACGACGAGGGGGTAGAAGCTCGGCTCGCCATGGGTGTTGGTGTTCCACGAGTACAGCCCGAGGCTCAGCGGGAACAGCTTGCGGTCCGAGAGCATCACGAGGGGGAGGAAGAAGTTGTTCCAGATCGCGGTGAACTGGAAGAGGAAGACGGTCACGAAGCCCGGCATGACCATGGGCAGACCGACGGACCAGAAGGTGCGCAGCTCACCCGCCCCGTCGATACGGGCCGCCTCCAGCGCCTCGTTGGGTATGTACCCCGAGCAGAACACCCGGGCGAGATACACGCCGAACGGGTTGACCAGCACCGGGATCAGCACCGACCAGTAGGTGTTCACCAGACCGACCTTGGACGCCAGCAGATACATCGGCAGGGCCAGCGCGGTGGTGGGGACCAGCACGCCCATCAGCACCAGGCCGAACAGCTGGTCCTTGCCCCGGAACGAGTACTTGTCGAAGGCGTACCCCGCGGCGACGCAGATCAGCGAGCAGACGAGCGCGCCACCGCCCGCGTAGCCGAGGCTGTTGAGGTACCAGCGGAAGTAGATGCCGTCGCCGTAGGAGGCCAGGTTCGACAGGTTCTCGCCGAGGTTGAACCCGTCGAAGGAGAACGCGTTGCCGGCGAGCAGCCCACCGGTGTCCTTGGTGGCGGCGGTGACCAGCCAGACGAGCGGGAAGAGCATGTAGACGACGGCGAGCAGCAGGAAACCGTTGACCGCGGTCTTCGACATCCAGCGGCCGCGGGAGGCGGGGGAACTCATGCTTTCTTGCCCTTCCGGCCGGTGAAGCGGGTGACGACGAAGGACAGCAGCGCGGCGGTGAGCGCCAGCAGGATGGAGGCGGCCGCGGCGAGGCCGTAGTCGTTGCGTTCGAAGGCCGCGGTGTACGCGTACATGTTCGGCGTCCAGGTGGAGGAGACGGCGGAGCCCGTCCCCTTGTTGAGGATCAGTGGTTCGGTGAAGAGCTGGAGCGAGCCGATGACGGTGAACAGCGCGACCATCACGACCGAGGCGCGGATCAGCGGGACCTTGATGGCGATCGCGACGCGCCAGGCGCCCGCGCCGTCGACCGTGGCCGCTTCGAGTACGGAGCGGTCGATGGCCTGCAACGCGGCGTAGAAGATCACCATGTTGTAGCCGAGCCATTCCCACAGCGCGATGTTGACGATGGAGGGCAGTGCCCCGTCGGGCGAGAAGAAGTCGAAGCCGATCCCGCCGGACTCCATGGCGCTGACCACCGGGCTGAGCTGCGGTGTGTAGAGGTACACCCAGATCAGCGCGGCGATGATGCCTGGCACGGCGTGCGGCAGGAACAGCGCGAGCTGGAAGAACCGGCGGGCGCGGGCCAGCGTGGAGTCCAGCAGCAGGGCGAGGGCGAGGGCTCCGACGAGCAGCAGCGGAATGTAGAACAGGCAGTATCCGAGGAGTACGCCGAAGCCCTCGCGGAACGCCCGGTCACCCAGGGCCGCCGTGTAGTTGTCGAGTCCGCTGAAGACGGTCTCGGTGCCGCCGAAGCCCAGGCCGGACTGCTTCTCGGTGAACAGGCTGAGCCAGACCGCGTATCCGATCGGCAGCACCATGGCCAAGGTGAACAGTACGAAGAAGGGCCCCAGCAGGATGGCGGCGGCTCTGGTTGTCCGGGCGTGCCTCATCAGCCTGCGTCCTCGACCTTCAGACCGCGCTTCTTCAGCTCGGCGACCGTGGCGTCGTGTCCGGCCTTCACCGCGTCCTTGACGGTGGTGCCACCGCTCGCGACCTTGCCGAACTCGTCCTTCATCGTGGTGTTCGTGGTGCCGGTCGTCGGGCCCCAGCTCCAGTCAGGGCCGATGGACGTCGCGGCCTCGTCGAACACCTGGTAGATGTCCTCGCCGCCGTAGAAGTCGGCGTCGAACGCCTTCTTCGCGGCCGGGCGCAGGGACGCGGCGGCCGGGAAGGCGCTCGAAGTGCCGGACTCGATACGGGCCTTGATGCCGTCCTCGGTGGTCGACATCCAGGTGGCGAACTCGACCGCCGCCTTCGCCTTCTTGCTGGTCTTCGTCACCGCGAAGGTGGAGCCGCCGAGCATGCCGCTGGCCGGCTTCCCGTCCCAGCTGGGCATCGGGGCGACGGCCCACTTGCCGCTCTGCTCGGGCAGGGTCCCCTTGAGGACGCCCGCGCCCCAGGCCGCGCCGACGTAGCCGATGGTGCCGTCGTTCTTGAGGGAGTTGGTCCACTCGGGGCTGAACGAGGCGTTGGCGCGGATCAGGTCGTCGTCGAGCAGACCCTGCCAGTAGTCGGCGACCTTGGCGGTGGCCGCGTCGGTGGTGTTGACCTTCCAGGTGTCGCCCTCGGGCTTGTACCACTGGGCGCCGGCCTGCCAGGCCATCGCCTGGAACGTGGTCGGGTCATCGGGGAAGAACGTGCCTATGCGGGCCTTCTTGTCGGCCTTCTTGACCTTCTGGGCGGCCTTGCGGAAGTCGTCCCAGGTCTTGGGGACCTCGACGCCGTACTTCTTGAACAGGTCCTTGCGGTAGTAGAAGGACTGCGGCGAGGCGTCGAAGGGGACGGCCCAGTTCTTGCCGCCGAGCGTCGTCAGCTCGACGGCCTGGGGCAGCAGCTTCTTCCTGATGTCCTCGGTGAAGTACTGGCCGATGTCCTGGAGCGCGCCCTGACTGACGTACTCCGGGAGCTGCGGGTACTCGATGGAGACCAGGTCGGGGGCGTTGCCCGCCTTCACGGCGTTGGAGATCTTGGCGTAGCCGCCGGCGTTGCCGGACGGGATCTCCTCGTACACCACCTTGATGTTCTCGTGCGAGGCGTTGAACGCGTCAACGACCTCCTTGGACCCCTTGGTCCACCCCCAGAAGGTGATGCTGACGGGCTTGCCGTCGCTTCCGGCGGCGGACGTGTCGTCACCGCTGCCGCCGCAGGCCGTGAGAACGGCGAGGGCGGTGGCGGCGCCGACTACGGCGAGGGACGTTCTGCTCGAACTGCGGCTCACAGCGAGGCTCCTGAACAGGCGGCGACATTGGCGTTGGCGTGATCCTTGGACCAGCCGTGACCGAAGTCAAGAGCGAAAGAGCGAATGATCGAAAAAAGATCAAACGTGTTGTGCGTGGAGACGGTACGAAGGCGCGCGGGGACGGCCCTCCCGATGCGCTCGGGAGGGCCTGCGGAAGCGGCTGGGGAAGGGCCGTGGGACGGGGAGGGGCCGGGGGAGAGCGCCTGAGGGAGCGCCTGAGGGACTCCTACGGGAGCGGCGCTCCGCAGGAGTCCCTGACCCGGAGCTGCGGAAGCAGCGTCAGGTGCCGGCGGGGCGCACCGGCCTCCTGGCCGAGCCGTTCGACCAGGAGTTCCGTCGCGTGGCGGCCCACCTCGCGCTTGGGCGGTGCCACGGCGGTCAGCGGGGTGTCCGCGAGCGCCGCCACCTCGTCGTCGTACGCGATCAGCGCCAGGTCCTGCGGCACGCGCACGCCCAGCTCGGCCAGGCGCTGCACGACCTGGATGGCGTCCACGTCGTTGTGGATCAGCGCGGCCGTCGCCACCCCCGAGCCGACGGCCTCGCGGAGCGCCTGCACGGCCTCCTCGAACGCCTCCGGGGCCTGTTCGGCGGGAACGGACTCGATCACGTCCTGGGGCACGCGCAGCCCGAGCGTGGCCAGTGCCTCCGCGTAGCCGGAGCGCACCGCGAGGGCGGTCGGGGAGTCCGCGCGGGCCATCAGCAGCGGCGCCCCGTGCCCCAGGCGCACTAGGTGGCGCACGGCCAGCAGCACCCCGTGCGCATGGTCCGAGCAGACCCGGTCCAGGCCGTCCAGCGGGGAGCCGGCGGTGGGCCTGCGCTCCAGCAGCACGGTCGGCACGGGCAGCGAGCTGATCCAGTCGCCGAACGCGGAGGGGTCGCCCGGATGCTGCCAGCCCGGCGCGACCAGCAGCCCTTCGGCGCCCGCGGAGAGCAGCCCCCGGGTGCGGGCGTGGTCCTCCTGCGGCCGGTAGTCGGAGATCCGCAGGATCAGCCTGGCCCCCGCCCGCGCGGCGGCCTCGTGTGCGCCGCGGATCACCTCGGCGAAGTAGTACGTCGCGGAGGGCGCGAGCATGCCGAGGACCAGGCCGCCGCCCGTGCCGCCCGGCCCCGAGACGGGGCCGGCGTCCTGCGGCCAGGACACCGAGCCGTGGACCCGGTCGAGCAGGCCGCGGCCGGCCAGTTCCTCGACGTCCCGGCGCACCGTGACGGGTGAGACCCCCAGCTGCGAGGCCAGGTCCGACACCCGGGCGGAGCCCCGGTCCCGGACCAGCCCGAGCAGGCGGTCATGACGTTCAGCTGCACTCTCGCGCACGGCGGCAGTCCCCTCGCAGTGTGTGGCCCGGCCGGAGTCGGAGCCAGTGCCGGAGTCGGTGTCCGACCCTAGACCAATGTGATCGAACGATGGGAGTTTCGATCATTCAAACGTAATCCATTGACGTTCGATCAATCCGAGTCCAGGATTCCCGGCGATGCCGCAGCGCGAAGAAACAGGACCCCACCCGAAGCCCCAGCCGGTGACCACCGGCAGGCAGGCGGGAATCTCCGTCCTCTAGGGCGGAGAGGATGTCAAAACAACACCTTCCACAACAACCAACAACAAGGACCAGATCCCCGGATACCTCGTCCAGGACGACGCCGGCAGCCCCGCCACCACCCAGCACGAACTGTCCGTCCGCAACAACGTCTTCGTCAGCGAGGGCACCGGCGGCTACGCCTTCAAGAACCCGACTCCCGGGCTCTCCTTCGACCACAACGCCTTCCACGGCATCGACATGACCCGCCCCGACCCCGGCGGCATCACCGCCGACCCGAAGCTCCGGACCGACTTCCGTCTCGGCGCGGGCTCGCCCGCCCTCGCCGCCGGAGCCGTCATCGAGAACAACGGCGGCAAGGACTACTTCGGCGACAGGCTGAAGCCCGGCGCCCCCAACATCGGCGCCTACGCGGGCCGCGGAGTGCGGTAACCGACCGCTCACTGAGGCCCGTACTTGCGGCCTGTCTTGGCGGTGACCCCTCCGAGCAGGCCGCGCGGCGTCACCTTGACCAGCCCCATCAGCGCCTTGTAGCGCGGGTCCGGGACCGAGACCGACTTGCCGCGCGCCAGATCCGCCAGAGCCGCCGTCACCAGCTTGTCGGCGTCGAGCCACATCCAGCCCGGGATGTTGCCGGTGCCCATGCCGGCCCGCTCGTGGAACTCCGTGCGGACGAAGCCGGGGCAGAGCGCCATCAGCCGCACGCCCGACCCCGCCAGGTCCTTGGCCGCGCCCTGGGTGAACTGCACGATCCACGCCTTGGACGCCCCGTACGTGCCGCGCGGCACGAACGCCGCCACCGAGGCCACGTTCACGACACCGCCCCTGCCGCGCTCCTTCATCCCGGCCGCGGCCGCCGAGGTCAGCCGCAGAACCGCCTCGCAGTGCACCTTCAGCATGGCCAGCTCATCGGCCATGGGGACGTCCAGATAACGCCCCCTGTTGCCGAACCCGGCGTTGTTGACCAGCAGATCGACGGACTGCAGGCGGTCACCCAGCCGCGCCTCGACCGCGGCGATCCCGTCGTCCGTGGACAGGTCCGCGGACAGCACCTCGGCCTCGATGCCGTGCCGGTCGTGCAGCTCGGTGGCCTGCTCCCGCAGCCGCTCGGTGTCGCGGGCCACCAGGACCAGGTTGTGCCCCTCGGCCGCGAGCCGCCGCGCGAAGGCGGCCCCGATGCCCGCGGTCGCGCCCGTAATCAGTGCAGTCGTCATACGCGGCACGTTAGTGCCCCGCCCGTGCCCCCGGCCGACCCGCCCGGCGCTCCCCGCTCACCGCTGCCGCGCCGCGTACTCCCGCGCCCTCCGCAGCGGCTCGGGGTGCAGCGCGTCCCCGGCCGCGAGCAGGAGCGGCAGCAGCTCCTTCCGGGTCGTCACGGCCCGGAACTGGAGCTCCACCGTGACGTCGTGGTCCGGCCGGTGGACGATCTCCACCGGGTCACCGGCCCGGACCGCACCCGGCGTGATCACCCGCAGGTACGCGCCGGGGGTGGCCGCCCGCGTGTACCGCCTGACCCACTGCTTCTCGTCGAGGTGGCCCGCGAACGTACGGCACGGGATACGGCCCGACGTGATCTCCAGGACCAGATCGGGCCCGATCCGCCAGCGCTCGCCGATCAGCGCGCCCCTGACGTCCACCCCGCCCGTGGTCAGGTTCTCGCCGAAGCAGCCATTGGGCAGCGGGCGTCCCAGCGCCTCCTCCCACCGGTCCAGTTCCTCGCGGGCGAAGGCGTACACCGCCTGGTTCGAGCCGCCGTGAAAACGCAGGTCGCAGACCGCGTCCCCGGCCAGACCGCTGCCGCCGGAACCCTCGGGACCGGGGTCGCTGACCTGTACGGGACCCTCGACCGGGCGCTTGTCGATCCCGGTCACGCCGCCGGGGGAATCGGTGTACGGCACCGCCACGGGGCGGCCCGCGTTCACGGTGAGCACTCTCATCGCGTTCATACCCGCACGCTAACGACTACTGGCTCAAAGTCGCACACGAATAATTCGCACCTTCTCCAAGAGTCGCTTATATTCGAAGGGTGATCGAAGCCCGTCATCTCCGCGTCCTGCGAGCCGTGTCCACCACCGGCTCCTTCTCCGCCGCCGCCCGCGAGCTGGGCTGCACACAGCCCGCGGTCAGCCAGCAGATGAAGGCCCTGGAGTCCTCCGCCGGCACCACGCTGCTCATCCGGACCGGACGCGAGATGCGGCTGACGCAGGCGGGCGAGGCGCTCGTACGGCACGCCTCGGGCATCCTCGCCGGGCTCACCGCCGCCGAGGAGGAGGTCGCCGCGATCGCCGGTCTGCGGGCCGGCCGGGTCCGGCTGGTGTCCTTCCCGAGCGGCAGTTCCACCCTGGTCCCCGGCGCCCTCGCGGCGCTGCGGGCCGCGCACCCCGGCACCCGGGTCTCCCTGGTCGAGGCCGAGCCGCCCCGCTCCGTGGAGATGCTGCGCGACGGGGACTGCGACATCGCCCTGGCCTTCCGGTACGGCACGCAGGGCGCCGAGTGGGACGACCTGGTGGTGCGCCCGCTGCTCACCGACCGCCTGATCGGCCTGCTGCCCGACGGTCACCCTCTGGCGGGCCGGCCGGTGGTGGGCATCGACGAACTCGCCGGCGAACCGTGGATCGCCGGCTGCCCGCGCTGCCGCCGGCAGCTGGTGGAGGTCTGCGAGGAGTCCGGCTTCACCCCCCGGATCGACTTCGCCACCGACGACTACCCGGCGGTGATCGGCCTGGTCGGCGCCGGCCTCGGAGTGGCCGTGCTGCCGGCGCTGGCGATCGAGTCGGTACGCCCTCGGGGCGCCCGGACCGTCACGGTGGAACCGGCCATCGAGCGCGAGATCGTCGCCCTGACCCTGCCCGATCTGGCGCGGGTCCCGGCGGTGGCTGCCACTCTGGACCAGCTGGCGCTGGCGGCCGCCCGCTGAGCGGTGCGGGGTACGGGGTGCGCGGGCGTAGTCGTTCGCGGCGGGGTCCGCGGGCATGGTCCGCGGTCCGCGAGGTGTGCGTCGCGGGGCGTGCGTCGCGTGCGCAGAAACGTTTCTGCCGCACGGCAGGCGTCAGCCGTGCCCAGGGGGTGACGCGGGGCCCGAGGGTGCCGTCGCCGCGATGAGCCGGTTGCGGGCGCGTCCCATGAGCTCCTCGCGCTCGTCCTCGGTCAGGCCGCCCCACACTCCGTAGGGCTCTCGTACCGCCAGTGCGTGGGCCGCGCACTCGGCACGTACCGGGCACCGCATGCAGACCTCTTTCGCGGAGTTCTCGCGGGCGCTCCGGGCGGCGCCCCGTTCTCCCTCGGGGTGGAAGAACAGCGAGCTGTCGACCCCGCGGCAGGCCGCCAGCAGCTGCCAGTCCCACAGATCGGCGTTGGGTCCGGGAAGGCGGGAGAAATCTGCCATTGCTTGTCCCCTCGAAACCGTACTGAGTCGGAAACGTCGTGGTCGTCAGACTTTGTCCGTGTTCATGACCGTACATCTACGGTGTTAGTAGATGTAAATATGACTGATTGCGAATCTAGTCTCAGACACCAGCAAAAGGGAAGAAAACCCGCTAAATGGGGCATAGGTACCTGTGAAGGTTCAGTTGACGGCTGGACGACCCGTGGCGCTCTGCTCCGTGTCCGCCTCCTCACGTAGAGTGCCGAACTCGGTTGTCCGACCCGTAACTCTTTCGAGTGACCATCGTTGAGAGTGCGGAGGCGGTTGGCAGAGAAAGCGATCGGGCAGATGTCCGAGAGCGTCAACCGCACAGGTGACGACTTGTAACAGCCTGGAGGCTCAAGGTGACGCGCATCAGCTTCGGAGGGCGGTCATGACATCCGTCCTCGTCTGCGACGACTCCCCGCTTGCCCGAGAGGCGCTCCGCCGCGCGGTCGCGACCGTGCCCGGCGTCGAGCGTGTGACGACGGCGGCCAACGGCGAGGAAGTCCTCCGCCGCTGGGGTGCCGACCGTTCGGATCTGATTCTGATGGATGTACGCATGCCCGGCCTGGGGGGTGTGGAGACCGTCCGTCGGCTGCTCTCCGCCGACCCCGGGGCGAGGATCATCATGCTGACCGTCGCCGAGGATCTGGACGGCGTCGCGCTCGCGGTCGCCGCCGGGGCACGCGGGTATCTGCACAAGGACGCCTCCCGGGCGGAGCTCCGGGCGACCGTCACCCAGGCGCTGGCCGATCCGACGTGGCGGTTGGCCCCGCGCCGGCTGCGGTCGGCCGAGATGGGCGCGGCGCCCACGCTCACGGCGCGTGAGATCCAGGTGCTCGAAGGGATGAGCCACGGCCGCTCCAACGCGGAGATCGGCCGTGAGCTGTTCCTCTCCGAGGACACGGTGAAGACACACGCCAGGCGTCTGTTCAAGAAGCTCGGCGCATCGGACCGGGCGCACGCCGTCGCACTCGGCTTCCGGTGGGGCCTGGTCCGCTAGGTCGGAGTCGAAGTCCCGTCTGCCTCGCGGCGGGCGGGGCGGTCCGGGCCAGGGGTGCACCCAGGGTCTGTTCCGAGCCCCGCCCACCGTGCGGGGGCCGGGGCGCACGCCCGCGGAGTCGTCGAATTTCCGGTGGGCCCTTCCCGGTATGTGACGCTTCCCGGCGGATGACGCATCCTTGAGATGTGGAGTTCCTCGGGAACGATTCGGTCGAGCGGAAGGGGAGGGCGCAGGACATGACTTCCGGCGCACCCGCTCATAACGCTTCGGTGCACAACTACGGACGCGGTGCCACGGATGACGCGGCACCGGGGCACCATGGTCCGATGCGCGACGACGGAACGACGGTGATCGGTGCCCTGGTGCACCGCGCCGTCGAGGGCGACGCGCAGGCCACTCATGATCTGCTGGCCCATGTCCACCCCCTCGCGCTGCGCTACTGCAGGTCCCGGCTGAACCGGCTGCCCGGTGATGCCCGCCACTTCGTGGAGGACCTGGCGCAGGAGGTCTGCGTCGCGGTGCTGATGGCGCTGCCGCGGTACAAGGACACCGGCAGGCCCTTCGAGGCCTTCGTTTTCGCCATCGCCGGCCACAAGGTGGCCGATCTCCAGCGGGCCGCGATGCGGTACCCGGGATCGACCGCGGTGCCCTCCGACGAGATGCCGGAGCGGCCGGACGATTCACTCGGGCCCGAGGAGCGCGCGCTGCTCAGCAGCGATGCGGCCTGGGCCAAGAGGCTCCTCGCCAACCTTCCGGACAACCAGCGTGAGCTGCTGGTTCTGCGCGTCGCGGTCGGGCTGACCGCCGAGGAGACCGGACAGCTGCTCGGCATGTCCCCGGGTGCGGTCCGGGTCGCCCAGCACCGTGCGCTGAGCCGGCTGCGAGCCCTCGCCGAGCAGTGAGCCGGGGATCGCCGCGGTCCCGTACGAAGCTACAGAACCTCCAGGTGATCTTGCTCGTGGAATGAGACGCCCACGGAGGCCGTTAGCATGGACATCCGCACCGATCAAGGCCATTTGGGGAAGGTGTCATGACTGCAAACGTCGACGGAGTGCCCGAGAAATTCGCGACGCTCGGGCTGACATACGACGACGTGCTGCTGCTGCCGGGCGCATCTGACGTGCTGCCCAACGCGGTCGACACCTCGTCGCTCATCTCGCGCAACGTCCGGGTCAACATCCCGCTGCTCTCCGCCGCCATGGACAAGGTGACCGAGGCCCGTATGGCGATCGCCATGGCCCGTCAGGGCGGCGTCGGCGTACTGCACCGCAATCTCTCGATCGAGGACCAGGTCAACCAGGTGGACCTGGTGAAGCGGTCCGAGTCCGGCATGGTCACCGACCCGATCACGGTCAGCCCGGACGCCACGCTCGGCGAGGCCGACGCACTGTGCGCCAAGTTCCGCATCAGCGGCGTCCCGGTCACCGACCCGGCGGGCAAGCTGCTCGGCATCGTCACCAACCGCGACATGGCCTTCGAGTCGGACCGCTCGCGCCAGGTGCGCGAGGTCATGACGCCGATGCCGCTGGTCACCGGCCGGGTCGGCATCTCCGGCGTGGACGCCATGGAGCTGCTGCGCCGCCACAAGATCGAGAAGCTTCCGCTGGTCGACGAGGCGGGCATCCTCAAGGGCCTCATCACGGTCAAGGACTTCAAGAAGGCCGAGCAGTACCCGAACGCGGCCAAGGACGCCGAGGGCCGGCTGCTCGTCGGCGCGGCCGTCGGCGCCAGCCCGGAGGCGCTGGACCGCGCCCAGGCGCTGGCCGGGGCCGGGGTGGACTTCCTCATCGTCGACACCTCGCACGGCCACAACAGCAACGCCCTCAACTGGATGGCCAAGATCAAGTCGGCCGTGAACGTGGACGTCATCGGCGGCAACGTCGCGACCCGCGACGGCGCCCAGGCCCTGGTCGACGCGGGCATGGACGGCGTCAAGGTGGGCGTCGGACCCGGCTCGATCTGCACCACCCGCGTGGTCGCCGGCATCGGCGTCCCGCAGGTCACCGCGATCTACGAGGCCGCGCTGGCCGCCCGTGCGGCGGGCGTCCCGGTCATCGGTGACGGCGGCCTGCAGTACTCCGGCGACATCGGCAAGGCCCTGGTGGCCGGCGCGGACGCGGTGATGCTCGGCTCGCTGCTCGCGGGCTGCGAGGAGTCCCCGGGCGAGCTGCTCTTCATCAACGGCAAGCAGTTCAAGTCGTACCGCGGCATGGGTTCGCTGGGCGCGATGCAGTCCCGCGGGCAGGGCCGCTCGTACTCGAAGGACCGCTACTTCCAGGCCGAGGTGTCCTCCGACGAGAAGCTCGTCCCCGAGGGCATCGAGGGCCAGGTGCCCTATCGCGGCCCGCTGGGCAACGTGCTGCACCAGCTCGTCGGCGGTCTCCGCCAGACGATGGGGTACGTGGGCGCGGCCTCGGTCGACGAGATGGAGAGCAAGGGCCGCTTCGTGCGGATCACCTCGGCGGGTCTCAAGGAGAGCCACCCGCACGACATCCAGATGACGGTCGAGGCACCGAACTACAGCAGGAAGTAACGCAACGACGCAGGTGAGGGGCGGACCGGGGTTCCCGGGACCGCCCCTCATGTGCGTGTCGGGGATACTGGACAGCGCAGACGTAGAGGGAAAGGCCACACCATCGTGACTGAGATCGAGATCGGGCGCGGCAAGCGCGGCCGCCGGGCATTCGCATTCGACGACATCGCCGTCGTCCCGAGCCGCCGGACCCGCGACCCGAAGGAGGTCTCGATCGCCTGGCAGATCGACGCCTACCGCTTCGAGCTGCCGTTCCTGGCCGCTCCCATGGACTCCGTCGTCTCCCCGCAGCACGCCATCCGCATCGGTGAGCTCGGCGGCCTCGGCGTGCTCAACCTGGAAGGCCTGTGGACCCGGCACGCCGACCCGCAGCCGCTGCTCGACGAGATCGCCCAGATGCCCGTCGAGTCGGCCACCCGCCGGCTCCAGGAGATCTACTCCGCCCCCATCCAGGAGGAGCTGATCGGGCAGCGCATCAAGGAGGTGCGCGACTCCGGTGTCGTCACCGCCGCCGCGCTCTCCCCGCAGCGCACCGCCCAGTTCTCCAAGGCCGTCGTCGACGCGGGTGTGGACATCTTCGTCATCCGCGGTACGACGGTCTCCGCCGAGCACGTCTCGGGCGCGGCCGAGCCGCTCAACCTGAAGCAGTTCATCTACGAGCTGGACGTCCCGGTGATCGTCGGCGGCTGCGCCACGTACACCGCCGCCCTGCACCTGATGCGTACCGGCGCGGCCGGTGTCCTCGTCGGCTTCGGCGGCGGCGCCGCGCACACCACGCGCAACGTCTTCGGCATCCAGGTCCCGATGGCGACCGCGGTCGCGGACGTGGCCGGTGCCCGCCGCGACTACATGGACGAGTCCGGCGGCCGGTACGTGCACGTGATCGCGGACGGCGGCGTCGGCTGGTCCGGCGACCTGCCGAAGGCCATCGCCTGCGGTGCGGACGCCGTGATGATGGGCTCCCCGCTCGCCCGCGCGACGGACGCGCCCGGCCGCGGCCGGCACTGGGGCATGGAGGCCGTCCACGAGGACGTGCCGCGCGGCAAGCTGGTCGACCTCGGCTCGGTCGGGACGACGGAGGAGGTCCTCACCGGCCCCTCGCACACCCCCGACGGCTCGATGAACATCTTCGGCGCACTGCGCCGGGCGATGGCGACCACGGGCTACAGCGACCTGAAGGAGTTCCAGCGCGTCGAGGTCACGGTGGCGGACTCGCAGCACCGCCGCTGAGTACGCGCAGTTACGACGGGAGCGCCCGGACCGCGATCGCGGTCCGGGCGCTCCCGTGTGTGCGGCTCTAGGCCGCGGCCTTCTTGGCGCCGGAGAACGCGGCGACCGCCGCGACGGCGAAGAAGAGGTACGAGATGAAGTCCGAGTCGGCCTTCCACGCATCGTTCAGCAGGCCGAAGTGGTCGAAGAACATCTCGGAGACCGTGACGGGGAAGTCCTTGGCCGCCATCATCGCCTCGCCGAGGAGTTGGCCGAAGTAGACGGCGATCAGCGCGAAAACGGCGCTGAGGACCGGCAGCGCGGGGTTCCGGCCGCCGACCTTGCCGGAGGCGAAGCCGACGAGGAAGCCGACACCCACGGCCGCGTAGCCGATCTCGTGCCTGGTGGTGCCGATGATCGCACCGTAGACCGCTCCCGCGACCACGGCCGCGACGACGGCGGTGAGGATGCCGAGCCCGACGTTGTCCCGTGCCGGCGCCGCCGGCGCGAACGGTGTACCGCCGCCGAACTGCTGGCCGGGCTGGCCGGGCTGGCCGTACGGGCCGGGCTGGCCCGGCTGGCCCGGCTGGCCGTACGGGCCCGGCTGCTCGGCGAACGGGTTGCCGGTCGGGGCGCCGGGCTGGGGCTGGCCCGGCTGCTGGCCGGCGTACGGGTTGCCGTCCTGGGGCGGGCCGCCGTACGGCTGCTGCGGCTGGTTCGGCGGTGGTACGGGCTGGCTCATGGCGGGATCCCCCTGGGACGCGTACGCACGAATGTGCGAGAAGTGACGCCGCAGGCTAGCAGCCGCCTCGGACATCGGCCCAGAAAATTCCTTGGGGGGACTGCGATCAGAGCCGGTGAGCGGCTCCGGCAGGAGTCGCGCCCCGGGTGTCGAGGAGCAGCTGCGCCTTCACGGCGAGACCTTGCAGGTCGTACGTGCGGTGGTGCTGGAGCAGCACCGTGAGGTCGGCGCTGGAGGCCGCTTCGTAGAGCGAATCGGCGCGGGGGACCGGGAGTTCACGTACACGCCAGTCCAGGACGTGCGGATCGTGGTAGCCGATCTGGGCCCCCATGTCCATCAGCCGGGTGGCGATCTCGCGGGCGGGGGAGGCCTCCTGGTCGGCGAGGTCCGGCTTGTAGGTGACGCCGAGCAGCAGCACCCGGGCGCCGCGCACGGATTTCCCGTGCTCGTTGAGGAGGGTGGCGCAGCGCTGGATCACGTACTGCGGCATCCGGTCGTTGATCTCCTGGGCGAGCGAGACCATCCGCAGCGGGTGGCCGGGGGTGCGGCTGCTGTACGGGAGGTAGCCCGGGTCGACCGGGGCTCCGTGGCCGCCGACGCCGGGGCCGGGGCGGAATGGCTGGAAGCCGAAGGGCTTGGTCTCGGCGCACCTGATGACGTCCCACAGGTCGACGCCGATGTCGTGGCAGAGCACGGCCATCTCGTTGACCAGGGCGATGTTGACGTGCCGGAAGTTGGTCTCCAGGACCTTCGTCATCTCGGCCTCGCGCGGGCCGCGGGCTCGTACGACCTTGTCGGTGAGCCTGCCGTAGAAGGCCGCGGCCGATTCGGTGCAGGCGGGGGTGAGGCCGCCGATGACCTTGGGGGTGTTGGCGTAGACGTGGGTGCGGTTGCCCGGGTCGAGCCGGGTCGGGGAGTAGGCGAGGTGGAAGTCGCGTCCGCCGCGCAGCCCCGAGCCGTTTTCGAGGAGGGGGAGCAGGAAGTTCTCGGTGGTGCCGGGCGGCACGGCCGATTCCAGCAGCACCGTGGTGTGCGGTCGCAGCCGGGCGGCCAGGGCGCGGGCCGCGTCGCCGACGGCGCCGAGGTCCAGGGTGCGGTCGGGGCCGAGCGGGGTGGGCGCGCAGATCACGGCGGTACGGACCCGGCCCAGCTCGGCCTCGTTGGTGGTGGGGCGGAAGCCCCCGGAGAGCATGCGGCGGACGTCGGACGCGGTGAGCGGACCCTCGACGGGGGTGCGGCCCGCGGAGAGCTCCGCGAAGGCCCGGGGGTCGGTGTCGTAGCCGACGGTCTGGATGCCGGCTGCGACGGCGGCTTGGGCGAGGGGCAGGCCGAGGTGACCGAGTCCGATGACGGCGAGGTCTGCAGGCACGTGGGTGGCCGTCCTTCCCTAAGACCATGAGGGCAGAAAGTGCAACTGCTGGGGACAGCGCAATGTCAGACTAGGCGTAAATATGACCTATATGTCGCATTGTGCTGCCCCGGTTGTCCGGGTGTTGTCCACAGCCGGTGGCTGAAGTGGCGGAGCCCGGACAGAATCGAGGGGTGGGCACGGGCGCCCGACCCCACGGTCGGACCGCACTCCCGTGCCCGGACCACCCCGATCTACCGGGAGGCAGCAGTGAGGACAGCGACACTGGGACCCGCGGAGCGCGGCGAGGCGCTCGCAGCGATGGCCGAGCGCGAACTGGACGTGCTGGTCGTGGGGGCGGGCGTGGTCGGCGCCGGGACGGCACTCGACGCGGCCACAAGAGGGCTCGCGACCGGCCTGGTCGAGGCGCGCGACTGGGCGTCCGGCACATCGAGCCGGTCGAGCAAGCTGATCCACGGCGGGCTGCGCTATCTGGAGATGCTCGACTTCGCGCTCGTCCGGGAGGCGCTGAAGGAGCGCGGGCTGCTGCTGGGGCGGCTGGCCCCGCATCTGGTGAAACCGGTGCCGTTCCTCTACCCGTTGCAGCACAAGGGCTGGGAGCGGCTGTACGCGGGCTCGGGCGTCGCGCTGTACGACGCGATGTCGGTGTCGTCCGGGCACGGCCGCGGGCTGCCCGTGCACCGGCACCTCTCCCGCCGCCAGGCCCTGCGGGTCGCGCCCGCACTCAAGCGGGACGCCCTGGTGGGGGCCCTGCAGTACTACGACGCCCAGATGGACGACGCCCGCTATGTGGCGACGCTGGTGCGCACCGCCGCCGGCTACGGCGCGCATGTGGCGAACCGGGCCCGGGTGACCGGTTTCCTCCGGGAGGGCGAGCGGGTCGTCGGCGTCCGGGTGGAGGACGTCGAGGCGGGCGGTGAGTACGAGGTCAGGGCCAAACAGGTGGTCAACGCCACCGGCGTCTGGACGGATGACACCCAGGCGCTGATCGGCGAGCGCGGCCAGTTCCACGTCCGGGCGTCCAAGGGCATCCACCTGGTCGTCCCGAAGGACCGCATCCACTCCTCCACCGGCCTGATCCTGCGCACCGAGAAGTCCGTGCTCTTCGTCATCCCGTGGGGGCGGCACTGGATCGTCGGCACGACGGACACCGACTGGGATCTGGACAAGGCGCATCCGGCCGCGTCCAGCGCGGATATCGACTATCTGCTCGAACACGTCAATTCGGTGCTGGCCACCCCGCTGACCAGGGACGACGTCCAGGGTGTCTACGCGGGGCTGCGGCCGCTGCTGGCCGGCGAGTCGGACGCGACCAGCAAGCTCTCGCGCGAGCACACCGTGGCGCATCCGCTGCCGGGCCTCGTCGTCGTCGCGGGCGGGAAGTACACCACGTACCGGGTGATGGCCAAGGACGCCGTCGACGAGGCGGTGCACGGCCTCGACCAGCGGGTGGCCGAATGCGTCACCGAGGACATCCCGCTGCTGGGCGCCGAGGGCTACCGCGCCCTGTGGAACGCGCGGGCCAGGATCGCCGCCCGGACCGGACTGCACGTCGCCCGGGTGGAGCATCTGCTGAACCGGTACGGCGCCATGACCGAGGAGATCCTGGAGCTGATCGTCGCCGATCCGGTGATGGGCGAACCGCTGCCGTCCGCCGACGACTACCTGAAGGCCGAGATCGTCTACGCCGCCTCGCACGAGGGGGCCCGCCACCTCGACGACGTGCTGACCCGGCGGACCCGGATCTCCATCGAGACCTTCGACCGGGGCACGCGCTCCGCGCAGCTCTGCGCGGAACTGATGGCTCCGGTGCTCGGCTGGGACAAGAGCCAGATCGGGCGGGAGGTCGCGCACTACGAGAAGCGGGTGGAGGCGGAGCGCGAGTCGCAGCGCCAGCCCGACGACCTGACGGCGGACGCGGCACGGCTCGGGGTGCCGGACATCGTGCCCGACTAGGAGCGGGGTGGCTCCGGTCCGGGGCCCGTGCCGCGCGGGCCCTCGGCTCGGGCCGGGCAGAACTCCGCTTCCAGGAGCGCGGGTTCGACGGTGTCAGCGCGGTCCAGGATGTCCGTGTCGATGCGGTACGTCAGGATGTGGCCGCCGTCGCGACTTGCGGCGGTACGGACGTAACTGCCCGCAATGCGTCCGTTGTGGCCCCAGACGGTGACCCCGCAGGAGAGCCGCTCCGGGTAGATCCCCAGGCCGTAGTTCCCTTGCGCCGCAGCGGTGTTCAGCAGCGCGGCGAGCTGGGCGGGCGGGAGCAGCCGTCCGCCCAGCAGGGCCGCGTAGAAGCGGTTCAGATCGGCGAGCGTGGAGATCAGCTCACCGGCGGCGCCCGCGGTGCGCGGGTCGAGGTCGGTGGCATCGGTCAGGCCGTCGCCCGCCGGATCGCGGGTGTAGCCGCGGCCGTGCGGTGCGGGCAGTGTGGTGCGGGCCCCGGGCAGGGAGGTGCCGGTGAGACGGAGGGGAACGATGATGCGGCGCCGGATCTCGGTGGCGTAGGTGTGTCCGGTGACGCGCTGAACGACCAGTCCCAGTGCGGCGTAATCGGTATTGGAGTAGGCGAATGTGCCGGGGCGGGACGTGGGGCGGTGGCTCGTCGCCGTACGGATCGCGGCGGTGGCGGAGAGCGGGTGCGCCGACCCGTCGTCGGTGTAGTCGTAGAGCCCGCTGGTGTGGCTGAGCAGGGCGCGCAGGGTGAGGCGCCGGCCGTCGTTCCCGTGACCGCGGATCAGTCCGGGCAGGAAGCGCTCGAGCGGGTCCGACAGCCGCAGTCCACCCTCATGGGCGAGTTGGAGGACGACGGTGGCGACGAAGGTCTTGGTGATGCTGCCCGCCCGGAAGCGGTCCGCGTACCGGATACCGGGACCCGTTGACCGGTAGACGCCGGGGCGGGCGGAGGAGGAAGTGCGGGTCAGGAGTGCGGCGGTGGGGGCTTCGCCCTGGACGGCGAGGCGTGGCAGGTAGGAGGCTGCGGGAGTGAGGTGTGGTTCGCTGGGCAGGTTCGCTGTTCCGAGGCCGAGCAGCGCCGTCACCAACAGAGTGACGAGCGGTGCCCTCGGAATCGGCATGGCGGGGGAGTCCTTTCCTCCGGCCACATCATGGCGGACCCGGGCCCCGGCACCAGGACCGGTCCCGGGGTAGGGGACAATGAACGCTCTGCCAGGGCGGGTTGATCGCAGAGGGGACGCATGTCGGAGGCGGAGCAGGCACGGGAGCCCCAACGGGACAAGGACGGGCGTCTCCTTGCGGGGCGGTACCGGCTCGGGGAGGTGCTCGGCCGGGGCGGTATGGGCACGGTCCACCGCGCCGTCGACGAGACGCTGGGCCGCACGGTCGCGGTCAAGGAACTGCGGTTCCCGACAGCCATCGACGACGACGAGAAGCGCCGTCTCATCACGCGTACGCTGCGCGAGGCGAAGGCGATCGCCCGGATCCGCAACAACGGCGCGGTCACGGTCTACGACGTGGTCGACGAGGACGACCGGCCGTGGATCGTCATGGAACTCATCGAGGGCAAGTCGCTGGCCGAGGCGGTGCGCGAGGACGGTGTCCTGACGCCGAGACGGGCGGCCGAGGTGGGTCTGGCCATTCTCGACGTGCTGCGCTCGGCGCACCGCGAGGGCATTCTGCACCGTGACGTGAAGCCGTCCAACGTGCTGATCGCCGAGGACGGCCGGGTCGTGCTGACCGACTTCGGGATCGCCCAGGTCGAGGGCGACCCCTCCGTCACCTCCACGGGCATGCTCGTCGGCGCCCCCTCGTACATCTCGCCGGAGCGGGCCCGTGGGCACAAGCCGGGACCGCCGGCCGACCTGTGGTCGCTCGGCGGACTGCTGTACGCGTGCGTCGAGGGCTGCCCGCCGTACGACAAGGGCTCCGCGATCGCCACCCTGACCGCGGTGATGACCGAACCGCTCGACCCGCCGAAGAACGCGGGCCCGCTGGAAGAGGTCATCTACGGGCTGCTCGCCCGGGACCCCGATCAGCGGCTCGACGACGCCGGTGCGCGCGCCCTGCTCAACGACGTGATCGACGCCCCCGAGCAGGAGGACGTCCCGGTGCCGCCGCCGGCCGACGCCACCCAGGTGATGGCGCTGCCCAAGGTGCCGGCCCCCGCCAAGCCGGCGTCGAAGTCGAAGTCCGGTGAAGCGGGCGAGGGCGCCCGCGACCGGCTGCGGGGCGCACTGCGCTCCGCACGGAACGCGAAGGCGGCGCCCGTCGTCGCGGCCGGCACCGCCGCCGCGGCACCGTCCGCACCGGCCCGGACCGCCACGGCCCCCACGACGGCCGCGGCCTCCGCCTCCGGGGCCGTACCGCCGCCGCGTCCGGCCACCTCTCCGAGCACCCCGCCCCGGGCGTCCCTCACGGACGTGGTGCCGCGCCGCACCCTGGCGATCATCGCGGCCGTCATCGTGCTCGCCGTGCTCGGCACGGTCCTCGCGCTCACGCTGGGCGGGGACGGCAAGGGCTCCGACAACGCGGGCAAGGGCAAGGGCGACACCTCCGCCTCGGCCGGCTCGTCGGCGGACGGCGGCTCCGCCGGTACCGCCGGTACGGAGCAGGGCGGCACCGGCAAGGACCAGGGCAAGGGCCAGGACGGCAACGACGGCCAGGACCAGGACAAGGGCAAGGACGACTCCGGCAAGGGGTCGGACGACTCCGACGACGACGCGGACGGCAAGGGCGCGCTGCCCGCCGGATACAAGTCGGTCACCGACAAGCGGTTCCACTTCACCATGGCGATGCCCGAGGGCTTCGAGCGCAATTCGATCGCCGGCAGCAACTCCGGCGGCATCTACAACATCGACAAGGGCTTCCCGCGCGTCCAGGTCGACTACAACAGCTCGCCCGGCGATGACGCGGCCTCCGCCTGGAACGCGCTGAAGGGCGCGGTTGCCGGCAGCAGCAACGGGTACAAGCATCTCGGTATTGATCCGGTCGAGTACAACGGGTACCCGACCGTCGCCGACTGGCAGTTCGAGCGCAACGAGCACGGCCAGCGCAGCCGCGTCCTGAACCGCGGCTTCAAGGTCGACGCCAAGCGCGGCTACTCGATCATGATCAGCTGCAAGGTCGACGAGTGGGACGGCAAGGCGTGCAAGACGCTGCGCGAGACGGCGTTCGACACGTTCAAGCCGCTCGACTGAGGGTGCGGCCGGCGGACCGGGTTGCGGCGACCTTCCGCGCGGCCGCCGGTTGCCACGTATTGTGAGAGCTCGAAGACCGTACGCAGCCGGAACCGTAAGTCAATTGCACGGTAAGTGACCGCAATTGGTGGGTTTCGTGCGGTCTACGTGACCGGGGGACAGCGCGCTCTGGGGAGGCGTCGTGGACGACTACGCGGGTCGGGTACTTGCCGACCGCTACCGCCTTCCGCTGCCTCCGTCCGATGCCTACGAACTGGTCGAGACCCGGGCGTTCGACACCTACAGCGGACAGGAAGTCCTGGTCCGGCAGGTGCCGTTGCCCGAGGTCGTGGACGCGGAGGTGCTCGACGCCGACGGTCTGCCCACGCCGGCCCGGCGCACCAGCGCGCGCACGGTGCGGCGGTCCACCGATCCGGCGGTCCGGCGCGCCATCGAGGCCGCCCAGGCGGCGGCCCAGGTGCCCGACCATCCACGGCTCGACCAGGTCTTCGACGTGTTCGCCGAGGCGGGATCGCTCTGGATAGTGAGTGAACTGGTCGCGGCCCGCCCGCTGGCGGCCCTGCTCGCCGAGCGCCCGCTCAATCCGTACCGGGCCGCGGAGATCGGCTCCGACGTCCTGACGGCGCTGCGCGTCCTGCACGCCCACGGCTGGACCCACCGCAACATCACCGTGCGCACCGTGCTGGTCTGCGACGACGGACGCGTCGTGCTGACCGGCCTGGCGGCCGGGGCGGCGGAGGAGGCCCTCTGCGGGTACGTGCCGGTGCCGCGCACCGACGACGCCGAGGACGACGGCGAGTACGGCCGCCCCGCGGTGGAGACGGGCCCCACCGGCCCGTACGTGCCGCCGATGGCCGAGACGGGGTCCGGCGATCCCTACGCGCTGCCGATGGCCGGCTACGAGTCCGGGCCGGCGGCCGGGTCCGACGACTCGTACGCGCTGCCGTCGGCCGACGCCGACGCCGACTCCGACGCCGACTCCGACTCCTTCTCCGAATATGACGACGGCTACGAGACCGGGCCGGACGTGGCCGACGCCGAATACGACTACGAGGCCGACCCGTCCGAGCCGTCCGACCCGCACGCGCTCTTCCGGCCGCCCGCGCAGTCGCCGCCCGCGCAGCCGCCGTCCGCCGGGATGCCCGGTTCCCGTGGTCCCGCGGCGATCGAGTCCGCGTCGTCCGGGGCCGGTTCCGAGAGCCCGTACGGCGCCGGTCAGCTGGAATCCGTACGCCGTCCGCCGCCGCCCGTGCCCGCCCCCGGGTCCGGCAGCGCCGCCCAGACGCGGGCCGCGCGCGCGGGCGCCATCGCCGCGTACCGCGCGGGTGCCCGCGCCGCCGCGCGCATCAGCGAGGAGGAGCGCCGGGCCGGTGCGGACGAGGCGCGGGACACCGGCATCCTGCCGGTCCAGCGCGAAGGTGCCGGTCCGGCCGGCCTGCTGCCGCCCGCGGGCTGGAGCCGTACGCCCGACGCCCAGGACTCCTACGACCACGACCACGACGACGACCACGACCACGACCACGACGACGAGGACGACCCGTACGACGACCCGTACGACGACGAGGACGGCGGGAGCGACAGCGGCGACGGCGGTCGTCAGGCTCCGCCCCGGCGGCTGCATCTGACCGGTTCGTGGGACGACGGCCCCGGCTCCGGGCGCCCGGTCCCCGCCGGCGGCTCCAGCGAGGACGCCCTGCGGGCCGACTCCCGGCGCCAGGGCGCCACCCCGCCCGCCGCTCGCCCGCAGCTGCCCGCGGAGACCGCCCCCGGCCGCTGGGACGAGATCGTCGCCGGGAACCGCGACACCTCGGCCTACCGGGGCCCCGCCACCACCCTCGCCGCCGAGCGCGCACGGCAGGCCCGGATCGCCGTTGTCGGCGCGGTCACCGAGCGCTGGGCGCCCGAGCAGGCAGGGCCGGTCCACGAGAACTGGCGGCTGGCACCGCCCATCGGCCCCTCCACCGACCTCTGGGCGCTGGGCGCGCTGCTCTACCGCGCCGTCCAGGGCCATGCCCCGTATCCCGAGGAGAACGCCGCCGAGCTCGTCCAGATGGTCTGCGGTGAGCCGCCCGCCTTCGCCGAGGAGTGCGGCGCGCTGCGGCCCGTCGTCGAGTCGCTGCTGCGGCAGGACCCCACCGAGCGCCCGGACTTCGAGGAGCTGCGCGGCTGGCTGCGCTCCCTCGTACGGGCGGCGCCCGAGCCCGAGGCCGGTTTCGACGTCGTGCCGCTGCCGTCCGCCGACGCCACCCGGCTGCCCGTCGTGCGCCGCCGGGGCGAGCTCGTCCGCAAGCGCCGCGGCCGCCGCAACGGCCCGGCGCACGGCCGCCACCGCCAGGGCAAGGGGCGGCCGGAGGCGGAGCCGGTACTCGCGGAGCCGCGCGAGCCCAGAGCCGTCAAGCCGCCGCGTGAGCCCAAGGGCCCCAAGGCGCTGCGCACTCCGCCCCGCCCGCCGCAGGACGGACAGCGCGCGCCGCGACGGCTCGGCCGGCTGCTGCTCGTCCTGATACTGCTGGTGCTGGTCGCGGCGATCGTGTACGCCGTGAAGTTCATGCCCCAGTCCGGTGCGCAGTCCGGCGCGGGCGCCAGTCCGTCCCGTACGGCGACCGGGGCGCCCGACCCCGGCCCCAGCGGTTCCGGTGACTCCGGCAGCTCCGGTGGACCCTCACCGTCCGGGTCGGGCGGTGCGAAGAAGCCGCAGACCAGCCGCTCCGCCGTCGCACTCGCGTCCGGCTACGTCCTGCGCAAGGACGACGAGGGCTTCGAGGTCGGGGTGCCCAAGGGGTGGCAGCGCAGCCCCGCCAACACGGACCGCCAGATCCGCTACGGCAGCGACGGCTTCACCCTGCTGATCGTCCCCGGCCGCGACACGGTCAAGACGAACGGCGCCGACCCGCTCGCCTACCAGCGGGACAAGGAACCCGAGTTGAAGCCGTTCCGGGACTCCAGCTGGTCGTCGGCCACCGGACTGCGCCGGATCGACGTCGGGCGACAGGCCATGGCGGAGGGTCAGTTCACCTGGCAGGACAGCTCCGGACGTGAGGTGTACGTACGCAATCTCGCGATGGTCGTCGCGGGCCGCTACCACATCCTTCAGGTCATCGGTCCGGAGGACCAGCGCGACAAGGTGACGGACATCTACCAACAAGCCATCGCTTCCTACCGTGTGACGCCCTGATACGTGTCGGGACCCCAGAGCGACGGGCCGGCGCGACAAGCATCACAGTGCGATCTCGTGGGCGGTGCGAGGTTCCGTGGCCGCACCTCCCCTCCGTAACCTGTCATTCGAAGGAACGGGGCGGGTACACGTGGATCGATCACAGAACACGGACGCGGGACTGGTGCTGGCCGGGCGATACCGGCTCGGCGAAGTCCTCGGGCGCGGCGGCATGGGCAAGGTCTGGCGGGCACACGACGAAGTGCTGCACCGCACCGTCGCCGTCAAGGAACTGACCGCCGGGCTGTACGTCGCGGAGGCGGACCGGCTGGTGCTGCACGCACGCACCCAGAAGGAGGCCCGCGCGGCCGCCCGCATCACACACCCCGGCGTGGTCACCGTCCACGACGTCATCGAGTACGACAACCGGCCGTGGATCGTCATGCAGTACGTCGACGGACCGTCACTCGCCGACGCCGCCAAGGAATCCGGCGAGCTGGAGCCGCGCGAGGCCGCCAGGATCGGACTCCACGTGCTGGGCGCGCTGCGCGCCGCGCACAGCGCCGGGGTGCTGCACCGCGACGTGAAGCCGGGCAACGTGCTGCTCGCCCGCGACGGCCGGGTGCTGCTCACCGACTTCGGGATCGCCGCGATAGAGGGCGACTCGACCATCACCAGGACCGGTGAACTGGTCGGCTCCATCGACTATCTGGCACCCGAGCGGGTACGCGGGGGCGACCCGGGACCCGCGTCCGACCTGTGGTCGCTGGGCGCCACGCTGTACACCGCGGTCGAGGGCCGGTCGCCGTTCCGCCGCACCTCCCCGATATCCACCATGCAGGCCGTCGTCGCCGATGAACCGCCGCCGCCGGTCCGGGCCGGGGCGCTCGCCCCCGTCATCACCGCGCTGCTCCGCAAGGACCCCGCGGACCGGCCGTCGGCCGAGGAGACGGAACGGATGCTGCTGGAGGCCATGGAGGGGCGCGAGCCCCGGGCGGCCCAGGCGTACGTCCCGACGCAGCAGCTGCCGGAGGAGGCCCTTCGCGCGATGGGCCCCGGCGGTACGTCCGGCGGTACGGCCCAGCTGCCCTACCCCGCCGCCGTACCGGCTTCCGGGTCCGCGCCGGTGACCCGGCGCAGCCGCGGCCGGTGGCGCACGGCGATGCTGGTCGTCGCCCTGGCGGCGCTGCTCGGCGGCGGCGCTGGGATCGCCGCGATGAAGTACCGGGGCCACCCGGACGACAGCACCGCGAGCGGTGGCGCCGGAACCCTGGGTGACCGGTCGCCGGAACCGGCCCCCCACAAGTCATCGCCGAAGTCCTCGCCGGACTCCTCCCCGAAGCCCGACCCGACGCTGAAGGGCGTCCCCGACGGCTGGCAGCGGGTCAACGACCCGGAGGGGTTCAGCCTCCTCGTACCCGACGGCTGGCAGCGCCGGAAGACCGGCACGAACATCGACTACACCCCGGACGGGGGCAGGCGCTACCTGCGCATCAGCGTCGACGAGAATCCCGACTTCGAGAGCTCGTACCAGCACATGAAGAACCTGGAGACGAGCCTGCAGAAGCGGCTCCCGGCCTACCGGAACCTGGACCTGCGCAGCAACTTCTACCGTGACCACCCGGGATCGATCTGGGAGTTCACCTGGACCGAGAAGAACGGCGAGCAGAGGCACGCCGTGGACCAGATGTACTACGGGGACGACGGCGGACCGGAGTACGCGCTGTACATGACGGGTCCGGCGGCGGACTGGGACACCACCCGGAAGCAGTTCGACACCATGCTGCGCGGCTGGCGCGCGCCGGGGGACATCGGCTGACGCGGTGAGGCACTCACGTCCCGTCTGCCACGGGTGAGCCCCTGATCAGCACTTATGTAGCCAGTAGTCACTGGCTCGATCGGCGGGTGCCGCGACGGGTCGTGGCGGGGAGTGTGAAAACCTGTTACCCACGGGTACCCAAAGCATCCGGCTGGACGTACTCTCGGCCTCATGACGGACTCGCAGGCCTCCACGCCCACCTCCGCCGCCGGTGTCGGCACCAACCCGGTGGCCGCCGCGCCCGCGGGCGTGCGCACGGCCGCCGATGTCGTGACCCCCGAGGTGATCGCCCAGCTGACCCGCGGCGTCGTCGGCTCCGGCCGTACCGCCAACCACACCCCCTTCACCGGGGAGAAGCTGGCCGACCTGCCCGAGTCCACCCCCGAGGACGTGGCGGCCGCCTTCGAGCGGGCCCGTGCCGCCCAGCCGGCCTGGGCCGCGACGCCCGTCCGGGCCAGGGCCGCCGTGCTGCTGCGCTTCCACGACCTCGTGCTCAGCCGGCAGTCCGAGGTCCTCGACCTCATCCAGCTGGAGACCGGCAAGGCCAGGCTGCACGCCCACGAGGAGGTGCAGGCCGTCGCCGTCGCCGCCCGGCACTACGGCCGCAAGGCCGGTTCGTATCTGCGGCCCAGGCGGCACACCGGAGTCGTACCGACCCTCACCAAGGTCACCGAGCTGCGCCAGCCGCGCGGTGTCGTCGGCCAGATCGCGCCGTGGAACTACCCCCTCGAACTGTCCGTCGGTGACGCGCTGCCCGCGTTCGTCTCCGGCAACGCCGTGGTGATGAAGCCCGACACGGAGACCGCGCTGACCGCGCTGTGGGCCCGTGACCTGCTGATCGAGGCCGGACTGCCCGCCGAGGTGTTCCAGGTCGTGCTCGGCGACGGACCCGTGGTCGGACCCGAGGTCGTCAAGCACGCCGACTACGTCTCGTTCACCGGCTCCACCCGCACCGGCCGCGAGGTCGCCCAGGGGGCCGCGGCCCGGCTCGTCGGGGTCTCGCTGGAGCTGGGCGGCAAGAACGCCATGCTGGTCCTGGAGGACGCCGACGTGGAGAAGGCCGCCGCGGGCGCCGTCCGGGCCTGCTTCTCCTCCGCCGGCCAGCTCTGCATCTCCATCGAGCGGCTGTACGTCCACGAGTCGGTCGCCGACGACTTCGTGGCGCGGTTCGCCGCCCGCACGAAGGCCATGCGGCTCGGCAACTCCCTCGCCTACGGGGCCGACATGGGCTCACTGGTCGGTGAACGCCAGCTGGAGACGGTCAGCCGGCATGTCACGGAGGCCGTCGAGAAGGGCGCCAGGCTCGTCGCGGGCGGGGTCGCCCGCCCCGACATCGGCCCGCTCTTCTACGAGCCGACCATCCTCGACGGCGTCGAGGCGCCGATGGCCGTCTGCACCGAGGAGACCTTCGGACCGGTCGTCTCCCTCTACCGCTTCAGCGACGAGGACGAGGTCATCGGCCTCGCCAACGGCACCCCGTACGGCCTCAACTCCAGTGTCTGGACCAAGGACGGCAGGCGCGGCCACCAGGTCGCCGCCCGGCTGCGGACCGGCACGGTCAACATCAACGAGGGTTACGCCCCCGCGTACGGCAGCGTGCAGTCCCCGATGGGCGGCATGAAGCAATCCGGTCTCGGCCGCCGGCACGGCTCCGAGGGCATCCTCAAGTACACCGAGGCGCAGACGGTCGCCCAGCAGCGGCTGATCCCGCTCGCCCCGTCCTTCGGGATGGACGACGAGAAGTACGCGGCCTTCATGAGCCGCAGCCTGAAGGCGATGAAGGCGTTCCGCCTGCGCTGACCCCCCGCACCACCGCAGCATTTATGTCCTTTTCGTACGGAGGAGCGCCATGTCCCAGGACAGCCCTGCCCGGAATCAGGCCGGACCGCCCGGTGCGGCCGATGACGACGCCGCGTACGACTACGACGTACTGGTCGTCGGTTCGGGCTTCGGCGGTGCGGTGTCGGCCCTGCGGCTGAGCGAGAAGGGGTACCGCGTCGGCGTCCTGGAGGCGGGCCGCCGGTTCACGCCCGGCACGCTGCCCAAGAACTCCTGGGACCTGAAGAACTACCTCTGGGCCCCCGCCCTCGGCCTCTTCGGCATCCAGCGGGTGCACCTGCTCGGCAAGGTGATGGTGCTGGCCGGCGCGGGGGTCGGCGGCGGCTCGCTGAACTACGCCAACACGCTGTACGTGCCCCCGGCGCCCTTCTTCGAGGACCGCCAGTGGGCGCACATCACCGACTGGCAGGACGAGCTGAAGCCGTACTACGACCAGGCGACCCGGATGCTCGGGGTCCGGCTCAACCCGACGACGACCCCCTCGGACGTCCACCTCAAGGCGGCCGCCGAGGCCATGGGGGTCGCTGACACCTTCCACCTCGCCCCGGTCGGCGTGTTCTTCGGCGACGGCAAGGACGCCGACGGCACGGCGAGGGCGAAGCCCGGCGGCACGGTCGCCGACCCGTACTTCGGCGGTGCGGGCCCCGCCCGCAAGGCCTGCACGGAGTGCGGCGAATGCATGACGGGCTGCCGGCACGGCGCGAAGAACACCCTCAACGAGAACTACCTCCACCTCGCGGAGAAGGCCGGAGCGGTCATCCACCCGATGACCTCCGTCGTCGCGGTCACCGACCATCCGGAGGGCGGTTACCGCGTCACCACCGTCCCCACCGACCGCCGCAGGAAGGGCAGGCCGACGCGGCTGCGCGCCCGCCAGGTGGTCGTCGCGGCGGGCACGTACGGCACCCAGACCCTGCTGCACACGATGAAGGACCGGGGGCTGCTGCCCCGTATCTCGTCCCGGCTCGGCGAGCTGACCCGGACCAACTCCGAGGGGCTCGTGGGAGCGCAGACCTCCGACCGGCGGTACCGCAGGAAGCACGGCCGCAAGGCCGACTTCACCAGGGGCGTCGCCATCACCTCGTCGATCCACCCCGACGAGAACACCCACATCGAGCCGGTCCGCTACGGCAAGGGGTCCAACGCGATGGGCGGGATGACCATCCTCCAGGTCCCCTACAGCACCCACCGGGTGCTCGGCTGGCTCGGCAGCATGGCCAAGCACCCGACGCTCGCCGTGCGCTCGCTCTCCAACCGGCGCTGGTCGGAGCGGACCATCATCGGGCTCGTCATGCAGTCGCTGGACAACTCCCTGACCGCGTACCGCAAGCCCGGCGGCATCGGGAAGGGCCTGCTCACCGCCCGGCAGGGGCACGGCGCGCCCAACCCGACCCAGATAGCCGAGGCGACCCGGAGCGCGACGCTGCTCGCCGAAGAGATAAACGGTTTCCCGGGCTCCAACATCGGTGAGCTGATGGGCACCCCGCTCACCGCGCACTTCCTCGGCGGCTGCCCGATCGGCGCGAGCGCCGAGGACGGGGTGATCGACGCGTACCACCGGCTGTACGGCCACCCGGGCATCTCGGTGGTCGACGGTTCGGCGGTCTCCGCCAACCTCGGCGTCAACCCGTCGCTGACGATCACCGCGCAGGCCGAACGCGCCATGTCCTTCTGGCCGAACAAGGGCGAGCGGGACCCCCGCCCGGCGGCGGGCGAGGCGTACGAGCGGCTGGCGGCGGTCGAGCCGCAGGCGCCGGCCGTCCCGGAGGAGGCGTTCGGCGCGCTGAGGCTGCCGTTCCTGGGGATACCCGCGGTACCGCCGAAGAAGACGGGGAAGACAGGGAAGACGGGGAAGACAGGGAAGACGGGGAAGGCCGGGAGGACTGGGCAGACCGGGCAGGCCTGACCCGGAGCGGGACAGCGGAAGAGGACAGCAGAAGGGGCTGCACCCCCCTCCGAGTGCAGCCCCTCATGCTCTACCGGTGAAGCCGAGTTACGGATGTGACCGGTGGTTCCGCATGCATGACCTGCAAGGTGTCCCGATGGTTGTCCCGGAATTCACAAAATCCTTATGTGACGCCGCTCACGTTGACTTCCGTGCTCAATCCGTGACCTGCGCCCGCGCAACTGTTCGTACGGGCCCGGGGTCGAACTCGTACCGCTGCCACAGCGGCCGCACAGTTCCCACCGACCCCCCAGAAGGTCCCGCGATGAGAAGCACGACCCCGAGAGCAGCGCTGCGCCGCGCCGTGGGTGGATTCGCCGCCGCCGGTCTGATGGCCGCAGGATCCCTCACCCTGACCGCTCCGGCGCAGGCCGCCGCCCCGGAGTTCACGCTCGGCGGCCCGGCCGAGACCGCGCTGCACCCGTACCCGGCGACGGGCGCTCCGCAGAAGGCGTCCCTCGACTTCACGGTCAACAACCCGTCCGAGGACGAGGAGAACGGCGCCTTCCAGGGCGAGTACACCGTCCGCTTCGACCTCAGCGGGATCGAGGGCGTCGCGGATGTGTCCTTCGACAACGAAGGCGGTGCCGACTGCACCATCACCGGGACGAGTGCCGTCTGCCACGACTGGGGCATCTTCCCGGGCCTGAGCACGCTCGCCGAGCTCGACGTCACCGCGGCCAAGGGCAGCGAGGACGGCGACACGGGTGCCATCGAGGTCACCGCGGAGGCGGACGGGGCCACGTTCACCTCGTTCACCGCCCTGGTCGGCATCGGCGGCCCCGACCTGTCGATGGAGCGGCTGCCCTTCAAGACGGAGCTCAAGCCAGGCGACACCCAGCCGGTGCCCGTCACCTTCACGAACAACGGCACGCGCGCGGCCGACGGCGTGCTGCTCACCCTGCGGTACACCCGCGGCATGGAGTTCACCGAGCGGTACCAGAACTGCGAGTACAGCGAGTCCGACCTGGGCATGGGCAGTCCCGGTGCCTGGACCACCGCCCTGTGCTCCTTCGACGGCAGCTACGAGCCCGGCGTCGCCTACACGCTCGCCGAGCCGCCCGCGATCAGGGCCTCGAAGCGCGCGTTCTACGACTCGTTCCTCTACCGCATCGCGGAGGACGGCTCGACCGCCCGTGCGGCGCAGCGGGCCGGTGCGAAGTACAGCCCCGGCAAGGGCGCCACGCTGGCCCTGCGCAAGGCCCCGGCGGCCCTGACGGCCGACCTCGACCCGAGCGACAACCAGCAGGACGTCGACTTCCGTACCTCCAACAGCGCCGACTTCGTGGCCTACGGTGACCGGGCGAAGGGCGCCGCGGGCGACTCGGTCGAGGTGAACGTCGGATTCCGCAACCGTGGGCCGGCGTGGATCGGGTACATCCGCTCCGGCGAGGACGTCGCCACCGTCGACGTCACCGTGCCCGAGGGCGCCACGGTCGTCACCAAGCCCGACACCTGCCGCGGCGTGACGGCCGACGGGGAGTACCGCGAGGACCAGACCGCGGCCCCGCGCTACTTCTGTTCCACCCCGATGTCCGTCCGCGAGGCCGCCGACTTCGCCCTGCCCTTCGAGCTGAAGATCGCCAAGAGGGTCGAGGGGGCGTCCGGCAAGGTCGTGGTCCGCAACACCCACCTCGCGGAGCCGAAGCTGCCCTTCGACCCCGAGCCCGCCAACAACACGGCCTCGCTGGTGCTCAACGCCAAGGACTCCGGCTCGGGCGACTCCGGAGCCACCACCGGCGACGGTGACTCGGCATCGGGCGGATCGGCGGCCACCGGCGGTTCCGCCGGGGGCTCGGGCGACTCCGGCGCCGGCGCGTCGGGGAGCTCCGAAGGCACGGCCGGCTCGTCCGCCACGGGCACCACCGGCGGTGACTCCGGCGGCGGCCTCGCCGCCACCGGGTCCGTCGCCCTGACGGCCGGCGCCGCGGCCCTGGCCGCCCTGGTCGCGGGCGGCGTCCTCTACACGGTGTCCCGCCGCCGCGCGGCCCGCTGAACCGAACGGCCCGCTGAACCGAAGCCGGACAGCGGAGAACGGCCGGCCCCGGGCGTCCCCGGAGCCGGCCGTCCTTTCGAGGATCCAGCCCCTCGGGGCGGACCTCCGGGTGACCGGGCTGCTGTCCCCTGCCGACCGGTCACGCACGCCGGTGCGTGGTCCCACGGCGTACCTGCGGTACGCCACACGCCCCGGCGGAGCCACGCGTGGTTTTCTTCCACAGCCGCCCCTGGCTGGCACGGACACCGGGACCAACGAAGCCGCGCCGGGCCCGGTCACGCGCCGTACGGGTGAGAGTCCGCCCGAACTGGGATACGCCCTTACAGCCCTGTGGCGATACGGGCCGTCCGGCCGGCCCGTCACACGCGGCCGCGGCACAGCTCCAGCAGCGTCATCGCGAGTGAGGTGCCGGGCTTGCCGAGCGCGTCCCGGTAGTGGCCGAGGACCTCCATCTCCCGGGAGAGGTTCACCCGGCGGCCCCCGGAGGTGATCCGGGCCTCCTGGATGACCGAGGAGACGGCCATCCGTTCCTGGACGAGACCGATGATCCGGTCGTCGAGGGCGTCGATGCGCGACCGGGCGTCGCCGATCAGGGACGCGGCCTCGTCGGTGTGCGCGCCGGTCTCCTCGGTGGCGGTGCGGACGGCTGTGGTGCGGGTGGCGGTGGTGGTCCGGTCGGTGGCGGTGCTGCTCATGGCGGGTCTCCCGGTGAGGTGCGGCTCCCCGGGGCCGACCGGGCCCGGAACGCCAGAACGCCCCGGGCCTGTCGGCCCGGGGCGCCTGGAACGTTGCTTGTCAGTTGCTCAAGCAGCACGACCATGGCAGCCGGCGGGCCGGTTGCCATAGGTAAAGACGAAGGTCGTGTGCTGACGCATGGGAGACAGTATGGACCGGGCGGCGGACGGGAGCCAACGCCCGGCCCGGATGCTGAGACAGCCGTACGCCAGTGCCCCCGGCCGCAGCGCGACCGGCGGCCACGTGTGCGGCCCCGGACGGTGCGCGGGCGCCGGGCCCCGCACCCCGTACCCGGCGCGACGAGGAGCGCCCACGGCCGCCGGTAGAATCGGGAGGACCGACCCCCCTCCACCGCCGGAAGGCCGCCCCCGTGCCAGCAGCACCCCCCGCCGCCCCCGACACCACCACCGACGTGGTCCTCGTTGTCGACTTCGGCGCGCAGTACGCCCAGCTCATCGCCCGCCGCGTCCGTGAGGCCCGGGTCTACAGCGAGATCGTGCCGTCCACGATGCCGGTGGCCGAGATGCTGGCCAAGAACCCCCGGGCGATCATCCTGTCCGGCGGACCGTCCTCCGTGTACGCCGAGGGCGCGCCCTCGCTCGACCGTGCGCTGTTCGAGGCCGGGGTCCCCGTCTTCGGCATGTGCTACGGCTTCCAGCTGATGGCCACCACGCTCGGCGGCACCGTCGACGACAACGGTGCCCGTGAGTACGGCCGTACCGCGCTCGCCGTCTCCAAGACCGGCTCGACCCTCTTCGAGGGCACCCCGGCCGAGCAGTCGGTGTGGATGTCGCACGGCGACGCCTGCTCCGCCGCCCCCGAGGGCTTCACCGTCACCGCGTCCACCGACGTCGTGCCGGTCGCCGCCTTCGAGAACGACGAGAAGAAGCTCTACGGCGTCCAGTACCACCCGGAGGTCCTGCACTCCACGCACGGCCAGCAGGTGCTGGAGCACTTCCTGTACCGAGGCGCCGGCATCGAGCCGAACTGGACGACCACCAACGTCGTCGAGGAGCAGATCGCGCTCATCCGCGAGCAGGTCGGCACCAAGCGCGCCATCTGCGGGCTGTCCGGCGGGGTCGACTCGGCGGTCGCCGCGGCCCTCGTGCAGAAGGCCATCGGCTCCCAGCTGACCTGTGTGTACGTCGACCACGGTCTGATGCGCAAGGGTGAGACGGCGCAGGTCGAGAAGGACTTCGTGGCCGCGACCGGCGCGAAGCTGAAGGTGGTCGACGCGGAGAAGCGCTTCCTCGACGCCCTGGCCGGCGTGTCCGACCCGGAGCAGAAGCGGAAGATCATCGGCCGCGAGTTCATCCGCGTATTCGAGCAGGCCCAGCTGGAGATCCTCCAGGAGGACGGCCCGGAGGTCGCCTTCCTCGTCCAGGGCACGCTCTACCCGGACGTCGTCGAGTCCGGCGGCGGCACCGGCACCGCCAACATCAAGTCCCACCACAACGTGGGCGGGCTCCCCGACGACATCGAGTTCCAGCTCGTCGAGCCGCTGCGCCAGCTGTTCAAGGACGAGGTCCGGATGGTCGGCCAGGAGCTCGGCCTGCCGGAGGAGATCGTCCAGCGCCAGCCCTTCCCCGGCCCCGGACTCGGTATCCGCATCGTCGGCGAGGTCACCAAGGAGCGGCTCGACCTGCTGCGCGAGGCCGACGCCATCGCCCGCGAGGAGCTGACCGCGGCCGGCCTGGACCGTGACATCTGGCAGTGCCCGGTGGTCCTGCTCGCGGACGTCCGCAGTGTCGGCGTCCAGGGCGACGGCCGCACCTACGGCCACCCGATCGTGCTGCGCCCGGTCTCGTCCGAGGACGCCATGACGGCGGACTGGTCGCGACTGCCGTACGAGACGCTCGCCAAGATCTCCACCCGCATCACCAACGAGGTCGCCGACGTCAACCGCGTGGTCCTCGACGTGACGAGCAAGCCGCCGGGCACCATCGAGTGGGAGTAATCCCCTTCCCGGTGCTCACGCCGATGCCGCCGTCCGTTCCCACGGGCGGCGGCATCGCCGCGTTCCCGCCCCGAATCGATGCACCGTGCCTCTGGTCACCTGCGGCAACCGGCGGTAGCTTCCGATCCCGTACTTCCGATGCCGTACGTCTGAACCCGTACGTCTGAACCCGTACGTCTGACCTTGTACGCCTGATCCGACGCGTCTGATCCGATACGCCTGGGAGCACCGAGGAGCCGTCATGCCCGAGCCCACACCCATACCCGTGGAGCAGCTGCACTTCGCGATGCCGCCCGCGCACGCCTCGGCCGGCGACGAGCGCGCGTACCGCAAGGAGCGGCTGGCCGGGGCGCTGCGGCTGTTCGGGGAGTACGGGTACGAGGACGGCGTCTCCGGGCACATCACGGCACGCGACCCGGAATTCCCCGACTGCTTCTGGGTCAACCCCTTCGGCGCCCCCTTCGAGGGGCTGCTGCCGGACGAGCTGATCCTGGTCAACGGGGAGGGCCAGGTCGTCGAGGGCCGCCACCACGTCAACCAGGCGGCGTTCGCCGTCCACGCCCAGGTGCACCGGGCCCGCCCGGACGTCGTCGCCGTCGCGCACACCCACTCCGTGCACGGCCGCGCACTGGCCTCGCTGGGGGAGCTCATCGAGCCGATCACCCAGGAGTCCTGCGCCTTCTACGAGGACCACGCCCTCTATGACGCGTACACGGGGGTCGTCGTGGACGAGGAGGAGGGGCGCCGGATCGCGGCCGCGCTCGGCGCCCGCAAGGCGGTCATCCTGCGCAACCACGGGCTGCTGACCGTGGGCGACTCGGTGGACGCGGCGGCCTGGTGGTTCCTCACGATGGAGCGGTCCTGCCAGGTGCAGCTGGCCGCGCGGGCGGCCGGGAAGCCGGTGCTGATCGAGCACCGGGACGCGGTCACCACCCGCGAACAGCTCGGCAGCGACCTGGTCGCCTGGATCAACTTCCAGCCGCAGTGGCAGCGCATCGCTCGAACGTTCTGACGATCCCGGCCGCCCGCCCCGCCCCGATGCGGGAGCAGCCCTCCCGGTACGGCACAATTCGCAGAAATCACAGCTGAGTTGGATTGAGCGACAGCTGTACCGGGGCGGGAAAGGGCGGCGTTCTCCGTGGCGTTGGACGAGGCACGACAAGGCACGCACGGCGGTGGCTGTACGTGCGGCGACTGCCCGCACGGAGCGCGCGAGGGACACCGGCGCGCGGTGGCCGCCTTCCTGACCAAGCGGGACGAACTCGCCGCAGGCCAGGGGCTGCCCAGCGGGGTCGCCCAGTCCGCATCCGCGACCCGGCAGTGGGTCTCGGACGAGCTGACCCAGTCGGCGCGCGCCGTCGCGGACCGGGGCCGGGAGGCGGGCGACGCCTGGCTGTACCGGGTGTGGCAGCGCACCCTGGTCATCGTGTGGGGCGCCGTCGCCGTACTCGCGGTCACCGAGGCCGCCACCGCGATCGGGGCGGGCTGGACCCACGCCCGCACCGCCGGCCTGGTCGCCGGACTCGTCACCGCCGGGCTGCTGACCACGGCCGCCCACGTCCACCGGGCGCGCGGCGGCCTCCTCGCCCCGCTGATCGGTGAGGACAACCGGCTCTCCACCTCCCGCGCGGTCGCCGCGTCCTGGGTGCTGCTCGCGGTCTTCTCCGTACTCGTCCTCGCGCTCCAGCTGGCGGGCGCCTCCGGCCACGCGCAGCGCGACGAGCTGATCGAGGGCCTGGACCTGGCGCGCGGCGCCGGGGTGGTGACCGTGCTGGCGCTGGTGTGCGCCATCGCCGTGGTGGTGCGGCGGGTGGTGAGCGTACGGGTGGTGTCCGGGCGGCTCCAGAAGCTGCGGGCCGACCGGCCGCGCGCCGCCGATCTGCTGACCGACGATTCCGGGCGGGGCGGCTTCACCGATGTGCAGTACGTGCTGGTGAGCACCGTCGCCGTGCTCTTCGCCGCGGTCCGGCTGGCCCGGCGGCCCGAGCAACTGCCCGATCTGCCCTGGGGGCTGGCCCTGCTGGTGGCCGTCTCAGCGGCGGCGTACTTCGCCGGGAAGTACACCGAGTCCGGCCGGCCGGTGGTGCTGTCGGTGGTCAGGGCCCGGGAGGCCGGCGATCTGGACGCCCCGATCCGGACCGGCGACGACATCGAGATCCGCGGCGCGGGATTCGTCCCGCCCGGCGCCGGGGCCCCCGACCGGCTGGCCCGCATGGTCGTCCGGATCGGCACGGTCCACGTCCATGTCCCGCTGATCCCGGTCCCCGGCGGCTTCGCCAACCCGACCGACACGGTGCTGACCGTGCCGGTGCCGGTGGAGGTGGAGCCGGGGGTGGTCGAGGTGCAGGTGGTCACGGCCGCGGGGACGGAGTCGAACCGGGTCGAGATCGACGTGACCGACTGAGGCCTTCCGAGGAACCGGGGAACAGGACGGATCCGACCGCATGTGACGTCCCGTCCGGCGCCTCTCGGTCTCCCGCTCCCTGTCGCGGGGGAAGCCGTAAGGTCTGGTGACGGGTCGAACGGTCCGGCGAGGGTCGAATGGCTCTGTGGGCGGGACCCGGCGGTCCGCCGCGGGGCGGCGGAAGGCGGGAGAACCATGCACTACGGCATGAACGGGCGAGGTCTGGGCGAGGCCAGGAGCCTGCGGGAGCTGGCGCGGGAGCACGCTCTGCTGCCGCTGCGGATCTTCCTCGGGGTCACCTTCGTCTACGCCGGGCTCGACAAGCTGACCGACAGCGCGTTCTTCAACACCACCGGCAGCGGCTCCATCGGCGAGACCATGAGCGCGGTCCGGGACTCCTCCGCGATCCCGGCCCTCGTCGACCTCGCCCTCAAGGGCCCGTCCGGCTTCGGCTACGCCATCGCGATCGGTGAACTCGCCGTCGGGATCGGCACGCTCCTCGGCCTGTGGACCAGGATCGCCGCGCTCGGCGGTGCGCTGATCTCGCTGAGCCTGTGGCTGACCGTCAGCTGGCAGGTCGAGCCCTACTACCTGGGCAACGATCTGGCCTACCTCATGGCCTGGCTGCCGCTGCTGCTCGGCGGGGCCGCGTCCTTCTCCCTGGACGCCTTTTTCGCGTCGCGACGGCGCCGGATCCGGTAGGCCACCCAGGTGGTCAGGACGGCCAGCCAGAGGCCGCCGGTGAAGAGCGCGACGAAGAACGGCCACGGAGCGTGCCAGACGCCCGCGGCATCCGCCGCGTAACCGGCCGCCAGGCCCAGCATCACCAGGCCCGCCACGGCCCGTCCGGGCCGGATCTCATGACGCAGCACGGGCTACCTCCACCTGTCCGATGCCGACTTTCAGATCGAGTTCCACGGTGCCGGCCGGCGTGCCGCCCGACGCGGGGCGCAGCGTCCGGTGCTCGTTCTCCGAGACCCTGAGGTCCACGTCGCCCTTGCGCCACTCGCCCGGCAAGGTGATGTCACCGAGACCGGCCCGCGCGCTCAACAGCACGGTGACTCCCTTCGGCACCCGCACGACGACCCGGCCGGCACCGACCTCCACCTGGGTCCTGAGGGTGTCGCCCTTCGGCACGGTGACCCGGGTGAGATCCAGGTCCGCCACCCCGGAGCCCACTTCGTAACGTGGTTGCACCGCGGAGACCGAGGCGGGCCGCCACTCCTCGCGCACCCAGTGCGCGGTGATTTCGGCGGGGAGCGCGGACGCCCCCGCCAGCAGACCCGCGGTGATCACCGAGAGCAGCACCGTGCCGAAGCCGGTCCGGCCGACGAAGGCACTGACCAGCATCCCGGCCCCGAACACCGCGAGCGCGGCGGCCAGGCCGATCTGCAGACTCCTGCCCAGCGGCTGGGAGTCCCAGTTCGCCTGCGCGCCCACGACGCCCGCCACCACCGCCAGCAGGAAGACGGCCCCGGCGATCGAGGTCGGCTCGGGGTTCCCCCGCGACTGCCTGGGCGCCCGGAACGGGGCATCGGCCGTCGCCCCGCGCGGCCGGGCCGCCCCGGCGTCCATCACCGTGTCCGAAGGACCCCACAGATAGCCGGAGCCCACCGGCCCCGAGGTGCCGTCCTTGATGATCGGGTCCCGCCACCAGGACGGGCTGCCCGGCCGCGGCGGCGCCTTCACCTCGGGCGGCGCGTCCGACACCGCCTGCGCGGCCGCCGGATGCAGCGGGCCCTGCGGATCGGCCGTCCTGCGGTGCTGCGTCCAGACGGAGAAGCCGAGCACCGCGAGGGACAGCATCGCGGCGAACGCCAGCGTGCCGCCGTTGCCCAGCACGGACAGGAACAGCCCGCAGCCGATCAGCGCGAGCAGCACCGCGATCAGCGACGTCCCCTCGACCCGGCCCGACAGCAGCCGGCGCGCCTCGTTCTCGTCCTCGCCCTCCAGCGGGACCAGCAGCCACGCGAAGCCGTAGAAGATCAGTCCGAGACCGCCGGTCACGGACAGCACACCGAGCACGATCCGGAAGATCACCGGATCGACGTCGCAGTACCGGCCGAGGCCGCCGCACACCCCGGCCACCACCTTCTGCCGCGAGCTGCGCCGCAGCCGCGGGCCGGGACCGGGGGGCGGTACGACGCCGGGCGGCGCATCCTGGGGAACGGTCATGGCTCCATGGTGACGGGCGCCGGGCCCGTCCGGCACCCGTCCCGACCCTGGCCGAACCCTGAGATCCGCCCCGCCCGACCCTGAGGGGGCCGTTCCGCCGCCCCGGCCCGTTCCCGTTCCGGGCGCCGGCTCTCAGGGTCGAAGTGGGGGCCGACCCTGATGCCACCACCCGCACGCACGTGTGACGATCGGGTCATGCCAGCCGCCACCGCCCGAGCCGCCAGCTCCCTCAACCCCGACCCGGAGGAGCCACCGCTGCGCAAGCTGTACCGCAGCGCCGACGGGCGGCTGCTCGGCGGAGTCGCACGCGGTCTCGCCGGACACCTCGGACTGCCGGTCGCCTGGGTGCGGTTCGTCTTCCTCGGACTGTTCTTCGCGAACGGCCTCGGCGCGCTCCTGTACGCCGTGTTCTGGATCGTCGTCCCGCTCGGCGTCGGCGGCGTGGACAGCCCGCGCTCCCTCTTCGAGACCGCCCCCGACGGCAGACGCCGGCTCCGCAAGCCCGACCGGGGCCAGGTCTTCGCCCTCGTCGCGCTGATCATCGGCGCCGTGATCTTCGTCGGCAACGTCGACATGGGCAGCAAGGCCGACCGCTACATCTGGCCCACGCTGCTGATCGGCGCCGGCTCCGTCCTGGTGTGGCGGCAGGCCGACAACGCCCGCCGCGCCCGCTGGATGGAGGTCGGCAGCCGCCGCCAGGTCCTGCACCTGGCCCGCGGGCTCGCCGGAGTCGCCCTGGTCGGCCTCGGCCTCACGGTCTTCCTGGTGGTACGCGGCTCCGCCGCCCAGCTGGGCAACGTCCTCACCGCGGCCATCGCCGTGCTCACCGGCATCGCCCTGCTGGCCGGGCCCTATCTCGTGCGGATGACCCAGGACCTCTCCGAGGAACGCCTGATGCGCATCAGGGCCCAGGAACGGGCCGAGGTCGCCGCCCATGTGCACGACTCCGTCCTGCACACCCTCACGCTGATCCAGCGCAACGCGGAGGACGCGGGCGAGGTGCGCAGACTGGCCCGAGCCCAGGAACGCGAGCTGCGCAACTGGCTCTACAACCCCGAGGGCACCGGCAAGGACGAGGACGACGAGCCCGAGACCCTGGCCGAGGCCGTCAAACGCGCCGCCGCCGAGGTCGAGGACAAGCACGGCGTCCCGCTGGAGGTCGTCGTCGTCGGCGACTGCCCGCTCGACGAGAAGCTGACCGCACAGATGCAGGCCGCACGCGAGGCGATGGTCAACGCCGCCAAGTACGGTGGCGAGGGCGGCGCCGTCCAGGTCTACGCGGAGGTCGAGGGCCGCACGGTCTTCGTCTCGGTGCGGGACCGGGGTCCCGGATTCGATCTGGACTCCGTACCGGGGGACAGAATGGGCGTACGAGAATCAATCATCGGCCGGATGCAGCGCAACGGCGGTACCGCCCGGCTGCGTTCGGTGCCCGGCGGGGGCACGGAAGTCGAGCTGGAGATGGAGAGGACGAGCGATGAACGGGACCACTGAGGCGATCGGGAGCCACGAGGGTCCGGAGCGCCGGGTACGAGTCGTGCTCGTCGACGACCACCGGATGTTCCGCACCGGAGTACAGGCCGAGATCGGCCGCACCGAGGAGACCGGCGTCGAGGTCGTCGGCGAGGCCGCGGACGTCGACCAGGCGGTCACCGTCATCACGGCGACCCGCCCCGAGGTCGTCCTCCTGGACGTCCACCTCCCGGGCGGCGGCGGCGTCGAGGTGCTGCGCCGCTGCGCCCCGTTCATGGGCGCGGTGGAGAACCCGGTCCGCTTCCTGGCGCTGTCCGTCTCGGACGCCGCCGAGGACGTCATCGGGGTCATCCGCGGCGGCGCCCGCGGCTATGTCACCAAGACCATCACCGGCGCCGACCTGGTCGACTCGGTCTTCCGGGTCCAGGACGGCGACGCGGTGTTCTCGCCCCGGCTGGCCGGCTTCGTCCTCGACGCCTTCGCCTCGACGGACGCGCCGCCGGTCGACGAGGACCTCGACCGGCTGACCCAGCGCGAGCGCGAGGTGCTGCGGCTGATCGCACGCGGCTACGCCTACAAGGAGATCGCCAAGCAGCTGTTCATCTCGGTGAAGACGGTCGAGTCGCACGTCTCGGCGGTGCTGAGGAAGCTCCAGCTGTCCAACCGGCACGAGCTGACGCGCTGGGCGACGGCCCGCCGCCTGGTCTGAGCGCCCTGCCGGGTGATCTCCGGCCGGCCGGCCGGGTCGGAAGTCCGGTGAGCCGGCAGGACGGGAGCCTGTGCCTCCCGGGCCGCTCAGGCGAAGGGCATTTCGTCGACTGACGCGATGCGGACCGGGGCTCCGGGGGGCGCGGGGCGTGCATCCCCGGGGCCTACGGCTGCGCGGGAATCCGCGCCCGTGCGCGCGCGAGCAGAGCAGCCGGGTCCGGGTCCGCTTGCAGGGACTTCAGTATCAGCAGCCACCAGTGGTCCAGCTGCTCCCTCCAGTTCCGCCCGCCCGGCAGGTCGTCGGTCAGCGTGCAGAGGCCGAAGAACGCGCACACGAGCGTCACGGCCGCGGCCGACGGCTCCACCTCCGGCGCCAGTTCACCCCGCGTGCGGGCCTCGGAGAGCAGCCGGGTGACGGACAGGGCCCAGGCGTCGAACGGCGTGGGCACGACGGACTCGATGCCGCGGCGTTCCGCCCACAGCCGCGCGCCCGCGCGCGCCACGACATCCTCGTTGAGGGACCGTGCGACACCGAAGCTGAGGACGATCAGCTTCTCGAACGGGGGCATGTCGGGCGCGGCGTAGGGGGCGGCGAGCTGCGGCCAGGTGGAGAACTGCTCCCGCACCACGGCCAGTGCCAGCTGCTCCTTGCTGGAGTAATGGAAATAGATCGCCCCACTGGTTTTTCCCGAGTGATCGCTTATGTCATTTACGCTCGTTCCCGCATATCCCCGTTCGACAAATAGATGTGCTGCTGATTCCAGCAGTGCTTTTCGGGTTGCGTGGGCCCTGTCCTGCATCAGTTCCACCTTCGCTCAAACGTTCTGACGTCACGACGGTGAATTCAGGCCTCCCTCGGGAGGGCCCGGTCGCGGCGCGCGAAGATCTTATTATTTCGCCACGGCGGGCATGCGGGTGAGTGTTCACACAATCTGTCGCCCTGCTGGGAGAAATCGGTCCGCGTGAGCCTGTCGGCTCCGCCCCGAACGACACCGCGGCCAACCGGAAGCGCGGCTCACCAGGCCCGATGAACGTATCCCGGGCGCAGCGACCCCTTCTCCGTCCCGTGCGCGAGCCCCGGCCGCCCGCGGTCGCGGAATTTTCATGCACTCGAATTGGTGATTGCGGAAATCAGAGGGACGGAAATAACGTAATGGCTACGATGTTTTCGGCACGGGCCGAAAACGGCGATCTACGTCCGGCGTGGTGCGCTCAATGGCGTGCACACGCTCGCAGCAGCCGGTGAAATCTTTCGGCCCCCTCATTTCTGCGAGTGGATCAACCGAATTCCGGCGCTTACCCGCACCCGTGCACCGAACCGGTCGGCACAGCCTCCGAGAACGGTAGTGACATGACAGCTCGTAACATCCTTTCGTGGTCCCCGTCCGCCATCGTCTTCGACTGCGACGGGACCCTGATGGACACGGAACGACATTGGCAGGAGGCCCGGACCAGCACCTTCCGGACGTTCGGCCTCAAGCCGCCGGCCGGATTCGCCGGCCGCGCCAAGGGCGTGCACTACACCGAGTGCGGCGCGCTCATGGCCGAGGAGACCGGGAAACCGGATCTCGCGGAAGACCTGGCCGACACGCTCCTCGTCACCTTCACCGCGCTGGTCGACCAGGATCCCGTCACCATGCCGGGGGCTGCCGCGCTGGTCGGGCTGGCCGCCCGCCACCTCCCTCTCGCGGTGGCGAGCAACTGCCCCCGGGAGATGGTGGAATCGTGCCTCGGCCGGGCCGGGCTCCTTCGCTGCTTCAGACACGTGGTCGTCGCCGGGGACGACGTACGGCCGAAGCCGGAACCCGACGTCTACGAGGTGGCCGCCCGCCTCTGCGGCGTTCCGCCCGAGGAGGCTCTGGCCGTGGAGGACTCGATCACGGGCATGGAATCGGCCCGCCGGGCGGGCCTGCGCGTCATCGGCCTCGGCACCGTCCCGCCGGGGCCGGAGGCCGAGCAGGCCGATCTGTGGGTCGCGAGCCTCGCCGACCGCGAGCTGGTGAGGTGGGCCCGCAGCCGGATCGGCGAGTAGACCCGGCCTGATCCCAACGAGGCCTGATCCCAACGAGGCCTGATCGAAACAAGGCCTGATCCGAACGAGAGGCCATGGGGCCTGTCGTCAGACTGCCGTCGTCGCCCGCACGGCAGTCTGACGACAGGTCCGTCCTAGGCCACCCGGGTCGCTCCGGCGAACGGCATTTCGTCGACCGGCGCGATCCGGACCGGGGCTCCGGGGCGCGGGGCGTGGATCATCCGGCCGTTGCCGATGTAGAGGCCGACATGGCTGACGCCCGAGAAGAAGAACACCAGGTCGCCGGGGGCGAGTTCGGACCTCGCGACGCGCTGCCCGGCGTTGATCTGGGTGTACGTGGTCCGGGGGAGCGAGACACCCGCGGAGCGCCAGGCGGCCTGGGTGAGGCCGGAGCAGTCGAACGAGGAGGGGCCGGTGGCGCCCCACACGTACGGCTTGCCGAGGGCCCCGTACGCGAAGGCGACGGCCGCAGCGGCGCGGGCGTTCGGCGCCCGGTCGGAGCCGCGCGGGGAGCTGCGGTCGGCGTGGCCCGCGCCGCGGCCGCCGTCCGAGGCGTCGTACGCGGCGCGCTGGGCGGGGGAGAGGCGGGCCAGCAGCTCGCGGGCCTCGGTCAGCTTGGCCCGGACCGTCGCCCGGTGCTTCTTCAGGTCGGCCTGGCGGGCGGTGAGCTCGGCCAGCTGCCCCGCCGCCTCGGACCGCAGCTGGGCCACGTCCGCGACCTGGCGCTGCACGGCACGTACCTCGTCGGCCCGGCCGGCGGCGGCCCGCTCCACGTAGGAGGCGCGCTCCAGGTACTGGTCGGGGTCCGAGGAGAGCGCCAGCTGGAGGGACGGGTCGAGACCGCCGGAGCGGTACTGCGCCGCGGCGTACGCGCCCAGCGCGTCGCGCGAGGCGTTGAGCCGCTCGGTCTTGCGGGCGGCCTCGTCGCGCATCGCGTCGATGGACTCGGCGGTGGCGGCCGCCTTCACCTTCGCGCCGTTGTACTGCTCGGTGGCGACCTCCGCCTCCCGGTACAGCCGGTCCACCTCGGCCTTGACCCGCGCGGGGGTGGGCGTCGGGTCGGCGTGCGCGGATCCCGGCAGCGCGGCAGCGGTCGCGGCCCCGGCGAGGGCGAGGGTCGCTGCGGTGCGGGCAGCAGAGCCGGTGTACGGGCGCTGCTTGGGTTTCCGGTGCGCGGCCACGAGGGCGGGGGTCCTTCCTGTCGACTGCCCGTCGGGGCCTACCGGCGGGCCCGCCCGGTCCGGCGGCGGGTCACCAACAGGGGGAGCGGCCCGCCGCCGGATCTCTCGGCGGGGCGACCGGACGGTGCCGTCCGGGTGCGGAGCGGCGGTGATCCGGTCACCTGGTAGGGACGCTAAACCCGGGGCACGGGCAGGAGTCGTAATGACGCCTATTGCCCGAATTTGGCGTGGTGTTGTTGCTGGATGACCGGAAAAATTGCACCAGAGTCAGGCAATTGGTGCATTCGTCAGTCAAGCGTCCAGTAAGCCTCACCTGGCTGCGGAAGGCTGATACGGCCAGGGCTAAGGTGCGGAACCATGCGTGTACTCATTGATGTCTTCGTCGCCCTGCACATCATCGGAATCGCCGCCCTGCTGGGGGGCTTCCTCACCCAGATGAAGGCGATGGGGGCGGGAACCGCGCGCTTCGTGCCGGGGATGCTGCACGGCGCGCTGACCATGCTGGTCACCGGTATCGCCCTGGTCGGGCTCGACCAGGCCGACGACCACCCCGTGAACAACGTCAAGATCGGCATCAAGCTGCTGATCCTGGTCGTCATCCTCGGGCTCGTCTACGTCAAGCGGGACGAGGAGAAGGTCGAGAAGGGCCTCTTCGCGGCGGTGGGCGGACTGACGGTCGTCAACATCTTCATCGCCACGCTCTGGACCTGACCTGACCTGACCTGACCTGACCTGACCTGACCGGGCCGGGCCGGGCAGCGGCCGGGCAGCGGCCGGCGGTGGCCGCTGCCGCAGGGGCCACCCGCCGTACCGCAACGCCCCTAACCGGGCCGCACGCTCCCGTAGATCGGCATGTAGTAGATCGACTCCTCGCGCACGTTCGCCCCCGGCTTCGGCGCGTGGATCATCATGCCGTCGCCCTTGTAGATGCCGACGTGGCTGATGTCGTCGTAGAAGAAGACCAGGTCCCCGGGCCGCAGATCCGCCGTCGCGATCCGGGTGCCCACGTTCACCTGGTCCCAGGTGGTCCGCGGAATGCTGACCCCCGCCGCCTTCCAGGCCGCCTGGGTGAGCCCCGAGCAGTCGTACGAGGACGGGCCGGTCGCTCCCCAGACGTACGGCTTGCCGATCTGGGCCCTGGCGAACGCGAGGACCTTCTCGGCCTTCGTCGTGGCGCTGCTGTCCGAACCGGAACCCGTCCCGGCGCCCGAACCGCTCCCGGTGCCCGTGCCGGTCCCGCTCCCGCTCCCGGACTCCTTGGCCTTGCGGTCGGCCTCGGCCTTCGCGGCGGCCTGCTTCTTCGCCAGCTCCGCCGCCTTGCGCTCGGCCTCGTCCTTCTTCTTCTGCTCCAGCTCGGCGAGGCGTGCCTTCTCCTCGGCGGTCAGCTTCGACAGCAGCGTGCGGGCCTCGGTCAGCTTGTCCTGGACGTTCCGCTTGCTGGTGCGCAGCCGGGTCTGGGACGCGGTGAGCGTCTCCAGGCTCGTCACCGCCTCGGCGCGCTTCTTGGACGCCTCGGCCTGCTTCGTACGGAAGTCAGTGACGGCCTGCTGCTGGTTCGCGGCCATCCGGTTCATGAGGTGGGTCTGGTCGAAGAACGACTGCGGGTCGTTCGCCAGGAAGAAGGTGGCGGTCGGCGCGAGCGCCCCGTCACGGTATTGGGCGGCGGCGTAGTTCCCGAGCGTCCGGCGGGCGTCGTTCAGCTTGTCGGCGCGCTCGGCGATGTCGTCCAGCAGCGTGTCCACCTTGGTGCGCTGCTTGGCGGACGCCTCTTTCGCCTGGTCGTAGTGCTGGGTCGCGGTGCCCGCCTGTCGGTAGAGGTCGTCGACCTTCTTCTGGACGTCCTCGATGCCGGGCTTCGGGGCCGGGGCCGCCAGCGCGCTCTGCGTGGACAGCAGGGTCACCGAGGCGAGTGCGGCCGTCGTGAACCCGATGGCCGGGCTGGTGCTGCGCGCCCGGGGGCGCGGTTTGCGATGCGACGCCAAGGCCTGCATCTCCTTCCGTGGACCGCCTACCGGGTTAGCTGTCGGGTTCGGGCGTAACGGAAGGCTGCCCTACGGTCCTGGTGGGGGATTCGGACCGATTCACCCCGGTGCTGCGTGTGGGTCCCCGGTTCCGGACTCCGTACGGGCAGCCCAGGATTCGGCGTGGACGCCCGCTCGGCGTGGTTCGCCTCTGGGGGTACGGGCCGCCCGAACGTGCACGCTAGCCAACTCATGGTGCCGCTGTGAAGGTTGATGTTCGATATGCCCGATACATTTTCGTGACCTTGGCGAAGTGGGCGAGGTGCGGGCAGGTCAGGCGCGGGATCGGTCCACACAGTGTGGGTCCGGCATCGCTCTGGGTGGCCGCGCGGAGGTGTGCGGAGGTGTGCGGTTCGCCATGTGAGCCCAGGGTGTCAGTGCGGCGGCCTAGACTCGGACAGCGATGAGCAGCCTCTTTGACGACAGTTTCCTGGCCGGCCTCCAGCACACGGAGGAAGGGCCCCCGCCGCCCCCCGAGGACTCCGCACCCGAAGCGGTGCCGGAGGACCTCTTCGGGGGCGTGTTCGACGGGCCCCCGCCGCCCCGCGACGCGTACTACCGCGACGGGGCCCACCGCCCGGTGATCGACGCCGCCGCGCTGCTCGACGGGCTGAACACCGAGCAGCGCGCCGCCGTCGTGCACGCGGGGTCCCCGCTGCTCATCGTCGCCGGGGCCGGTTCGGGCAAGACCCGGGTACTGACCCACCGCATCGCCCACCTGCTCGCCGAGCGGGGGGTGCACCCCGGCCAGATCCTGGCGATCACGTTCACCAACAAGGCCGCCGGTGAGATGAAGGAGCGCGTCGAGCAGCTCGTCGGCCCCCGCGCCAACGCCATGTGGGTCATGACCTTCCACAGCGCGTGCGTACGGATCCTGCGCCGCGAGTCGAAGAAGCTCGGCTTCACGTCCTCGTTCTCGATCTACGATGCCGCGGACTCCAAGCGGCTGATGGCCCTGGTCTGCCGCGATCTCGACCTCGACCCGAAGCGCTTCCCGCCGAAGTCGTTCACGGCGAAGGTGTCGAACCTCAAGAACGAGCTGATCGACGAGGAGACCTTCGCCGGCCAGGCCGCGGACGGTTTCGAGAAGACGCTCGCCCAGGCCTACGCGATGTACCAGTCCCGGCTGCGCGAGGCCAACGCGCTGGACTTCGACGACATCATCATGACGACGGTGCACCTGCTCCAGGCCTTCCCCGACGTCGCCGAGCACTACCGCCGCCGGTTCCGGCACGTCCTGGTCGACGAGTACCAGGACACCAACCACGCCCAGTACACGCTCGTACGGGAACTGGTCGGCCCGGCCGGTGCCGCCGACGCCCCCGGCGAGCTGTGCGTCGTCGGTGACGCGGACCAGTCGATCTACGCCTTCCGAGGCGCCACGATCCGCAACATCCTCCAGTTCGAGGAGGACTACCCGGACGCGACCACGATCCTGCTGGAACAGAACTACCGCTCCACCCAGACGATCCTGTCCGCCGCCAACGCCGTCATCGAGCGCAACGCGAGCCGCCGCCCGAAGAACCTCTGGACCAACGCCGGCTCCGGCGCCCGGATCACCGGCTACGTCGCGGACACCGAGCACGACGAGGCGCAGTTCGTCGCCGACGAGATCGACCGGCTGACCGACGCGGGCGACGCCAAGGCCGGCGACGTCGCGATCTTCTACCGGACGAACGCGCAGTCCCGTGTCTTCGAGGAGATCTTCATCCGGGTCGGCCTGCCCTACAAGGTCGTCGGCGGTGTGCGCTTCTACGAGCGCAAGGAGGTCCGGGACGTCCTGGCCTACCTCCGGGTCCTCTCCAACCCCGAGGACACGGTTCCGCTGCGCCGCATCCTGAACGTGCCCAAGCGCGGCATCGGCGACCGGGCCGAGGCGATGATCGACGCCCTGTCGCTGCGCGAGAAGATCACCTTCCCGCAGGCGCTGCGCCGCGTCGACGAGGCGTACGGCATGGCCGCGCGCTCAGCCAACGCCGTCAAGCGGTTCAACACGCTGATGGAGGAGCTGCGCACGATCGTCGAGTCGGGCGCGGGCCCCGCGGTGGTGCTGGAGGCGGTCATGGAGCGGACCGGCTACCTCGCCGAGCTCCAGGCCTCCACCGACCCGCAGGACGAGACCCGGATCGAGAACCTCCAGGAGCTCGCCGCCGTCGCGCTCGAATTCGAGCAGGACCGCGGCGAGGAGGAGGGCGCGGGCACCCTCTCCGAGTTCCTGGAGAGGGTCGCGCTCGTCGCGGACTCCGACCAGATCCCCGACGAGGACACCGACGGCTCCGGAGTCGTCACGCTGATGACCCTGCACACGGCGAAGGGCCTCGAATTCCCGGTGGTCTTCCTGACCGGCATGGAGGACGGCGTCTTCCCGCACATGCGGGCGCTGGGCCAGGTCAAGGAGCTGGAGGAGGAGCGCCGGCTCGCCTACGTCGGCATCACCCGCGCCCGCGAGCGGCTCTATCTGACCCGGGCGGCGATGCGCAGCGCCTGGGGCCAGCCCTCGTACAACCCGCCGTCGCGGTTCCTGGAGGAGATCCCGGAGCAGCACCTGGAGTGGAAGCGGAAGGGCCCGATGGGGGCTCCGGCGGGGCCGACGTCGGGCATCACCTCCTCGCTGTCCGCGTCCCGTGCACGCTCCGGGCCCTCGGGCTTCGCGACCCGGCGGACCTCGGACAAGCCGACGATCACGCTGGTGGTCGGAGACCGGGTCACCCACGACCAGTTCGGTCTGGGCACGGTGACGGCCGTCGAGGGCCTCGGCGACCAGGCGAAGGCCACGGTCGACTTCGGTGACGAGCGGCCGAAGAAGCTGCTGCTGCGGTACGCGCCGGTCCAGAAGCTGTAGCGCCCGTCCGGCCCGGTCCGGTCCGGCGGACGCCGCGTCCGTCCGGACCGGACCGGGTCAGCTCAGGCCCGGTTCAGTCCGGTTCAGTCTGGTTCAGCCCGGCTCAGGTCGGGTCGATGTTGTGGCTGCGGAGCCAGGGCAGCGGGTCGATCGCCGCGCCGCCGCCGGGCCGCACCTCGAAGTGCATGTGCGGGCCGGTCGAGTTGCCGGAGCTCCCGGAGTACGCGATGACGTCGCCGGCCTTGACCGGGCCCGAGCGGATCCGGGTGCTGCTGAGGTGGCAGTACCAGGTCTCGGTGCCGTCGGCCATCGTGACGATGGCCATGTTCCCGTACGCGGTGTTGTACTGCGTGTGAACGGTGCCGTCGGTCGCGGCCATCACCGGGGTGCCGTACTGGACGGGGAAGTCGATGCCCGTGTGCACGGACATCCAGTTGACGCCCGCCTGGCCGAAGTACGCGCTGAGACCGTGCTCCTTGACCGGCATGACGTACTTGGGTCGCAGGGCCTCCTTGCGGGCGGCCTCCGCGATGCGCTTCTTCTTCTCGGCGGCCTGCCGCTCCTTCAGGTCGATGCGCTCCTGGGTGCGGCTGGCGCGGTCGGCGAAGTTCTCCGCGTCGGCGCTGAGGTTGGCGAGCTGGGTGTCCAGCTTGTTGTTGGCGGCGACCGGCTTGACCGTGCCGGGGTCGGCGGCCGCCATCGTCGTCGTGTCGTCCTTCTTCTCCTCGCCGCCGCCCATTCCGCCCACGGAGGCGGCGGCGATACCGGCCACGCTCATCACGCAGGCGGAGGGAACGGCGACGGTGAGGAGAGCGGAACGCCTTGCGGGCGAACGCCTGCGGCTGCGGCTGCCGCCACCTCGGGAGACCGGACGGCTCGCGGGGTGATGGGAGTCGGCAGGGGAGGGGGCAGGGGCAGGGGACGGAGACGGGTCCTGGTCCTGTTCCCGGGAGTGGTCTTCGTGCGCCTCGTACGTCTCGTGCGCTTCGTGCGTTTCGTGCGTTTCGTACGGCTCGTGCATCTCGTACGGCTCGTGCATCTCGTACGTCTCGTACGTCTCGTACGGATGCTGCGCTGGCTGTTCGGGCTCGTTCGACGCCGTCACATCTTGCGGCGATTGCTGCCCGTGGTCGGGCGTGGCGCCGATGTTCCAGGCGGTGGCGTCATACGCACCGGAGTCGTACGCCGCTGTGTCGGTGCTTGACCACTGGCCGTTCGCGTACCACCCGGAGGTGTCCCACTGGCCGGACGAGTCCGGGGCGCCGCCCTGAGCGGGGATGTTCGCGCCGTAGCCGTCGGGCGCTGCCCAGGTCGTGGTGGTGTCGTACTGCTGCGGGGCCGCGTCGTACTGCGGGGCCGCAGCGTACGGGGGGTACTGCTGGTACTGCTGAGGGTGGGGGGTGTAGGCCGCGTAGTCGGCGGCGTGGTCGTACTCGGCGGTCCGGTGTGCGCCGGTGTCCCACTGGGTGGTGTCGTACTGGCCGCTGTAACCGGCCTGCCCGCTGTCGTACGGGGTGGTGTAACCGGGCGTGGTGTCGTACGAACCGTCGTAGCCGTCGGGGAGAGAGCCGAAGAGCGGGTCGTTGTCGAAACCGCCCGTGGAGTGGCTGTCATATCCGACGTACCCGGCGTGGGGGTGCTGGTCGTTCACCAACTTCTCTCTCGCCTCGGCAGCAGGACCTGTCTCCGGGGTCCGTGGGGGGACTCCGGAGGGGAAAGCAGTGGCCGCGACTGTACCCGGCGGTATGCGACGCCGACAATCTTCCACGGCTGGTGGGTGCTCAGGAATCGGGCAATCGGCCGTCTTTCGACGGACCGCTCACACAGCCTTGGCTCTGTGTTCGAAACCCGTTCTATTTTTGGGCGGAAACCGCGGTTGACCCGACCGGCCGGACGGGGTGCGTCCTCCGGAATCCGGGGGCTCAGGCCACTGACGCGGCGCCGGTGGCCTCCCGGGCCGGCTCGTGTGCGTCGTCGAGAGCCTGACGGATCCCGGCGGCCACGGCCGGGTGCACGGGCAGCGCGAGGTGGCCGATGCCGCTGACGCGTACGTTCGTCACGTCGAGGTCGGGGTGGTCGATGCAGGCCGCCTCGGCGGGGACGATCACCTGGTCCAGCTCGCTCCAGAAGCTGACGAACCGGGTGCGGCAGCCGGGCGCCGGCAGCCGCAGCTCCTCGATGGGGGCCGATCCGTTGCGCATCTGGCGCACGATCGGGTGAGCGCTGGCCAGTGGGGCGACAGCGGTGCCCGCGTGCGGTGTGCCGAGAGTGACCAGGGTGCGGACCCGCCGGTCACCGCCGAGCCGCTGTACGTAGTAGCGCGCTATCAGGCCGCCCAGGCTGTGCCCGACGATGTCGACCTCGCGGTGTCCGGTGCGGGCGCAGATCTCCTCGACGTGGCGGCCGAGCAGCTCGGCGGCGGTGCGGATGTCGCAGGTCAGCGGGGAGTAGTTGAGCGACTCCAGATGACGCCAGCCGTGCCGGGCGAGGGAGCGGCGCAGCAGGACGAAGACGGAGCGGTTGTCGATGAATCCGTGCAGGAGCACGACGGGCGGCCGGTCTGTGTGCGCGGTGTTCCCTGCGCTTCCTGTGCTCCCCGCACTCCCGGTGTTCTTGCCGTTGCCGGCTTTCTTGGTGCTCCGGGTGGGTCCTGTGGGCAGGGCGGTGGTCCCGGACGGTGCGGGGACCGGACCGTCCGCCGGGCGTGGCGGGGTGCGCCGCTCGCCGGTGATGCCGGTGGGGTAGAGCAGTGCGTGTCCGGCGAGCACCACGAGTTCCAGTGCGGTCGCTCTCAGCAGTGCGGACGACAGCCAGGTGTTGCGCGGGCAGGGCTGACGCAGAAGTAGGGGAAGAAAGGGCAGGGCCTTCATGGTCGACCTCCTGCTCCGGCACCCGGGGAGAGACGGCTCCTGCCCGTATGCCCTCATGGGGCGCCGTATCGGAGGTCCGGGCGGCAGCTCACCGTCCGGGACCCGCCGCCCGCCGTGCCTTCCGGATCACCCTCGGTGACCGGCCTGCGGGCGGTCGGTGAGCCGTACCACCGTGCCGTGCGGCTGACGGCGCGGTGGTACGACGACCTCGTGCGGCTCCCCCGGCGGCCGGGTCCCGCACGGCAGGTGTGCCGCGTGCTGCGGGAAACGGCGCCCGGTGAACATGTCCCACGTGTGATTTCCCCCTCCCCGCCCACCGCGAAACAGCGGCTTGCGGGATGCTGTGGATAACGTTCGTTCACATCCCCGGCTCTTCAGGGACGGGAGACGCATGTGGAGGCAGTGATGGGTGTGACCGGTCCGATCCGAGTGGTGGTGGCCAAGCCTGGCCTCGACGGCCATGACCGCGGGGCCAAGGTGATCGCGCGGGCACTGCGCGACGCCGGTATGGAAGTCATCTACACCGGGCTCCACCAGACGCCCGAGCAGATCGTGGGCACCGCGATCCAGGAGGATGCCGACGCGATCGGCCTCTCGATCCTCTCCGGTGCGCACAACACGCTCTTCGCGAAGGTGATCGCCCTGTTGAAGGAGCGCGAGGCGGAGGACATCAAGGTCTTCGGCGGCGGCATCATCCCCGAGGCGGACATCGCACCGCTCAAGGAGCAGGGAGTCGCGGAGATCTTCACCCCGGGCGCGACGACGGTCGAGATCGTCGCCTGGGTCAACGCGAACGTCCGCCAGCCGGCGGAAGCCTGACCCGGCCCGACGCCTGATCCGGCCCGACGCCTGACCCCGCCGAGGCGTGACCCCTCCCGAGCCGTGATCCCGCACTGTCCGTCTCACCGGGCCGGTTCACCGGGGAATCACCGGGCCGGTGCCAGCTCCGCGTCCATCGCCGCGCGGAGCCGCAGGGTGGAAACCAGCCGCTGGAACGCCTCCGACCAGTAGCCGTTCGCGCCGGGGGAGGCGTCCGCCGGTTCGTCGGGAGTCGTGGTGAGGACCTCCAGGCGGTCCGCCTCGGCCGGATTCAGGCAGCGTTCGGCGAGGCCCATCACCCCGCTGAAGCTCCACGGATAGCTGCCGGCGTCCCGGGCGATGTCGAGGGCGTCGACGACGGAGCGGCCGAGCTGCTCCGCCCAGGGGGTCGGGCAGACCCCCAGCAGCTGGAACGCCTCCGACAGGCCGTGCGCGGCGATGAACTCGGCCACCCAGCCGGCCCGTTCGGCGGCGGGCAGCACGATCAGGAGCTTCGACCGCTCGGCGAGCGACGCCGTACCGGGGCCGTTCGACGGGGGTGTCGAGGGGGAGCCGAGCAGCGCCCGCGCCCACTCCGGGTCCCGCTGCCGGAGGGCGGCCCGGCACCAGGCCGCGTGGAGTTCCTCGCTCCAGCCGTCGGCCACGGGAAGCGCGACGATCTCCCGCGCCTCGCGCCCGCCGAACCGCGCCGGCCAGATCGCGAGCGGGGACGACTCCACCAGCTGGCCGAGCCACCACGACCGTTCGCCCCGCCCGGACGGCGGGAGCGCCACCACACCGTCACGCTGCATCGCCGCATCGCATTCGTGCGGGGCCTCCACGGCCACGGACGGCCCGGTGCCGGTGAGACCGGGGCTCACGCAGGACAGGGCGCGGTCCGCCATCCGGCGGGCGAGCGCCGATTCGGGAAGTGCCGAGAGCAGCTCGGCGGCCGTCGCACGGACATTGCGGCTGCGGTCGGCGAGGGCCTGCTCCAGGAAGGCCTCGTCGGCGCCGGAGAGCCCGGTACGCAGGGAGTCGACGAACATCAGCCGGTCCTCGGCCCGCTCGGTGGCCCAGGTGCTGGCGAGCAGGGCGAGAGCGGCGCCCGCCTCGTGCGCGCGTACCGCCGTGAGCAGGGCGACCCGTTCGGCGAACAGGCCTTCCTCCCACAGCCGGTGGACCGCTTCCTGGTCGGTCAGGGCTGGCAACAGTGCGGTGCCGGACGAGCCGCGCAGCGCGAACTTCCACTCGGGGTTCAGCCCGGCCAGCCAGCGGCCGCGCGGCCCGGCGAACACCAGGGCCTGCGGCCGCAGATCGGTCCGCGCGCGGGCCGCGTCCAGCAGGGCGGGCAGGGCCGGGTCCGGTGCGCGGTAGCCGTGCAGATTGGCGGTGGCCAGCCACTGCGGAATCAGTTCCGTGAGGTCGGGAGCCGTGCCGCGTCTGCCGCCCGAACCGCTCGGTGCGGCCCGGTCCGCGAGCAGCCGCTCCAGCCGGCTCCGGGCGGCCCCCGGCAGCGGCGGCCGAGGGTCGGTGGGCGCGGGATCGGGCCGGGGGGCCGCAGGAGCGGGCAGCAGACCCGCCCGGCGCCGCACGGTGTGCAGGGCGGCGGCGTTCAGCAGCGCGGCCGCCGCGCCGTCCGGACCGGTCCGGCCCGGAACCTCGCCCGGCATTCCGCTCGGCGCCTCGCCCGGTGCCTCGCCCGGTCCGTTTTGCGGGCCGGTGCCGGATGCCGCCGCGAGGGGGCGGCGGTCCGTGCCGAGCAGCGCCGAGGTGACGAGCTCTTCCCACGGCGTCGCGGTGAGCAGGCCGGCGGGGGCGTCGGTCGCGGAGGCGGTGCCGGCGGTGGGGACGGGCGTGGTGGTCGTCGCGCTCTTGGCGGATGTGGTGGGCGTGGTGGGTGCGGTGGTACGGGGCATCGGCCCTCCTCCAGGAGTTAGATGAGCGGAACGGTCTCGGCGTTGGCCGGCAGGGCGTGCGGGTCGTCCGCCACCGTGTCGCCGCCGCCCTCGCGCACGGCCGGTGCCCAGGCCGCGAGCGGATCGAAACCGCGGTGGCCGCACTCGCCGAAGACGGTGAGCGGACCGCCGCCGGAGAGCGCGACGAGCTTCCACAGGGCGGGCCGGGACAGCGCGGCCGGGGCGACGGGCAGGGCCGAGTCCCCTTCCGCGTCCGCCAGCTGCCAGCCGTCCTCGGACGGCACGGGTATGACGTCGCGCAGCGTCACCGGCCAGGATTCCAGCCACGGGTCGTCGCCCAGGGCCCGCCCGTACGCGGCGATCGCCCCGGCGACCGTGACGCCCGGCGGCGGCGGGCCGGTCGGCACCGGCGTCCCGAACTGCGGTCCGGGCTCGGCCCGTAGCTGTCCCGAGCCCCGATGGGGCGTGAGCTCGGCATCCAGCGTGACACCCACCGGCAGGGCCTGGCCGGGGGAGCGGCCGGCGGCCCCGAAGGACAGCAGCAGCGCGGTCCGGCCCGACTCCCTCCCGTACAGCCAGATGCGGCGGGCGACGATCTTGCCCTCGGGGGTGTCGTACTGGGCGAGGACCAGCCAGTGGTCGCGGACCGGCAGATCCTCGGCGGTGGCCGGCAGCCCGACCCGGGTACGGACCGTGGCCGCCAGCGCCGGCGGCAGCCGGTCGATGCCCAGCCAGCCCCTGTCCAGCAGATGCAGCAGTGCGCACTCCTCCAGCAGCCGCACCGGCCAGCCCGGTCCGGACGCCGGGATCGCGCCCAACTCCCGGACCCGGCCCGCGAGACCGGGCGCCTGGGCATCGACCATGCGGGCCGCCGTCTCCTCCCACAGCCCGTACCCCGACTGCTCGGCCGCGGCCAGACCGCCGCGCACCAGATCGGTCAGGCGCCGTTCCAGCTCCTGCACCCCGCCGCCGATCCGCCCCGCCCGGCGCTCGGCCCGCCGCCGGGCGGCCGCCGGATCGGCGGGTCCGGCCGCAGTGCCCTCAGCCCCCTCCGGCCGCTCCCTCACCTCCGCCGCCTCCGCGCGCCGGCGCCGGCCCTCCAGCCACTCACCGGCCCAGTCCGGCGGATCGGCCGCGGGCAGGGCCTCCTCGGCGGACGCCCGGAGCAGCAACAGGCCCAGCGCGTGCTTGCACGGGAACTTCCGGCTGGGGCAACTGCACTTGTACGCGGGGCCGGTGGTGTCGACCACCGTTCGGTACGGCTTGCTCCCGCTCCCCCTGCACAGCCCCCACACCGTACCCGGCCCGTCCCACCCGGTGTCCGACCACGGCCCGGCCGAACCGAGCCTGTTCCCCGCCTTGCGTGAAGCGTCGTCAGGAGCCAGGGCCAGGACCTGCTCCACCGTCCAGCGCACCGCCGCGGCGGCGGCGGCGCTCAAGGGTTCTCCCCCGTCAGTCAGCAGCATGGATACGACGGTAGGCCGCAGCACTGACAACGGCTCCGACCTGCGGCGACGCCGATTGTCAGTGCCATGGTGCACCGTGGGAACCACATCGGGTCGACCGATCTGGAGGGGGATCCATGACCGTGTCCGAAACCACCGCAGCCGTGGGCGCCGAGGCGCTGCGCCCGCACGCCGAGGTCGCCTTCGCCGACGAGCTGAAGGCGCTCGCGGCCGCCGACGACCGCCCGCGGCCCGCCCGTTGGCGGCTGTCGCCATGGGCCGTCGCCACGTACCTGCTCGGTGGCGCCCTGCCCGACGGCACCGTGATCACACCCAAGTACGTGGGCCCGCGCCGCCTCGTGGAGGTCGCCGTCACCACGCTCGCCACCGACCGGGCGCTGCTGCTGCTCGGCGTGCCCGGCACCGCCAAGACCTGGGTGTCCGAACATCTCGCGGCCGCCGTCAGCGGCGACTCGACCCTCCTCGTCCAGGGCACGGCGGGCACGCCCGAAGAGGCGGTCCGCTACGGGTGGAACTACGCGGAGCTGCTGGCGCACGGCCCCAGCCGCGCCGCGCTGGTGCCCAGCCCGCTGATGCGCGCCATGTCCGAGGGCATGACCGCGCGGATCGAGGAGCTCACCCGCATCCCCGCCGATGTGCAGGACTCGCTGATCACCATCCTGTCCGAGAAGACCCTGCCGCTGCCCGAACTGGGCCAGGAGGTCCAGGCGGTCCGCGGCTTCAACGTCATCGCCACGGCCAACGACCGCGACCGCGGGGTCAACGAGCTGTCCAGCGCGCTGCGCCGCCGGTTCAACACGGTGGTCCTGCCATTGCCGGCCACCCCCGAGGCGGAGGTCGACATCGTCTCCCGGCGCGTCGATCAGGTCGGCCGCTCGCTCGACCTGCCTCCCGCGCCCGACGGCCTCGCGGAGATCCGCCGCGTGGTCACGGTCTTCCGCGAACTGCGCGACGGGGTCACCACTGACGGCCGCACCAAGCTCAAATCGCCCTCGGGGACGCTGTCCACGGCCGAGGCCATCTCCGTCGTCACCAACGGCCTCGCACTCGCCGCCCACTTCGGCGACGGGGTGCTGCGCGCGGGCGACGTCGCGGCCGGCATCCTCGGCGCGGTCGTGCGGGACCCGGCCGCCGACCGGGTGGTCTGGCAGGAGTATCTGGAGACCGTGGTGCGCGAGCGGGACGGCTGGAAGGACTTCTACCGCGCCTGCCGTGAGGCCTCCGTATGACCGCCGCCCCGCGCCCCGGCGGGCCGCTGCTGCTGGGGGTGCGGCACCACGGCCCCGGCTCGGCCCGCGCCGTCGGCGCCGCGCTGGAGGCCGCCCGTCCGCGGGCGGTGCTCATCGAGGGCCCGCCCGAGGGCGACGCGCTGCTGCCGCTCGCCGCCGACGAGCAGATGCGGCCACCCGTCGCGCTCCTCGCCCACGCGGTGGGCGATCCCGGACGGGCCGCGTTCTGGCCGCTCGCGGAGTTCTCGCCCGAGTGGGTCGCGATCCGCTGGGCCCTCGCGCACGGCGTCCCGGTCCGCTTCATCGACCTCCCGGCCGCCCACTCGCTGGCCATGGCGGAGGAAGAGGAGCGCCGGGACCCGGCGGAACGGGCCGGGGAGGCGGACCCCGCGCCCGTCCCGGTCGACCCCATCGGGGTGCTGGCCGAGACCGCGGGCTACGACGACCCCGAGCGCTGGTGGGAGGACGTCGTCGAACACCGCGCCCACGACGGCGGCCCCGGCGACCCGTTGGCGGCCTTCGCCGCGCTGGGCGAGGCGATGACCGCGTTGCGCGAGGTGTACGGGGACGGCGGCCACCCCAGGGACGTGGTCCGCGAGGCGTACATGCGGATCCGGTTGCGCACGGCGCGCAAGGAGTTCGGTGACGACTTCGCCGTCGTCTGCGGTGCCTGGCACGTGCCCGCGCTCGAAGCGAGGACCACCCTCGCCGCCGACCGGGCACTCCTCAAGGGACTGCCCAAGGTCAGGGCCGAGCTGACCTGGGTGCCCTGGACCCACCACCGGCTCGCCCGGCACAGCGGATACGGGGCCGGGATCGACTCACCCGGCTGGTACGCGCACCTCTTCGCTTCCCCGGACCGCCCGGTCGAACGGTGGATGACCAAGGTCGCCGGACTCCTGCGCGACGAGGACCGGTTCGTCTCCCCGGCCCATGTCATCGAGGCCGTCCGGCTCGCCGCGGCCCTCGCCGCCATGCGCGGCCGGCCGCTCGCCGGCCTGAGCGAGGTGACCGACGCCGTCCGGGCCGTGATGTGCGAGGGCTCCGACGTACCGCTGGCCCTCGTACGGGACCGGCTGATCGTCGGCGGGACACTCGGCGAGGTACCCGACACCGCCCCCGCCGTGCCGCTCCAGCGCGACCTCACCCGCCGGCAGCGCACCCTGCGGCTCAAACCGGAGGCATCCGAGCGGGACATGGAGCTCGACCTCCGCAAGGACACCGACGCCGCGCGCAGCCGACTGCTGCACCGGCTGCGGATCCTCGGCGTCGGCTGGGGCGAACCCGCCCACAGCAGGGGGAGCACCGGCACCTTCCGGGAGAGCTGGCGGCTGCGCTGGGAGCCGGAGTTGTACGTACGCGTCGCGGAGGCGGGCGTATGGGGCACCACCGTGCTCTCCGCCGCGACGGCCCGCGCCGAGTCGGACGCCCTGGCGGCGACCACCCTCGCCGAGGTCACCGCGCTCGCGGAACGGTGCCTGCTGGCCGAACTGCCCGAGGCGCTGCCCGTCGTGATGCGCGTGCTCGCCGACCGCGCCGCCCTCGACACGGACGTCGGCCACCTCGCCGACGCCCTGCCGTCCCTGGCCCGGACGCTGCGCTACGGGGACGTCCGGTCCACGGACACCGCGGCGCTCGGGGAGGTCGCGGCCGGGCTCGCGGAGCGGATCTGCGTCGGACTGCCCCCCGCCTGCACCGGACTCGACGCCGACGGGGCCGCCGCGCTGCGCCGCCAGGTCGACGGCGTCCACACGGCGATCGGCCTGCTCGCCGGCGCCGTACCGGAGACCGCGGACGGGCTGCGCGAACGCTGGAGAGCGGTGCTGCACAAGCTCGCCGCCCGGGACACGGTCGCAGGCGTCATCCGGGGCCGCGCCGCCCGGCTGCTGCTCGACGACGGCCACCTCGAACAGGATGACGCGGCCCGGCTGATGGGCCTGGCCCTGTCGCCCGGCACGCCGCCCGCCGACGCCGCCGCGTGGATCGAGGGCTTCGTCGGCGGGGCGGCCGGCGGCGGAATGCTCCTGGTCCACGACGAGAGGCTGCTCGCCCTGGTCGACTCCTGGCTGACCGGGGTCCCCCCGGACACCTTCACCGACGTGCTGCCGCTGCTGCGCCGCACCTTCTCGGCGTACGAGTCCGGCGTGCGGCGCACGCTGGGCGAGCTCGTCCGGCGCGGCCCGGCCGCCGGGAGAACGGCCGCGGGCACGGGCGGGATACCGGGCGCCGGGGCGACGGCACCCGGATTCGGCCCCGTACTCGACGGGCCGCGGGCGGACGCGGTACTGCCGGTGCTGCGCCTGCTGCTGGGCCTGGACGCGGACGCGGATGCCGATGCGGATGTATCCGCGGACGCGTCCGCAGAGAGACACGACAACACCGAGGAACCACTGGGGGCAACGGGATGACGACGGACAGGGCTGCCAACCCGACAGGGACGGCGACGGTGACGGACAAGCCCTCCGGGACGGACGAGACCGCTCGGGTGCACGGCGCCGACAACAGTGAACGGCTGCGGCGCTGGCGCATGGTGCTGGGCGCGGACAGCGCGCAGAGCACGGGCCACACCCTCACCGGACGCGACGCCGCGATGGACGGCGCGCTGACCGCGCTGTACGAGGGCGGGCGCCGGCAGCCCGGCGGCCGGGGTGGCAGCGGCCGTTCGGCCGGCCTCGGCGCCTCCGCGCCCTCCGTGGCCCGCTGGCTCGGGGACATCCGTACGTACTTCCCCAGCTCCGTCGTCCAGGTCATGCAGCGCGACGCCATCGACCGGCTCGGCCTCTCCGCGCTCCTGCTCGAACCGGAGATGCTGGAGGCCGTCGAGGCGGACGTCCATCTCGTCGGCACCCTGCTCTCGCTCAACAAGGTCATGCCGGAGACGACGAAGGAGACCGCGAGAGCCGTCGTGCGCAAGGTCGTCGAGAAGCTGGAGAGCCGGCTCACCACCCGCACCCGCGCGGCGCTCACGGGTGCGCTGGACCGCTCGGCGAAGGTCAGCCGGCCGCGTCACCACGACATCGACTGGAACCGGACCATCCGGGCCAACCTCAAGAACTATCTGACCCTCCCCGGCGAGGACGGGGCCGGGGACGGGGCCGGCACGATCGTGCCGGAGCGGCTCATCGGCTACGGGCGCGCGGCGCAGTCCGTGAAGAAGGACGTCATCCTCTGCATCGACCAGTCCGGTTCGATGGCGGCCTCCGTGGTGTACGCCTCGGTCTTCGGCGCCGTACTCGCCTCCATGCGCGCCCTGCGGACCAGACTCGTCGTCTTCGACACGGCGGTCGTCGACCTCACCGACCAGCTCGACGACCCGGTGGACGTGCTCTTCGGCACCCAGCTCGGCGGCGGCACCGACATCAACCGGGCGCTCGCCTACTGCCAGTCCAGGATCACCCGCCCCGCGGACACCGTCGTCGTGCTCATCAGCGATCTGTACGAGGGCGGAATCCGCAACGAGATGCTGAAGCGGGTCGCCGCGATGAAGGCGTCCGGGGTGCAGTTCGTGACCCTGCTCGCCCTCTCCGACGAGGGCGCACCCGCCTACGACCGCGACCACGCGACGGCACTCTCCGCGCTGGGCGCCCCGGCCTTCGCGTGCACGCCGGACCTCTTTCCGGAGGTGATGGCCGCGGCGATCGAGAAGCGGCCACTGCCCGTGCCGGACCGGGAGGCCCACGGGTGACGGGCCGCCGCCCAGGCCGCTGTGCCCGCGCCGTTTTGTCCACTGCGACCCGGCCACCAGGGCGATCTGTGACCGTAATCACCGCCCAGGTGTCATCTGCGATTTAGGGTCCTGCGGGGCGCGGGGATAACCTGCGAGATGGACATGCCGCGTATTCGGTCACCGTGTGCGCCTTCCTTGTGACAGAGCAGTCACGTTGCCCCTCGCGGCACGCCCACGCAGAAAACCAACCGCGAGACCATTTGATAAGGGACGGACGCGCGTGGACCTGTTCGAGTACCAGGCGAGGGACCTCTTCGCCAAGCACGGTGTACCGGTGCTGGCCGGTGAAGTGATCGACACGCCTGAGGCAGCCCGCGAGGCGACCGAGCGGCTGGGCGGCAAGTCGGTCGTCAAGGCACAGGTGAAGGTCGGTGGCCGAGGCAAGGCCGGCGGCGTCAAGCTGGCCGCCAACCCCGACGAGGCGGTCGCTCGCGCGACCGACATCCTCGGCATGGACATCAAGGGCCACACGGTCCACAAGGTGATGATCGCCGAGCTGTCCCCGGAGATCGAGGCGGAGTACTACGTCTCGTACCTCCTCGACCGCACCAACCGCACCTTCCTGGCCATGGCCTCGGTGCAGGGCGGCATGGACATCGAGGAGGTCGCGGAGAAGTCCCCCGAGGCCCTCGCGAAGGTCCCGGTCAACGCCGTCGACGGGGTCGACATCGCCAAGGCCCGCGAGATCGTGGCCCAGGCGAAGTTCCCGGCCGACGTGGCCGAGGGTGTCGCCGAGGCCCTGGTGACCCTGTGGGACACCTTCGTCGCCGAGGACGCCCTCCTCGTCGAGGTCAACCCGCTGGTGAAGACCAAGGACGGCCGCATCCTGGCCCTGGACGGAAAGGTGTCTCTCGACGAGAACGCCGACTTCCGCCAGCCCGGCCACGAGGCACTTGAGGACAAGGACGCAGCCAACCCGCTCGAGGCTGCCGCCAAGGCCAAGAACCTCAACTACGTCAAGCTCGACGGCGAGGTCGGCATCATCGGTAACGGTGCCGGTCTGGTCATGTCGACCCTGGACGTCGTCGCGTACGCCGGTGAGAACCACGGCAACGTGAAGCCCGCCAACTTCCTCGACATCGGTGGCGGCGCCTCCGCAGAGGTCATGGCGAACGGCCTTGAGATCATCCTCGGCGACCCGGACGTCAAGTCCGTCTTCGTCAACGTCTTCGGCGGCATCACCGCCTGTGACGAGGTCGCCAACGGCATCGTCCAGGCGCTTGAGCTGCTCAAGACCAAGGGCGAGGCGGTCACCAAGCCGCTCGTCGTGCGCCTCGACGGCAACAACGCGGAGCTGGGTCGCAAGATCCTTTCCGACGCCAACCACCCGCTGGTTCAGCGCGTGGACACCATGGACGGCGCGGCCGACAAGGCCGCCGAGCTCGCCGCGGCTGCGAAGTAAGGAAGAGGGACTCAGACCACCATGGCTATCTTCCTCACCAAGGACAGCAAGGTCATCGTCCAGGGGATGACCGGCGCGACGGGCATGAAGCACACCAAGCTCATGCTCGCCGACGGCACCAACATCGTCGGCGGCGTGAACCCGCGCAAGGCCGGCACCTCCGTCGACTTCGACGGCAGCGAGATCCCGGTCTTCGGTTCCGTCAAGGAAGCGATGGAGAAGACCGGCGCGAACGTGTCCGTCCTCTTCGTGCCGCCGGCCTTCTCGAAGGCCGCCGTCATCGAGGCGATCGACGCCGAGATCCCCCTCGCTGTCGTGATCACCGAGGGCATCGCCGTTCACGACTCGGCCGCCTTCTGGGCGTACGCCGGCGCGAAGGGCAACAAGACCCGGATCATCGGTCCGAACTGCCCCGGCCTGATCACCCCCGGCCAGTCCAACGCCGGCATCATCCCGGGCGACATCACCAAGCCCGGCCGCATCGGTCTCGTGTCGAAGTCGGGCACGCTGACCTACCAGATGATGTACGAGCTCCGTGACATCGGCTTCTCGTCCGCCGTCGGCATCGGTGGCGACCCGGTCATCGGCACGACGCACATCGACGCCCTCGCGGCGTTCGAGGCCGACCCCGAGACCGACCTCATCGTCATGATCGGCGAGATCGGCGGCGACGCCGAGGAGCGTGCGGCCGACTTCATCGCGAAGAACGTCACCAAGCCGGTCGTCGGTTACGTCGCGGGCTTCACCGCCCCCGAGGGCAAGACCATGGGCCACGCCGGCGCCATCGTCTCCGGCTCCTCCGGCACCGCGCAGGCGAAGAAGGAGGCCCTTGAGGCCGCCGGCGTCAAGGTCGGCAAGACGCCGACCGAGACCGCCAAGCTGGCGCGCGAGATCCTCGGCGCCTGACGCCTCACCGCGTCAGAGCACCACCGCAGGTTCGCGTCACCGTAAGCAGAGAAGCGGGGGGGGGGGCCCCCCCCCGCGGGGGGGGGGCGCCCGGCCCCCCCGGGCCCCCCGGCCGCCCCACAAGCGCAGCCCACCCGCCCGGCCCGGGCGCGCCGGGGCC
>NZ_JBVJHB010000029.1:0-81273 GCF_055587045.1 Streptomyces sp. NPDC048671 | reverse complement strand
TGCCCTCGTAGCGGAGCTACTAGGGCATTTCGGCAACGCGGCGAGCGTGCGTGCCGGACCACGCGAGACAGACGGGACTTCTAAAACACGACCTAACGCCACCGGCTGACCTCGACGTTCTCCAGGACGCCGAGGGCGTCCGGTACCAGTACGGCGGCCGAGTAGTAGGCCGTCACGAGGTAAGAGATGATCGCCTGCTCGTCGATCCCCATGAAGCGGACCGAGAGGCTGGGCTCGATCTCGTCGGGGATGCCCGTCTGCTGGAGTCCGACGACGCCCTGTTCGCTCTCACCGGTCCTCATGCAGATGATCGATGTGGTGCGGGCGTCGGTGACCGGGATCTTGTTGCACGGGAAGATCGGCACCCCGCGCCAGGACGCCATGCGGTGCCCGCCGACATCCACGCTCTCCGGGACCAGGCCGCGCTTGCTGCACTCCCGGCCGAAGGCCGCGATGGCCCGCGGGTGGGCCAGGAAGAGCTTCGATCCGCGGCGGCGCGAGAGCAGTTCGTCCATGTCGTCGGGGCCGGGCACCCCGTCGTGGGGCTGGATCCGCTGGCCGTAGTCGCAGTTGTTGAGCAGGCCGAACTCGCGGTTGTTGATCAGCTCGTGCTCCTGGCGCTCGCGCAGCGCCTCGACCGTGAGCCGCAACTGCTGCTCGGTCTGGTTCATCGGCTGGTTGTAGAGGTCGGCGACGCGACTGTGGACCTTCAGCACGGTCTGCGCGACGCTCAGCTCGTACTCGCGCGGCGCGGAGTCGTAGTCGACGTACGTGTGCGGGACGACGGCCTCGCCGACATGCCCCGCGGACAGGTCGATCTCCGCCTCGCCGTACTTGTTGGTGCGCTGCTGCGGGATGGCCAGCTGCCCGGCAAGATGCTCGCGCAGCGAGTCGGACCGCTCGGCGAGGTTGAGCACATCCGCCCGCTGCAGCGTGAGGACGGTGCAGTCGGTGACGGCGCGGGCCGTGTACTCCCAGAGGGCGTCGCCCTCGATGAGCGAGTGGTCGCCGAAGTAGGCGCCGTCGGCATGCACCCCGAGCACCGTCTCGTCCCCGTAGGGGCCGGTGCCGATCTTCTCGACCCTTCCGTGCGCCAGCAGGAAGACCCGGTCCGCCGCGTCACCGGCCGTGGCCAGGAGCTGTCCGGCGGGGATGTCACGCTGCTCGCACCTCCGGGCCAGCTCGGCGAGCGCCTCCTCGTCCCCGAAGTCCCTCAGTGCCGGGAGTTCGCCGAGCTCGGCGGGGATGACCGCCACCCGGTCCCCGGTCTGTACGAAAGTCACCCGGCCGTCGCCGACCGAGTAGCTCAGCCTGCGGTTCACCCGGTATGTGCCGCCCTGCACCTGGACCCACGGGAGCATCTTCAGCAGCCACCGTGAGGTGATCTCCTGCATCTGCGGAGCGGACTTGGTGGTCGTCGCGAGGTTCCGCGCGGCTGCCGTGCCAAGACTCTGCTGCGGCGGCACCTGCGCGTTCTGAACCTCTTCACCAACGGACATCTGACGTCCTCTCGATCATCGGCGGACCTGCGGAAGAAGCCTTTCAGCACGTGACTCGGCGCGCCATTACACAAAAGAGTGTGACTAGTCGGGCTTTGGGTTGGGCACTACGCTGCGCGATGCCCACGGACCGGTTTATTTGCATCTTGAATACCAATTATCTACGGTGAGGGTCATGCGGCTGACGAGATTCACCGACGTGGCGCTGCGCGTACTGATGCGCCTCGCCGTCGCGGAGAACGAGGATCCGCCGACCACCCGCGCGGTGGCGGCGACCATGGAAGTGCCCTACTCCCACGTCGCGAAGGTCGTCGCCCGGCTCCAGCACCTCGGCCTGGTCGAGGCGCGGCGGGGCCGCGGCGGCGGGCTCGCCCTCGCCGCGGGCGCCCGCTCCGCCTCGGTCGGCGAGCTCGTCCGCGAACTGGAGGGCCCCGGCGACGTCGTCGAGTGCGAGGGCGCCACCCCGTGCCCACTGCGGTCGGCGTGCCGGCTGCGCGGCGCCCTGCGCGAGGCGACAGAGGCCTTCTACGCCACGCTCGACCCGCTCACCGTCGCCGAACTCGTCGCCTCCCCCACGGGACCGCTCCTGATCAGCATCAGCAGCGGACGGCCACCCGGCGGCTGAACCGCACCCGCGCCCCCACCGCACTCGCCACCAAAGGCGCCCGGCCCGGTTTTCACGCCGGCCCTCCACGCCGGTCGCCCACCCCGGCCGTAAATACGCATCTCAAATACCAATTCAAACCCGAGGAGTCACGATGCTCTCCGAGCCGTCGACCGCCACTGTCCGAGCCACCCTCCCCGCCGTCGGCGCGGCCATCGGAGACATCGCGGATCTCTTCTACCGCAAGCTGTTCGACGCCCACCCGGAGCTGTTGCGCGACCTGTTCAACCGCGGCAACCAGGCCTCCGGCGCCCAGCGCCAGGCACTCGCCGGCTCCATAGCCGCGTTCGCGACCCAGTTGGTCGAGCACCCGGACACCCGCCCCGACGTCATGCTCGGCCGCATCGCGCACAAGCACGCCTCGCTCGGCATCACCGCCGCCCAGTACGACGTCGTGCACACCCACCTGTTCGCCGCCATCGCCGAGGTGCTCGGCGACGCCGTGACCCCTGAGGTCGCCGCCGCCTGGGACGAGGTCTACTGGCTGATGGCCAACGCCCTCATAGCCATCGAGGAGCGGCTCTACGCGCAGCAGGGCGTGCTCGCCGGTGATGTCTGGCGCGACTGGGAGGTGGTTTCCCGCACCGAGGAGACCGAGGACGTCGCCACCTTCCGGCTCCGCCCCGCCGACGGTTCGCCCACCCCCGGCTTCCACCCCGGCCAGTACGTCTCGGTGCAGTGCGAACTCCCGGACGGGGCGCGCCAGATACGCCAGTACAGCCTCTCCTCGGCCCCCGGCTCCCCGCTCCGCTCGATCACCGTCAAGCGGGTGCACGGCGGCGGCGCCCCCGACGGCGAGGTCTCGCGGCAGCTGCACGACCGGGTCCGGGCGGGCGACCGGCTCCGGGTGTCGGTCCCGTACGGCGACCTCGTACTGAAGTCCGCCGACGCCCCGCTCCTGCTCGCCTCCGCCGGCATCGGATGCACGCCGATGCTCTCGATGCTCGAACACCTCGCGAGCGACGACCACCGCACCCCGGTCACCGTCGTGCACGGCGACCGCTCCCCCGACGACCACGCCATGCGCACCGACCACTCGCTGCTCACCGGCAAACTCCCCGACGCCTCGGCGCACTTCTGGTACGAGACCCCCGAGCCGGGCCACCCCGCGAACCGCACGGGCCTGGTCGACCTGACGGGTCTGCTCATCCCGTCCGGCACCCACGCCTACCTCTGCGGCCCGCTGCCCTTCATGCGGTCCGTACGCACCCAGCTGCTCGCCAAGGGCGTCGCCGCGGCCGACATCCACTACGAGGTGTTCGGCCCCGACCTGTGGCTCGCCAAGGGCTGAATCTGGTCCGGTGCTCGCGGAATTGGCCGGATCGGCTCGCACACCGCCCGAACAGATCACCGCGAACAGCCCATAACTGGCTCGCGGCCCTTTTGCCGGGTACAAGCGCTGTACGGACATACTCCCCACGCGCAAAAGGAGTCGGCCATGTCCTCACCCATGTCCGCGAGCACCTTCCTCGCCGCCCTGAAGAACGAGGGGCTCACCGTCGTCCAGGTGGACGACTGGCGTACCCACAACCGCAACCACAAGGGCTCCTGGGGCCCGGTCAACGGCGTGGTGATCCACCACACCGTCACCAAGGGCACCGACGCCACCGTCCAGCTCTGCCGCGACGGCCACAGCGACCTGCCGGGGCCGCTGTGCCACGGCGTCATCGCCAAGGACGGCCGCGTCCACCTGGTCGGCTACGGCCGGGCCAATCACGCCGGTCTCGGCGACGACGACGTCCTGCGCGCCGTCATCGCGGAGAAGGGCCTGCCGGCGGTCAACGAGGCCAACACCGACGGAAACCGGCACTTCTACGGCTTCGAGTGCGAGAACCTCGGCGACGGCAAGGACCCGTGGCCCGACGTCCAGCTCGAAGCCATCGAGAAGGCCGCGGCCGCGATCTGCCGCCATCACGGCTGGACATCCAAGTCGGTCATCGGACACCTGGAGTGGCAACCGGGCAAAGTGGACCCGCGCGGCTTCACGATGGCCTCCATGCGGGCGCGGATCCACGACCGCATGAAATAGCCGCCCGGCGGCCCGCCCCGGGCACGTCCGCAAATGCCCGCCCGGAGCACGTCCTCGAATGCCCGCCCGAGCCATGTGCGCAATGCCCGGCCGGGGCACGTCCACAATGGAGGCATGCCTGCCACACCGTCCGGTCCGCCCGGCCTCTCCCGGCTGCGGCCGGTGCTTCCGTCGCCCCTGCAGCCGGCCGAGGACGACCGCTTCGGCCGGCACGGCGTACGGCTGCTGCTCAAGCGCGACGACCTGATCCACCCGGATCTGCCGGGCAACAAATGGCGCAAGCTCGCCCCCAACCTGACGGCCGCCGCCGGACGTCCCGTGCTGACGTTCGGCGGGGCCTACTCCAACCACCTGCGGGCCACGGCCGCCGCGGGCCGGCTGCTGGGCTTCCGTACCGTCGGCGTCGTCCGCGGCGACGAACTGGCCCACCGCCCCCTCAACCCCTGCCTCGCGCAGTGCGCCGCCGACGGGATGCGGCTGCACTTCGTGGACCGCCGGACCTACCGCGCGAAGGCCGATCCACAGGTCCTGGCCGGGCTGCTGAGCGCTCACGGGGAGTGCGAGGTCATCCCGGAGGGCGGCAGCAACGCCCTGGCCGCACAGGGCTGCACAGAGCTCGGGCGCGAGCTGCGCGGCCCGGCCGATGTGGCCGCGGTGGCCTGCGGCACCGGCGGCACCCTCGCGGGCCTCGCCGCCGGTCTCGCACCGGGGCAGCGCGCGCTCGGCATCCCGGTCCTGCGCGGCGGCTTCCTGGCCGACGCGGTACGGGACCTCCAGCGGGAGGCGTTCGGCGGACCGGCCGGCTCCTGGTCCCTGGACGAACGCTTCCACTTCGGCGGCTACGCCCGCACCACTCCCGCCCTGCACGCCTTCGCCGACGACTTCGAGGACCGGCACGGGCTGCCCGTCGAGCGGCTCTATGTGGCCAAACTCCTGTACGCGCTCACGGCGCTGGCCGAGGCGGGGGCGTTCCCCGCAGGCACCGCGGTCGCCGCCGTGATCACCGGACGCCCGGACCCCGCCGAGCCGCCGGGCGCCCCTCAGTCCGACTCCTCCCGGTAGGCCGCCGCCTCCTCCAGGTCGAGGCGCCTGAGCAGGGTCCGCATCATCTCGTCGTCGATGCCCCGCTCGTCGCGCAGCCGCACGAACACCTCGCGCTCGGCCTCGATCATCTCGCCGGCCAGCCGCCGGTAGGTGTCGTCCGCCGACTCCCCCGTCACCGGGTTCGACGCCCCGAGGCGTTCCCACACGGCGTTGCGGCGCCGCTCCAGGACGGTGCGCAGCCGGTCGGTGAGCGGCTGGGGCAGCCGGTTGCGCTCGTCGGCGAGCAGCTCCTCCAGCCGCGCCTCGGCGGCCGTGGAGGCCTCGCTCTGCGCCTGCGCCTCGGCGAGGGTCTCGGCCTGCCGGTCGCGCCCCGGAAGCCCCAGGACGCGCACCAGGAGCGGCAGCGTGAGCCCCTGGATGACCAGGGTGCCGATGACCGTGGTGAACGTCAGGAAGAGCACCAGGTTGCGGGCCGGGAAGTCCGCGCCGTCGGCCATGACCATCGGGATGGAGAACGCGATGGCGAGCGAGACGACACCGCGCATCCCGGCCCAGCCGACGATCAGCGGCGCGGTCCAGTCGGTCCCGGGTTCCCGGGCCCTGATCCGTTTCGACAGCCACCGGGGCAGATAGGTCGCCGGATAGACCCAGATGAACCGGACCACGACGACCGCCAGGAACACCGCCACCGCGTACCAGAGGGCGTCCGCGACGGCGTACGTACCGAGCCCCTTCAGTACGAAGGGCAGCTGGAGGCCGATCAGCGCGAAGACCGCGGACTCCAGGACGAAGGCGACCATCTTCCAGACGGCCGCCTCCTGGAGCCTGGTCGCGAAGTCGACCTGCCAGGACCGGTGGCCCAGGTAGAGCGCGACGACGACCACCGCGAGCACTCCCGACGCGTGCACCCGTTCGGCCGCCGCGTACGCCACGAAGGGGATCAGGAGCGACAGGGTGTTCTGGAGCAGCGCCTCCTTCAGGTGCGTACGGAGCCAGTGCAGCGGCACCATGAGCACCAGGCCGACCGCGACCCCGCCGACCGACGCGAGGAAGAACTCGCCGATCCCGGCGCCCCAGCTCATCCCCTCGCCCACGGCCGCGGCGAGCGCCACCTTGTACGCGGTGATCGCGGTGGCGTCGTTCACCAGGGACTCGCCCTGGAGGATCGTCGTGACCCGGGCGGGCAGGCCGACCCGGCGGGCGATGGCCGCGGCCGTGACCGCGTCCGGCGGGGCGATCACGGCGCCCAGCACCAGCGCGGCGGTGAGCGGCAGATCGGGCACCAGCCGGTACGCCAGCCAGCCGACCGCGACGGTCGCGAACAGCACGTAGCCGACCGAGAGCAGCGCGACGGGGCGGAGATTGGCCCGCAGGTCGAGGTACGAACTGTCGACGGCGGCCGTGTAGAGCAGCGGCGGCAGCAGGAGGGGCAGCACGATGTGCGCGTTCAGGGTGTACGTCGGCACCCCCGGCACGTACGAGCCGATCAGCCCCATGGCCACCAGCAGCAGCGGGGCGGGCACGGGCGTGCGGCGGGCCAGTCCCGCCACCGCTGCACTGGCCGCGACCAGTGCCACCAGTGGCAATGCGTCCATCTCACGGTCCTCGCATCCGTCGTAACCTGGCAATCATGAGTGAGTGCCCGCACGTATCAGATCTGCCGCGCCCCGAGCCCGCACCCCTCAGCGACGCCTGTCTCGAATGCCGGGCCGCGGGCACCCATCCCGTGCAGCTGCGGCTCTGCCTGGTCTGCGGGTATGTCGGCTGCTGCGATTCATCGCCACTGCGGCACGCCACGACGCACTTCAAGGAGACCGGTCATCCGGTGATGCGGAGCTTCGAACCCGGCGAAAGCTGGCGCTGGTGCTTCGAGGACGGTTCGATCGTCTGACGTCTGGGTACGTCAAACCGGCGCCTGTTGTTCGTAATTGACCGCCGCAGACCCCTATCCACTGTGTGTACTCATATGCTTACCATGAGTGACAGTCATGGGACGGGGTCCTGGCGACACGGCATCATGGATCGCGATAGCGTCGCCGGACCAAGAACCGAAGACGTACCGCATGGCTCCGGGGCACCCTTCCCGGATCCTCGAATGAGTTTGTGCCACCTTGGAGGTGAGGGTGTCCCAGATCGCAGGCGAGCCCGGGAATCAGGACTTCGTAGAGGTCCGACTGCCCGCTGCGGGTGCCTACCTGTCGGTGCTGCGTACGGCCACGGCCGGCCTCGCAGCGCGCTTGGACTTCACTCTCGACGAGATCGAGGATCTTCGCATCGCGGTCGACGAGGCCTGCGCGATCCTGCTTCAGCAGGCCGTGCCCGGCTCCGTCCTCAGCTGCGTGTTCCGTCTCATCGACGACTCTCTCGAGGTGACGGTTTCGGCACCCACGACGGACGGGCGGGCCCCGGAGCGCGACACCTTCGCCTGGACGGTGCTCTCCGCACTGGCCGGGAAGGTCGACTCCACGGTCGCCGACGACCGGACGGTCAGCATCAGCCTGTACAAACAGCGCGGCGCGGGACCCGGGCCGGCGTGAGCAACGGGAACGGGGACGGTCCTGTGCGGGACGAGACGATCCGACCAGGGGTGGTGCACGCGGCAGGCATCCCGGAGCAGCAGGCCCTGACGCATCCGGTGGACGAGGCGGACCTGCCTCGTGCGGTGGACGGGGCGGACGGGCCCGCTGGCCGTACGGTCGTGGTGGAGCAGTCGCAGGCGGAGCGGGCAGGCCAGATGAGCGAGCACGGGCACCACGATCCACACGACCGCAGCGGGGCGCGGGCGCTCTTCATCGAGCTGGGCAAGCTCCCCGAGGGCTCGGCGGAGAAGGCCGAACTGCGCAATCGGCTGGTGCGGATGCATCTGCCGCTCGTGGAGCACCTGGCCCGGCGCTTCCGCAACCGGGGCGAGCCGCTGGACGATCTGACCCAGGTCGCCACGATCGGCCTGATCAAGTCGGTGGACCGGTTCGATCCGGAGCGGGGCGTCGAGTTCTCGACGTACGCCACGCCCACGGTCGTCGGCGAGATCAAGCGTCATTTCCGTGACAAGGGCTGGGCGGTGCGGGTGCCGCGCCGCCTCCAGGAGCTACGCCTCTCACTGACCACGGCGACCGCCGAGCTCTCCCAGCAGCACGGCCGTTCCCCCACGGTGCACGAGCTGGCGGAGCGGCTCGGCATCTCCGAGGAAGAGGTCCTGGAGGGCCTGGAATCGGCCAATGCCTACAGCACGCTCTCGCTGGACGTGCCGGACACGGACGACGAGTCCCCCGCGGTCGCGGACACGCTCGGCTCCGAGGACGAGGCGCTGGAAGGGGTGGAGTACCGGGAGTCGCTCAAACCGCTGCTGGAGGACCTGCCGCCGCGGGAGAAGCGGATTCTGCTACTCCGGTTCTTCGGCAACATGACCCAGTCGCAGATCGCGCAGGAGGTCGGCATCTCGCAGATGCATGTCTCGCGACTGCTGGCCCGGACCCTGGCCCAGCTGCGCGAGCGGCTGCTCGTCGAGGAGTAGCCGGGCGGCGCGCGGCCCCGGGAGACCGGCGGCCGCGACGCACCCCGGAGCGCCTGACACCTGCCCGCGTTCCGCGCGCAGGTGTCAGGCGTCGGTGTCCGTGTCGGGCTCCGCGCCGGGCCGACGGATGCCCAGGGCCTCGATCGTCGCCGGCCTGGCCAGCTGGAACAGCGCGGTCAGCGACACCGCCGCGAGGACGATCCCGGCCGGGATCAGCACGCCCTGGGACCGCAACAGCGTCCACGCCACCGGCAGCGCGATGATCTGGGTGATGAGGGCGGGGCCGCGGCTCCAGCTGCGCCGCAGCAGCAGTCCGCGGGCGGCGAAGAGCGGGATCAGCCCGAGCGCGATCAGTGTCAGACCGCCCATTTCGGCCTGCTGCGGGCTGTCGGGGCGGCCGAGCAGCCCCATGACCAGCATGTAGATCCCGCCGATGACGAGGGCCGCGCCTTCGAGGGCGTTGAGTCCGGCCACGACCGTGATCCTGGCCGGCTTCGGCCGCTCGGCCAGAGGCATCGACGAGGGCGCGTTCTCCTGAGTACTCACCCATGCAGGTTGGCACCCCGGACCCGCGAAAGTGAAGCCGGGGTAGGAACACCACCGGAACGGGGCACCTGCGATCGCCCCACCGCGCCCGGACCGTCACCGTGTGTGAGGGCCACCGGGCAGGACTTCAGACCCATACCTCGCGGTAGGTAGTCTGACAGTCATGCGCGCACTCCTTGTGGTCAATCCAGCTGCCACCACCACCAGTGCGCGGACCCGTGACGTGCTCATTCACGCACTGGCCAGCGAGATGAAGCTGGAGGCCGTGACCACCGAGTACCGCGGGCACGCCCGTGACCTGGGGCGCCAGGCAGCCGACAGCGACGACATCGATCTCGTGGTGGCACTCGGCGGCGACGGCACGGTCAACGAGGTCGTGAACGGCCTGCTGCACAACGGCCCCGACATAGACAACCGCCCCAAGCTCGCCGTGGTTCCCGGTGGCTCCACCAATGTCTTCGCACGCGCGCTCGGTCTGCCCAACGACGCGGTGGAGGCGACCGGCGCCATTCTGGACGCGCTGGCCAACCGCACGGAGCGGACCGTCGGCCTCGGCCTGGCGGCCGGCACCCCCGGCACGGAGGACGAATCGGTCCCGGAGCGCTGGTTCACGTTCTGCGCGGGCCTCGGATTCGACGCCGGCGTGATCGGCCGGGTCGAACAGCGGCGCGAGCAGGGAAAGCGGTCGACCCACGCGCTGTACGTCCGCCAGGTGCTCCGCCAATTCCTTGAGGAACCGCACCGGCGGCAGGGAATGATCACGCTCGACGTGCCAGGACAGGAGCCGGTCACCGATCTCGCGCTCTCCATAATCTGCAATACGGCACCCTGGACCTACCTGGGGAACCGCCCGATATACGCCTCCCCGAAGGCCTCGTTCGACACCGCCCTGGACGTCCTCGGCCTGCGGCGGCTGTCGACGGCTGCGGTCACCCGCTACGCCACCCAGCTGCTCACTTCGAGCCCCGAGAAGGGGCCGCACGGTAAGCACGCGGTTTCACTGCATGACCTCACGGACTTCACCTTGCATTCAAAGGCGCCACTGCCCTTCCAGATGGACGGTGACCACCTGGGGGTGCGTACAAGTGTGACGTTCACAGGCGTACGCCGTGCACTGCGTGTGATTGTGTGAGTGGAAGGGACCAAAGTCCTTTAACTCGAACGTTTGGACTGGCTTCCACCCTCTAGAAGTACGGCTGTGACCTAGTCGACACCGAGGAATCAAAAAAAACTTTCCTGAAGGGGTTGTATCCGCCGCCGAGGTTTGCGAATCTCTACATGGCGATCGGGACGGCCCGCAACAACGGCCTCCACTGAGAGCCAGAACCCCTCCTCACTTCACAGGACCACATCCAGTTCGTCTGGGCGTCGGCCCGACACCTGCGGGGGGATTCGTGAAAGCGTTCACATTCACAAGCCACAGTATGTAATACCAAGGAGAGGTAGCAGCCATGGACTGGCGTCACAACGCCGTTTGTCGTGAGGAAGACCCGGAGCTGTTCTTCCCCATCGGCAACACCGGTCCTGCGCTGCTGCAGATCGAGGAAGCCAAGGCCGTCTGCCGTCGCTGCCCCGTCATGGAGCAGTGCCTGCAGTGGGCGCTCGAGTCCGGCCAGGACTCCGGCGTCTGGGGTGGCCTCAGCGAGGACGAGCGCCGCGCAATGAAGCGCCGCGCCGCTCGCAACCGGGCGCGTAACGCCAGCGCCTGACCGACGCCACCGCTACGAACCTCAGCCAGGCGGCGCGTACGGAGTGTACGCATCACCCCGCCCCCCGAGTCGCAGCGCGCAGTACCCCCGAAGCGCATGTTTGACCAGGAAGCCCGGACCGTGACCTACGGTCCGGGCTTCCTGCTGTGACGCGCGGACTACTTGTCGGCGCGGACTACTTGTCGGCTTGTCGGCGCGTACTACTTGTCGGCGCGGACCGGGATGTCGAGGATGACCTGGGTGCCGCGCTCGGGCGCCGGCACCATGCCGAACGTCCCGCTCAACTCACCCTCCACCAGCGTCCGCACGATCTGGAGCCCCAGATTGCCGGTGCGCTGCGGGTCGAACCCCTCGGGCAGACCGCACCCGTCGTCCTTGACGGTGATCAGCAGCCGGCCCTCCGTGGGTGAACCGCCCCGCACCGCGGAGACCTCGACCGTGCCGGACTCGGCTACTCCGAACGCGTGTTCCAGCGCGTTCTGCAGCACTTCGGTGAGAACCATCGCGAGCGGGGTGGCCACTTCGGCGTCGAGGATGCCGAAGCGTCCCGTACGGCGGCAGGTCACCTTGCCCGGCGAGATCTCGGCGACCATGGCGATGACCCGGTCGGCGATCTCGTCGAACTCCACTCGCTCGTCCAGATTCTGAGACAGCGTCTCATGGACGATGGCGATCGAACCGACGCGCCGCACCGCCTCGTTGAGCGCCTCGCGGCCCTGCTCGGAGTCCATCCGGCGGGCCTGCAGCCGCAACAGGGCGGCCACCGTCTGGAGGTTGTTCTTCACGCGGTGGTGGATCTCCCGGATGGTGGCGTCCTTGGTGATCAACTCGCGCTCGCGGCGGCGCAGTTCCGTGACGTCACGGAGCAGGACCAGGGAACCGATCCGGACCCCCTTGGGCTTGAGGGGGATGGCCCGGAGCTGGATCACACCGCCCGTGCACTCGACCTCGAACTCGCGGGGCGCGTAGCCGCTGGCGAGTTTGACCAGCGCCTCGTCCACCGGCCCCCGGGAGGGGGCGAGTTCGGCGGTGATCCCGCCGAGGTGCTGTCCGACCAGGTCGGAGGCGAGACCGAGACGGTGGTACGCGGAGAGGCCGTTGGGGCTGGCGTACTGGACGACGCCGTCGGCGTCGAGCCGGACCAGGCCGTCACCGACCCGCGGCGAGGCGTCCATGTCGACCTGCTGGCCGGGGAAGGGAAACGATCCGGCGGCGATCATCTGGGCCAGGTCGGAGGCGGACTGGAGGTAGGTGAGCTCCAGCCGGGACGGGGTGCGCACGGTGAGGAGGTTGGTGTTGCGGGCGATGACCCCCAGCACGCGGCCCTCCCGGCGTACGGGGATCGACTCGACCCGTACGGGGACCTCCTCGCGCCACTCCGGGTCGCCCTCGCGCACGATCCGGCCCTCGTCCAGCGCCGCGTCCAGCAGCGGACGGCGGCCGCGCGGCACCAGATGGCCGACCATGTCGTCCTGGTAGGAGGTGGGGCCGGTGTTGGGCCGCATCTGGGCGACGGACACATAGCGGGTGCCGTCGCGGGTGGGGACCCAGAGGACCAGGTCGGCGAAGGAGAGGTCGGAGAGCAGTTGCCACTCCGAGACCAGCAGATGGAGCCACTCGAGGTCGGTGTCACTGAGGGCTGTGTGCTGGCGGACGAGGTCGTTCATGGAGGGCACGCGTGCGAGCGTACCTGTGGATGCGCACAGTTACCGAACCGGACGCCTCGGCCGCACGTGTGGGAAGAAGGGCCGGAAATTACCGCGCCCCATGGATGGACAGCGACGAATGGTCTAGTCCACAATGCAGAAGACAGAGCCTCCGCTCTCCCCGCACAGGAGAGCGGAACGAGGTACCCGCGCTCTCTGCCCTGACTGCGCCGGTACCTCTCCCAGGCCGGGGGCACCGCACACCGCCGGCCGGGCAGACCGCTTCCGGGCGGTCTTACTCCGGGCTGCGGTGCTGGTCGGGCTGAGGGTCCCGGCCCGGCGCCGCGGCCCGCGGGTGTCTTCCGGGCCGTCCGGCCCCCCGGTCAGTGCGTCTCTGTGACCTTCGCGAGCGCGCGCGGGGCGTCCGGGTCCTGGCCGCGGGCGATCGTCACCTCGTACGCCAGCATGTGCAGCGGCAGGATCTCCAGGATCGGCTGGACCTCCTCGGCGATCCCTGCCGTCGGCAGCACGAAGCCCGCTGACGCCGCTTCCACCTGGGCCCTCGGGCCGACCACGAAGAGGTCGGCGCCCCGTCCGCGCAACCGGTCGAGCACCGGTTGAAGGGCCTCACCGCCCCGGCCGTCGGGGACCACGGCGATCACCGGGGAGATGTTGTCGACCATGGCGAGCGGGCCGTGCAGCAGGTCGGCGCCGGAGTAGGAGAGGGCGGGGATATAGCTCGTCTCCATCAGCTTCAGGGCGGCTTCCTTGGCCGTGGGATAGCCGTAGCCGCGCGAGGTGATCACCATGCGCTCGGCAAAGCGGTAGCGCGACGCCAGGGCCCTGACCTCGTCCTCGCGGCCCAGGATCGCCTCGGCGAGCTCCGGCAGGATCGTGGCGGCCGCGCCGTCGCCGCCGCGCAGCCCCTCCACGAACAGGTACAGGGACAGCAGCGAGGCGGTGTACGTCTTGGTGGCCGGCAGGGCCTTCTCCGGACCCGCCAGGATGTCGATGTGGTACTCGGAGACCGCGGCGAGCGGCGAGTCCGGATTGTTGGTCACGGCCAGCGTCACCGCGCCGGCCTCCCGCGCGGCCCTGGTGGACGCCACCAGGTCGGGCGAGCCGCCGGACTGGCTGACGGTGACGACCAGGACGTCCTTGAGGTCCGGCTTCGCGCCGTACGCGGTGGTGGTGGACATCGAGGACAGACCGCAGGGCAGTCCGAGCCTGATCTCGATCAGGTACTTCGCGTAGAGCGCGGCGTTGTCCGATGTGCCGCGGGCGGTGAGCAGGACGAAGCGCGGCTTGCGCGCCGCGATCTCGGCCGCCACCGTCCGGATGGCAGGGGCCCCCTCGTCGAGGATGCGCCGGAGCATCGCGGGCTGCTCGGCCATCTCGCCGGACATGATCCGGCCGGGCGGCTCGCCCTCGGCTGCCGGGTACGTGGCGGACATGTCTGGTGCCTCCCGGGGGTGTTCCGATGCGTCGGCCAAGTCGAACACGAGCCCCCGCGGGCCCGCCAGCGGACGGCGTCCGGCGGGGATCGCGGGACGAGTCGCTCACAGTTCGCCGGACGGGTACCCGGGGCCGTGTCCCCGTGCGCGGGGTCTGCTAGATTAGGAGTTTGATTGGTCTATACCACATGCAGTCACTCCAGATCGGCAGGCCCCGCGTGGAAGTTGTCATCGTCCCGGACGCCAAGGCAGGCGGCGAACTGATCGCGGGGGCCATCGGCACCCTGCTGAGCCGCAAGCCCGACGCCCTTCTGGGCGTTGCCACCGGCTCGACCCCGCTGCCCATCTACCAGGCACTGGCGGACCGGGTCCGCTCCGGTGCCGTGGACGCCTCGCGCGTCCGCATCTGCCAGCTCGACGAGTACGTCGGGCTGCCCGCGGGCCATCCGGAGTCGTACCGCTCCGTGGTGCTGCGCGAGGTCGTCGAGCCGCTCGGGCTGTCCGAGGCCTCGTTCATGGGCCCCGACGGCTCCGCCGAGGACGTCCAGGCCGCCTGCGAGGCCTACGACGAGGCTCTCGCCGCGGCCGGCGGGGTGGACCTCCAGCTGCTGGGCATCGGCACCGACGGTCACATCGGCTTCAACGAGCCGTGCTCCTCGCTCGCCTCCCGTACCCGGATCAAGACGCTGACCGAGCAGACCCGGGTCGACAACGCGCGCTTCTTCGACAACGACATCGCGCAGGTGCCGCACCACGTGATCACCCAGGGCATCGGCACGATCCTGGAGTCCCGCCACGCGGTCCTGCTCGCGACGGGCGAGGGCAAGGCCGACGCGGTGGCGCAGACGGTCGAGGGGCCGCTGGCCTCGGTCGTGCCCGCGTCGGCGCTGCAACTGCATCCGCACGCGACGATCGTGGTCGACGAGGCGGCGGCGTCGAAGCTGAAGCTGGCGGGCTACTTCCGCGCCACGTTTGCGGCGAAGCCGCTGTGGCAGGGTATTTAGGCTTTCCGTGCGGAAGGGCCGGGGCACCCTGGGGTGTCCCGGCCCTTCTGTGTGCGGGTGCGTCCTGCTGGACGCGTTGTCCTCAATCGCCGGACGGGCTTGAATTCGCCGGCCCGACCGGCGTAAGGCCTGTCCTCAATCGCCGGACGGGCTTGATGTGTGCGGGGGCGTCCTGATGGACGTCTTGTCCTCAATCGCCGGACCGGCTTGAATTCGCCGGCCCGACCGGCGTAAGGCCTGGGCTCAGTCGCCGGACGGGCTTGAATTGGCGCGCCCGACCGGCGTAAGGCCTGGGCTCAATCGTTGGACGGGCTTGGTTTCGGCGATGTGATCGTTTCTGCCGCTGCCAGGCCGCAGACCCTGGCCGCTCCGTGGGTGGCGATGTGGAAGGCGCCCCTGGGCTCGGCCTGGGGGACGCCCATCTCGACCACGATCGTGTCCGCACGCGCCGCCAGCAGCGCGTCGAGGGCCTCGGTCATCCACGGGTGGCGGTGCGCGTCGCGGACGACCGCGACGATGCGCCGCTCCCCCGCGGCCCGCAGCACATCGGCCGCGAGCGCCTCGTGCTCGCTGTCGTACGTGTCCGTCCCGGTGCCCGGCGCCAGCCGGGTCAGTTCGGCGGCGACGCCCCAGGGGGTCTCGTCGCCGACCGCGATGTTCGCGACCGGGGTGAGCGCGGCGACGTACGCCGGCCCGGTGAGCGGTTCGGCCGTGCCGGTCACCACGACCGCGCGGCGGGCCGCGACCAGGCCGATGTCGGAGCCGATGCCCGTGCTGTCCCCGGTGCCGGGCGCGGTCCCCTCCTGCACTGCCGCGCCCGGCTCCGGGACAGCCCCCCTGGCCCGCCGCGTCCAGGACGCGAGGGCCCGTACCCGGGCGGCCGCGTCGGCCAGCCGCTCCTCGGGCAGCTCACCGGCACGGACCGCCGCGACCAGCGCGTCGCGCAGCCGGAGCACCGTGCTGTCGTCGTCGAGGCCGCCGCCGACACAGAGCGCGTCGGCGCCCGCCGCGATCGCGAGGACCGAGCCGCGCTCGATCCCGTACGTCGAGGCGATGGCCTGCATCTCCACGGCGTCGGTGACGATCAGGCCGTCGTAACCCAGCTCCTCGCGCAGCAGACCGGTGAGGATCTGCGGGCTCAGCGTCGCCGGGCGGTGCGGGTCGAGCGCGGGAAGCAGGATATGCGCGCTCATCACCGATTTGGAACCCGCCGCGATCGCCGCCCGGAAGGGCACCAGTTCACGGGCGTGCAGGGTTTCCAGGTCCACGTCGATGCGCGGCAGCGCGTGGTGCGAGTCGACCGCGGTGTCGCCGTGCCCCGGGAAGTGCTTGGTGCAGGCGGCGACGCCGGCGGCCTGGAGGCCCTCGACGTACGCGGCGGTGTGCCGGGCGACCAGGTGGGGTTCGGCGCCGAAGGACCGTACCCCGATGACCGGGTTGCCGGGATTGGAGTTGACGTCCGCGGACGGCGCCCAGTTGAGGTTGACACCGCAGTCGGCGAGCCGGCGGCCCAGCTCCTGGGCGACGGCGCGGGTCAGTGCCACGTCGTCGACGGAGCCGAGCGCCAGGTTGCCGGGGAAGGAGGAGCCGTGCCGCACCTCCAGCCGGGTGACGTCGCCGCCCTCCTCGTCGATCGCGACGAGCACATCATCGCGTTCGGCGCGGAGTTGGGCGGTGAGCGCGGAAAGCTGCTCGGGCGTCTGGATGTTGCGGCCGAACAGGCCGACGGAGGAGAGGCCTTCGCCGACCCGGCGCAGCAGCCAGTCCGGGGCGGTGGTGCCCGTGAACCCCGGCTGCAGAACGGCGAGGGCGTCGCGGGTGACGGTGTCCGTGGTGGATACGAGGGTGGTCATGGGTGGCGTTATCCCTTCACGGCACCGGAGGTGAGACCGGTCGCCATGTACTTCTGCACCAGCAGGAAGAAGGCCACGACCGGAATCGCGATCATTGTCGAGGCGGCCATCAGCGCGCCGTAGTCGATGCCCCGCGAGGTCGTGAAGTTCATCAGCCACACGTTGAGGGTGTACTTGTCGTTGTCCTGGAGGACAACGTAGGCGAGGAGGTACTCGTTCCAGGCGGTGATCAGCGAGAAGATCGACGCGGCGGCGAGACCCGGAGCCAGCAGCGGGAAGGTGATCCGCCAGAAGGCGCCCATCCGGCTGCAGCCGTCGACCATGGCCGACTCCTCCAGCTCCGGCGGAATGTTGATCACGAAACCGCGGATCATCCACGTCGCGAACGGCAGCGTGGAGACCAGGTAGATGACGATGACGCCCCAGTACTCGTTCAGCCCGCCGAGGTCGTTGAGCTGGATGTAGATGGGGATCAGCATCGCCGTCGGGGGCAGCAGCTGGACGACGAGCAGCACGATCATGAAGAACTTGCGGCCGCGGAACCGGAAGCGGCCGATCGCGAACGCGGCGATCGTGGCGAGCAGCATGCCGCCGAGCACGGCGACGCCGCAGACGATCAGGCTGGACTGGATGGCCGTACCGAAGTTCGGCTGGTTGATGGCGCGGGAGAAGTTGTCGAAGGTGATCGACGTGGGCCAGAGCGTCTGGTCGTAGCTCCGGATCTCGGCGTTCGGCCGCAGGGAGCTGATGACCAGCCAGTAGACCGGGAAGGCCATCAGCACGAAGGCGACGAGGCCCGCGATGTTGTAGCCGATGCGGTGCTTCTTGCGGTCCGGGCGAAGGACCTGGGGGGTGGAGGCGCTCACTCGACCTCTCCGATCTTGAGCAGCTGGCGCAGGTAGTACACGGCGACTCCGGACAGCAGCAGGACCGTGATGAGCGAGATGGCGGCGCCCTGGCTGAACGAGTTGGACTCGAATGCCTTCTCGAACGAATAGATACCGAGAACCGAGTACTCCGGTTCCGGCTTGTTGCCGCGCATCAGGAAGATCTGGCCGAAGACGTTGAAGTCCCAGAGCACGGAGAGAGTGGCGACCATCTGGAACACGGGCTTGATGACCGGCCAGGTGACGTAGCGGAAGACGCCTGTCGTGCCGGCTCCGTCGAGCGACGCGGCCTCTTCGAGTTCCTTGGGAACCTGGGTCAGCGCGGCGTACAGGGTGACGGAGACGAAGGGAATGGCGCCCCAGACGACGACCGCGCCGATGATGACGAAGCCCTGCTTGGGGTCGAGGAACCAGTTGTGGCCCTGTGCGTCGATCCCCAGGTATTTGGTCAGCACCATGTTGATGACGCCGTAGTCGGAGTCGGCGAACCAGCGGAAGATCGAGGTGGCGACCAGCAGCGGCATCGACCAGGCGGCGACCAGCGCGGCGGTCAGCAGCAGCCGGACCCAGGTGGCCATCCGCTGCATGATCATGGACAGGCCGAGGCCCGCGACCATGGTGACGGAGACGCAGACCACCATGAAGATGATGGTGCGCCAGACGACGTCCCAGAACTCGCTGTCCCCGAGGATGTTGGTGAACTGGTCGAAGCCCACCCAGGGGGCCGCGGAGCCGGACCACAGCTCGCGGCGGCCCACGTCCTGGAAGGACATGATGACCGTCTTGATGAAGGGCCAGACGAAGACTGCGGCGATGGCGACGAACGCCGGTGCTATGAGGAGGTACGGCAGCAGAGCGCCGGCCTTCCGCGGTTTACGGTTCACGTTCTTCGCGAGCTGAGGATCCGCACCCTCAGGAGCCCGCGGGACGGACACCGGCGGGTCGGCTGCTTTCATATCGGCGGCACTCATTGTGCTTGCCTTCCGTTTCGGACCGGGTACCGGAGGGCGGGGGTGACAGTCCCTTTCGGGCCCGCCACCCCCGCAGACGATCAGGTGAACCGGTGGCTCATGTCCTCACCGGCTCGGAATCTGTGAGCTCGGGGCTCAGGACTCCTTGTTGATCATCGAGTCGATCTCCGCGTCGGCCGCCTTGGTGGCCTCCTCGACCGACTTGCCCTTGATGATGTCGAGCAGCATGATCTCGAGGGTTTCCTTCTTCTCGATCGCCGTCCAGCCCGGGGCGATCGGAGTGAACCAGGCGTCCGGCACGGCGTTGGCGATGGCCGCGGTCTCCGGCTTGTCCTTCAGGGGCTCAAGCTGCTTGGTGTTGTTCGGAAGGATGTTCTTCGAGGCGAGGACCTCCTCCGACTTCTCGGAGGTGAACATCGAGATCCACTCCTCGCCGAGGTCCTGGATCTTCGACTTGGAGATGGTGGCGAGGTCGGAGCCGCCGATGAAGGAGGGGAGCGCCTTGCCGTTCGGGCCGGGCATGCCCGCGGTGCCGATCTTGTCGGTCAGCTTCGGGTTGCCGTTCGACTTGGAGTCGACGACGCTGCCGGCCTCCCAGCCGTTGCCGTAGAGAAGAGCGGTCTTCTCGTTGGCCATGACGTTGGCGTGGTCCGCCTCGTCCTTCGTCTTGTCACCGTGGTTGTACTTCTTGACCAGGTCGACGAAGTCCGTGATGCCCTTCTGGGCCTCCGGGGTCGACAGAGCGGACTTCCACTCCTTCTTGCCCTCGTCGTACTTGGCTATCTGGCCGCCCTCGGCAGCGACGTAGGACATCGCGGCGTACCAGTAGCGGCCCGGCAGGTACAGCGGCGAGAACGCCTTGTCCTTGCCGTACTTCTCGCCGATCTTGTCCAGGGCGGCCGTCAGTTCGTCCTGGGTGGCGGGGAGGGTGTCCTTGCCGGTGCCGGCCTTGAACATGTCCTTGTTGTAGATCGCTACGCGGGCGCCGGCGTAGTAGGGAACGCAGTACTGCTTGCCCTCGAAGGCGCACGTGTCCTTCAGACCCTTGATCCAGGTGTCCGAGTTCTCGTACTTCTTCGGGTCGATCTCGCCGAGTGCCCCGTTGAGGATGTACGTCATGGTCTCGGTGTTGCCGAGCTCCACGACGTCGGGGAACTTGTCGCCGGCCAGGGCGGCGTCGAGCTTCTTGGCCTTGTCGGCCCAGGTCTGGTACTGAACGTTGACCTTGACGTTGGGGTACTTCGTCTTGAACTGGGTATTGACATCCTTCACCAGTTCAGGCCACGTGCTCTGTGCGTCCGACATCAGCCAGACGGTGAGCGATTCGTTGCGGTCCTTCGGGTCCTTCGACGATGTCTTGTCGTCGTCCGAACCACACGCTGCGATCGAAACCAACATGCCCGCGACGCCGATCGCCGCGATGAGCTTGCGCTTCACGCCACCCTCCTCAGGGATGCTGCAACCCCTGCCCACCGCGCAAAACACGTCGACGAGTACTGCTGGGGCTGGAACCTGGTCTTTAATGGTTTAGACCAGTACCGGGAGCTTGGCCTAGACCTTTAGGGGTGTCAAGGGTGTATAAGAAGTGCACTCGCGTCCGTTATAGGACCGACATCTGAGGGAGGGCGACGAGCCGTGACCGGACCGTGCCACCATGTGAGCCGCGACAGACGGAGGAGCCGGTGACGGCAGCAACGCAGCAGTCGGGAAGGCGGGCCATGGGTGCCGACGGGGGCAGTACGGAGAACGGGACGAGCGCGGGCGCGGGTACGCGCACCGCGCGCGTACCTAAGTACTACCGGCTGAAGCGACATCTCCTCGACATGACGGACACGATGCCGCCAGGCACCCCCGTGCCCCCGGAGCGGACCCTGGCCGCCGAGTTCGACACCTCGCGCACCACCGTGCGCCAGGCGCTCCAGGAACTGGTCGTCGAGGGCCGGCTGGAGCGCATCCAGGGGAAGGGCACCTTCGTCGCCAAGCCGAAGGTCTCCCAGGCCCTGCAACTCACCTCGTACACCGAGGACATGCGCGCCCAGGGACTGGAACCGACGTCCCAGCTACTGGACATCGGGTACGTCACGGCCGACGACACGCTCGCCGGGCTCCTCGACATCACCACCGGCGGCCGCGTACTGCGCATCGAGCGGCTGCGGCTGGCGAGCGGTGAGCCGATGGCGATCGAGACCACTCACCTTTCAGCCAAACGCTTCCCCGCACTGCGGCGCTCGCTGGTGAAGTACACCTCTCTCTACACGGCCCTGGCCGAGGTGTACGACGTGCGGCTGGCCGAGGCCGAGGAGACCATCGAGACCTCCCTCGCCACCCCGAGCGAGGCCGGGCTGCTCGGTACGGACGTGGGCCTGCCGATGCTGATGCTGTCCCGGCACTCACTGGACGAACAGGGCGAGCCGGTCGAGTGGGTCCGCTCGGTCTACCGCGGCGACCGCTACAAGTTCGTGGCCCGCCTGAAGCGTCCACTGGACTGAGCGGGCGCCGCCCCGGCGCAGCAACCCCAACAGCCCCCGTGGAAGCGCTTCCACGGGGGTTTTCCACTCCCCGGACAGCCCCTTCGTACCGCCATTGGTCTGAACCAACTCTCCGGCGCTCAGGGCCATTTGGGCGAACCTCCCCCGCCCGGAAGACCGTTGCCGGACCGCAATGCGGACAGGGGGTGACGCTGGCACGGACGCTCACTTAGATTTCCCTGCGCGTTACAACAGGTGATCAGCGAGGGGACGGAGTCGCCGCCATGCCAGCAGACCCAGAAGGAAAGCCAGCGGACCCAGGAGGAACGCCACCCACCGTCACACCCGTGCGGGTGGTCATCGCCCTCTGCCTCATCGCGCCGTTCGTGGCGATGCTCTGGGTGAGTTCGTACGCCAAGATCGACCCGGCCTTCATCGGCATCCCGTTCTTCTACTGGTACCAGATGCTCTGGGTGCTGATCTCGACCGCACTCACGATGACCGCGTACAAGCTGTGGCAGCGTGACCAGCGCGCCCGCAAGGGGGGTGCGTCGGCATGAAGGACGGCGTGAACGGCGTCGCGCTCGGCGTCTTCATCTTCTTCTTCCTGGCCGTGACGGTCGTCGGCTTCATGGCGGCCCGCTGGCGCAAGGCCGAGAACGAGGCCAGCCTCGACGAATGGGGCCTGGGCGGACGGTCGTTCGGCACCTGGGTCACCTGGTTCCTGCTCGGCGGCGACCTCTACACCGCGTACACCTTCGTCGCCGTGCCGGCGGCGATCTACGCGGCCGGCGCGGCCGGCTTCTTCGCGGTGCCCTACACCATCCTGGTGTACCCGCTGATCTTCACCTTCCTGCCGCGCCTGTGGTCGGTCTCGCACAAGCACGGCTACGTCACCACCTCGGACTTCGTCCGCGGCCGCTTCGGCTCCAAGGGGCTCTCCCTCGCCGTCGCCGTCACCGGCATCCTCGCCACCATGCCGTACATCGCGCTCCAGCTCGTCGGCATCCAGGCGGTGCTGGACGTGATGGGCGTCGGCGGCGGCGAGAACACCAGCTGGTTCGTCAAGGACCTGCCGCTGCTGATCGCGTTCGCGGTACTCGCCGCGTACACGTACTCCTCGGGCCTGCGCGCGCCCGCGCTGATCGCGTTCGTCAAGGACGGGCTGATCTATCTGGTCATCCTCGTGGCGATCATCTACATCCCGATCAAGCTCGGCGGCTTCCACGACATCTTCGCCTCCGCGCAGGAGAAGTTCGCGGGCCCGCCGGGCGGCAAGCCGACCGGTGCGCTCGCACCCGCCAGGTCGGGGCAGTGGGGTTACGCCACGCTGGCGCTGGGCTCGGCGCTGGCGCTCTTCATGTATCCGCACTCCATCACGGCGACGCTCTCCAGCCGCAGCCGCAACGTGATCCGCCGCAACACCACGATCCTGCCGCTGTACTCGTTGATGCTGGGGCTGCTCGCGCTGCTCGGCTTCATGGCGATCGCCGCCGGGGTCAAGGTGGACAACGGCCAGCTGGCGATCCCGCAGCTCTTCGAGAACATGTTCCCCGACTGGTTCGCGGGCGTGGCGTTCGCCGCCATCGGCATCGGCGCGCTGGTGCCCGCGGCGATCATGTCGATCGCGGCGGCGAACCTGTTCACCCGGAACATCTACAAGGACTTCCTGAAGCCCGACGCGACACCCGCCCAGGAGACCAAGGTCTCCAAGACGGTCTCGCTGCTGGTGAAGGTCGGCGCGCTCGCCTTCGTCCTCACCATGGACAAGACGGTCGCGATCAACTTCCAGCTGCTCGGCGGGATCTGGATCCTCCAGACGATGCCGGCCCTGGTCGGCGGCCTGTTCACCCGGTGGTTCCACCGCTGGGCGCTGCTCGCCGGCTGGGCGGTCGGCATGGTCTACGGGACGGCCGCCGCGTACGGGGTCGCCAGCCCGACCCAGGCCCACTTCGGCGGGTCCTCCAAGGAGATCCCGGGCCTCGGCGAGATCGGCTACATCGGCCTGACGGCGTTCGTGCTGAACATCGTGGTCACCGTCGTCCTCACCTTCGTCCTGAACGCCGTGAAGGCGCCTGCCGGGGTCGACGAGACCTCGCCCGGCGACTACACCGCGGACGCGGGCGACCCGGGCGTGAAGGCCCAGCTCCCGCCGGCCACGGCCGGGGCGCCGGGCGGTCACTGACCCACCGCTTCACGGGCCGCCGCTCCCCCGCTCCGGGGTGCGGCGGCCCGTTCGCGTGCCGGGCGCGGGTGGCCCGGCGTGCCCGGGAATTCCCGCGAACGGGCGTGCGGAGTGCGGCACACTTCCGGGCATGGACATCACCATCAGGCCGGTCGTGCCCGCCGAGTACCCGGTCCTCGGCGAGATCACCGCCGAGGCCTATCTCGGGGACGGGCTGCTGGACTTCGGCGCCGACGATCCGTATCTGACGCAGCTGCGGGACGTCGCCCGGCGGGCCGCCGAGGCCGAGGTGCTCGTCGCGGCGGACGCACGGGGGCGGGTGCTGGGCGGCGTGACGTACGCCCCGCCGGGGAATCGGTGGGCGGACATCGCGGCCGCCGACGAGGCCGAGTTCCGGATGCTCGCGGTCTCTCGCGAGGCTCGTGGGGCCGGGGCGGGCGAGGCGCTCGTCCGGGCCTGTATCGACCGCGCACGGGCCACCGCGGGGGTCACGGGGATCACCCTGTCGACGCAGTCGGCCATGTACGGCGCCCATAGGATCTACGGGCGCCTCGGCTTCGTACGGACCCCCGAAAGGGACTGGTATCCCATCGAGGGGCTGTCGCTGCTGACCTACCGCCTGGACCTCCGGCCGACGCCATGAAGCCGCGCTGTTGAGTTGCACGACACAACATGTGGGGGCTGCCGCATCCGACTGCCCCCACATGTATGCTCGTGCTCGCTGTCGCCGCAGGGAAATCCGGTGCGAATCCGGAACTGTCCCGCAACGGTATGTTCGGTGCGCTTTTGCGCACCCGTGAGTCCGAGGACCTGCCGACAGCGCATCCGGCTCGACCGATCCGGATGCCCAGACGTCCGGGCCTCGTGGATGGGCCGGTGGACGCCGCGCGGAGTGCTGCCCTGCCCAGGGTCCGGCTCCGCCCGGCTGCCCCCGATCCCCCGCCGGCCCAGAGCCGAGCGAGGGAGAGCACCACGTGACCATCGCGCCAGCCGATCCGGTTTCAGCGGCCGAGTCCGAAGCAGCCGAGTCCGGGACGGACCTGTCCGCGGCACCCGCGAAGGACGGACCGGGAACCGCGTTGCTGCGAACCCTCACCGGCCTCACCGCGGATCTGCCCGACACCGACCCCGGACGCGTCGCCGGCGCCGCACTGCGCGGCCGCAACGCCCGGTCGGACGAGGCCGAGCTGCGCTCGCTGGCCACCGAGGCCGCCGCGGGCCTGATCTCCGAGGACCCCGCCTACTCCCGGCTCGCCGCCCGCCTCCTCACCCGCTCCATCGCGGACGAGGCGGCCGGCCAGGGCGCGACGTCCTTCTCCGCGTCGGTCGCCGTCGGACACCGCGAGGGCCTGATCGCGGACCGCACCGCCGAGTTCGTGACCCTCCACGCGGCCGCCCTCGACGCGCTGGTCGGACAGGCCCTCGACGACGGCGCCGACGACCGCTTCGGCTACTTCGGGCTGCGCACCCTGCACAGCCGCTATCTGCTGCGCCACCCGCTGACCCGCCAGGTCATCGAGACCCCGCAGCACTTCATGCTCCGCGTCGCCGCCGGGCTCGCGGAGGACAACTCCGAGCGCGCCCTGGACGAGGTCGCCGCGCTGTACCGGCTGATGAGCCGGCTGGACTACCTGCCCTCCTCCCCCACGCTCTTCAACTCCGGCACCCGGCACCCGCAGATGTCCTCCTGCTACCTGCTGGACTCGCCGCTGGACGAGCTGGACTCGATCTACGACCGCTACCACCAGGTGGCGCGGCTGTCGAAGCACGCGGGCGGCATCGGCCTCTCGTACTCCCGTATCCGCGCCCGCGGTTCGCTGATCCGGGGCACCAACGGGCACTCCAACGGCATCGTCCCGTTCCTGAAGACGCTCGACGCCTCCGTCGCCGCGGTGAACCAGGGTGGCCGGCGCAAGGGCGCCGCCGCGGTCTACCTGGAGACCTGGCACGCGGACATCGAGGAGTTCCTGGAGCTGCGCGACAACACGGGTGAGGACCAGCGGCGCACGCACAACCTCAACCTGGCGCACTGGATCCCGGACGAGTTCATGCGCCGGGTCGACGCGGACGGCACCTGGTCACTGTTCTCCCCGGCCGACGTGCCCGAGCTGGTCGACCTGTGGGGCGACGCGTTCGACGCCGCGTACCGGGCGGCCGAGGCCAGGGGCCTGGCCCGCAAGACGATGCCGGCCCGTGAACTGTACGGCCGGATGATGCGGACGCTCGCGCAGACCGGCCAGGGCTGGATGACGTTCAAGGACGCCTCCAACCGGACCGCGAACCAGACCGCCGAGCCCGGCCGCGTCGTGCACTCGTCGAACCTGTGCACGGAGATCCTCGAAGTCACCGACGACGGCGAGACGGCCGTCTGCAACCTGGGTTCGGTCAACCTCGGCGCGTTCGTCGCCGACGGCACCATCGACTGGGAGCGTCTGGACGCCACCGTCCGTACCGCGGTGACCTTCCTCGACCGGGTCGTCGACATCAACTTCTACCCGACCGAGCAGGCGGGCCGCTCCAACGCCCGCTGGCGGCCGGTGGGCCTGGGCGCGATGGGTCTCCAGGACGTCTTCTTCCAGCTGCGCCTGCCGTTCGACTCCTCCGAGGCACGGGCCCTGTCGACGAAGATCTCCGAGCGGATCATGCTCGCCGCGTACGAGGCCTCCTGCGCGCTGGCCGAGCGGTCGGGCCCGCTGCCCGCCTGGTCCGAGACGCGGACCGCCCGCGGTGTGCTGCACCCGGACCACTACGACACCGAGCTGAACTGGCCGGAGCGCTGGGACGCGCTGCGCGCCCGGGTCGCGAAGACCGGGATGCGCAACTCGCTGCTGCTCGCCATCGCGCCGACGGCGACGATCGCCTCGATCGCGGGCGTGTACGAGTGCATCGAGCCGCAGGTCTCCAACCTCTTCAAGCGCGAGACGCTCAGCGGTGAGTTCCTCCAGGTCAACGCGTACCTGGTGGACGAGTTGAAGAGGCTCGGCGTGTGGGACGCGCGGACCCGTGAGGCGCTGCGCGAGGCGAGCGGCTCGGTGCAGGGCTTCGCGTGGATCCCCGAGGACGTGCGGGCGCTGTACCGCACGGCGTGGGAGATCCCGCAGCGCGGACTGATCGACATGGCGGCGGCCCGTACGCCCTTCCTCGACCAGAGCCAGTCGCTGAACCTGTTCCTGGAGACGCCGACGATCGGCAAGCTCTCCTCGATGTACGCGTACGCCTGGAAGCAGGGGCTGAAGACGACGTACTACCTGCGCTCGCGCCCGGCGACCCGGATCGCCCGTGCGGCGTCCGGCCAGGCCGCGGCCGCCGCCCCCATTCCCGTACAGCAGGCGGCCGCGCCCGACGCGGACGCGATCGCCTGCTCCCTCGAAAACCCCGAGTCCTGCGAGGCCTGCCAGTAATGAGCACATCCGAGAAGAAGAACCTGCTCGACCCGGGCTTCGAACTGACCCTGCGGCCCATGCGCTACCCGGACTTCTACGAGCGCTACCGGGACGCGATCAAGAACACCTGGACGGTGGAGGAGGTCGACCTCCACTCCGACGTCTCCGACCTCGCCAAGCTGTCGCCGGGCGAGCAGCACATGATCGGGCGGCTCGTCGCGTTCTTCGCGACCGGTGACTCGATCGTCTCCAACAACCTCGTGCTGACGCTGTACAAGCACATCAACTCCCCCGAGGCGCGGCTGTACCTGTCGCGGCAGCTCTTCGAGGAGGCCGTGCACGTCCAGTTCTATCTGACGCTGCTCGACACCTATCTGCCCGACCCGGACGACCGGGCGGCCGCGTTCGACGCGGTCGAGGAGATCCCCTCCATCCGCGAGAAGGCGCAGTTCTGCTTCCGGTGGATGGACTCCGTCGAGAAGATGGACCAGCTGGAGACGGAGGCCGACCGCCGCCGTTTCCTGCTGAACCTGATCTGCTTCGCGGCGTGCATCGAGGGGCTGTTCTTCTACGGCGCGTTCGCGTACGTCTACTGGTTCCGCTCGCGCGGCCTGCTGCACGGCCTCGCCACGGGGACGAACTGGGTCTTCCGTGACGAGACCATGCACATGAGCTTCGCGTTCGAGGTCGTGGACACCGTCCGCAAGGAGGAGCCGGAGCTCTTCGACGACGCCCTCCAGCAGCAGGTCACCGACATGCTGAAGGAGGCCGTCGAGGCGGAGCTCCAGTTCGGCCGCGACCTGTGCGGCGAGGGACTGCCGGGCATGAACACCGAGTCCATGCGCGAGTACCTGGAGTGCGTCGCCGACCAGCGGCTCGCCCGGCTGGGTTTCCCCGCGGTGTACGGATCGCAGAACCCGTTCTCGTTCATGGAGCTCCAGGGCGTCCAGGAGCTGACGAACTTCTTCGAGCGCCGCCCCTCCGCGTACCAGGTGGCGGTCGAGGGCACGGTCGGCTTCGACGACGAGTTCTAGACCCTCGCCCAGCTCCTGACGTACGGACGCCGTGCGGCCTTCACCGGCCGCGCGGCGTCCGCCGTTTGCGGTGGTGCGGCTCTCCGGCCCCGTTCCGCCTCCCGGAGCGCGCGCTCGATGCGGAGTTCGCGGGCGATCCCGATCAGCGCCGGGAGCAGGACGAGAGCGATAACGGCGGTTATGCCCAGGAGGTTCAGGAATGTGTTCATGCCTCTACTGTCGTCCGGCCGGGCGGAATCCGTCAGTGGCAGGACTGTCATAAGACATCGAATTACTGCCACACTGGGGCCATGCTGAAGAATGTCGCCGCCCTGCTCCTCGACGAGGTCAACCCCTTCGAACTCGGCGTGATCTGCGAGGTGTTCGGGCTCGACCGCAGCGAGGAGGGCCTCCCGGTGCACGACTTCGCCGTGGTCTCCGCCGAGGGCCCCGCGCTGCGGACCCACGCCGGGTTCACCATCAGCACCCCGTACGGGCTCGACCGCCTGGAGGAGGCCGACCTCATCGCCGTACCGGCCGGCGGCCACTTCGCGGAGCGGGAGTACCCGCGGGAGGTCCTGGACGCCCTGCGCCGGGCCGTGGAGCGCGGCGCCCGGGTCCTGAGCGTCTGCTCGGGGGCGTACGTGCTGGGCGCGGCCGGACTGCTGGACGGCCGCCGCTGCACCACGCACTGGCGGCACGCCGACGACCTGGCCCGCCGCTTCCCGCTGGCGGCCGTCGAGCCGGACGTGCTGTACGTGGACGAGGGCTCCGTCATCACCTCGGCGGGCACGGCCGCGGGGATCGACGCCTGTCTGCACCTGGTCCGCCAGGCCTACGGCCCCGCCGCCGCCAACACCATCGCCCGCCGCATGGTGGTGCCGCCGCACCGCGACGGCGGGCAGGCGCAGTACATCCAGCGGCCACTGCCCCGCGACCGCTGCGACACGGTCGGCGACACCCTCGCCTGGATGGAGCGGCACCTCGACCGGGAGGTGACCGTAGAACAGCTCGCCGCCCAGGCGCACATGTCGCCCCGCACCTACGCCCGGCGCTTCCAGCAGGAGACGGGCACCACGCCCTACCGCTGGCTGCTGCGTCAACGGGTGCTGCTGGCACAGCACCTCCTGGAGACATCGGATGAAACGATGGACACGATCGCCGGGCAGACCGGCTTCGGCAACGCCGCCGCGCTGCGCCATCAGTTCGTACGCTCGTTGGACACCACGCCACACGCGTACCGGCGGACCTTCCGCGGCCCCTCCGCCGTGACCGAAGTGGCCTGATCCTCATCCGAGGTGACCTCCGATCATTCGTCCAACCGTTTCCCTCACCTGTCCATGGACCGGGCCCCGGCGAGGGGGCCAGGGTCTGACGGATGGACATCCGGACGGCAAGACGAAGGACCATCGGGGCCGTGGTGGCCGCACTCGCCGCCACTCTGCTGCCCTGGCAGAGCGCCTCGGCCGTGGACGCACCCGCGGCGGCGCCCCCGCCCGAGGTGCTGCCCTCGCTGCGGCAGTGGCAGCCCGGCGAGGGGGAGTTCACCCTCACCGACCGGGCCAGGATCGTGCTGGACGGGGTACGGGAGCAGCGCACCGCCGCCGACGCGAAGAGGTTCGCGGGCGAGCTGAACGGGCACCCCTTGGTGTCGCGGGGCCGGTCCGCGGCCCGGTCCGGGGACATCGTGCTGCGCCAGGACGCCTCCCTGAAGGGGTCGTTGGGCGCGGAGGGCTACCGGCTCGATGTCGGCGACCGGGTCACGGTCACCGCCGCGACCTCCACGGGGGTGTTCTACGGTTCGCGCACCGTCCTCCAGCTGCTGAACGACGACGGCCGCGCGGCACGGGGTTCGGCGACCGATGTGCCCGCGTACCGCGAGCGCGGGGTCGGGGTCTGCGCCTGCTACATCAACGTCTCGCTCCCCTGGTTCGAGCGGCTGATGAAGGACATGGCCTCCCAGAAGCTCAACCAGCTCTGGATCGAGGCGAAGGTCAGGAGCGACACCGACCCGGAGTCGGCGTTCTGGGGCTACTACACCAAGCCGCAGATCCGCACCCTGGTCGCGATGGCGAAGAAGTACCACATCGACCTGGTGCCGGAGATCAACTCCCCCGGCCACATGGACACCTACCTGGAGAACCACCCGGAGCTCCAGCTCAAGGACAAGGACGGCGTCGCCTCGCCGCCCCGGCTGGACATCTCGCGGCCCGAGGCACTGACGTACTACACGTCCCTGGTGGACGAGGCCCTGAAGGTGTGGGACACCCCTACCTGGCACATGGGCGCCGACGAGTACATGATCGGCTCCTCGTATCCGGACTACCCGCAGCTGCAGACCGCCGCGACCGCGAGGTTCGGCGCCTCGGCCACCCCGGACGATCTCTTTGTCGACTTCATCAACCAGGTCAACGAGCATGTGAAGGCCGGCGGCCGGTCGCTGCGGATCTGGAACGACGGACTGGTCGGCCACAACGGCATCGTGCCGCTGGACCGCGACATCGCCGTGGAGCACTGGCTGGGCGGCGGTGCCATCCAGCAGCCGTCCGAGCTGCTGGCCGAGGGCCGTCCGGTGATGAACTCCGCGTACTCCCTCTACCTGGTGCGCGGCGGCTTCACGATGGACACCCGGAAGCTGTACGAGAGCGACTGGACGCCCCTGAGCTTCGAGGGCCAGACGCTGCCCGCCACGGCGGCGAACCTGACCGGCGCGAAGATCAGCCTCTGGCCGGACAGCGCGGCGGCCGAGACCGAGAACGAGGTCGAGGCGGAGGTCTTCATGCCGCTGCGCTTCATCGCGCAGGCCACCTGGGGCGGCCCGAAGCCCAGTGAGACGTACGCCGGTTTCGAGGCCCTGGCCCGGCGGATCGGTCACGCGCCCGGCTGGGAGAACACCGACCGCACCCCGCTCGCCGACGGCACGTACCGGCTTGACGCCGGCGCGAAGTCGCTCGCGCCCGGCGCGGACTCCGGGGTGTCCCTGACCCGTGGCGCGGCGGACGGCTGGACGCTGACGGCGACCGACGACGGGTACTACACGGTCCGCTCGGCCTCCAGCGGCCAGTGCCTGGACGTGGTGCGCGGGAAGAAGTACCTGGGCGCCCCGCTGGAGGTGGGGGCCGAGCTGTCGCTCGGCACCTGCGCGGCGGGCGCGCGCACCCAGCGCTGGCAGCTGGACGCCGGGGCCGGTGCGCTGGTCCTGCGCAACGCCGTCTCGCAGCTGCGGCTGACGGAGCGGGCCGCGGACGGCGCCGCGGTGCAGACGACGGGCGGGACGCGCCTGACGGCGAGGTCCGCCTGACGCATACCTGTGGGGCCCGCCGGTGCGGCGGGCCCCACAGGTGTGCCGGAGGTCAGATACCGCAGTTGGGCGCCGACCAGAAGTGGCTCGGCCCCTGGTTCACGTGGATGTGGTCGCCGTGGTCCGGGTAGCCCGGTCCGAGGATCCCGTTGAACCCGTGGTTACGGGCCTGCTGGGCGATGGTGCACAGCGGGAGTCCGCCCAGGTCGGCCGCGTCGCCGTACAGATGGCGGCTGCCGGCCGCGCCGCCGACCGCGCTGTTGCAGGGCGTGGAGCGGAAGCCGCTGTTGATCCGGATGGGGTGGTCACCGAGCGCGTGGCGCAGCGCCTCCAGCTTCCACATGGTGCTCAGCGCGTTGGCTTTCGCGGTGCCCGCCGCGACGGCACCGCCCGCCCAGGTGCTGTTGCAGGTGTTGTGCTCGGCGTAGGTGAAGTGGACGGGTGTGCAGTCGTTGTCCTGGAGTGCGTAGAGCTTGGCCTGGGTGGCGGGGCCGGCGACTCCGTCGGCGGCCAGTCCGTAGGCGGCCTGGAAGCGCTTGACGGCGGCCGTGGTGGCCGGTCCGTAGGAGCCGTCGACGGCGAGTACGGAGTTGTATCCGGGGTATCCGGCGACCCTGATCTGGAGCTGGACGACATCGTTGCCGGTGGCGCCGGAGGACAGGGTGCGGGTCCAGGTGTAGCAGCCGTCGGCCTGGGCGGTGCCGGCTGTGACGACGGCCCCGCCCAACGCGAAAGCCATGGTCATGACAAGGCCGAGCAGAAGTCTCGCTGAACGTCTGAGCATGGGGGGCTCCCTATCACGACGAAGGTGTGGACAGAGAGACTGTCGGACGAGTCGACGCGCGTCAACTATCCACAGGAGAAGGTTGGTTGACGTCCGGGCGACGCGGCGGGGGCCCTGCCCGGCGTACCGGTGCAGGGCCCCCGCGCGGCCGCGCGCTCAGCCGGTTCAGCCGTTGGGCACGATCTCGTAGCGCGGGGTGTTCTCCTCCATCTGCCGGAGCGCGTCCTTGCGGTCGCGCTTGGAGAGCCGGTCGATGTACAGGTAGCCGTACAGGTGGTCCGTCTCGTGCTGGAGGCAGCGGGCGAAGTAGCCGTTGCCCCGCACCCTGACCGGGTTGCCCTTCGCGTCCTGTCCGCGCACCACCGCGTAGTCCGGGCGGGCCAGCGAGGCGTACGCCGTCGGGACCGAGAGACAGCCCTCGTTGGCGTCGTCCAGGACGCGCTCCTCGGGCGGCAGCTCGTCGAGCACCGGGTTGCAGATGACGCCGGTGTGCCGCACCCCGTCGTCGTCCGGGCAGTCGTAGACGAAGACCTTGAGGTCCACCCCGATCTGGTTGGCGGCCAGGCCCACGCCCTCCGCCGTCCGCTGGCTGGCGAACATGTCGTCGATCAGCGTGGCCAGCTTGTCGTCGAACGCCGTGACGTCCTTGCACTCCTTGTGCAGGACAGGGTTGCCCACGACCGTGATCGGGTGCGAGGTGCCGCGCTCGCGGTATGCCGCCTCACGCGCCTCACAGTCCTCGGTGTCGACGAGGAAACCCTCGTCGTCGACGCTGATCTGCTCGTCCGTCTCCTGCTGCGCCATGTCCGCCGTACGCCTTCCTCACAACGTGAAACCCGGGGTCCGCCGTTCGCGAGAACCCGGGCGCCCGAGCACCGGAATCGGTGCGCGTACAGCCTAACGACCTGATCCGCCCCCTATCGTGCACCAGGTCGTAAGGGCACAGGTCAGCAGACTTCTTCGAGATCCCGCCATTCACGGCTGTCCGGGCTGTCCGCCACCCAGCCGTCCAGCAGGCCGCGCACCAGCCCGGCGGGCGCCGCCAGTCCGCACTCACGCTCCGGCACCCACAGCTCACCGGCGGTGCGGTGCCCCAGCGGTCCGGGGTGGCCCGGCTCACTGTGATCGTGCGGGTCGAGGTGCTCGCCGTCGCCCTCGTCGCTCTCCATCCGGCTCTCCGAGCAGGCCCGGCAGAGCAGCCGCACGGACGAGGACCAGTCCTCGGCGGCGAAACCGGCATCCGACGCCAGCTGCTCCAGGGCGTCCCGGTCCGCCTCGGTGGCGGCTTCGAGAAGCACCACCCAGGTCGGCACGGGAGACGGCGCCCACAGCTCGATCTCGTCGAAGACGGGGTACGAGGGCCCGGCCGCGGTGATCCGCTCGCCGTTCGGCACCCCGTCGTGCAGCACGACCTCGCCCCAGCGCCGCCCGGAGGACGGCAGCGGGATCGACAGCACTTCCATCCGCGCCGGGTCCAGCCGGCGGCCCCACACGACCTCGGCCTCGCCCTCGGGCGACAGCCGTACGGCCGCGCTGCCCAGCTCCATGCCGACCGGCTCGCTGTTGGAGGCCGGGGTCTGCTGCCCGCCGCCGGGCACCTTCAGCCCGTACGCCTGCCAGGCCCGGCGCGCCAGCGGCCAGTCCTGCAGCGCGGTGGCGGCGATCCCGACGTTCCACCAGTCGGGGGCGCCGGACTCCTTGTCGAGCAGCGCGACGGCCCGCAGGCCGGCGGCCCGCGCCTGCTCCCAGTCATGCCGGAACTTGTGCAGCAGCGCCAGGTTGAACCATGACTCGGAGAGCCAGGGCTCCAGGTCCGCCGCACGCGTCAGCAATGCGCCCGCGTCCTCGTACCGGCCGTCGCCGATCAGCGTGAACGCGCGGTCCGTGGCCTGCCGCCAAGAGGCGGAGGGCCGATGCCGTACCTTCCCGAAGATCCTCACGATTCCCGCCTGTCCCCACTGGACACCCTCGTTTTTCGCTCTCCTTCGCATCCAACCATGCCCGGCCGGACGCCCGCTCATTACCCATGGGTTACCCAGGTGGGACGGGGGTCAGACCGCCCCTGGCCAGAACCCGGGCGAGCGATTCCACCACCTGCGGCTGGTAGTCGTGGCCGGTCCCGAGCCTGAGCTGTTCCAGCGCGCCGAGCGGCCCGCCGATACTTTCCCCGCACAGGTCGTCGTATGCGTTGACCGCCCTGACGATCCTGGCGGACAGCGGCTGCTCGCGGTAGGGGTCCGCCTGCCGTTCCACCACGACGGCGACCTTCGCGTCGACCCCGGTCTGGCGGACCACGGCCCCGCCGAGCAGGGCGATCCGGCGCTGCTCGGCGGCGGGCAGTGTGGCGGTGGCCCCCTCCCTGACCGGGTCGACGAGCGAGAGCTGGCCGATGTCGTGCATCAGGGCCGCGTACTCCAGGACCGTGAGCTCGGGCCCGGAGAGCCCCAGCTCACGGCCGACGGCCGTGCAGAGCTCCGCCACCCGGCGGGCGTGGCCGTGCGGGGTGTATCCGGCGATCTCGGTGGAACGGGCGAGCGAGGCGATGGTCTGCCGGTAGGTGGTGCGCACGGCGACGAAGCGGCGGAACGACACCTGGGTGAGCAGCAGCGGTACGCACAGCACGGGCAGCGCCCACAGCCCGGCCGCGGCGACCCCGAGCGCCATCACCGCGCCCGTCGCGCAGACCGCCGATCCGATGCCGGTCAGGGCCCGCAGCTCCTCGCGGAGCAGCGGGCCGTACGGGACAGGGGTGCCGGCCCGCAGCAGCAGGGCGCCCAGGACGGCGTCGCACAGCGCGGTGAGGCCGAGCAGCAGGAGCAGGAACGCCGCGTAGTACGGCCCGTCGCCGAACCAGCTCTCGGACCGGCCGGAGTTGTAGAGCGGCTGGAAGCACACGGCCGCGAAGGCGACGGTCAGGATGCGGCGGGCCAGCTGGTCCGGGCCGGGCCCGCTGCCGCGTGCGACATGGGGCACGGAGGCGACGAGCTGGGCCGCGACGAGCACGGCGATCACCTGGAGCACGCCCTGGCCGGTGGGCTCCCCGCCGCTGCGGCCGAGCAGGGCGTACGCGAGTGCCCCGGCGGCGCCGAGCGGTGCGGGCTCCCGTTCCCCGGGGAGGGCGCCCCAGCGGGCCAGCTCGCCGATCGTGATGAGCACTCCGAAGGCGAGGGCGTGGCCGGGGTCGTGGACCCCGAGCCAGAGGGTGTGCCCGAGCGCGGCGGCGGTGAGCGCGAGGGCGGCGCCGCGCACGACCGGGGTGGCGCTCACCGCTCGGACAGCCGGGAGGGCGGGGGCGGCACACCGGAACCGAGCCCGCCGCCCGACGACGGCGGCGGAGCGCCAAAATCAAGCCCGTCCGGCGATTGAGGACGCACCGGCCCCCGGCCGGGCCCGGCACCCGCTCCACCGTCCCGCGACACCGGCACCCGCACCTCGTCCGCCGTCACCGCCGACGCCGCCCCCGACCACCCGTGCCGCTCCAGGCCGCGCGCCAGCGCCCGTACCATCTGCGGATCGAACTGGGTGCCGGCACACCGCTTGAGCTCCTCCACGGCGAGCGGCACCGGCCGCCCCGGCCGGTAGGACCGGGTCGAGGTCATCGCGTCGAAGGCGTCGGCGACGGCGACCACGCGGGCGAACTCGGGGATCTCGCGGCCGGCCAGCCCGTACGGGTAGCCGCTGCCGTCGAGCCGTTCGTGGTGGTGCAGGATCGCGGCCCGCGCCTCACCGAGGAAGCCGATGCCCCGGACGATCTCGTGCCCGTACTCCGGGTGCAGCTCGATCACCCGCCGTTCCTCCGGTGTCAGCGGCCCGTCCTTGCGCAGCACCCGGGTCGGCACGCCGAGCTTGCCGACGTCGTGCAGGATGCCGGCGAACCGGAGCACTTCGACGCGGTCCCGCGCCATGCCCAGCTCATCCGCGATCAGCACGGAGGCGCGCCCCACCCGCTCGCTGTGGCCCCGGGTGTAGGTGTCCTTGATGTCGACGGCCTGCACCAGGGCCCTGATCGTGGCGCGATGCGCGGCGTGCTCGCGGTGGTACTGGGCGAAGACCCAGCAGGAGATGTACATCGGCAGCAGGACGAAGAGCGCGGCCAGCGGCCCGTACGAGCTGTTCCACAGGACCGCCATCATCAGTCCGGCGAGGCCGTGCACGAGGTGCGGGCCGAGCGAGCGCGGCAGCAGCCCGCTCCAGGCGCGCCGGACGGGCAGCTGCTCGGCGGCGGCCAGGATCGAGCCGTCCAGCGCGGTCAGCACGAGGCTGAAGGCCAGTGCGGCGGCGCATGCGGGCAGAGCCGCGTACGGGAGGTCGGGCAGCCGGCCTGGTCCGGAGCCGCCGAGCGCGGCGGGACCGCCGAGCAGGACGTGGACGCGGGAGGCCACCCAGACGGCGAGGACCAGCTGTGCCGCCCGCCAGACGCGGCGGGCGGCGGCCGGGGGTTTCTCCACCCGGCCGACGAGTGAGCCGGGTATCGCGACCAGTGCCGCGGCGGACGGCGGCAGCAGGAAGGCGGCGGCGAGCAGCAGCGGAAAGAACGATCCGGCACTGACCGGCACGGAGCCGCGGAAGAAGGGGGAGCGGCCGGGAAGTTCACAGGCCAGATAGAGCCCGCTGAGCAGTGCGAGGGTGGTCCACGGGGTGCCCGCGCCGGGACGCAGCGCGGGCAGTACGCACAGACCCGCGCAGAGCGCGACGGCCAGGATGTACGCCCGCGCCGCGCCGCGTGTGGCTCTCACCCGTTCCGCCCGCCCCCCAGCATCGCCAATGGAGGCGCCAGGCTAGCGAGTTGGGCGTCCCGGCTGAGTGCCGACGGCCGCGATTAGCACGTTCGGGTGATGCGTCAGTCCTTGGCGGCGGCCGGCAGACCGGTGTCGGAGACCGTCACGTCCTGCTCGGGCACCGCCTGGCCGGAGCGGATCAGGTCGATCCGCCCCATCACCTTGGAGCGCAGGTCGGCCGGCACGTCGTCCTGACCGCAGCAGCGCTTGACCAGCTTCTTCACGGCCTGCTCCAACCCGTACTTCTCCAGGCAGGGGGAGCACTCACCGAAGTGCGCCTCGAACTTGGTGCAGTCGCTGTCGGGCATCTCCCGGTCGAGAAACTCGTAGAGGTGGTCAAGGACCTCTGAGCAATCCGTCTCATGCGGCTCTCCGCAGCTCATGAGCCCGAGCCTTTCCGATCGTCCGACTCACCGGCACCCGCCGGGACGAGCCCGCGGTCACGGGCGTAGTCCTCCAGCATGCCGCGCAGTTGACGGCGGCCCCGGTGCAGTCGGGACATCACCGTACCGATGGGAGTCCCCATGATGTCCGCGATCTCCTTGTAGGCAAAGCCCTCTACATCGGCAAGATAAACCGCGATGCGGAACTCTTCGGGAATCGCCTGCAGCGCGGACTTCACATCGGAGTCGGGCAGGTGGTCCAGGGCCTGGGACTCGGCGGAGCGCAGACCGGTCGACATGTGCGACTCGGCGCGGGCCAGCTGCCAGTCCTCGATCTCCTCGGCGGCACTGCGCTGGGGTTCGCGCTGCTTCTTGCGGTACGAGTTGATGAACGTGTTGGTGAGGATGCGGTACATCCACGCCTTGAGGTTGGTGCCCTCACGGAACTGGTGGAAGGAGCCGTACGCCTTGGCGTACGTCTCCTGGACCAGGTCCTCGGCATCCGCGGGGTTGCGCGTCATGCGCAGCGCGGCCGAGTACATCTGGTCGAGGAAACCGAGGGCATCGCGCTCGAAGCGCGCGTTGCGCTCGGCGGTCGTCTCCTGCGGGCGGCCGTCGTCGGTCCCTGTGTCGGTCCCAGTGACCGGACCCACCTCCTCCAACGCTGTGGCGGAGCCGAAACCGGACCCGCTCGAATCGGAGAATAGTCGACCTTGGTCCGGCGCGGGCTGTCGATCCGATCCGCTCAGTGCCCGCTCGGGGGTGGTCTTGGCCGCATGCAGCACTGTCCACTCCAGGTCAGCGGCGTTCGAGCGACGCGGGCAGATGGTCGAACCCATGCGACGGACTCCCTCTCCACATACGACGTTGGTGTACCGACATCCGACACAACAGTGGCCCCCTGCCCAACATTCCCGGGGCGTACGTCACACGATTCCGGCCAGCCATCCGGACACGGCCGAGGTGAGGATCTCCATCGCCTGATCCTCGGTCACCCCCGACCGCTTCGGGACGGCGAAGCCGTGGTCCCCGTGCGGCACCTCGGCGATCCGGTACTGCCCCGGGGGGAATTCGGCGGGCCTGCCGAACGGGTCGTTGCCGCCCTGGACCACGAGGGTGGGCACGCCGGAGGCCAGCAACTCGTCCTTGCGGGACTTCTCCGGCCGGCCCGGCGGGTGCAGCGGGAAGCTGAGCGCGAGGACCGCACGGGCGCCGAGTCCGGACGCGGTGCGGCAGGCGACCCGGGCCCCGGCGCTGCGCCCCGCGGCGACGACCGGGAGCCCGGAAGCAGCCAGAACCGGCCACAGCCCGCGCCAGCCGGTGTCCAGGGTCTTGGGGGCGGGGGCGAGCTTCTTCCCGGCGACCCGCCAGGGCTGCTCCACCAGAGCGACGCTCACCCCGTGCGCGGGCAGTGCGGCGGCCAGCGCCCGCAGGTCCCGGGCCTCGATTCCGCCGCCCGCGCCGTGGCCGAGGGCGAGCAGGAGGCGGGGTTCACGGGCGGGCCGCCAGGTGATCCGGGCGGTCCCGGCCTCGGTGTCGACGGTTTCGGTGCGTGGGGCTGACCCGGTGGCTTTCACGGGCTCATCCAACCAAGTCCGGCGCGGCCGGCGCCGGTGCGACCCGGGTCCCGTGTCCCGTGTCCCGTGTCCAGCCTCCCGTCTCCCGTCTCCCGTCTCCCGGAAGAGCGTTCAGAAGAGCGTGCCGACCTCGGGCGCGGCGAGTTCGTCCAGCAGCTCGGGGCCGTTGTTGCGGACGTTGCTGACGGCGGTGGCCACCGGATAGGCCCGCATCAGCCCGCCGGGCGGCGGTGCGAGCAGTCCCCGCAGCTCCTCGACGCCGGTGTGCGAGGGGTCAAGCCAGTCGTCCCAGCGGTCCGGGGTGAGCATCAGCGGCATCCGGGGGTGGATGTCGGCGAGCGCGGTGGGGCCCTCGGCCGGGGCGACTGCGAGCGGGCTCGTCTCCGCCTCGGTCGTGATCACCGAGCAGGTCACCCACCAGGCCTGCGGATGGTCGTCGGGCAGGGTCCGGTCGCGCCAGAACTCGTAGAGACCGGCCATGGCGAAGACCGATCCGTCGGCGGGGGTCACGAAGTACGGCTGCTTGCGGGGCCGCTTCCTGCGCCCCTTCTCCTCCAGCTGCCGTTCCTCGCTGCCGGTCACCCACTCGTAATAGCCGTCGGCCGGCAGGATGCACCGCCGCGAGACGAAGGGGCGGCGGAAGGACGGCTTCTCGTGCACCGTCTCGGCGCGGGCGTTGATCATCCGGGCGGCGCCCTCCGGCGATGTGGCCCAGGAGGGGACGAGCCCCCATTTCAGTGCGCGCAACTGGCGAACCGGACGCTGGTCATCCGCGTCTTTCACCGGACGTTCCAGTACGGCGTAGACCTCCTTGGTCGGCGCCACGTTGTAATCGGGCTCCAGCGTCTCGGCCGGTTCCCACTTCTCCACCTGGAAGAGTCCGGTCAGATCCTCGGGCCGCCGACTCGCTGCATACCGTCCGCACATAGCTGCCAGACTGCCACGACCGTCATCCCGACCGGACGTCAATACCGCAAGGAGCCGCCCGCGCCATGGACAGCACCGATCTCGGCAATCTGTGGGACCGCGTCTTCGGCACCCAGCCGGCCCCCGAGCAGTGGCTGGTCGTGGTGACCGCCACGGCCGCGCTCATCGCCGTCGTGCCCAATCTCATATGGCGGCTGACCCGCAACGCGATCACCATCGCCCACGAGGGCGGTCACGGACTGATCGCCCTGCTCACCGGACGGCAGCTCTCGGGCATCCGGCTGCACTCGGACACCAGCGGACTGACGGTGAGCCGCGGCAAGCCGACCGGCATCGGCATGGTCCTCACCGCGGCGGCGGGCTACACCGCACCGCCGCTGCTGGGCCTCGGCGGCGCGTGGCTGCTGGTCAACGGCCGGATCACGCTGCTGCTCTGGCTGGCGACGGCGCTGCTCGCGGTGATGCTGGTGATGATCCGCAATGTGTACGGGGCGCTGACGGTGATCTTCACCGGTTCGCTCTTCCTGCTGATGTCGTGGCTGGCCTCACCCGCCTGGCAGTCGCTGTTCGCGTACAGCGCGGTCTGGTTCCTGCTGCTGGGCGGTGTGCGTCCGGCGTTCGAGCTCCAGTCCAAGCGGCGGCACGGCGGGGCGCCGGACTCGGACGCGGACCAGCTGTCGCGGCTGACGGACGTACCGGCCGCGCTGTGGCTGTTCCTGTTCCACGCCGTGTCGCTCTGCTCGCTGATCGGCGGCGGGCGCTGGCTGCTGGGCCTGTGACCTCGCTTCCCTCACCGTCCCGCGGCGCCGCCCCCTCAGTGCCGGTCGGTCTAAAGTGAGCCCATGACCGAAAGTTCCGTGCACCCCGCCCTCTGGCCCGCCCCTCACGCGAGCGGAGCCGTCGACGCGACCGTCACCGTGCCCGGATCGAAGTCGGTCACCAATCGCGCGCTGGTGCTGGCCGCGCTCTCCTCGGAGCCCGGCTGGCTGCGCCGGCCGCTGCGCTCCCGCGACACCCTGCTGATGGCTGACGCGCTGCGCGCGATGGGCGTCGGCATCGAGGAGACGGTGTCCTCCAGCTCCTCGGTCGCGGGCGGCCCGGACGGCTCCGGCGAGGCCTGGCGGGTCATCCCGGCCGGTCTGCACGGCCCGGTGACCATCGATGTCGGCAACGCCGGCACGGTCATGCGCTTCCTGCCCCCGGTGGCGACGCTCGCCGACGGCCCGGTCCACTTCGACGGCGACCCGCGCTCCTACGAGCGCCCGCTGACCGGGGTGATCGACGCCCTGCGGGTGCTCGGCGCCCGGGTCGACGACGACGGCCGCGGCTCGCTGCCGATGACCGTGCACGGCGGCGGCGCGCTGGACGGCGGCCCGGTCGCGATCGACGCGTCCTCGTCGTCCCAGTTCGTCTCGGCGCTGCTGCTGTCGGCGCCGCGCTTCAACCAGGGCGTGGAGGTACGTCACACCGGCACCCGGCTCCCGTCCATGCCGCACATCCGGATGACCGTCGACATGCTGCGGGCCGTCGGCGCCCAGGTCGACGAGCCGGAGACGGGCGGCGAGCCGAACGTCTGGCGGGTCTCCCCCTCCGCGCTGCTCGGCCGCGACCTGACCATCGAGCCGGACCTCTCCAACGCCCAGCCGTTCCTGGCCGCGGCGCTGGTCACCGGCGGCCGGGTCACCGTGCCCGACTGGCCGCTGCACACCACTCAGCCGGGTGACGCGCTGCGCGACATCTTCACCGCCATGGGCGGCAGCTGCGAGCTGACCGAGCACGGGCTCACCTTCACCGGCTCCGGCCGCATCCACGGCATCGACGTCGACCTCGGCGAGGTCGGCGAGCTGACGCCGGGCATCGCGGCGGTCGCGGCCCTGGCCGACTCCCCCTCCACTCTGAGCGGCGTGGCCCATCTGCGGCTGCACGAGACGGACCGGCTGGCGGCACTCACCAAGGAGATCAACGAGCTGGGCGGCGACGTCACCGAGACCGCCGACGGCCTCCACATCCGGCCGCGACCGCTGCACGGCGGTACCTTCCATACATACGACGACCACCGGATGGCCACCGCCGGGTCGGTCATCGGCCTCGCCGTCCCCGGAGTGGAGATCGAGAACGTGGCGACCACCGCCAAGACCCTGCCGGACTTCCCGCAGATGTGGACCCGAATGCTCGGGACCTGAGACATGCGCCGCTACGGCAAGAACCCCGACGAGGACGACATCCGGGTCCGCCCCAACCGCAAGGGCAACCGGCCTCGTACGCATACCCGTCCCAAGCACGAGGACGCCGAGGACGGCATGGTCCTCACCGTGGACCGCGGCCGCCTCACCTGTCTCGTCGAGGGCCGTACGGTCGTCGCGATGAAGGCCCGTGAGCTGGGCCGCAAGGCCGCGGTGGTGGGCGACACCGTATCCATCGTCGGTGATCTGTCCGGCGACAAGGACACCCTCGCCCGGATCGTCCGGATCGGTGAACGCCGCTCGGTGCTGCGCCGGACGGCGGACGACGACGATCCGTTCGAGCGGGTGGTCGTCGCCAACGCCGACCAGCTCGCGATCGTCACCGCGCTGGCCGATCCGGAACCCCGGCCGCGCATGATCGACCGCTGTCTGGTCGCCGCGTACGACGGCGGGCTCTCGCCCCTCCTGGTGCTGACCAAGTCGGATCTGGCCTCCCCGGACAAGCTCCTGGAGGCGTACATCCCGCTGGGCGTGCCCTACATCGTCACCAACCGCGAGGAGCTGGAGAACGGCGGCGCGGCGGAGCGGGTCCGCGAGCAGCTGCACGACCGGGTCACGGCCTTCGTCGGGCACTCCGGCGTCGGGAAGACCACGCTGGTCAACGCGCTGGTGCCGAAGGACAGGCGGCGTACGACCGGAGTGGTCAACGCGGTCACCGGGCGCGGCCGCCACACCACCACGTCGGCCCTGGCGCTCCCGCTGCCGGACTACCGGGGCTGGGTGATCGACACCCCCGGCATCCGCTCCTTCGGCCTGCACCACATCGACCCGTCCCGGGTCATCAACGCCTTCCCCGACCTCCAGCCCGGCACCGAGGGCTGCCCACGCGGCTGCACCCACGACAGCCTGCAACCGGAATGCGCGCTGGACGCCTGGGTGGCGGAGGGGCACGCCGATCCGGCCCGGCTGGACTCACTGCGCCGGCTGCTCTCCACGCGGGAGCGACGCGAAGGCGACTGATCGGGGCACGTTTGCGATCACTCGCCACCGGTAAGTGCATAATCACGAATCACGCCCAGCGGTACGAGGCGGTCACCGATGCGGGAGGGGCACTGACGATGGCGTGGCTGCTGGTCGTGGTCGCGGGACTGCTGGAGACGGGCTTCGCCGTCTGCCTGAAGCTCTCGCACGGCTTCTCCCGGCTCTGGCCGACCATCGCGTTCTGCGTCTTCGCGCTCGGCAGCTTCGGTCTGCTGACCATGTCGCTGAAGAAGCTCGACGTCGGTCCCGCCTACGCGGTGTGGACCGGCATCGGTGCGGCGGGCACCGCCATCTACGGCATGATCTTCCTCGACGACGTGGTCTCCACGCTCAAGCTGATCTCGATCTCGCTGGTGATCCTCGGCGTGATCGGGCTCCAGCTCTCGGGCTCCTCGCACTGAGACCGGCCGGCTCACTTCACGGAGTCCGGAGCCATCTCCACCACATTCCGCACCAGCGGCATCCCGTCCCCCGCCACTTGAGGGTGCGGGGGCACCAGTGCGTACGACAGGGCGAGCCGCAGCGCGAGTTCACAGGTCACGGCCAGGGCCGCCGGGTCGCGCGGCGGGCGTCCCCCGTCCAGGGCGGCCACCGCACGGTCCCTGACCTGGCCGAGCAGTTCGGCGGGCGTCGGCGCTCCGGCATCGGCCCGGCGCTGCGCCGGCACCCGCGAGCCGGGCGGCCGGACCGGGTGGGCGGGGCGCGGTAACCGGTCCTCCCAGCAACCGGTGAGCAATCCTCTGACCAGCGCGTTCGTCCGGGTGGACCGGACCGTCCAGGCGGCGGTGGCGGCCAGTCTGTCGCCGGTGCCGCCGGCCGTTCCCAGCGCCTGTTCGACGCCGGCCAGATAGGCGTCGGCGGCCCGCCTGACCAGGGCGCGGGCCAGCCCGTCCTTGCTGCCGAACTCGTTGTAGAGGGTCTGCCGGGAGATCCCCGCGGCGGCTGCCACATCGACCATCCGCACGGCCGGCCAGGGCCGGGTGGTGAGGGCCGCGTGGGCGGCGTCCAGCAGTGCTTCTCGCGCTGTCGGCATCGTTGCCTCCCACGCCGGGGCCTGCGTTTCAGAGTTGACGCGCTCCCCCGCACTGTCAAGAGCCCGGACCGGCAGGAGTCCGAGCGGCGTCCGGGGCCCTGTGGCTCTGTTCACCCACGGTCGATACTGTGACGGTCATGCCCGACTACCACGATGATCTGCGCCTCGCCCACGTGCTGGCGGACGCCGCCGACGCGACGACGATGGACCGGTTCAAGGCCCTGGACCTCAAGGTCGAGACGAAGCCGGACATGACGCCGGTGACCGAGGCCGACAAGGCCGCCGAGGAGCTGATCCGCGGCCACCTCCATCGGGCCCGCCCGCGCGACGCGATTCTGGGCGAGGAGTACGGGATCGAGGGGACCGGCCCCCGGCGCTGGGTGATCGACCCGATCGACGGGACCAAGAACTACGTACGCGGCGTGCCGGTCTGGGCGACGCTGATCTCGCTGATGGAAGCGGGCGAGGACGGTTTCCAGCCGGTCGTCGGACTGGTGTCCGCGCCCGCGCTGAACCGGCGCTGGTGGGCGGCGAAGGGCGCGGGTGCCTTCTCCGGCCGCAGCCTGACCTCGGCGTCCCGGCTGCACGTGTCGAAGGTGGAGCGGATCGCCGACGCGTCGCTCGCGTACTCCTCCCTGACCGGCTGGGAGGAGCAGGGCCGGCTCGACGGCTTCATGGATCTGACCCGGGCCTGCTGGCGCACCCGCGGGTACGGGGACTTCTGGCCGTACATGATGGTCGCCGAGGGGTCGGTCGACATCTGCGCCGAGCCGGAGCTCTCGCTCTGGGACATGGCCGCGAACGCGATCATCGTGGAGGAGGCGGGCGGCCGGTTCACCAGCCTGGACGGGGTCCCCGGACCGGGCGGCGGCAACGCGGCGGCCTCGAACGGGACGCTCCACCACGAACTGCTGGGATATCTGAACCAGCGCTACTGACCCCGGCCCGAGCACGGCCCGAGCACGGCCCGTCTGGACGAGCCCCGCCGATACCGGGCCCCCGCCCGAACAGCGACAGCCGTGCCGGACGCCTCAGAGGGCGCACGGAAATCACGAGGGGCGTGCCGCACCACCGCACGCCCCTCGAATGATCTTCACCACCCCTTGTTGCCGCTCCCCATCAGTGCGACTCTGAGAGTCCCCTCACTTGTGAACTTGTGAATCGACTCACGCGGTCGCTTCACGAAGGAGGTGACTCCCTTCATGCTCGTCCGTGACGCCATGAGCACGGTGGTCCTCACCATCGGCCCGACCCACACCCTCCGCCAGGCGGCCCGGCTGATGTCGGCACGCCGTATCGGAGCAGCCGTCGTCCACGACCCGGACACCTGCGGTGTCGGCATTCTCACCGAGCGCGACATCCTCAACGCGGTCGGATCGGGCCAGAACCCCGACATCGAGACCGCCGCCACCCACACCACCACCGACGTGGTCTTCGCCGCGCCGGCCTGGACCCTGGAGGAGGCCGCCGAGGCCATGACGCACGGCGGCTTCCGGCATCTGATCGTGCTGGACGGCCACGGTCCGGTCGGCGTCGTGTCGGTGCGCGACATCATTCGCTGCTGGGCACCGGCCGGACGCCACCGCGCGGAGCTGGTCGGCTGACCGGGCCCGCGGAAGACCGGCCGGCCCCACTGAGGGGACCGGCCGGCAGGGCGAGCGAGTGTCAGCCGCGCAGGGCCTGGACCGCCGCTTCCAGCCGCTTGCCGAAGTCGCCGTCGGCCTGGCGGAAGTTGTTGATCGCGCGCTCGGCTATGTCGTCGCGCGAGACCTTCGAGATGAACCCGGCGAGGTTGTCGATCAGCCGGGCCTTCTCGTCCTCGGAGTAGAGCCGGTAGAGGTTGCCGGCCTGGACGAAGTCGTTGTCCTCGGCGTGCGAGGCGGCCTCGTGGGTACCGGTGTCGCCGGTGACCGGGACGGGCTGCCACAGCGGCCTGTCCGTCTGCACCGGACCACCGAAGCTGTTCGGCTCGTAGTTCTTCGCACCCTTGTGACGGCCGTCGTACAGGTAGCCGTCCCGGCCGTGCGTCCGCGCCTCGGCGGCGTGCGGGCGGTTCACCGGCAGGTGGTCGGCGTTGATGCCGACGCGGTAGCGGTGCGCGTCGCCGTACGCGAAGAGGCGGCCCTGGAGCATCTTGTCCGGGGACGGGCCGATGCCGGGCACGAAGTGCGCGGGGCTGAAGATCGACTGCTCGGTCTCCGCGAAGACGTTCTCCGGGTTCCGGTTGAGCTCCAGCCTGCCGATCTCGACCGGCGGGTAGTCCTCGTGCGGCCACACCTTGGTGAGGTCGAACGGGTTGAAGCGGTACGTGGCCGCCTCGGCCGCCGGCATGATCTGGACCTGCACGGTCCAGGACGGGAACTCGCCGCGCTCGATGGACTCGCGCAGATCGCGCTGGTGGCTGTCCGGGTCCTCGCCCGCGAGCTTGTTGGCGTCGTCCTGGGTCAGGTTCTTGATGCCCTGGTCGGTCTTGAAGTGGTACTTGACCCAGAAGACCTCGCCGGCCTCGTTGTTCCACTGGTAGGTGTGCGAGCCGTACCCGTTCATGTGGCGCAGCGTGGCCGGGATGCCTCGGTCACCGAAGAGCCAGGTCACCTGGTGGGTGGACTCGGGCGACAGACCCCAGAAGTCCCAGACGTTGTCCGCCTCCTGCGAGCCGGTGTAGGGGTCGCGCTTCTGGGTGTGGATGAAGTCGGGGAACTTGATGGCGTCCTTGATGAAGAACACCGGGGTGTTGTTGCCGACGAGGTCGTAGTTGCCGTCCTCGGTGTAGAACTTCAGCGCGAAGCCGCGGGGGTCACGCACCGCGTCGGCGGAGCCGAGGTTGCCCGCGACGGTCGAGAAGCGCAGGAAGGTCTCGGTCTGCTTGCCGACCTCGGAGAGGAACTTCGCACGCGTCCACTGCGAGACATCGCGGGTCAGCGTGAACGTGCCGTACGCACCGGCGCCCCTGGCGTGCACGATGCGCTCCGGAATGCGCTCGCGGTTGAAGTGCGCGAGCTTCTCCATCAGCGACTGGTCCTGCACCAGCACCGGACCGCCGACGCCAGCGGTCTGGCTGTTCTGGTTGTCGGCGACCGGTGCTCCGGCCTCCGTGGTGAGCGGTCCCTGCGTCACGTGCGCCTCCTGCGTCATTCCTGCGTATTCGTCATGTCGTCCCGGCGTGCAGAGCCTGTCCCTCGGCCTACGCCGCTTCCGATCCTACAATGGACTTAGTCCAAGTCAAGCAGGCATCCAAAGTCACACCAGTTCGGGACACGGGCCCTCTACTGCTAGCCTTGTCCACATGAGTGACCTCCTGGAACGACTCCGCGGACGCGGCTGGCGCATGACCGCACAGCGGCGCGTCGTGGCCGAGGTGCTCGACGGGGAGCATGTGCACCTGACGGCCGACGAGGTCCACGCACGGGCCGTCGCCAAGCTGCCCGAGATCTCCCGCGCCACCGTCTACAACACGCTGGGCGAGATGGTGACGCTCGGTGAGGTCATCGAGGTCTCCACCGACCGCCGGGCCAAGCGGTACGACCCGAACGCGCACCACCCCCACCACCACCTGGTCTGCGCGACCTGCGGCGCCATCCGCGACGTGCACCCGGCGGGCGACCCGCTGGCGGACCTGCCGGCCGGCGAGCGCTTCGGCTTCATGATCTCCGGCGTCGAGATGACCTACCGCGGCACCTGCCCGAACTGCGCCGCGACCACCTGACTCCGCCCGCCGCCGAGAGGCCGCCAGCGCCCCCTGAGCCCCGCACCGGAGATTCCCGGCGCGGGGCTTCTTCGTGCCGCGCCGGGCACTGACTCCCGCGTACCCCCTTCCCGAATCTGACGGGTCGTCATATCGTCATCGACGATCACCGCCGCCCCGCGGCGGCTTCGCACCTCGATTGCGTACGAGGAGAGACCCGTGGGAGACCCGCACCCGAACCCACCCCCCGCATCACCGGCACCGCCCTCCACCGAAGCCCCCAAACTCCGCGCCCGGTCCCTCGCCCGCTCCTTCGGACGGGGAGCCAAGGCCCTGGCCGCCCTCGGTCCGGTCGATCTCGACATCGTGCCGGGCGAGTTCGCCTGCATCGTCGGCCCCTCCGGCTGCGGCAAGTCCACCCTGCTCAGGATCGCGGCCGGGCTGCTGCGCCCCAGCGCCGGCGAGCTGTCCATCCGTACGACAGCGGCCCGGCCCGCCGCGATGATCTTCCAGGACTACGGGATCTACGACTGGAAGACCGTCCTGGCCAATGTCCGCTTCGGCCTCGACGTCCAGCGCGTACCGCGCAAGGAGGCCGACGCACGGGCGCACGACTGGCTGTCCCGGATCGGGCTCGCCGAATTCGCCGGGGCCTACCCCGCCGCGCTGTCGGGCGGGATGCGCCAGCGGGTGGCGATCGCCCGCGCGCTCGCCGTCGAACCCGAGATCCTGCTGATGGACGAGCCGTTCGCGGCGCTCGACGCCCAGTTGCGCACGATCCTCCAGGACGAACTGCTGGAGCTCACCCAGACCACCCGCACCACCACGCTCTTCATCACCCACAGCCTGGAGGAGGCGATCGTGCTCGGGGACCGGGTGCTCGTGATGTCCGCCCGACCCGGCCGGATCATCGCCGAGCACCGCCCTCCGTTCGAGCGGCCGCGCACCGGTGACATCCGTTCGACGCCGGAATTCACCGCGCTGAAGAGCGAGTTGTGGGATCTGCTGCGCGGCGAGGTCCGCGGAGAGGCGGCCCTGGTATGAGCACCGCCGTGAAGTCCGTGAGCGGCGACGAGCAGGTGCTGGTCCGCAGGCCGGGCCCGCAGGAACTGCATCCCGAACGCACCCACCGCAGACGCCGCACCCTCGAGATCGCGCTCGCCGTCGCCGTACCGCTGCTCCTGGTGCTGCTCTGGCAGCTCGCCGCGGCCAGGTCCTGGATCGACGACCGCGTCTATCCCGCACCCTCCACGATCTTCGCGGACGGCTGGGACCGGGCCGCCGACGGCGATCTGTGGCCTGATGTGTGGGCAACGCTCAAACGGGTCCTCGGCGGCTACGCGATCGGCACGGTCGCGGGCTACGCCCTCGGGCTGCTGATGGGTTCGCTCGCCCTGGTGCGGGCAGCGCTGGAGCCCTTGCTCGACGCCCTGTACGTCGTACCGAAACTGGCCCTGCTGCCGGTCTTCCTCAATATGTTCGGCCTCGGTGAGGGACCGCAGATCGCCCTGGTCGCCGCCACCGTCTTCTTCTTCGTCTGGATCTCGACCATGGCGGCCGTGCTCGCCGTACCGGTCGGCCACCGGGACGCGGGGCAGGTCTTCGGCGCCTCGCCCTGGCAGATGTTCCGGCATGTGCTCCTGCCGGCCTCGCTGCCCGCGGTACTGGTCGGCGCGCGGATCGCGGCCGGAGTGGCGGTGCTGGTCATCGTCGCGTCGGAGCAGATCGCGGCGGCCGACGGACTGGGCCACCTCATCTTCGACTCCCGGGCGCTGTTCCAGAACGATGTGATGTTCGTCGGCATCGTCTGTGTGGCGGTGCTCGGTGTCGTCTTCTCCGAAGTGGTGCGGATCGCCGGCCGGCTGCTCACCCCCTGGGCCCCGCGCGACCGCGGCCGCAGCCAGTCGTGAACGGCCCACCTCGCTCTTCGTACGGAGGCACTGTGCGCACACCTACCCCCTTCACCCGCACCGTCGTGCTCGTGGCGGCATCCCTGCTCGGCGCGGCGGGCTGCGCCGGGAAAGACGCGTCGGGCGGCGGCACCGCCGACGCCGCGCCCCGCACCGTCAAGCCCGTCGCGGGCTGCGGCGCCGGGAGCTGGACCGACCCCGCGGACCTGGCCCCCGGCCGCGAACCCGCCCGCTGCGACAAGGGGGCGCCCGCCGCCCGGCCACTGGCGGAGAAGCGGAAGATCATCCTGGCCACCGGCACCCTGAGCGCGGAGTACGTCGCACCGCTCCAGGTCGCGGTGGCCAAGGGCGAGTTCGCGAAGGAGGGCCTGGACGTCCAGCTGAAGGTGCTCCCCACTCCGGACGCGCTGCCCCTGCTCGCCAAGGGGGACGTCGACGCCCAGTGGGCGGCGCCGGAGGTCGCGGTGATGAACGGCATCAACGGCGGCTTCGACATCAAATGGGTCGCGGGTAACTTCTCTCCCGACCCGACCTCCAAGAGCGGCCTGTGGGTGCGCCTCAAGGACGGCGAGAGCGCCGACCACGTCGATATGGCCGGCCGGAAACTGGGCACGATGATCGGCAAGGGCTCGGTGATCGCCTATCCGATGGACACCTCGCTGAAGAAGCACGGCGGCGGCCTCGACAAGATCAGTTTCCAGCAGCTCGGCTCCGCGGACGTACTGACCGCCCTGCAGAACGGGGGCGTGGACTCCGCCTGGCTGCTCGACCCGATCTGGCGCAAGGTGGACGGCGACAAGAAGTACGCGTTCCTCGGCGGCCAGCCGCTCGGAGAACCGCTCGGCGGGCTCCTGTTCGGCCCGACGCTGCTGAACAAGGACCCGGACGCGGGCGTCGCCTTCCTCCGGGCCTACATCCGTACGGTGAACACCTACTTCGCCGGCGACTACAAATCCGACCCCGCCTTCGTCACCGAACTGGCCGGGCTGATGAAGACCGACGAGGCCACCCTGCGGTCGACGCCGTCGATGCGGATGGACTGGGAGATCCGGAAGGGCACCACGGACCGGGTGCAGAAGGCGTACGCCGACTCGGGCGTCTCGTCGGGCACGCCGGTACCGGAGGAGAAGGCCGTGGACCGCGCGATGTACAGCGAAGCCGTGGGCCACAAGCCCTGAGCCGGACAGCCCCGTGGGGACACGCGCAGAGGGCCGGATCCTTGAAGGATCCGGCCCTCTGTCTTAAGTAGCGGGGACAGGATTTGAACCTGCGACCTCTGGGTTATGAGCCCAGCGAGCTACCGAGCTGCTCCACCCCGCGCCGTTGTTCTGATCTCCACAGTACGTCACCCCTCCGGACCAGCGCAAATCACTTCCCAGCCCCCCACCGGGGGCATCAGCCACCGCATCAGGCCCGCCCGCACATCAGGCCCGTCCGCACGCCAAGCCCGTCCGCGCATCAAGCCCGTCCGGCGATTGAGGACAAGGCGGGGCCGAAGGCACCGCACCCCCGACCCCCCGCCCGCACCCGCACCCACACCCCGCCCCGCCCCGCCTCACACCTCACCGCACCACCCCACCCCGCACCCGCCTACGCGGTCAGCTCCTGATGCAGCGCCTCACGCAACCGCGCAGCCCGCTCCGCGACCTCCGCCGGCCCCAGCTCGACCGCCCGCGCGCACCACCGCTGCCCCTCGGTGAGCTCACCGCGGCGCGCGGCCAGCAAGGCGAGGCGCAGGGCCGCCCGCCCGTGCCCCTCGTTCGCGGCGCGGCTCCACCAGAGCGCGGCCTCGCGCTCACTGCCCTCGCGGGCGAGCAGCAGACCGAGGTTGAACGCCCCGTTGCGGCTGCCCGCCTCGGCCGCCTCCCGGTACCAGCGGCCGGCGCTCTCCACGTCGCCCCGGGCCGCGGCGAGCATCCCGACGCGCACCTGGGCCCGGCGGTGGCCCTGCTCGGCCGCACGCTCGTACCACTCCTCGCACTCGGTCTTCTCCGGCATCGGCTCGCCCAGGGCGGGCGGTCCCGGCGGCGGCTGCCGCGAGTCCAGCACCCCCGCCAGCCGGAAGGCCGCTTCCGCGCTGCCGCCACCGGCGGCGCAGCGCAGGTGCCGCTCGGCCTCCCGCTCCTCGCCGTGGTGCAGCAGCGCCATGCCGACCTGGAGCGCGGCTTCGGTGTGGCCGGCCGCCGCGGCGCGCTCGTACCAGAGCAGGGCGGCCCGGTCCTCGTCGCGCCCGGCGTGCAGGATGCCGAGGTTGAACGCGGCGTCGACGCTGCCCGCCTCGGCCGCCTTGGAGAACCAGGGCTCCGCACCGGTCGCGTCGCCCGCCTGGAGCAGGAGCACGGCCAGTGCGTTGGAGGCCTCCCGGTGGCCGGCGTACGCGGCGCGCCGGTACCACTGCTCGGCCTGGGCCGTACGGTCCTGGGCCGCGCAGAGCAGCCCCAGGTTGTACGCGCCGTTGACGTCACCGGCGTCCATGGCCGCGCGGTACCAGCGCTCGGCGGTCTGCTGCTCCCCGCGGGCCGCGTGCAGCGCGCCGAGGGCGTTGGCGGCGTTGCCGTCGCCGTCCTGGGCGGCGCGCAGCCACCACACGGCCGCGCTCTCCCGGTCGCCCGCGTCGCGGAGCAGGAAGCCGAGCGCGCACGCGGCCCGCGCCTCGCCGGCCTTGGCCGAGATGAGGTACCAGCGGCCGGCCTCCTTCAGCTCGCCGCGCTGTTCCAGAATGGCGCCGAGATGCAGGGCGGCACGCCGGTGGCCGCGCGCGGCGGCCTGCCGGTACCACTGCTCGGCCTCGCCGACCCGGCCCGCCTCGGGTCCGGCGACCGGGCTGTCGTCCTTGCGCACGGCGGCCCGGCGCCGGCCGGTGCCGGTCCCGCCGTCCGTTCCGGTGCGGGGGCCGAGTCCGGGGCGGCCGAACGCGTCGTGCGCGTCGTCCGCCGCCTTGCGCTCCACCATGCGTGCCAGCCGGTACGAGGCTTCGCGGTGCCCCTGCTCGGCCGCGGCACGCAGCCAGCGCTCGGCGCCGACGTCGCCGCGGTGTTCCAGGAGGTCGGCGAGGGCATACGCGCCCAGCGCGTGGCCCTGCTCGGCGGACTGGCGCAGCCAGTACTCGGCGCCGGGTTCGTCGCCGCGCTCGCGGTAGTGGCGCCCGAGGGCGTGCGCGGCCGCGGCGGAGCCGGCGACCGCCGCGATCCGCCACCAGTCGGCCGCCTCGTCCGGGTACCCGCGCTGGTGCAGCAGGACCCCGAGGTTGTTGGCCGCGGCACGGTCGCCGTCAGCGGTGGCCGCACGCAGGTAGGCCTCGGCGCCGGCCAGGTCACCCCGGCGCAGCAGCAGCGCGCCGAGGACGCTCATCGACGCGGTGTCCCCGGCGTCGGCGGCGCGACGGTGACGCGCCTCGCTCTCGGCGTTGTCCGCACTCTCTGCGGTCTCCGCGCCCTCGGCGTTCTCCACGCCGTCCGCGGACTCTGCGGTCTCTGCACTTTCGACGGTCGCGGCACACTCCGCAGTCTCGGCGGTCTCGATGTAGTCGTTGTACCGTGCGGCGGCGGCAAATGCCACATCCATCACGTTTTCCGCCGGATGGGCGTGACGCTGAACAAACCGCCCTGTCTCCAACAGAGTTGCCCTGTCCCCCATAAATACCATCGTCGCACCACCTGTAACCCGCGTACACCTGGTATATCGCGGCCAGTGAGGTCACTTCAGCGTTTTGTCGACTTGCCCACAGAGAGACAAGTCAAACACGTCTCTGTCCAACTCGTGCCCCATGAACCGCACTTCACGCCCACTGCACAGAAAAGTCACGGCGGCACGGCGAAGGCCCGGATCCTGGAAAGGATCCGGGCCTTCGTCTTTCAGTAGCGGGGACAGGATTTGAACCTGCGACCTCTGGGTTATGAGCCCAGCGAGCTACCGAGCTGCTCCACCCCGCGCCGTTGTGTTCAAACCGTACCACGGCGCGAAGGTGAAGCTTTACCGAGTCACTCAGCCACCGCTGTCGGCACTCGCGGAGCTGTCCTGCTTATCGGCCTTGTCCGGCTTGCCGGTACTGCCGGACTTGGGCTGCGCGGCCGCCGCCCGCTGCAACGCGTCCTGCAGATCCGTCTGCGCCTTGCCGTAGGCGGCCCAGTCCTGCTTCTTCAGGGCTGCCTCGCCTTCCGTGTAGGCCTTCTGCGCATCGGCGATCGCCTTCTTCAGCGCGGCGTCGCCGGTGGCCGGCGGCTCCGTGGTGTCGCCCGGTGGTGGCGTGGTCTCGGCCGGTGGACGGCTCGTATCGGATTCGTCCACCCCGAAGACCGCGTTGAGCGCCTCCCCGAGACTGTTCTCGAAGACGATCTTCGACCCGTACGAGGCGGCGACCTTGCGCAGCAGCGGATAGTTCTGCGTGCCACCGCGCGTGTACACCGGCTCGATGTAGAGGAAACCCCCTTCGAGTGGCACCGTCAGCAGGTTGCCGTACTCGATGTCGGAGTCGGTGCCCTTGAGGTTTCTCACGAACTCGGCGACGTCGTCGTTGCCGTTGAGCTCACTCTGTACCTGGCCGGGGCCCTTCACCGTGGTGGTGACTCTCAGCAGTCTTATCGTGCCGTAGTCCTTGCTGGACGCATCGGCGTCCACCGCCATGAACGCCCCGAGGTCGGGCCGCCCCTTGGGAGTGAACGTCGTCGTCAGCGAGAACTTCTGAGCCGTCTGGTCCGGCATCTTTATGCTCAGGTAGTACGGCGGGACGGCACCGGACTCCTTGTTGGTCGGGTCGTCCGGGACCTGCCACGCGTCACTGCCGCTGTAGAACTGGGCGGGGTTCTCCACGTGGTAGCGGGTCAGCAGCTCGCGCTGCACCTTGAAGAGGTCCTGCGGATACCGCAGGTGATCCATGAGGTCCTTCGGGATGTCCGTCCTGGGCTGGACGGTCCCCGGGAACGCCTTGCGCCAGGTCTTGAGGATCGGGTCCTTGGTGTCCCACTCGTACAGCTTGACCTTGCCGTCGTACGCGTCGACGGTGGCCTTCACCGAGTTGCGGATGTAGTTGACCTGGTTCTGCTGGGCGACGACCGCACGCTGGTTGGTGGTCAGCGAGTCGGCCGTGGTGTCACCCAGCGTCGTGCGCGAGGCGTACGGATAGCCGTTGGTCGTGGTGTACGCGTCGACGACCCACTGGATGCGGCCCTTGACCACGGCCGGGTAGGCGTCGCCGTCGATGGTCAGCCAGGGAGCGACCGCCTCGACCCGCTCCTTGGGGGTGCGGTTGTACAGAATCCGCGAGCCGTCACCGATGGCTCCCGAGTACAGGATCTGCGGTTCGCTGAACGCCACCGCGTAGGCGGCGCGGTTGAACGCGTTGGAGAGGCTGACCCCGCTCTTGCCCTTGTAGCTGGTGGTCTTCTCGCCGTCCTCCTCGTAGTCGAGCTCCTTCTGGGGCCCGCCGACGATGGAGTACTGCTCGGTCTTCTCGCCGTAGTAGATCTCCTGCTGGTACGAGCCCAGCTCACCGGTGGTCGGCAGGCCCGACTCGGTGAAGTCGGGAGATCCCTTCGGGTTCTTGCCGGTCGTGGTGCCCCGGGCGGCGATCGCACCGTAGCCGTGGGTGTAGGTGAAGTGGTCGTTGATCCAGTTGCGCTTGGGGATGCCTTGCAGGTTGAGCTCGCGCAGACCGATGACCGTGTCCTGCTCCTTGCCGGACTCGTCCTTGTAGCGGTCGACATCCAGCGTCTTGGGGAACTGGTAGTAGTTCCTCTTCTGCTGGAGCTGCTGGAAGGCCGGGGAGACGACGTTGGGGTCCATCACCCGGTAACTCGCCGCCGCGTCCGCGCTGGCGCGGAGCTTGGTCTCGTCCTCCGTGGTGCTCTTGCCCGCGTAGTCGTCGACCTGGGCGTTGTCGATGCCGTACGCGTCACGCGTGGCCTCGATGTTCTTCCGGATGAACGGGGCTTCCTTGGCCTGCTCGTTCGGCTGGACCTGGAACTTCTGCACGATCGCGGGGTAGAGCCCGCCGATCAGGATCGCGGAGAGGACCATCAGCCCGAATCCGATCACCGGAAGCTGCCAGGTGCGGCGCCAGAGCGTCGCGAAGAACAGCACGGCACAGATCGCGGCGATGCAGAACAGGATGGTCTTCGCCGGGAGGTAGGCGTTGGCGTCGACGTACCGCAGGCCCGTCCAGTTGTCCGTGGCCTTGAAGTCGCTGGACTTCACGGCGAGCCCGTAGCGGTCGAGCCAGTACGCCACGGCCTTCAGCGCGACGAAGATGCCGAGCAGCACCGAGAGGTGACCGGTGGCCGCCCCCGTCGCCCGCGCGCCGGGGCTGGTGATGCGCAGCCCGCCGTACAGGTAGTGGGTCAGCGCGGCGGCGACCAGCGAGAGCACCGTGGCCGCGAAGCCGAAGCCCAGCAGGAAGCGGTACCAGGGCAGGTCGAAGGCGAAGAAGGACACGTCCAGATGGAACTGGGGGTCCTTCTGCCCGAACGACACGCCGTTCACGTACATCAGCCAGGTACGCCACTGGCCGGAGGAGGACGCTCCGGCGATCAGACCGACGAGCGCGGTGATCGCGAGCAGCACCCACTTCTTGTACGGGGCGAGACTCATCCGGTAGCGGTCCAGGCTCTGCTGCTCCAGCGACATCGCGCTCAGCGGCGGCCGGAGCCGGTGCGCGAGCCAGATGTTCACGCCGACGGCGATGGCCATCAGCAGTCCGAAGACGAGGAACAGCCCGATCTTGGTCCACAGGGTCGTGGTGAAGACGGATGAATACGCGACCGACCGGTACCAGAGCCAGTCCGTCCAGAACCCCGCGAACATGACGAACGCCATGGCGAGAATCGCCAGGACGCCCAGTGTCATGAGCAGGGTTCGGGCGCGCCGGGACGGGCGGCCGACTCTGATCCGTGGCCCTGTCGGGCCTCCGCCGCGGTCCGGCATCTGGAAAGCCAACGTGCGCACCTCAAAGTTCGCGGTCGTGTGGAACGGGCCCCGCGATCGTAGAGCCCACCTATGCAACTTACTAAGGCTTTACCTAGTTCCCGTTCCGGGGGCGGAAGGAGGCAGGATGTTGTCCATGTCCAACGTTTCCCCCTCAGGCCCTCCGATGGCCGCGAGCCCGCTCACCGTCGCGGTGCTCGAAATCGACGAATACATCTCCGGTCTCGGCTGGGATCAGCCCGCCCGGCTCTTCGCCCTCGTCGACACCGCCCGGCTGCGGGTCCAGGAGCCGGGCCTCGCCGCCCAGCTCGGTCTCGACGGCGACGGCTCGAAGGCCGCCGCACTCACCCCTATTGAGCAGGAGGAGCTTCCCGCAGGCACCGCGCTGGACGAGTTCCTCGCGACGATCGCCTGGCCCGACTCGGTGGTCGGGTGCGCGATGACGGTGGAGCGGCTGATGCTGCCGCCGTCCGCCGAGGCCTCCGTACCGGACGGTCTCGACGACACCCAGCTGACCAAGTGGGTCGCCAAGCACCCCGACCGTCAGGAGGTGCGGATGACCGTGGCCGTCCTGCGGGACGGTGCGCGGGAGTCGGCCGTGCGGCTGCGGGAGAAGGACTCACCGAACGACGTGCTGACCGGGTCCGGTCTGGTGCCGGGGCTGGCCGAGGCACTGGCCGCGACCTTCGAGTCCTGACCCCGCCGCTCCCGCCGGTGCGGGGACGCGGTCAGCCTGTCGAGCAGCTCGGCAGGCCGGCCGTGTCCCCCGAGCGGATCCTGTCCAGCGACTTCTTGGCGTCGTCGATCGTCTTCACCCGCACCAGGGTGAGTCCGTCGGGGGTGTCGGAGGCGGCCGACTTGCAGTTGTCGGCCGGGGTCAGGAAGTAGCGCGCCCCGGCGTTGCGCGCGCCGACCAGCTTCATGTTGATGCCGCCGATCGGACCGACCTTGCCCTTGTCGTCGATCGTCCCGGTGCCCGCGACGAACTTGCCGCCCGTCAGCTGTCCGGGGGTGAGCTTGTCGATGATGCCGAGGGAGAACATCAGACCGGCGCTCGGGCCGCCCACGTCCGCGAGCTTGATGTCGATCTCGAACGGGAAGGTGTGATCGGTCCCCGCCTGGATGCCGACGATCGCGCGGTCCTCCTTGGGGGCCTTCTCCGTGGTGAGGGTGATCTTCTCGGTGCCCTTGGGCTCCTTGCCGGCCTTCTCGGCCGCCGCCGCGGTCTTGGCCGGGATGACCGTGAAGGTGACGTCCTGGCCGGGCCTGTGCCGGGTGACGAGCTTCGCGACGTCCTCGGGCTGCTTGACCGCCGTGCCGTCGACGGCCTTGATCACGTCACCGGCGTGCAGCTTGCCCTGCGAGGGACTGTCCTTGATGACCGTGGAGACCACGACCCGTGACGACACCGGAATGCCCAGTTCGGTGAGGGCCGCGACCTTGGCGCTCTCCTGGGACTGGCTGAATTCCTCGGCGTTCTCCTGCGTCGACTGCTGCTCGGTCTTGCCGTCCGGGTAGAGCGTGTCGTGCGGTACGACCAGGCTGTCATGGCCCAGCCATCCGGAGAGGGCCTCCACGATGTTCATGTTGTAGTCCGCGCCGGTGACCCTGACCGTCGTCATGTTGAGATGGCCGGACGTCTTGTACGTCTCGCGCCCCTTGATCTGCAGCACGGGCTCGCCGTCGACCTCACCGAGCGTGTTCACGGTCGGCCCGGGGGACATCTCCGAGTACGGAACCTTGATCAGCAGACCCGCGCAGATCAGCGCGATAAGGACCAGCGTGGAGGCGAGCATCGTCGCGGTGCGGCGTGGCATGGAACGACAGTACGGGAAGGGTCTGTTTGTGCACCGCCGGGGCCGGTCCGTACGGGGCCGGGGCGGGGCGCGAGGGGTGCGCCGGGAAGCCTCGGCAGGCGATGCGGTGGTGCGGATTGGCAACCGCGTACGTTCGGTGCGGCGTCAGACGTTCGATATCTGCTCGACCGGCTCCGAACCGGAGTGCGACTTCTCCATCGCTTCACGGAACCGGGCATATCCGGCGAGTTCGGTGACATCGCCGGTCGTGCGATTACGGGCGGCCCAGCTTCCCCATATCGCGGCACCGAGCGCAGCGAAAAGCGGAATCAACAACCAGGCGAGTGCTGCCATGACGACCTCCCTGCCTCATGAGCAACCGCAACTGACCTATCAGCAGATTAACCATCTGCAGAGCCAACGCTCACGGCAGGGGTGCGGTTACGCAAATCGGGGCGGAAGCCCGCCCGGCCGGTTTGCGCTCAGCAGGCTCCGACCCACTCCTCCGTACCGTCGGAAAAGCGCTGGTGCTTCCAGATCGGGACCTCGTGCTTGAGGTCGTCGATGAGCTTGCGGCAGGCCTCGAAGGCCTCTCCGCGGTGCGGGCAGGAGACCGCCACGACGACGGCGAGATCGCCCACCTCCAGTTCACCCACTCGGTGGACAGCGGCCAGCGCCCGGACCGGGAAGGCGGCGACGACCCTCTCCGCCACCCGGCGCATCTCGTCCTGCGCCGAGGGATGGCACGAGTAGCCGAGCGCGCCCACGTCCTGGCCGCCGTCGTGGTTACGCACGGTGCCGACGAAGAGCGCGGTGCCGCCGGCGGCGTCGTCGCCGACGGCACGGAAGATCTCGTCCACCGACAACGGCGTGTCGCGGATCTCCAGCAGCCGGATCGGGTCCTGTGCCGTCTGCTCGCCGGGGTGGTCATGCGTGGGTGCCATGCATGACATCGTGCCGCACCGCGCCGGCATCACGGAATTGCGCTTTCCGCCGGTGGGCCGCCGGCACCCTTGGAGCCTCCTACAGACGGCAGGCCCTACGGCAGGCAGGCCCTAGATACGGCGGCGCGCCTTGCGGGCGCGCCGTACCAGGGCGGCGGTACCGAGCAGGGCCACGGTCGCGCCGGCGGCACCGGCCGCGGTGGCGTCCTTGCGGCCGAGCCGGCGGCCCGCGACGGTGTGCCGTCCCTCCACCTCTTCGAGGAGGGCGGCGAGCACCTCCTCGTTGGTCCAGCTCGGGCGCCAGCCCGCGTCGTGCAGCCGGCTCACGCTCACCACCCAGGGATGCATCGTGTACGCCAGGTCCCCCGCCGGGGACGGGGTGAGGCCGATCCGGTGCAGCCGGGCGGCGGCGCCGAGCGCCACGGCGGAGGGCAGCTCCATCCGGCGGACGCCGCTGATCTCCTCGACCTCCTCCTGTTCGAGCCAGCCGTCGCAGCCGACCGCGAACTCCCCGTCGATCTTCTCCAGCGCGGCGTACTCCAGCGCCGTGACCAGGTCGTCGACATGGCAGAACTGCCAGGTGGGGTGCGATCCGGCGACGACGAGGAGGCGCGGTGACTCGAAGTAACGGGTCAGTGCCGTGTCGGTACCGCCGACGAGCACCGTGGGACGGACCACGGTGACGTGGAGTCCGGGGTGGGCGCGGGGCGCGCGACGGCCGAGCCGTTCGATCTCCAGCAGGTCGCCGACGCCGGTCGCCTCCGCGGTGGCCCGCAGCTCGGCGTCCTCGGCCAGCGGGATGTCGTTGTCGGGCAGCGCGCCGTAGACCATCGCGGAGGTGCACAGCACGACCCGGTGGACGCCGACGGCCGCGGCGGCGGTCAGCACGGTCTGGGTGCCGCGCACGTTGTAGGCGGTGCGGGCGGCGGCATCGGTCTCCAGGTCGAGATCGAGCGCCAGGTGCACCACGACGTCCGCGCCCCGCAGCTTCTCCGCGATGGCCGGGTCACGGACGTCGAGGATGTGCCAGGTCGCCTCGGAGACCTCCCCGCGGCGTTCGTCGATGGCGATGACCTGCTTGATCTCCTCGGAGGCCGCGAGCCGGGCCGCGAGCAGCTCGCCGACACCCGTCGCGGCTCCGGTGACGGCCACGACGGGGCCGCGGCTCCTGGAGCGGCTCCGGACGGTCTTGTCCTCGGGCTTGCTCCGGGCCTTGTTCTCGGTCTCGTTCTCGGTCTTCTTCTCGGACAGCGGGTCGGCCAGGTTTCGCGCTGCGCGAACCTGCGGATCTGGGGAACTCACCGGGCGTCTCCAGCGGTTGTCTTCAGTACGTACCCGAATGACGCGTACGTACCAGGTGGCGTCCATCCTGCCGCAGGCAGGGAGCCGACGGAGCACTGAGGCCCTGAGCGGACTTGGTGTCTACGCTGGATGGTGATGTCGGGCAGTCGCCGTCGGTTCGATCCGGCGGCCCTACGAGCCGAGGAAACCCGTGAGTGACACCCCATTCGGATTCGGCCTTCCGCCGGAGGAGCCGGACGACGGCGACCAGGGCAAGAAGAAGGACCCCACCGGAGGTGGGCAGGGTTCGGGCGGTCCGGCGAACCCGCTCGGCTTCGGCCCCGGCGCGGGCGGTGACAACCCCTTCGCCGCGATGTTCGGTTCGATGAACCCGAACGACCTGGGCGCCGCCTTCCAGCAGCTCGGCCAGATGCTGAGCTACGAGGGCGGTCCCGTGAACTGGGACATGGCCAAGCAGATCGCCCGCCAGACCGTCTCGCAGGGCACCGCGGACGGCACCAAGGACGCGAGCGTCGGCCCGTCCGAGCGTGCCGCGGTCGACGAGGCGCTGCGCCTGGCGGACATCTGGCTGGACGGCGCGACGTCGCTGCCGTCCGGTTCGGTCTCCACCGTGGCCTGGAGCCGTGCGGAGTGGGTCGAGGCGTCCCTCCCCGCCTGGCAGAAGCTGGTCGACCCGGTGGCCGAGCGTGTCGGCCTCGCCATGGGCGATGTGCTGCCCGAGGAGATGCAGGCGATGGCGGGCCCGCTGATCGGCATGATGCGGTCGATGGGCGGCGCGATGTTCGGCCAGCAGATCGGGCAGGCCGTCGGCGTGCTGGCGGGCGAGGTGGTCGGCTCGACCGATATCGGGCTGCCGCTGGGCCCGGCCGGCAAGGCCGCGCTGCTTCCGCTGAACGTCGAGCGGTTCGGCAAGGACCTGAGCGTGCCGCAGGACGAGGTGCGGCTGTACCTGGCGCTGCGCGAGGCCGCTCACCAGCGGCTCTTCGCCCACGTGCCGTGGCTGCGCTCGCATCTGTTCGGTGCCGTGGAGGGCTATGCGCGCGGCATCAAGGTCGACACGAGCAAGCTGGAGGACGTGGTCGGCCAGTTCGACCCGTCACAGCCCGAGCAGCTGCAGGAAGCTCTTCAGCAGGGCATGTTCCAGCCGGAGGACACCCCGGAGCAGAAGGCCGCCCTGGCCCGGCTGGAGACGGCGCTCGCGCTGGTCGAGGGCTGGGTGGACGCCGTGGTGCACGAGGCCGCGAAGTCCCGGCTGACCTCGGCGGACGCGCTGCGCGAGACGATGCGCAGGCGCCGCGCCTCCGGCGGTCCCGCCGAGCAGACGTTCGCCACGCTCATCGGTCTCCAGCTGCGTCCGCGGCGGCTGCGTGACGCCTCGCGGCTGTGGGCCTCGCTCACGGACGCACGGGGTGTCGACGGACGCGACGCGCTGTGGGAGCACCCCGACATGCTGCCGACCGCTCACGACCTGGACGATCCGGACGGGTTCGTGCACCACGAGCAGCTGGACTTCTCCGAGCTGGACAAGATGCTCGGCGAGGCCGCGAACGGGCCGCAGAAGCCCGCGGCCGGCACCGAGGGCAAGGCCGGTCCCGGCCCGGACGACGCCGACGGCAAGGGCGACGACAGCTCGGACGGCGACGGCAAGGGCGACACCGACAAGTGAGCCTGCACGACGACGCCGTTCTCGTACTGAAGAGCTACGGAGGCGGTGCGGACGCCGCCCAGGAGGAGCTGCCCCGGGCCTATCTGGACCATCTGTCGCTGTATCCCGACGGCATGTGGAAGGCCTGCGGGGCCGGGCACCTGACGGCCAGCGCGCTGGTCGTGGACCCGGAGCGCGGCAGGGTGCTGCTCACGCTGCACCGGAAGCTGCGGATGTGGCTGCAGATGGGCGGTCACTGCGAGCCCGGGGACGCCACGCTGGCCGGTGCGGCGCTGCGCGAGGCCACTGAGGAATCCGGCATCGCCGGTCTGACGTTGCTGGCGGGCGGCCCGGTCACCCTGGACCGCCACCCGATCCCGGCGCCCTGCAACTGGCATCTGGACGTCCAGTACGCGGCACTGGCACCGTCGGGTTCGACGGAGCGGATCAGTGACGAATCGCTGGACCTGCGCTGGTTCGCCTACGACGAGGTCGCCGGGGTCGCCGACTCCTCGGTGGTGCGTCTGGTGGAACGTACGCGGGCGGTACTGGACGGGGCCCGGTAGCGGCAGCGACGACAGCACGGGTAAGGGGCGGCCTCCTGGGAGGCCGCCCCTTACCGATCGGGTGGCTCAGTTCCAGGCGTTGTTCTGGTTCTGGGCGTGGACACCCTGCTGACCCATGCCGAACTGGGCGGCCATCCCCTGGCCGATCTGGGCGTTCTGCGGCGGCAGCACCTCGCTCGGCTGGACCAGGGCGAAGCCCTGCCCGAGGAAGCTGAGCTCCCAGCCCTCTCCGGTGTTGCCGCGTCGGCGCATGACGCCCGACGAGTGCGTCTGGGCCTGCATCTGCACGCGCAGGGAGCTGGACCAGGCGACGACGGCGTCCGCGTCGGCGTTGACGTACTTGTCGGGCGTGACCTGCATCATCAGGGGCTGGCCGGAGGTCATCAGGGCGACCTTGCCGCTGCCGGAGATGTTGAGCTGGTACTTGCCGGTGCCCGAGATGCCGTACTGGCTGTCCACCGCGATGACCTCGGTGTGCAGCGCCGAGTCGAGCGCCAGGACATACGCGCTGTCCACCGTCATGCCGTCGCGGTCGACATCCACCACGTGGACGTACTGCGCCAGGTTGGCGAGATAGACGGTGCCCTGCCCGGAGCAGCGCATCAGGTCGAGGCCCTCACCGGTGCTCGCGCGGGCCCGGCGCTGTCCGTGCGACTGGTACTCGCCGTCGAACTCCATCAGCCCCTGGTACGCGACCATGGCCCCCTTGCGGGCGAGGACGTCGTCGTGGCCGGTCAGCGAGACCCGCAGGAGCTGCGGGTTCTGAACCGCGTACCGGTCCTGGGACTGCTGTTCCGTGTAGCTGAAGAGCGGACTCTGCATGGTGTTCTCTCCCTCCCCGTCAGTTCCGGACCCGCAGGCGGTCGGTACTGTCCTCGCTCGGCTGGACGACGACGATCCCCTCACCGGAGAAGGCCATCTGGAACGCCTCTCCGCTGCCCCGCCCGATGAGCGAGGATGCCTTGAAGCTGCGCTTGCCCTTCACCTTGAGGTTCGGGGACCACGCCACCAGGGCGTCCGGGTCGACGTACGTCTCGTCCTCGCCACGCCCGCAGTCGACGACGATCGGCGTGCCGCGCGAGGTGATGGCGACCCAGCCGGTGCCGGAGATGCAGACGTTCCACAGGCCCTGGCCGGCGAATTTGGCCAGTCCCTTGACCCGTTCGACACCCCAGGTGAGATGGCCGTCGAAGGCGAGGACGTTGGTGCCGTTGACCGAGAGGGAGTCGTTGTTGAGATTGATGACGACCACGTCCGCGCCGTAGTCGGCGAGGTAGAGCAGCCCGTCACCCGCGCACTTCATCAGGGGTGTGCCCTCGCCGGTGATCCACTGCGAGGCGATCTGGCGGACGGCGGGCGGATTGGGCTCGTACTGGATGAAGCCCTCGTACGCCACCATCGAGCCGGTGCGCGCGTACAGGTCCTGGCCGGTGGCCATGGCGACCTTCAGCATCGAATGGCCGTGGTTCTCCATCCGGGCCGTGACGGGGGTCGGGGCGTAGCCCGCGAGTTGCTGATTCATGACGGGCTCCCTCAGACCTCGTAGGGCTGGACGACGATGAAGTTGCCGGGTGCGCCCCGGAACTGGAGGTTCACGGTCTCCCCGCTGTGTCCGGGGTAGGCGTTGCGGCGCAGCCGGACCTGGCTGGAGACGATCACCTGGGACGCCGCCGACCACGCCACGACGGCGTTGCAGTCGGCGAAGGTGGTCGGGGTGACCGGCAGGACGACCGGCACACCGTGGGTCTTGACGACGACGGTGCCGGTGCCCTGGAACTGCATGGTGAACAGGGCGCCTCCGGGGATGCCGTGGCCCTCGATCCTGCGGACCTCGTGCTGCAGCGACTCGTCGAAGGCGAGGACGTTCTCCGCGGAGACGCAGATGCCGTCGCCCTGGAGCTCGACCGCGTGCAGATGGGAGCCGTCCTCGGCGAGGAAGACCTGTCCGTTGCCGGTACAGCGCATCAGCTGCATTTCCTGACCGGTGGCGTTGCCGACGATCCGGCCGGCGAAACCTGCGCCCTTGTAGCCGAAGTCGACCTTGCCCTGGTACATCACCATGCTGCCCTGCCTGGCCAGCACTCCCCCGCCGCCGTTGGTGAGGTCGACGCGCATGAGCTGCTGGTTCTGCGCGGTCCAGCGCTGGCCGGTGGCCGTCTCCTTGTACGGCTGGAGCGCGGCCAGGAGGCCTGCCCCGGTCTTCGGCGCCCCTTGCGGCACGCCCTGGGGCATGCCCGGCGGCATGCCGGGAGGCTGCTGTCCGTACGGGGCCGGAGCCGGCTGTCCGTAGGGTGCGGGAGCCGGCTGTCCATAGGGTGCGGCCGGCTGTCCCGGGACCTGCCCGAACTGCGGCTGCTGGGGCGGCTGCCCCGGATGTCCGTACGGAGCGAGCGGGGGCGGTGGCGGAGGCGGCGGGGGCACGCTGCCGCCCTGCGGGACCAACGGCGCCACGATGGTGGGCGCGGCGTGCATCTGCTGCTGCTGCGGAGTGGGCGCCGGCGCGGGCGGTCCGCCGAAGGACGGTGCCGGCTGCGGGATCTGTGGTGCGGCCGGGGCGCCGAACGACGGGACGGGCGCCGCCGCCTGGGCGGGCGGGGCGAACGGGACGGCGGACTGCGGCTGCGGAGCGGCGGGCTCCTCCTCGGCGACCTCGCCCCCGAAGTTCTTCAGCAGCGCGTCGAGGCCGCCGTCGAAACCCTGGCCGACAGCGGCGAACCGCCAGACGTCCTTGAGGTAGAAGTCACCCAGCATCACCGCACGTTCGGTGGTGAACTCCGAGCCGGTGAAGGCGTACCTGACGACTTCCTCGCCACCCGCGACGATCCGGATGTAGCCGGGGCCGACCTGCGCCATCTGTCCGGCGCCGTCCAGCGTCGCGGTGAACGACAGCTTGTGGATGCTCGCCGGAACACGGTCCAGAGTCACGCGGAACGACTCGGTGTCACCGGCCTGGGCACCGAGGAGCTGAATGGACTCCTCGGGAGATTTCGGCTGGTTGAAGAAGATGAAATACCGGTCGTCGGAGAGCTGCTCATTGGCATCGAGGCCGAAGCAGCTGATGTCAAAGGTCAGTCCCGGGCCGGCGATCTGCACACCTACGTACAGGTCCGTCCCCGGCGTGAGATCGCTGATCTTGGCCTTGTGGCCGCGTTGGAATTCCCTGGCCATGCGTAACGACCGTCCCCCATCCGGAAGCTAATGCGTCGCGTCAGGCTAACCGCAAAGTCCGGCCCCCGGCCAAGCCGGTACAGACCCGGTACAGAATCACCGAACGTCACTCGCCGCGTGCGGCGGGCAGGTGCGGCAGCCGGTCGGCCGCCACCACCCCTTCGAGATAGCCGCGCGCCCGCTCGGTACGGGGGTAGGCGTCCAGGAGCCGCCAGAACCGCGGACCGTGTCCGGGCACCAGAAGATGAGCCAGCTCGTGGACGAGCACGTAGTCCACGACGTACTCGGGCATCCCCTGCAGCCGGTGGGACAGGCGGATGCTGCCCTCGGCCGGGGTGCAGGACCCCCACCGGGTGTTCTGATTGGTCACCCACCGCACCGAGACGGGTCTGGCCCGGCCCTCGAAATACTGCGCGGACAATCGCTCCGCCCGCTCGGCGAGTTCGCTGTCGCCGAGAATGCGTCTGCTCTCCTGGGCGGCCAGCTTGTCGAGCATCACGCTCACCCAGCGCCGCTCCTCGGCCTCGGACATCCGGGCGGGGATCAGCACAATCGTGCGGTCACCCTCCCGGTACGCGGAGACCGTTCTGCTGCGGCGGGAGCTCCTGCGGACCTCGACCGCGCTCGTCGCCGAGCCGCGGGGCGGGTGGTCTTCCGCGCTGCGCTGATGGATTCCGGCGCTGCGCGCGGGGGTCTCCCCGGCGAAACCGGGTGACGGGTCGGCGGGCACGGCACGACGTTACCCGCTGTCCGTGGGGGAAGTCCCGTCTCCCGAACGGTTCACACGTGATCCACCCCATGGCTTGCACCATTTGAACGACTAATACCCCCTGCCTGTGGATAACTCTGCACCCGCTTCCGCGGCCCGCTGCATTCTGGCAATGGATCTCACGCAGCCACACAGACCAGGGGGAAGCCGTGCATCCGATGTTGAAGCCCGCGCTGCGCCGCGCATGGCGCGGCCGCGGCACCGTCCAATTCGGTGTGACGCCCGCACACGCGGTGAAGGTCGGCCCGATGGATATCGCGACGGGGTGCTTCCTGGAGCTCCTCGACGGAACACGCGGGATGCCGCTGTTGCGTGAAGAGGCCAGGGCGCTGGATCTCACCGAACGCCAGGTGGACACCCTCGTCGTGCGGTTGTCGGACGCGGGACTCATCGACGATGTGCGGGCCGGCGGACCGGAAGCCGATGCGTTGCGGAACCGGGCGGACGCCATGGAGCGTCAGCGGCCGGACCTCGCGTCACTCTCCGTCGTGCATCCCGAGCCCGGCGGCGGGCTGCGCCGGCTGGCCGCCCGCCGTTCCATGCGCGTCCAGGTGCGAGGAGCCGGCCGGGTCGGTGCGGCCGTCGCCGCGGTGCTTTCCGGATCCGGGGTGGGGCACGTCGAGGTGCTGGACGGGGGATGCGCCGAGCCGTGCGACGTCTCGCCCGGAGGGCTGCCGCCCTCGGCGACCGGAGAGCGCCGGGACTCCGCGGCCCGTCAGCTGGTCCGGCGCTCGGCCCCCGGTCCGGCGGCACGGGCGACGCTGTCGTCGGGCGGGCCCGCTCGCGGCGAGCCGGGCCTGTCCCTGATCGTGGTCGCCCCTCGCGAGAGCCTCTCCGCCTACGTCCCCGATCCGCGCACCGCCGAGCCGTGGATCGCCTCGGGCACACCGCACCTCTACGCCGGAGTGATCGAGGCCACCGGATTCGTCGGGCCCCTGGTGCTGCCGGGCGGTACGGCGTGCGCGGGATGCCTGGATCTGGACCGGCGCGACCGGGACCCGCAGTGGCCGCGGATGCTGGCTCAGTGGCAGTCCGGCCGGCGCACCGCCGTGCAGGCCTGTGACCTGGGCCTGGCGACCGCGGTGGCAGGTCTGGCGGCCGCCCACGCGCTGTCCTTCCTCGACGGGGAGCTGCCCGCCTGCACCGGGGCCCGGTGGGAAGCCGCGCTGCCGCTGTTGGACTGGCGGTCGGAGCAGATCCGGGCGCACCTCGACTGTTCCTGTGGAGCGGGTGGGCACACTGAGGGGGTGCGCACCTCCGGGGCCGGCACGGCGCACGACACAATGGCCGGGTAACCGCCGCACGCAGCGCGGCAGTCTGGGATTTGGAGGGGCATATGTCTGATCTTCCCCGGAAGGCGGTCACCCGAACCGCCAAGCTGGCCGCGCTGCCGTTGGGGTTCGCGGGCCGGGCCACGTGGGGGCTGGGCAAGCGCATCGGCGGGAAGTCCGCGGAGCTGGTCGCCCGCGAGGTACAGCAGCGCACCGCCGACCAGCTCTTCAAGGTCCTGGGCGAGTTGAAGGGCGGGGCGATGAAGCTCGGACAGGCCCTCTCCGTCTTCGAGTCGGCCCTGCCCGAGGAGGTCGCCGGCCCCTACCGCGCGGCCCTCACCAAACTCCAGGAGGCCGCTCCTCCGATGCCGGAGGGCAGGGTCCACGCGGTGCTGGCCGAGCGGCTCGGTGAGGACTGGCGGGAGCTGTTCCTGACGTTCGAGGACAAGCCGTCGGCCGCCGCCTCGATCGGGCAGGTGCACCGGGCGGTGTGGCACGACGGGCGGGACGTCGCGGTGAAGGTGCAGTACCCGGGTGCCGGGGAGGCTCTGCTCTCGGACCTGACCCAGCTCAGCCGGTTCGCCCGGCTGCTCGGCCCGCTGATTCCCGGCATGGACATCAAGCCGCTGATCACGGAGCTGCGCGACCGGGTGTCGGAAGAGCTGGACTACGAACAGGAGGCGCGGTCGCAGCGGGAGCACGCCGAGGAGTTCGCGGACGATCCCGATGTCGTGGTCCCGGACGTGGTCCACCAGTCCGATCAGGTGCTGGTCACGGAGTGGATCGACGGTGTGCCGCTGGCCGATGTGATCGCCGACGGAACCGCGGAGCAGCGGGACCGGGCCGGACAGCTGCTGGCCCGGTTCCTGTTCTCCGGCCCCGCGCGCACCGGGCTGCTCCACGCCGACCCGCACCCGGGCAACTTCCGGCTGCTGCCCCCGGAGCCGGCCGGCCCGGCGGACGCGGACGAGACCGGTCACGCCCCGGACGCCGACGGCACCGAGGACACCGGGGCGGCTCAGTGGCGGCTCGGTGTCCTCGACTTCGGGACGGTGGACCGGCTGCCCGGCGGGCTGCCGCAGCCCATCGGGGACTCGTTGCGGCTGACGCTCCGGGGCGACGCTGACGGCGTGTACGAGATGCTGCGCGACGAGGGCTTCGTCAAGGACTCGATCGACCTCGCCCCGGACGCGGTGCTCGACTACCTCCGGCCGATCATCGAACCCGCGCTGGTGGAGGAGTTCGCCTTCAGCCGGAGCTGGATGCGCAATCAGGCCGCCCGGATAGCTGATCCGCGCTCCCCCGCCCACCAGCTGGGCAAGCAGCTGAATCTGCCGCCTGCCTATCTGCTGATACACCGCGTGACGTTGAGCACGATAGGGGTGCTGTGCCAGCTCGGCGCGACGGTCCGGCTGCGTGAGGAACTCGAAGCCTGGCTGCCGGGGTTCCTGCCGCAGGAAGAGGAGGAACGAGCCGGCGAGGAGTGGCCCGAGGAAGCTCCGGCCGAGTTCGAGGCGACGGACGAGGCGACGGACGAGTTCGCGGCGGTGGACGAGCCCGTGGAGGGCGCCGCGGCCGGCGCGGAAGCCAAGTAGCGGCTGGTCAGGTCACCACCAGGCGGAGTCGAGCCGGCTCTCGATGGCCCTGATGTGGCCGCGCGCGCAGCTGTCACAGAAGTAGCGACGGCTGCCGTTCTCCACGGAACAGATCCAGGTCGGCGGTGCGTCGTCGCTCCCGGCTCCGGTACCGCACAGGGCACATACGACGCCCTCGGTGCCCGCCGCTTCGGGGCGCTGCGTCTCCTCGTCCACCTCGTGACGATAACTCCACCGTCGCGGTCCGGCACGGCAAGGCACCACACAGCACGGCCTAGGGGCCGGTCCGAGTGGACCGGCCCCGAGGCAGGGGTGGTGATGTGGGTACTGGGTACTGCTTGCTGCGGGTCAGAGAGCGGCTGCCCCGCAGCGGTCCTGCTGATGCCGGGTCCTGCTGGTGTTCAAGCCTGCTGGTGTTCGAGCCTGCTGGTGTTCGAGCCTGCTCGGCTCAGTGCATGACCGCCATGGCCAGCGCACGCCGGGCACGCATCGAGGCGCGCTCGGCCCGGCGCTGCATCCGCCGCGCGTGGATCAGGCGCACGGCCTGACGTTCCGCGTCGGCTTCCCTCAGGCGGTCGTGCATATGAGCACGAGCCAGGGCTTCTGGGATGAGTTGCATCTCACGGGTCCTGTTCTGACGCGAGTCGTTCGCGCCGATGATGGTGACGTCCGGTGTCGCGGAGCCGACGGGCTCCCTCGTGGGGATGGTCATTGGTTCCTGGTTTCGGGGATCGTGGGTGTGGGGACGGTCGATGGTTCCGATGCGCTTCATGGGTTTGGGGGCCGCGACCCCCAGGTCGGCGATCACGCCGCGACCGGGTTCTTGCGGGGACGGCCACGCGGACGCTTGCGAGCGACGACGACGCCCTGGATGAAGAGCTCGCCACCCCAGACACCCCACGGCTCGCGGCGCTCCTTGGCGCCGGCGAGGCAGGCCTCGACGAGCGGGCAGGTGCGGCAGAGGGACTTGGCGTACTCGACGTCGGCCGGGGACTCGGCGAAGAAGACCTCGGGGTCGTAGGAGCGGCAGGGGACGGGCACGCCGAGGTTCTCGATGGCGTCGTCGAGCGCGGTGAGCGCAGTGAGCGGGGTCAAGGTGGAGTCCTCCGTGAGGCCGGGCGGGGGGATCGTTTCGGAAGGCGGTACTGACGGGGCGTGCGCTTCGAGTTGCACGGTGGTGGTGTCCTCGTCTGGTCGTTCCGGCCTGTTGGCCGGGGGGCGGCTGGTACCAGGTGTTGCTTGTCCCGAGGCTCCTTCGTGCTGTCTCGTCCGTTCGGACAAAACAAAAGGGCCGCGGATCCCGAGTGGGGTTCCGCGGCCCTGAAGGCGCCGGCCTGATTGTCGATCAGGCTGGATCTCTCCAGGGTTCAGGCCCACGGAAGGCCCACATCGTGTGGTGGTGCGTCGTCTGCTTCTTGGCTCCGGCTTCCGCTCCCGCACCGACGGCCGCAAAGGCATAGGCCTGGGCCTGTCCCTTCGCTACTGCTGCTGCCGGTGCCTGGGTCGGTCGCTCATTACGCTCCCGCTCGGGAAGGCTCACCAGGGACAGCGGGCTGACGGCGGAAATGCCGGACATACCGGTGCCACGCAGGGAAGACGTCGAAGAGCAGGCGAGGCCGAGCGAGCAGGCGGAGACGACCGAGAGATCGGTCATTTTGTTGGTCTCGATGATGCTGATCACTTCAATCGCCTCCTCTCGGCGTCTCGGGCGGACCGACCAAGCCGGTCCTACGTATTCGGAATAAGTACAGCACAGGATCAGGGCTTCAGAGAAGTCGCTGTTCCCGTGGTTAAGAACCTATGGTGACGACTGGGGCGGGCGCAAACTATTTTTTCGACGAGTTTTCCTCACATCTCCTCGTCGGCCTCCGCAGACTCCTCCGCCCCGTCCCCACCTGCGCAGATGTCCAGCACCGCGGCGCCGAAACGGCCCAGCTTCCGCGCGCCGACCCCGGGGATCCCGGCCAGTTCGCCCTCGCTGCCGGGCACCGCCTCCGCGATGGCCATCAGCGTCTTGTCGGTGAACACGCAGTAGGCGGGCTGGCTGATCTCCCGCGCCCGCGCCGCGCGCCAGTCGCGCAGCCGCTCGTACAACGCCTCGTCCATGTCGGACGGGCAGTCGTCACAGCGCATCAGCTTCATCTCACCGGCGTCGGTGAGGGTCCTGCCGCACACCCTGCACAGCGCGGGCCCACGCTGCTTGCGCCGGGCCGCCACCGGGCGCTCGATGCCGCCGCTGCCGCCCGCCCCGCCCCGGGAGCCCAGCGACGCCGAGCCGGGGCGCAGCCCGTTCAGGAAGCGGCTCGGGCGGCGGCCGGCCCGGCCGCCTGGCGAGCGGGCCAGCGACCACGACAGCGAGAGGTGGAAGCGGGCCCGGGTGACTCCGACGTAGAGCAGCCGGCGCTCCTCCTCGATCTGCTCGTCCGTCTTGGCGTAGGTGATCGGCATCATGCCCTCGGTCAGCCCGACCAGGAACACGGCATCCCACTCCAGGCCCTTCGCCGAGTGCAGCGAGGCGAGGGTGACGCCCTGGACCGTGGGGGCGTGCTGGGCCGCGGCCCGCTCGTCCAGCTCGGCGACCAGGTCGGAGAGGGTCGCGCCCGGCCTGGCCTGTTCGAAGTCCTCGGCAAGCCTGACCAGTGCGGCCAGCGACTCCCAGCGGTCGCGCACCGCCCCGGACCCGGCGGGCGGCTCGCTCCGCCAGCCCTTGGTGGAGAGCACCGCGCGGACCTCGGCGGGCAGCCCCTGCGCATCGTCCAGCAGGGAGTCGTTGCCCCCGGCCCTGGCGGCGCCGCGCAGGGCGACGCCCGCTTCCCGTACCTCCGCGCGCTCGAAGAACCGCTCCGCGCCCCGCAGCTGGTACGGCACCCCCGCGTCGGCCAGGGCCTGCTCGTAGACCTCGGACTGGGAGTTGACCCGGTAGAGCACGGCGATCTCGCCCGCCGGGACGCCCGCGGCGATCAGGTCACGGATGCGGCGAGCGGTGCCCTCGGCCTCGGCGGGCTCGTCCGCGTACTCCGTATAGGCGGGCTCGGGGCCGCGCTCGCGCTGCGAGACCAGTTCGAGCCGGTGCTCGGCGGCCCTGCCGCGGGCCTGGCCGAGCAGCCCGTTGGCCAGGTGGACCACCTGGGGCGTGGAGCGGTAGTCGCGGACGAGCTTGACGACGGTGGCCAGGGGGTGGCGGGTGCGGAAGTTCAGCAGGTGGTCGGGGGTGGCTCCGGTGAAGGAGTAGATCGTCTGGCTGGCGTCACCGACGACGCAGAGGTTGTCCCGGTCGCCGAGCCAGAGATCGAGCAGCCGCTGCTGGAGCGGGCTGACGTCCTGGTACTCGTCGACGACGAAGTACTGGTACTGACGGCGGACGTGGTCGGCGATGTCGTGCCGGTCCTGAAGGATGCCGACGGTCAGGAGCAGCACGTCCTCGAAGTCGATCACCGTGCGGTCCCGCTTCAGCTGCTCGTACATCGCGTAGACCTGCGAGATCTCGGCTGGATCGCGCGGGGCGTCCCGCTGGGACTTGGCGACGACGGCCGGGTAGTCGGCGGGCACGGTCTGGGTGACCTTGGCCCACTCGATCTCGCTCGTGACATCGCGCAGCTCGTTGCGGTCGAGCCGGATGCCGCAGCGGGCCGCCGCCTCGGCCACCAGCTGGACCTTGCGCTCCAGCAGCCGGGGCAGATCGCCACCGACTGCTTTCGGCCAGAAGTACTGGAGCTGGCGCAGGGCCGCGGAGTGGAAGGTCCGCGCCTGCACCCCGCCGGCTCCGAGCTGGCGCAACCGCCCCCGCATCTCACCGGCGGCCCGGTTGGTGAACGTGACGGCAAGCACACTCGTCGGCTGGATTATCCCGGCGCGCACCCCGTAGGCGATGCGGTGCGTGATGGCCCGCGTCTTGCCCGTACCGGCTCCGGCCAGCACGCACACCGGGCCTTGCAGGGCCAGGGCGACCTCGCGCTGCTCGGGGTCGAGCCCGTCGAGGACGGCGTCGGCGGAGTCGGGGACCTGAGGGAAGAGGGTGGAATGCGTTGCTGATGTCACCCCGCCATGCTGCCAGGTCGAAAGGGGCGGACGTGGAAGTTGTCCACAGGGGTGCCGTATCCGTCGTACTAATAGGGAACGGCGCCGGGAATGGTGGCCAGGTCACGTACGTTCTCCTGTCGTGCGGCAACGCGCGTCCCGGCTTCTCCGTGTGACGGAAGAGACCGAACGGAAGAGACCGAGACGGGATGCGGCGGGATTGCCGAGACCGATGAGACAGAGGAGCGCGAAGACATGCCGGGCACTGTGACGATGTACAGCACCACGTGGTGCGGATACTGCCGTCGGCTCAAGGGCCAGATGGACCGCGAGGGCATCGCGTACACCGAGATCAACATCGAGCACGACCCGGACTCCGCCGCCTTCGTCGAGAAGGCGAATGGCGGGAACCAGACGGTCCCGACGGTTCTCGTGGCTCCCGCCGGCGGTGGTGAGGACGTCGTCATGACGAACCCGAGCCTGGCCCAGGTGAAGCAGGCCCTCACAGCCTGACACCCCGTCGCGCACAGCACCGCCCCCTCCGGCGAACCCGACCGGAGGGGGCGGTTCTGTGCGCGACGGGAACGGCGGGGTTACCGACGCGTCCGTGCGTGGTCCGGTCTTGGCTGGATCGCCGCCGCGGCCGTGGTGGCCGGTCACGAAGGTGCTGAACGCGGACAGCCCCGCGCCCGGCGCCCGCCGGGTCAGCTCGCGCGGACCGGCTTCGGCAGGGGCTTCCCGTACCAGATCTCGATCAGCCGGGCCGCGATCGAGATGCCGAACGGGGGCAGGATCTCGCCCGACTCGAAGGCGGCGGTCAGCTCCTCGCGGGAGAACCAGCAGGCCTCCTCGATCTCCTCGCCGTCGACGTTGATCTCGTACGTCGTGGCCCGTGCCATGAAGCCGAGCATCAGGCTGGACGGGAAGGGCCAGGGCTGGCTGGCGACGTACTCCACCTCGCCGACCGTGATGCCCGCTTCCTCGAACACCTCGCGCGCCACGGACTGCTCGATCGATTCGCCCGGCTCGACGAAACCGGCCAGGGTGGAGAAGCGGCCCTCGGGCCAGTGGACCTGGCGGCCCAGCAGGGCGCGGTCCTGGTCGTCGGTGACCAGCATGATGACCGCGGGGTCGGTACGCGGGTAGTGCTCAGCGCCGCAGGCCTGGCAGCGGCGGATGTGGCCCGCCGCCGCGATCACCGTGCGTTCGCCGCAGCGCGAGCAGAAGCGGTGCAGCCGCTGCCAGTTCTCCAGCGCCACCGCGTGCGCCAGCAGACCGGCGTCGCGGGCGCCGAGGAGCAGGCCCGCCTCGCGCAGCCCGGCGGGACGGGCCGACTGGTCCATGCGGCCGGGCAGCGAGTCCTTCTGGAGGGCGAAGTAGCTGACGCCGTCCTCGTCGGTGCCGAGGAAGTAGCGGTGGGTCTCGGTGAGAGGCGCCTCGAAGGCGGGGGTCATCACGAGTTCGGTGCCGTCGGCGGTGTCGTCGATCAGCGCCTGCCCGCCGGAGACGACGAAGACCCGGGTCGTCGGGTGGCTCCACGCGGCGGCCAGCCAGGCCTCGTCGAGGCGGTGGTGCGCGGCGCGGTCGATGCCGCTGGGCGCGGTCAGACCGATCGGCCGGCCTGCGGTGGCGTTGTCGAAGGTGCTCACAGGTGCTTCCTACTCCCCCGGGATGGATCGGGTGTTCAGAGGATTCAGCGGAGTGCGGCCGCCAGTTCGCTCCAGAGATGGGCGGTGGTCTCCACGCCTTTGAGCAGCAGGTCGAGTTCGACCTTCTCATTGGGGGCGTGCCAGCCGTCGGACGGTACGGAGATGCCCAGGAAGAGGACGGGGGCGCCGAGGACGTCCTGGAGGTCGGCGGCGGGTCCCGAGCCTCCTTCCCGGGTGAAGAGGATCTTCTGGCCGAAGGCCCGTCCCATGGCGCGGGCCACGGCCCGCAGCGCGGGGTGCTCCAGCGGGGTGAGGCAGGGGCGGGTGGCGGGGAGGAAGGTGATCCGGTGACGGATCCCGGCCGGGATCCGGGCCTCGGCCCAGGCCTGCACGGCCTCCTGGACGCGGTCCGGGTCCTGGCCCGCGACCAGGCGGAAGCTGAGCTTCACCCGGGCGGAGGACGGGATGATCGTCTTGCTTCCGGCGCCCTGGTAGCCGCCGCCGATGCCGTTGACCTCGGCGGTCGGGCGGGCCCAGATCCGCTCCAGCGTGGAGTAGCCCGCCTCGCCGGACGCGGACTGCGACCTGGCCGTACGCAGCCAGGTGGCCTCGTCGAACGGCAGCTCGGCGAAGAGGGCGCGCTCGGTGTCGGTGAGTTCGGCCACGCCGTCGTAGAAACCGGGTACCGCGACCCGGCCGTCCGCGTCGTGGAGGGCCGCGACGAGCCGGGCGATCTCGGTCGCGGGGTTGGGGACCGCGCCGCCGAACGATCCGGAGTGGATGTCCTGGCCGGGGCCGTGCAGCTCGATCTCGCACTCGGCGAGGCCACGCATTCCGGTGCAGACGGTCGGGGTCGTCTCGTCCCACATGCCGGTGTCGGAGACGATCACGGCATCGGCCGCGAGCCGGGCGGACTGCCGCTCGACCAGGGCGCGGAAGTGCGGCGAACCGGACTCCTCCTCGCCCTCGACGAGGAGCTTGAGGTGCACGGCGGGGCTGGTGCGGCCGGTGGTGGCCAGGTGGGCCCGGACCCCGAGGGTGTGGAAGAACACCTGCCCCTTGTCGTCGGCCGCGCCGCGCCCGTACATCCGGCCGTCCCGGATCACCGGCTCGAACGGGTCGGTGTCCCAGCCGTCCTCGCGGGCGGCGGGCTGCACGTCGTGGTGCCCGTACACGAGGACCGTGGGGGCGTCCGGGTCCTCGGACGGCCACTCGGCGAAGACGGCGGGCGCCCCGTCCGTCTCCCAGATCTCGGTGACCGGGAAACCGGTCTCCTTCAGCTTGGCGGAGAGCCACTCTGCGCTGCGCCGTACGTCCCCGTCGTGCTCCGGCTGAGCGGACACGGAGGGAATGCGCAGCCACTCGGCGAGGTCATCGAGGAAGGCTGTGCGGTGCTGCTCGGTGTACGTACGGACGGCGCTGTCCGGGGTGTCGCTCATGACCTTCAGCTTATCCGGCCGCGGGAGGTGGCTCGTCCAGGAGGATGCGCTCCAGCTCCGGGCGGCCCGGGAGGCGGGCCGGGCGGACGCTCTCGCCGCTCCGTACGAAGAGGAACGTGGCCGTGACGTCGGTGAGCGGCAATCCGTGCAGTTCGGCCCAGGCGAGACGGTAGACGGCGAGCTGGAGGGGGTCAGCGGTGTTGGTACGGCTGGTCTTCCAGTCGACGATCTCGTACGTGTCCCCGGTGCGGTACACCGCGTCGATACGGCCCCGGATCACCCGGCCGGCCAGGGTGATCTGGAACGGCGTCTCGACGCGGTACGGGGTGCGGCGGGCGTACGGGGTGCGCTCGAAGGCCTCCTTCAGCTCGGCGAGATCGCGTTCGTCGGCGATGTCGGTGTCGCTCTCGTCACCGCCGGGCAGCTCGTCGGGGCCGAGCATGGGCAGCGGCAGCTCCTCGAACCGGGACTCGACCCAGGCGTGGAAGCGGGTGCCCCGGCGGGCGGCCGGCTGCGGGGGGCGGGGCATCGGACGGGCCAGCTCCTGGGCGAAGCCGTCGGGGTCGTCGGCCAGCCGCAGCAGCTGGGTGGCGGAGAGCGAGGCCGGCACGAGGACCTCGCGCACGCCGGCGCGGGCCCGGCGCAGCTCCCCGGCGAGGGCGTCGAGGTCGCGGTCCCAGGAGGCGAGGGTGCGGGACTCCTCGGGGGTGAGGCGCGGGGGGACGCTCTCGGGCGTGCGGGCCACGGGGACGTGCGGGGCCTGGGGGGGCGGGGCGTCGTCGGGGAAGGGGGCCTCGTCCGGGAACGGCGCCTCGTCCGGGTAGGGGTCGTCCTCGGGGAACGGGGCGTCGTCCGGGGGCGGCTCGTCCTCGGGGAACGGCGCGTCGTCGGACCCGTCCGGCACCGGCCCCGCCGTGGCCAGCGCGTTCAGGCGGGCCATCACCGTGTCCGCGGCGGCCCTGCGGCGAGCCAGCGCGGTGTCATCCAGGGGCAGCGGCCAGGCGTGGTCGGTCGCCGACTCGGCCAGGGCGGGGTTCTCCTCGTCCTCGGCCGGCTCGTCCGCCCACGCCTCGATCTCGCCGTGTCCGGCCGCGCAGTGCTCGTACAGCGCGTGCAGGAAGGCGGACGGGCCGCGCGGCTTCTTCTGGCTGGGGCCCCACCAGTGGCCGGAGCCGAGCAGCAGGGTGCGGGGCCGGGTGAAGGTGACGTATCCGAGGCGCAGCTCCTCGGTGTGCTGGTGCTCCTTCATCTCCTCCTTGAAGCCCTTGAGGCCCTTGGCGTCGTAGGAGTGGATGACGGGCAGGGTGGCCGTGTCGCCGCGCAGGGCGTGCGGGAGGACCTTGGACTGGGAGGTCCAGGCGTCGCGGGACTGGCCGCTGGGGAACTGGCCGGTGACCAGGCCGGGCACGGCGACGACATCCCATTCCAGGCCCTTGGACTTGTGGGCGGTGAGGACCTTGACGGTGTTCTCGCCGCCGGGCAGCGCGTTGTCCAGGCCCTTCTCGTACTGCGCGGCGGTGCGCAGGAAGCCGAGGAAGGCGAGGAGCGTGGCCTCCCCGTCGACGGCGGCGAAGCGGGCCGCGACGTCGAGGAAGTTGGCGAGGGTCTCGCGGCGGCGGGCCGCCAGGGCCTGCGGGGACGCGGAGAGCTCGACTTCGAGTCCGGTGGTGCCGAGGACCCGGTGCAGTACGTCCATCAGGGGGTCGGCGAGCGAGCGGCGCAGGTCGCGCAGTTCGGTGGCGAGCCGGGCGAAGCGGATGCGGGCCTCGGTGGAGAACGGCAGGCGGTCGTCCTGCTCGCCGCCGGAGTCGAGGAAGGTGTCCAGCGCGTCGGCGAGCGAGATCACCTCGGCCGGGTCGATACCTTCGACTGCTTCGGCGAGCCGGCGGTCGGGGTCGAAGTCGTCGTCGTCCCCGTGGGCCGCGCGGTGGACCAGGAGTCGGGCCCGGCGGCCGAGCAGCGCCAGGTCGCGGGGGCCGATGCGCCAGCGGGGGCCGGTGAGCAGCCGGACCAGGGACGCGTTGGCCCCCGGGTCCTGGAGGACCTCGCAGACCGCGACGAGGTCCGCGACCTCGGGGAGGTGGAGCAGCCCGGAGAGACCGACGACCTCGACCGGGATGTCCCGGGCCACCAGGGCGGCCTGGATCTCCGGGAAGTCGCCCGCCGTGCGGCACAGGACGGCGATCTCGCCGGGTGCCTTGCCGGTCCGCACGAGGTGGGCGATCGAGTCGGCGAGCCAGTCGATCTCCTCGGTGTGGGTGCGCAGCAGGGCGCAGCGGACGAGGCCGTCGTGCTCGGCACCCGGGGCGGGGCGCAGGGCCTCGACGCCCTCATGCATGGCGCGCAGGGGCGCGGCCAGGCCGTTGGCGAGGTGGAGGAGGCGGCCGCCGCTGCGGCGGTTCTCGCTGAGGGAGTAGCGGGTCGCGGGGGCGCCGTCGGCCTGCGGGAAGTGGCTCGGGAAGTCGTCGAGGTTGGCCACGGAGGCGCCGCGCCAGCCGTAGATGGCCTGGCAGGGGTCGCCGACCGCGGTGACGGCGTGCCCGGACGCGATGCCGTCGGGGCCGCTGCCGAAGAGGGCGGAGAGCAGGAGCCGCTGGGCGACGGAGGTGTCCTGGTACTCGTCGAGCAGGACGACCCGGTACTCGTCGCGCAGGATCGCGCCGACCTCGGGGCGGGTGAGGGCGAGCTGTGCGGAGAGCGCGATCTGGTCACCGAAGTCGAGGAGGTCGCGGCTCCGCTTCGCCTCGCGGTAGCGCCGGGTCAGGGAGAGCAGCTCGCGGCGGGCCTCGGCGGTCTCGGGGATCTTGCGCAGTTCGGCGTTGCTGAGCTTGGCGGTCTCCAGCGTGCGGAGCAGCTCGGTGTCGTGCTCCGCGAGCTGTTCGGGGCGTACGAGGTGTTCGGCCAGCTCGGCGTCGAGCGCCAGAAGATCGCTGACCAGGGTGGGGAACGACCTGGTCAGGGCCGGGTACGGGCCGGGGGCCTCGCGCAGTACGCGGGCGGCGAGCTGAAAGCGGGTGGCGTCGGCGAGGAGGCGGGTGGTGGGTTCGAGCCCGATCCGCAGCCCGTGCTCGGTCAGGAGCCGGCCGGCGAACGCGTGGTAGGTGGAGATGCTGGGCTCGCCCGGCGGGTTGTCCGGATCGATGGCGTCCGGGTCGGTGACGCCGGCCGCGACCAGGGCCTTGCGGACGCGCTCCGCCAGTTCGCCGGCCGCCTTGTTGGTGAAGGTGAGGCCGAGGACCTGCTCGGGGGCGACCTGTCCGGTCCCGACGAGCCACACCACGCGGGCCGCCATCACCGTGGTCTTCCCCGACCCGGCTCCGGCGACGATCACCTGCGGGGCGGGCGGCGCGGTGATGCACGCCGTCTGCTCCGGGGTGAAGGGGATCCCGAGGAGCTCCTTGAGCTGCTCGGGATCGGTGAGGTGTGAGGACACTCCACAGAGGCTAACCGGCCGCGCCGACAACCCACGAAGCCGTGAGCGGGCGGGCGCCGGCGGGGCATCGGCGGGGCGCCCGTTCTGCCCGATGGCGGGATACAGGCCGCAGGGAACCGTCTAGATTGACGCCTGTCGCATCAACAGCCTTACGAGGACGGTCATATGAGCGCCGACATCCCAGCCCCCGGCTCCGCAAACGGCTCCGGAGCGCCAGACGCCACCGCCGGGCTCAGGAAGCGAATAGATACCACTAAGGCGCACCCGGCCCGCGTCTACGACGTCTTCCTCGGCAGGCACTTCCTCTACACATAGAGTACTCGACCCATTACGTAGGGATGTCTCCCCTGGTGGGATCTGGGCGGCGATCAGGCAGCACTTTGCCGTTGACTGCACCGCTGAGTGCGTCAGCTGAAGCGGTCAACTGCTGTTCTGACGCTTTAGCCCGAGCGAGGTTGTTGCGACTGCTCAGGGTGTTGGGGTGGGTGTCGCCGAGGACCTGCTTGTACTGGGTGAGGGTGGCCTCGTAGAGCGGAATCGCCCGCGCAAGATCCCCCGCACTCTCGTAGCCGAACGCGAGGTTGTTGCGACTCATCAGGGTATCGGGGTGAGTGTCGCCCAGGACCTGCTCACTCTGGGCGAGGGTGGCCTCGTAGAGCGGAATCGCCCGCGCAAGATCCCCCGCATTCCAGTAGGCGCCTGCGAGGTTGTTGCGACTGCTCAGGGTGTTGGGGTGGGTGTCGCCCAGGACCTGCTCACGCTGGGCGAGGGTGGCCTCATAGAGCGGAATCGCCCGCGCAAGATCCCCGGCACTCTTGTAGCCGAACGCGAGGTTGTTGCGACTCGTCAGGGTATCGGGGTGAGTGTCGCCCAGGACCTGCTCACGCTGGGCGAGGGTGGCCTCATAGAGCGGAATCGCCCGCGCAAGATCCCCCGCACTCCTGTAGGCGCCTGCGAGGTTGTTGCGACTCGTCAGGGTATCGGGGTGAGTGTCGCCCAGGACCTGCTCACGCTGGGCGAGGGTGGCCTCATAGAGCGGAATCGCCCGCGCAAGATCCCCCGCACTCCTGTAGGCGCCTGCGAGGTTGTTGCGACTCGTCAGGGTATCGGGGTGAGTGTCGCCCAGGACCTGCTCACGCTGGGCGAGGGTGGCCTCATAGAGCGGAATCGCCCGCGCAAGATCCCCCGCACTCCTGTAGGCGCCTGCGAGGTTGTTGCGACTCATCAGGGTATCGGGGTGAGTGTCGCCCAGGACCTGCTCACGCTGGGCGAGGGTGGCCTCATAGAGCG
>NZ_JBVJHB010000028.1:0-81810 GCF_055587045.1 Streptomyces sp. NPDC048671 | reverse complement strand
CCCACCCCCCCGGACGTCGGTGGGGGGCGCCCCGGGTGGTGGGGGCCACCGCCGGGGGCCCCACGTTCTGGTTATCGGGGGGGGGGGGGCGGGGGGGTGCCCCCCCCCACCACCGAAAGGGGTGAACCGTCGTAACTTTCCCGCCCCCATGGCGTTCCGTCGCGCTATAGAGGCGGTCGATCACATACGGTCAGGCCCTCGATCACGTACGGTCAGGCGGCGGCCGACTCCGCGCGGGCCGCGCGGCGGACCGCCGCGAGCGCCGGATCGAGCGCCGGCACGGCCGCCAGGAGCTGCTTGGTGTACGGGTCACGGGGCTCTCCGTACACCTGCTCCACCGGGCCCTCCTCGACGATCCGGCCGTGGCGCATGACGGCCACCTGGTCGCTGACCTGGCGTACGACCGCGAGATCGTGCGCGATGAAGACCAGCGCGAGTCCCAGTTCCCGCTGGAGCCCGGCCAGCAGCGCGGTCACCTGGGCCTGGGTCGTCACGTCGAGGGCGGAGACCGCCTCGTCGCAGACGATCAGCCTCGGTTCGGCGGCCAGCGCCCGCGCGATCCCGACGCGTTGGCGCTGTCCGCCGCTGAACTCGTGCGGATAGCGGTCGTACTGCTCCGGGTCGAGCCCGACGCGCTCCAGCAGGTCCCGGACGCGCGCCCTGATCGCGCCCTCGTCACGCTGCCCGCGCGCCCTCAGCGGGTCCGCGACGGACTCGCCCACGGAGCGGCGCGGGTTGAGCGAGGAGACCGGGTCCTGGAAGACCATCTGCACCCGGTCGACCCGGGTGAGCCGGCCGGAGGTGGGCTCCAGCAGGCCGACGAGCATCCGCCCGAGGGTGGTCTTGCCGCTGCCGCTCTCCCCGACGATGCCGAGCGTCTCGCCGTGTCGGACGGTGAGGGAGACCCCGTCGACGGCGGCCAGGGCGGACTTCCCCCGGCCGAACACCTGCCGAACACCGTCGGCCTCGACGAGCACCTCTGCCTGGTCGAGAGCCTCTGCCTGGTCGAGGATCTCCGGCTTGTCGAGGACCGCCCGCCCGGCCGGGCTGTCCGGGCCGCCCCGCTCCGGAGCGATGCGCGGCACCGCCGACAGCAGCGCCTTGGTGTAGGGCTCGCGCGGGGCGCCGAGGACCCGGGCCACCGGCCCCCGTTCCACCGCGAGGCCGGACCGCATCACCAGCACGTCGTCCACGGACTCCGCCGCCACGCCCACGTCATGGGTGACCAGCAGCAGCCCCATGCCCGTCTCGCGGCGCAGATCGTGCAGCAGGTCCAGGATCTGGGCCTGGACGGTGACGTCGAGCGCGGTCGTCGGCTCGTCCGCGATCAGCAGCTCCGGCTCGCAGGCCAGCGCCATCGCGATCAGCGCCCGTTGCCGCATCCCGCCGGAGAACTCGTGCGGCCGGGAGCGGGAGCGGCGTACCGCGTCCGGGATGCCGACCCGGTCCAGCACCTCGACGGCCCTGGTCCGCGCCGCCCGCCGGGAGACCCGGTTGTGGACGCGGTACACCTGGGCGATCTGGTCACCGACCGCGTAGTACGGGTCGAGCGAGGACAGCGGGTCCTGGAAGACCATCGCGGCCTTCGCCCCGCGCAGCCCGCGCAGTTCGGCGTCGCCGGCGGTGTGGACGTCCACACCGGCGACCCGGATCGAGCCGCCGACCCTGGCGCCGGTCCCCCGGTGCAGTCCGAGCAGGGCGTACGCGGAGGCGCTCTTGCCGGAGCCGGACTCACCGACGACGCCGAGCGCGCCGCCCGCCTCCAGCGAGAACGACAGTCCGCGCACCGCGTGCACGTCGCCGAACGAGATCGAGAGATCGGTGACCTCGACGAGACTCATGACAGCACCACCCGTCGGTCGGCCATCGCCTGGAGGATGTCCGCGACGGCATTGGCGAGGACGACGAAGAACCCGGTGACGAGCACCAGACCGACGACGACCGGGAGGTCCACGTTCCGTACGGCCGCGACGAGTTCGCGGCCGACGCCCGGAATCCCGAAGAGGGACTCGGTGAGCACGGCGCCGCCGAACATCGAGCCGATGTCCAGTGCGCCGAGCGCGATCACCGGCGCGAGCGCACCGCGCAGCGCGTGCCGTGCGACGATCACCCGCTCGCTGACCCCGTACGCCCTGAAGGTGCGCACATGGTCCTCGGCGAGCGTCTCCAGCATCGAGGCCCGGGTCATCCGGGCGTACGGGGCCGCGGAGACGAGGGCCAGGGAGATCCAGGGCAGCAGCAGGTTCCAGGCCCACTGCTCCGGGTCCTCGGTGAAGGGGACGTAGTCCGGGAACGGCAGGATCCGGAGCGCCGTGACGCAGATGATGATGAGCAGCAGGCCGATCACGAAGACCGGTGTGGCCATGCCGGCCAGGGTGATCCCGGTGAGGACGCGCTCGGTGGCGCGGCCGCGCCGCCACACCGAGAGCACTCCGGTGCCGACCCCGAGCACCATCCACAGCACGAAGGCGCCGACGGCGAGCGAGGCGGTGGCCGGCAGCTTGGCGACGATCAGCTGGGTGACCTGCTGACCGCTCTGGTACGAGAGTCCGAGGCAGGGGGCCTGGCAGTGCACCACTCCGGTTCCGGTGGAGTAGTCGCGGCCGGCGACCAGGCTCTGGAGGAAGTGCGCGTACTGCACGTACACCGGGTCGTCGAGCCGCAGTTGTTCGCTGACCTGGGCGACCTGCGCGGGCGAGCAGCGCGGGCCGCACGCGATCTGTGCGACGTTGCCCGGTGCCACGTAGAACGCGGCGTAGACGACGAGACTGAGGGCGAGCAGGACGAAGAGCGCCCCGCCGAGGCGCCGCAGGAGGAACCACGTCATGCTCCGGCCTCCTTCCTGGCGCCGGTGCCGATCCGCAGCCGGGAGGCGGCGCGCGGGTCGAGCGCGGTGCGCACGCCCTCGCCGAGGACGGTGAGGGCCAGCACGGTGACGAAGAGCAGCCCGGCCGGGATCAGGAGATAGGTGGGCGCGGCCTGGTACCAGGTGTCGGCGTCGCTGAGCATCTGTCCCCAGGACGGTGTGGGCGGCTTGATGCCGACGCCGAGGAACGACAGGGCGGCCTCGACGACGATGTTGGCGGGGAAGAGCAGGACGGCGTACGTGATGACGGGCGCCGCCAGCGCGGGCAGCAGCTCGCGCCGGGCGATCTGCCAGGACCCCCAGCCGCTGAGCCGGGCGGCCGCGACGTGGTCGAGCGATTTCAGCGCGAGCGTCTTGGCGCGCACGATCTTCGAGATGTGGGTCCAGCCGACCAGGCCGACGAGCAGCGCGATCAGCACCGGGCGCGGGAATCCGGCCGGGACGACGGCGAGCGCGCCGAGGGCGGCCACCATGACCGGCAGGGCGACCATGACATCGGTGATCCGGCTGAACACCTGGTCGACGAAGCGGTTGCCGAGACCGGCCGCGAGGCCGGTGAGGACGCCGATGACGACCTGGAGCAGGGTCGCGCCGAGCGCGACGCCGAGCGAGACCCGGGCGCCGTACACGACGCGGGCGAAGAGGTCGCGCCCGGTGAGCGGTTCGACGCCGAGCCAGTGCTCGGCGCTGATCCCGCCGAAGGAGCCGAGCGGCACCCCGCCGGTGGCGGAGTCGACGAGGTCCGGGTGGTACGTGGTGGGGTTCTGGCCCTCGATGCCCGCGAGCAGCGGTGCGGCGAGCGCGGTCAGGACCAGCAGGGCGACGACGACGGCGGCGACGAGGGCCGAGCGCCGGGTGCGCAGCCGGCGCCAGAACGGATGGGCCCCGGAGGCGGGGGCCGCGACGGCCCCCGCCTCCTTGACCAGCAGTGCTTCGGTCATCGCTACTTGACCGCGACCTGCGAGATGTCGAGCACGCCGGTCCAGTCGCTGATCACGATGTTCTTGACGGACTCGCCGTAAAGGCGCTTGTAGACCGGGTGGAACAGCGGCACGGTGAGTGCCTGCTCGCCGACCTTCTTGTCGAGCGCGCCCCAGCGCTCGGCGGCGGCGCCCAGGTCGGTCAGCTTGTTGATCTCGTCGATCTCCTTGTTGACGGCGGGGTCGTCGAGCTGGGCGGAGTTGAAGTTGTAGCCGGCCCTGACGATCTGGCGTCCGTCGAAGACCGGGGCGAAGAAGGGTCCGCCGGAGGGCCAGTCGGCGCCCCAGCCGCCGAGGAAGAAGCCGGGCTCGGTCTTCACGTTGTAGATGGTGTCCGAGTAGGCGTTGGACTCCAGGCCCCGGAGCTTGACGGTGATCCCGGCCTTCTTCAGCGCCTCTTGGAGCGCGGTGGCGATCTCCGGGCTTGTCGCGAAGTTCTTCTCGTTGTTGTGCGTCAGGGTGACGGTCAGCCCCTCGGGGTAACCGGCCTCCTTCAGCAGCTCCTTCGCCTTGGCCGCGTTGCCGGTCTTCCCGGCCGGGAAGGCGTCGTACGGCGTGTAGCCGAACGAGCCCTGGTCGGGCAGGAAGGTGGTGGCGGGCTCGGCGAGCGAGGAGCCGCCCGCGGCGTTGACGACGGAGCTGCGGTCGACGGCGTACGAGATCGCCTGGCGCACCTTCGGGTCGTCGAACGGCTTCACCTTCGGGTTGAAGGCGATGTAGTTGGTGTAGCCGAAGTGGCCGGTGCCGACCCGGGCCGCGAGCTTCTTGTCGCCGCTGACCTTGGCGAGCTCGGCCGGGCCGAGGTTGGTGTCGGTGGTGACTGCGGCGGCGTCGGCGCCCTGCGAGGCGGACAGCCGCTGGTTGATGACGGCGGAGTCGAGCCCGGAGCGGACGTCGATCCGGTCGGGGTAGGCCTTGCGCTCCTCGTCGGTGGCGGCCGACCAGTAGGTGTTGCGCTCCAGGGTGAGGCGCTCGCCGTCGCCCTCGTTCTTGACGACCTTGTACGGGCCGGAGGAGAGCGGGTGCTCCTCGTACTTGGTGCCGGTGTCCTTGGCCTTCGGTACGGGAGTGGTCTGGGTCTGGGTGGCCAGGAAGGGGAACTCGCCCTCGGGCTTGTTGAGGTGGAAGACGATCGTCTTCGCGTCGGGCGTCTCGATCGAGTCGAGGCCCTTCTTGTCCTTGTACGGGCCCTGGTAGCCGGCCCCGCCGATCAGCCAGTCGCGCAGGTAGGGCGCGCCGCCGGACAGTTCGGCGGCGAAGGAGCGCTCGATGCCGTACTTGATGTCGGCGCTCGTGATCGCGCTGCCGTCCTCGTACTTGAGGTTGTCCTTGAGCGTGTACGTCCAGACGGTGGCGTTCTTGCTGGGCGTGCCCAGGTCGGTCGCCAGGTCGGGGACGACCTTCGAGCCGGCCGCGCCGTCCTCCCGGTTGCGGGTGGTGAGCGTACGGAAGACGAGCGAGGGGACGTTGCCGCCGCCGGAGGTGTAGAGCCGGGCGGGGTCGAAGTCCTCCTGCGGGGCGCTGTTGAGGACGGTGAGCGTGCCGCCCTTCCGGGGCGCGCCCGCCGCGCCGGAGCTGCCGTCGCCGCCCTTGCTGCTGCCCTCGGGCCCGCAGGCCGCGGCGCCCGCGGCCACGACGAGTACTGCGGCGGCCGCTGCTGCGCGGCGCGATATGACGGACGGTTGACGCATCGGAAGGTGACCTCTCGGAGAACTGCCTGAATGAGGGAAACAGAAGCGAATCCGCGCAGGCGGCGACGGGAGGCATGTGCACACGACCGGTCGGTACAGGGACCGGAACACTGGAACTGCCGCGCCTGCGGACGGAGTACGCCCGGTGCGGCAGCCGTGGAGGATCCGTCCGGGCCATCAGGCTCGGAGGAGGGGGCCAACGCGCACTCGGGCAGGCGTCAGCAACAGTCGATGTCGGCGACGCTGTGCCCGGTCACACCGATGAGCGCCAGCTCAATGGCGGCGCGATCGGAGGTGACGGGGCTGCGTGACATGCCGAGAAATATGGGCCGACGGCCTGCCCGATGTCAACGCGATGTGAGACGACGGTCTCGCCATTCGGACAGATGTCCCGCTGAGCCGTCCCCACGGGCCGGGACGCCGGGCCCCGGCCGCCGGCCCCCGGCCGCTCGCGCGGACGCGGGCCGGCCTCAACCGGTCGGATACACCCAGGCGTTGGCCAGACACTTGATGCCGTTGATATTCAGTGACTTGGTCTGCTGCTGCATCACCGGAGCGAGCTTGCCCGGCGTGCCGCAGCTCACATGGTTGTGCCCCAGCCGGTGGCCCACCTCGTGGTTGATCAGCATCTGGCGGTAGGAGTAGAGCTTGTCCGGGCCGAAGGTGGACGACCCCTGGGCCCAGCGGTAGGCGTTGATCATCACGCGCTCGGTGGCGGCGGAGTCGCAGGAGACGTTGTCCTGCGTCGTGTCCAGCCCCGACTTCTCGCACCAGACGCCGGTGGTTCCCGGACTGGCCAGCGTGATCACGAAATCCGGATCGCCGGTGGAAATCCGTTCGAAGGTCATCTCGCCGTCGTGTGCCCAACTGCGTTCATCATTAAGGGTTTTCTGGACCGCCTCGGCAAAGAGGGCGGAGTCGAGCCCGAGCCCCTTCTCGACATCGATCCGGTAGCGGTACCTGTGCCCCTTGCCCGGAGCCTTCGCCGTGCCGGGTACGACCTCGAATTTCCCCGAACCCATGAGCTTCGGCGCCAGCGGATAGGCCTTGGCCATTTTCTGCTCGTACGAAAGGGGCTCGGCCGCCGCCTTGGGGGCGGGGGTCTTCCTGCTGTCCGAGCGGGAGGTGTCGTCGGCGCCGTTCCGGTCGACGCCCGCGGCCTGGGCGGCACCGCCGGTGCGGCGGCCGCTGTCGTGGGCGACCTGGCCCGCCACGACCACCGCGAGCACGGTGGTCACCGCGGCGGCCGCGATACCGGTGAAGGTGCGGCCCCTGCCGCCCCTGGAGTCCTTGGGCGCGCCGTCGCCGCCGGCCGGCGGCCGATCGTCCCCGTCGCCGACGGAGCCGTACGGATCGGTGGGGGCGGCCGGCTCCGGTGCCGGGCCGCGAGCCGGCCGTCCTGCCGGGGCGTCGAAGGCCTCGACGAACTCCTTTCGCGGTCCCGGTATCAGCGGCTTGGTGCCGGTCCCCCGCGCGTTCCGCGGTGCCTGCGGGGGCGCCGACGCCTGGACGCCGGTACGGCCGGGTCCGCCGGGCGGCTCCGTCGGCCCGGTGCCCCAGCCGCCACCGGGTTCACGCTGTTCGGGGTGGCCGCCGCGCACCTGGGGCGCGCCCTGGAACGGGGTGTGGCCGTCGGTGCCCGGCGGCACCTCGCCCGGCCGTCTGCGCCGGCCGCTGCCGGGTGCGGGCCTGGCGCCCTCGCGCCCGGCGCCCACGCCCGCGTCCGCCGGGGCGGGCCCGGCCTCGGGCGCCTTGGGCGCAGCGCCTTTTCGACTGTGTCGTCCCACGCCCCGGATCAGCTCCCGCCGTATTCGTCGAGCAGTTCCCGGAACGCCTGGGCGACCGCCTCCGGGTACTCCATCATCGCCACGTGCCCGGCGTCGGGCAGTGTCAGCAGCCGCGAGTCACGGAAGGCCGCGGACGCCCTGCGTGCCATCCGGTACGAGACGAGCCGGTCCCGTCCGCCGTACACGAGTTGGGTCGGTGCGAGCACACGCTCGGCCTGACGCCACAGTCCGTGCTGGCCGCCCAGTGTGTACGCGTCGACGATGCCACGTGCCGAGCGCGCCATGGCGTCCCAGAAGTACGGCAGTTCCAGCCGTCGCTCCATTTCGGCCACCGCCGCACGGAAGCCCGTCTCGGAGACGCGTGCCGGATCGCCGTAACAGAGTGCCATGACTCCGCGGGTGCGTTCTTCCGCGCTCCAGTCGCGGGTCATCCGGGAGAACAGGGATACGAGCCCCGGAACGGCGAGCAGTGCGGTCGGCGCGGCCGACCACTGCACCCGGATCTCGGGGAGCGCGGGCGAGATCAGGGTGAGCGTGCGCACCAGATCGGGGCGGACCGCCGCGACCCTGGTCGCCACCGCGCCGCCCAGGGAGTTGCCGAACAGGTGTACGGGCCCGCGCTCCCCCGCGTCCAGGAAGCGGATCACCGCGCGGGCGTGGCCGGTGACGGAGTAGTTCCCGTCGTCCGGCGGCGGGGAGTCCCCGAAGCCGGGCAGATCGACGGCCTCGCCGTCCAGCACGTCCTGGAGGAGCGGCATCAGCGCCGACCAGTTCTGCGAGGAGCCGCCGAGCCCGTGCACATAGAGGGCGGGCGCCAGGCCCTTCCGCTCCGGCGGCCGTGAACGGACGGACAGCGTGAGTCCGGCCAGCGTGACGGAGCGGAGTCTCTCGCCCTCCACCACCCTGACGGCGCCCACCGTGGGGGCCACCGCTGCGGCGGCGGCACGGACTCCCGGCAGCTCGGTCGAAGACATGCGGCAATGTTACGAGACGATCACACCGCGATTCATGTGTTCGCCGTCACACACCGCGTCGCGGCATCGTGACCTTGCTCCTAGGCTCGGAGCAAGGAAGGGAGCCACCATGACGGTCGACCCCGGTGATCCGGAGACCTTCGAGGACGTCCAGCCGGACGAACCCGACCAGGAGACACCCGAGGCGGACGCCGCCGAGCAGCAGGCGGAGTTGCGCCCCGAGAGCGACGATCCGCTGACGGAGCTCGACCGGAACCGCGCGAACGAGGCGGACGCGGCGGAACAGACCCGCGTCGTCCCCCACGACGAGGACGATTACCGCTGATACGTCCCGCTCTACGGCACAGGTTCAGAGAATCTGTGGCTACCGCAGCCGTCCGGTCCGTGAAATTCTGCGTCCGCGCCGCGCATACCCGGGTTACCCGAAAGTACGATGGCGGTATGGCGCAGCGAGTACGGAACGGCTGTGTCGGATCACAATTTTGGGAGGCGGCGTGACAGCCATCGAGCAGACCGAGGCGGCGCGCCCGCGGGGCACTCGCCTGCCGCGTCGCGCCCGGCGCAATCAGCTCCTGGGCGCCGCCCAGGAGGTCTTCGTCGCACAGGGCTACCACTCAGCCGCGATGGACGACATCGCGGAGCGGGCCGGGGTCAGCAAGCCGGTGCTCTACCAGCACTTCCCGGGCAAGCTGGAGCTCTACCTGGCCCTGCTCGACCAGCACTGCGAGTCGCTGCTCCAGTCGGTGCGCACGGCGCTCGCGTCGACGACCGACAACAAGCTGCGCGTGGCCGCGACGATGGACGCCTACTTCGCGTACGTCGAGGACGAGGGCGGTGCCTTCCGGCTGGTCTTCGAGTCGGACCTGACCAACGAGCCCGCCGTGCGCGAGCGGGTCGACCGGGTCTCGCTGCAGTGCGCCGAGGCGATCTCCGACGTGATCGCCGGTGACACGGGCCTGTCCAAGGACGAGTCCATGCTGCTCGCGGTCGGCCTGGGCGGGGTGTCCCAGGTGGTCGCCCGCTACTGGCTCTCCAGCCGGTCCGCCATCCCGCGCGACACGGCGGTGCAGCTGCTCACCTCGCTGGCCTGGCGGGGCATCGCGGGCTTCCCGCTGCACGGCATCGATCAGCACTGAGCGGGGCGGCCGGCGCCCGTGTTCGCTGCGGGCGTTGCCCGCGGATCCGTGGCCGGTCCCCTCAGCGGGCTAATGTGTGCTGCGTACGGCGCGGTTCACCGCGCAGGGACTGACCGTCGGAGGGACATAGCCGTGGAGGTCAAGATCGGGGTGCAGCACACGCCCCGGGAGATCGTTCTGGAGAGCGGGCTTTCCGCCGAAGAGGTCGAGAGCGCGGTTTCCGAGGCTCTCGCCGGCAAGGCGCAGCTGCTCAGCCTCACGGACGAGAAGGGCCGCAAGGTCCTGGTGCCGGCCGACCGGATCGCCTACGTGGAGATCGGCGAGCCCAGCGCACGACGGGTGGGGTTCGGCGCGCTGTAGCGGCGCGCACGGACACAGTGACCGTGGAAGCGGCCCGGCGGGGATTCCCCGCCGGGCCGCTTTCCGTCGTGCCCGGGGTACGAGCCGCGGGCCGGCCCGCCCGCACCGCGGCCGTTCCTGTGGGACGGCTGAGCGAAGCCTGTGCGCGGAAGGATTGCGTTCCGCGGCCCGAGGGTAGTACCGCCTACGACCGAACTGACCGCCCCGTACCTGCGAGGTGATCGTCTGTGATCTTGGAAACCCTGGGCTCCGTCGTGCTCGGACTCGCCCTCTCCTGGGCGGCCCTGCGCTCCCTGTCGCCCCGCCTCCCGTCCCCCCGGGCCGTCTTCGGCACCGGAGCGCTGGGAGCCCTTTTCGGCCTGTATCTGATGCACTCGGTGCTGGGCGCGGGCCACGCGGCGGCGACGCTGATCGGCGCGGTGCTCATCTCCGCGGTGACGGTGTCCCTGCTCATCCGGCCGCGCAGCGGCCGTCTGAGCCGGTCGGCGGCGGCCTGACGCCGCCACCCCGGCCCCGCGGGGGCCGGCCTACGCCGCAAGCCCCAGGGTGGCCATCCGCTTGGTGTGCGCCTCGGTGATCCGCGAGAACATCCGGCCGACCTCGGCCAGATCGAATCCGCCGCCCACCCCGCCCACCAGCATGGTCGACAGCGCGTCGCGGTCGGCCACCACCCGCTGCGCCTGCGAGAGCGCCTCGCCCATCAGCCGGCGCGCCCACAGCGCGAGCCGGCCGCCGAGCCTGGGGTCCGCCTCGATCGCGGCGCGCACCTTCTCGACGGCGAAGTTGCCGTGGCCCGTGTCGTCGAGCACGGCGAGCACCAGGGAGCGGGTGTCCGAGTCGAGCCGGGCCGCGACCTCACGGTAGAAGTCACTGGCGATCGAGTCACCGACATAGGCCTTGACCAGGCCTTCCAGCCAGTCCGACGGTGCGGTCTGGCGGTGGAAGTCGTCGAGCGCCTTGGCGAACGGCTCCATCGCGCCGGTCGGCTCCACCTCGATCGCCGTCAGCCGGTCGGTCAGCCGCTCGAAGTGATGGAATTCCGCGGACGCCATCCTCGCCAGCGCCGCCTTGTCACCCAGCGTCGGCGCGAGTTTCGCGTCCTCGGCGAGCCTCTCGAAGGCCGCCAGTTCCCCGTAGGCGAGTGCTCCCAGCAGGTCCACGACAGCGGCCCGGTACTGCGGCTCCGTGGACGCGGTGGCCCAGTCCTGGTCGGCGATTCTGGTGGATGAGGCGGTTTCCGTGGCGTTGTCAGGCGTCTCCATGAAGCGCAGAATAGCCCGCCCGCCGAGGGGCGGAACGGTCCGGCCGCCGAGTGCCCTCATACCGTTCCGATGAATTCGCCCAACACAGATGCGCAAATCCGGGGTACAGTGGTATTGCGCTTACTGAGCATTTTGCAACTGCTCGTGGCGCGAAATTGAATGAGGATGCCCGGTCGGTGGCCCGATCGGCTCCGACCCGACAGCCCTCCACGCGAGGCGTACAGCACGTACGACCGCAGATGAGGGGCCCCCTCAGCGGTACGAGCGCTCGAGCGACGGCAGTGGTCCCGCGCCACCCGGCCCATCCACGGCCGGATGACCAACCCCGGCACGGTACGACCCCCTTCGTTCGCCTCGGACCGCGTTTCACAGAAGAGGCAATACCCTGACTACGTTCCGAGACCTCGGGATTCTTCCCGAGACGGCCGAGGCCCTTGAGTCCGTCGGCATCATGTCCCCCTTCCCCATCCAGGAGATGACGCTCCCCGTAGCGCTCTCCGGCTCCGATGTCATCGGACAGGCCAAGACGGGCACCGGCAAGACGCTCGGTTTCGGCCTGCCGCTGCTGGAGCGCGTCACCGTCCTCGCGGACGTCGAGGCCGGCCGGGCCGCGCCCGAGAAGCTGACCGACGCGCCGCAGGCACTGATCGTCGTCCCCACCCGCGAGCTCTGCCAGCAGGTCACCAACGACCTGCTGACCGCCGGCAAGGTCCGTAACGTCCGCGTTCTCGCGATCTACGGCGGCCGGGCGTACGAGCCCCAGGTGGAGGCCCTCAAGAAGGGCGTCGACGTGGTCGTCGGCACCCCGGGCCGGCTCCTGGACCTGGCGGGCCAGCGCAAGCTCGACCTCTCGCACATCCGTGTCCTCGTCCTCGACGAGGCCGACGAGATGCTCGACCTGGGCTTCCTGCCCGACGTCGAGCGCATCATCACGATGCTGCCGGCCAAGCGGCAGACCATGCTGTTCTCGGCGACCATGCCGGGTGCGGTCATCAGTCTGGCGCGTCGCTACATGTCGCAGCCGACCCACATCAACGCCACCTCGCCCGACGACGAGGGCACGACCGTCAAGAACACGGCGCAGTACGTCTACCGCGCCCACTCGATGGACAAGCCCGAGATGGTCTCGCGCATCCTCCAGGCCAACGGCCGCGGACTCGCGATGATCTTCTGCCGCACCAAGCGGACCGCGGCCGACATCGCCGAGCAGCTGGAGAAGCGCGGTTTCGCCTCCGGCGCGGTCCACGGCGACCTCGGCCAGGGCGCCCGCGAGCAGGCGCTGCGCGCCTTCCGCAACGGCAAGGTGGACGTTCTCGTCTGCACGGACGTCGCGGCCCGCGGTATCGATGTCGAGGGTGTCACCCACGTCATCAACTACCAGTCGCCCGAGGACGAGAAGACCTACCTGCACCGGATCGGCCGGACCGGCCGCGCGGGTGCCAAGGGCATCGCGATCACGCTGGTCGACTGGGACGACATCCCGCGCTGGCAGCTGATCAACAAGGCGCTGGACCTGAAGTTCCCGGACCCGCCCGAGACGTACTCCACCTCCCCGCACCTGTACGAGGAGCTGGACATCCCGGCCGGCACCAAGGGTGTCCTGCCGCGTACCGAGCGCACCCGCGCCGGTCTGCGGGCCGAGGAGATCGAGGACCTCGGCGAGACGGGCGGCCGCGGCCGCAAGTCCGCCCCCGCCGCGGCGCCCGCCGTCCGCGAGGAGCGCCCCCCGCGCACCCCGCGTCAGCGTCGTCGCACCCGGGGCGGCTCCGCCGCCGAAGAGGCCGCCGCCACGGTGCCCGCACCGGCCGCGGAGGCCGTCGAGGCCCCTGAGGCCGCCGACGGCCCCTCGGAGCCGCGTACGCCGCGCCGGCGCCGGCGCGGCCGCGTCGGTGCCCCGGATGTCGCGGCCGAGGCCGCGGTGGACGTGGCGCAGGCCCCGGTCGTCGTCATCGACACCGAGCCCGCGGTGAAGACCAGGACCAGGGCCGCCAAGGCGGTCAAGGCCGATGTGGCGGTCGAGGTGGAGGCCGAGGCGGTGACCGCGGCGAAGCCGCGCCGCAGCCGCGCCCGGGTCGTGAAGCCGGTGACGGAGGAGGTCGACTTCCAGACCGCCCCCGTGGCCGAGCCCGCTCCCGAGGCGAAGACGGTGACCAAGCCGCGCCGCCGCGCCCGGGTGATCAAGCCGGCCGAGGACGAGGTCGACTTCCAGATCGCGCCGATCGCCGAGCCCGAGACGGACACCAGGCCGCGTCGTCGCACCCGTACGGCCGCGAAGCCGAAGACGGAGGCCGTGGCGGAAGCCGCGGTCGCCGAGGGCGAGGCCAAGCCGCGCAGGCGGCGGGCGCCGCGAGCGGCAGTCGCCAAGACCGAGAGCTGAGCCCGGCGCCGGCAGCGGCGGGGCCACGCCCCGGCCGGCCGGCGTCGAGTGCCTGACGGGCCCGAGGGATTCCCTCGGGCCCGTCAGGCGTTTCACGGCAGAGGGAGACGGTCATGCGCCGCCGGACAGGTCGTAACCTCGTCCCATGAGCCGGCCACCCACCTTCACCCCGCCCCCTTGCGCCCGTGCCCGTACGCTGCGCACCTCGCGCGGGGACTTCGCCGTACTGGACGCCTCCCCGCGTACCGCCGGACGCGGCACCGCTCTCCTGCTGCCCGGCTTCACCGGCAGCAAGGAGGACTTCATCGCGCTGCTGGAACCGCTCGCCGACGCCGGCTACCGTGCCGTCGCCGTCGACGGGCGCGGGCAGTACGAGACCGCCGGGACGGACCGTCAAGAGGACTACGCGCAGGACGAGTTGGCGCGTGACGCACTCGCGCAGACGGCCGCGCTCGGTCTCGGTGACGGCGCTGTCCACCTGCTCGGGCACTCGCTCGGCGGGCTGATCGCACGCGCCGCGGCAATCCTCGATCCGGCACCGTTCCGGTCGCTGACCCTGATGTCCTCCGGGCCGGCCGCGGTCGTCGAGGCCCAGCAGGTCAGGCTGAAGATCCTGGGTGACGCGCTCGCGACCATGAGCATGGACCGGGTCTGGGAGGCCATGCGCGCCTTCGACCCGCCCGCGGAGGCCGAGAGGGGCGGCGAGGACCTGCGGCGGCGCTGGATGCGCCACACGCCCGCCCAGCTGATCGCCACCGGCCGCCGGCTGGCCACCGAACCCGACCGGGTGGCCGAGGTCGCCGCCACCGGGCTGCCGGTCCATGTGATCTCCGGCGAGCGCGACGACGCCTGGCCGGTGCCCCTGCTCGACGGGATGGCAAACCGGCTGGGCGCCCACCGGACCCGGGTCGAGGGCGCCGAGCACTCCCCCAACACGGACCGGCCGGAGCCGACGGCGGCCGCGCTGGTCTCCTTCTGGGACAGCCTGTAGGCGGCGCCGGCGCCCCGCGGCGGCGGCGGCAGGGTCAGTACTGCGACTGAAGGTGCTGCCAGAAGCCGTCGCGCAGCGCCCGCCGCAGATGGGCGTGGCCGCGCAGCGAGTGCTGGAGCAGGCGTTCGGCCTCGACCAGCAGGTCCTGGTCGACGGAGCCCGGCAGATACGGGTGTCCGGGGAGCAGATCGGCCAGGGAGTCGCGGCCGCGGGCGGAGAGCCAGGTCGCGGCGATCTGCGTACCGACGAAGCGGACGTCGTCGCGCGAGGGTGCCGGGGAGTCGTCCTCGTAGGTGGTGACGGGTCGTCTGGTCACATAGGGGCGGCAGAAGTCGAGGTCGAAGGTGCGCTGGCTGTCGACCTCCCAGAGCAGCGGTTCGGCCTGGTTGCGGCCCTCTCCGGCCTCGATGCCCCACAGGTGGACGCGGGCCCCGTACCCCTGTGCGGCCTCGACGGCCGAGACCAGGTCCTCGTCGCCGCCGACGAGTGCGGCGTCACTGATGGCGCGGTGGCGGGCGAGGGATTCGAGGTCGGTGCGGATGAGTGAATCGACGCCCTTCTGCTGGTTGTTGGCGTTGAGGTTGCCGAGTCTGACCTTGACGTCGGGCAGTTCCGCGATGGACTGCTGCTCGACGGTGTGGATCCGGCGCCTGGCCCCGTCGTACCAGTACACGCGCAGGAGTCTGCTGTCCGCGAAGATCGTGCGGGCCTTGTCGATGAAGGCCTCGATCAGCCCCTCCGAGTCGAGGTCGAAGGAGCGCCGGTCCTCGGTGCCGGTGACGAGGAGTCCTGCCGCGGCGTACACATAACCCGCGTCCACGAAGATCGCGTGGGTCGAGGGGGTCTTCGACACCTCGGCGAGCACGCGCTGGAGCAGTTCATTGGTGCGGTCCAGGCGCTCGCCGATCTCTGCCTCGTTCATACGGGCCTCGTCGCGGATGTCGTCGTCCGCGCATGCTCGGTTACCTGCTGGTACTTAGACATCCAAAAAATTTCCTTAGCGTAGGGAATGATTGCAGGAGGCAAGCCGTTGTACACCCCGTGGGGCGCGAGACGTACAGCCTGGCGCTCCTCATCCTTGCGGACGGGTCACCCGTCCTCCCAGTAGTTCTCCAGCAGGAGGATCAGACGAAGGGAAGCCATATGCGCTTCGAGATCATGCGACTCGACGATGTCGACGGTACCGCCGTGGACAGCACCGTCGTGGACGCCGCCTCCGTCAACCGGATCGTGCAGCAGGCCGCCGCATTGGGCCAGCGCATCTATATCCGCCCGGCCGACACCTCGGCTTCGTAACGCTTTACGGACATAAAGACGAAGCGCCCCCGCACGGATGGACCGTACGGGGGCGCTGTGGTGCGCGGGGCCGGGTCAGGCGTTCTGGATGACCTGGGTGACACCGTTGATGATCTGCTGCACGGCGATGGCGGAGAGCATCATCCCGGCCAGCCTGGTGACGAGCACGACGCCGCCGTCCTTGATGACCCGGATGATCAGCAGCGAGTAACGCATGGTCAGCCAGAGCACGATGTGCATGGCGACGATCGCCGTCCAGACCGAGACCTGGCTCCCCACGCCGTCGGCGTGCTGCACGGCGAGGATCACCGAGACGATCGCGCCGGGACCGGCGAGCAGTGGCATGCCCAGGGGTACGAGCGCCACGTTGACGTCCTTCGTCTGCGTCGGCTCGTCGGTCTTGCCGGTCAGCAGGTCCAGCGCGATCAGCAGCAGGAGCAGTCCGCCCGCGATCATCAGCGCGGGTACGGAGACATGCAGGTAGTCCAGGATCTGCTGGCCGAGCAGACCGAAGACGGCGATCACGCCGAAGGCGACGGAGACCGCCTGGAGTGCCATTCTGCGCTGCATCTTGGCGGGGCGGCCGGCGGTGAGGGCCAGGAAGATCGGGGTGATTCCGGGCGGATCCATAATCACAAAAAGCGTGAGAAAAAGGGATCCGAAGACAGCTACGTCGAACACAGTGAGCCTTGCGGGGAGAGAGCGGGAATTCGGCTGGGAGCAGCGCACCGGACGGGGTGCCGGACCGGCGTCCGCCGGAGGGTCCTGACGGCAGCCGCGGCGGACCGGGGCGCGGAGGGTGGAACGGACGGCGTCGCGCTGCGGCGCGGCCGGGTGAAGGTGTGGCGCGTGGGCCGTTACGGGACGAGCGGTCCGCCGGCTCCCGGCACCGGGAAGGCTCCCGTGGCGCGCCGGGTGATCTCGCCGTAGATCTCGGGGTCGGTGGCGTTCTCGCCGAGCCGTACGGTCTTGCGGCTGCCGTGGTAGTCGCTCGACCCGGTGGTCAGCAGTCCCAGCTCGCGGGCGAGCCCGCGCAATCTGGCCCTGGTCGGTTCGTCGTGGTCCATGTGGTCGGTCTCGATGCCGTCGAGCCCGGCGGCGGTCAGCTCCGCGATCGCGGACTCGGGGACCACGTTGCCGCGTTTGACGGCGGCGGGGTGGGCGAGGACGGTGACGCCGCCGGCGGCCTTGACCAGCCGGATCGCGTCGAACGGGTCGAATTCGTGCTTCTCGGCGTGGGCGCGGCCGCCGTCGGCGAGCCACTGCGGGGTGAAGGCGTCGGAGACGGTCTCGACGACGCCGAGCTCGACCAGCGCGGTGGCGATGTGCGGCCGCCCGACCGACCCGTCCCCGGCGATCCGCGCGACCCGCTCCCACTCGACGGGCACGCCCAGCTCCTGGAGCTTGCGCACCATGGTCCTGGCGCGCGGCACCCGGTCGTCACGCACCAGCTCGCGCTCGCGCGCCAGCTCGGGCTCGTCGGGGTCGAAGAGGTACGCCAGCATGTGCAGGCCCACGCCGTCGAGCCGGCAGGACAGCTCGGCGCCGGTGACCAGGGTGAGGTCCTCGGGCAGGGCCGCCATCGCCTCGGCGTGCCCGCGGACCGTGTCGTGGTCGGTGAGGGCGACGACGTCCAGACCCGCGGCGGCGGCGTTGCGGACCAGCTCGGCGGGGGTGTCCGTACCGTCCGACGCGGTGGAGTGGGTGTGCAGGTCGATGCGCACGACGCGGACTCCAGTGCTCGCGGACGGATGGGGGAACGCCCAAGGATAACCGGCGGACGGGTGGATTCCGGACCCGGCCGGAGGCCGCCCGGCAGCGCCTCAGCGTCCGCCCAGCAGCCGGGGCGTGAGCGCGCCGCAGGGGACGAGGTCGACCTCCCCCTCGGCGTCGCGCAGATCGGTCAGCACCAGCTCGTCGTACATCAGGAGTCCCGACTGCTCGGGCCAGACGACCGCCCAGAGCCACAGGCCGCACGCCTCGCCGGCGAAGACCGCCCGGTCGTCGGGGGCGTCCTTCACGTGCCAGAGCGGGGTCGGGCGCCCGGCGGCGAGCACCTTGACGTCCGGCGGCCCGTCCACCCGCAGATACGGGCCCGGGTCGGGGCCGTCCACACCGGCGTACCGCGCACCGAGTCCGACGCCGAGCTCCTCGGCTACGAGCAGCAGCTCACCGATGCCGCCGAGCGGCCCCGGTCCGGAGCAGGCGACGGCGGTGGCCCGGCCGCCGCCGCGGTCGTCGCCCGCGCACGCCACACCGGTGAAGAGCCACCCCACCGGGAGCGGCCAGGGCATCCACACCGGCACCCGGGCGCGGTGCACCACCACACCGAGCGCCTCGACGCTGGGCGGGATGACCGGCTGCATCGGGTGCACGCTGCCGTGCACGTCGCACTGCCAGGTGTCGTCGAAGAAACCGGGCGCCTTGACCCGGCCTCCGCACTTCGGGCAACTGGGTTCGCCCCTCATACCAACCAACCGTCCTCCCCGGCCGTCGCCGCGTCAAGGACGATCACCCTTCCGCAGCGCGGCTCCCACCAGGGGATTTAGATGTAGCTTGCACTTATTAGCCCCTCTAACTTATTCTGTGCATAACACAACGACCTAGTGGAGAGTGAGTGACCCATGCCAGGAGAGGATCCGTTCGATCAAGGAACGGTCAGCATCCTGCGCCAGCCGAAGGCCGTCTGGGCCACGGCGGGCGCCTCCGTTGTCGCGTTCATGGGAATCGGCCTGGTGGACCCGATTCTGCCGTCCATCGCCAAGGGCCTGGAGGCGACGCCGAGCCAGGTGTCCCTGCTCTTCACCTCCTACTTCCTGATCACCGCCGTCGCGATGCTGGTCACCGGTTTCGTCTCCAGCCGCATCGGCGGGCGCAAGACGCTGCTGGCCGGACTGGCGCTCGTCGTGGTCTTCGCCGCGCTCTCCGGCACCTCGTCCTCCGTCGCGGAGCTCGTCGGCTTCCGGGCCGGCTGGGGCCTGGGCAACGCCCTCTTCGTGTCGACCGCGCTCGCCGTGATCGTCGGTGCGGCGGCGGGCGGCAGCTCGGCGGCGATCCTGCTGTACGAGTCGGCGCTCGGCCTCGGCATGGCCTGCGGGCCGCTGCTCGGCGCACTGCTCGGTGACGCCAGCTGGCGCTACCCGTTCTTCGGCACGGCCGCGCTGATGGCGATCGGCTTCGTCTGCATCACGGCGTTCCTCAAGGAACAGCCCAGGCCGGCCCGGAAGACGTCACTGCTCGACCCGGTCAAGGCGCTCGGCCACGGCGGGCTCGCCTCCGTCGCCACCTCGGCGTTCTTCTACAACTACGCGTTCTTCACGATCCTGGCGTTCACGCCGTTCGTGCTGAACATGTCGCCGTACAAGTCCGGCGCCGTCTTCTTCGCCTGGGGCCTGCTGCTCGCGGTCTTCTCGGTGCTCGTCGCGCCGAGACTGCAGAAGCGCTTCGGCTCGCTCAAGGTGGTCGGTGGCTCACTGGTGCTGCTCGCCGCCGACCTGGTGGTCCTCGGCTACGGAAACCACACCGCGGCGATCGTCTGCACGATCGTCTCCGGCGCCTTCATCGGCATGAACAACACCGTCTACACGGAGCTCGCACTCGGGGTGTCCGACGCGCCGCGCCCGGTGGCCAGCGCCGGGTACAACTTCGTCCGCTGGTTCGCCGCGGCCGCCGCGCCCTTCCTGGCCCCGAAGATCGAGGAGTGGAGCAACATCCACATCCCGTTCGTGATCGCCGCCCTCGCCGCGGTCATCGGCGCGATCGTCATCCGGGTACGGCGCTCGGCGCTGACGCACGAGGCGCAGGAGCTGGAACCGAAGCACTCCACCGAGGACGGCGTCACGGTCTTCGCCAACTGAGGCAACCGGGGCCTCACCGGCGTCAGTCCAGGGCCACCGAGGCGCGCAGCGGGTCGCGCAGGTCCGTCCCCAGGGACAGCCACCGCTCCTGGAGCTCCTGTGCGCCCCGGACCCGCTTCCAGGCCGCCTCGTTGTGCGTCATCGGCAGCAGCGGCAGGAACCGCACCGCCTCCATGGGCGCGTCCAGCTCCAGATCCTCGACCAGCCCGCCGGACTCGGCGACGAGCACCGAGCTGAACGGCGCCCCCGGCCACAGCGGTTCACCGAGGTCCAGCGAGGCGCCGGGGGCCACGATCACCCCCTCCACCTGCGGCGACGCGGCCAGCACGGCGAGCTTGCGCAGCACCTGGTCGGTGTCGGCGAGGCCGGCCCGCACCGAGAGGACCAGCTCGGCCCGCGGCCCCTTCACGGGGTCGGCGAGGGAGTCGGCCGGGTCGGCCATCGGCTGCGCGGACATGCCGAGCGTGGCGTACCTGACCACGTCGCCGTCGATGAACCTGAGCACCTCGATCCGGTCCGTGCCGAGGAACGTCACTGCCGCGCGTGCGTCCGGTTCACCCAGGGCCGTCCGCAGACGGGCCTCGACCGGAGCAAGAATTTCTGCCATGCGGCGAGCATAGGACGCGTATGGAACGGGCAAAGTAAGAGATTGGCCCTGTGCCGGCTGATAGCCTGGGCCCGCCGGTCGGGACGGCACGCAAAGCGTTGCTCTCAAGTCCCGACGAAACGTCATCCCCCATGGGGGACCGACCGGAGGAGGTGGGGCTGCGGTGGATCCAAGTCGACCGTGCAGTACCAACCGCTCTTCCGCTCGACACCTTTCTTCTGTGATCTGACGCCTTCCCGGCCAAGGCCCATGGCATTTCGCACGACGGAAGAGCACTCCTTTTTTGCCTGTCTGTAGCGAACGCCGTCATCGCGCCGCCGCGGTGCCGCCCGCTTTGCGGACGTGAGCCCACGTCCCCATTCCGGGCTGTTCCACGCCCTCGCCGACGGCCCTCCGTGAAGGAGCCAGCCATGTCGATGATCCGTGACCTGCGCGCTGTGGTGCGCCCGTCCCTGCGCAAGGCCAACACCCTGCACAGCAGTTACGACGCCACCCGTGACCCGTCCGCCTCAAGCGCGGTCGTGGACTGCGCGGTCTACCGCGACGGACGCCGCCTCGCGGAAGTGGACGGCACCTGCCGAACGCCGCACGAGGCGATGCTCCGGGTACGGGAGAACGGCGGCTTCGCCTGGATCGGCCTCCACGAGCCGACCGAGCAGGAATTCGCCGGTATCGCCCGGGAGTTCGGGCTGCACCCGCTGGCCGTGGAGGACGCCGTGCACGCCCACCAGCGGCCGAAGCTGGAGCGGTACGACGACACCCTGTTCACCGTCTTCAAGACCATTCACTACGTCGAGCCCGCCGAGCTGACCGCGACCAGCGAGGTCGTGGAGACCGGCGAGGTGATGTGCTTCACCGGCCGGGACTTCGTCATCACCGTGCGGCACGGCGGCCACGGCTCGCTGCGCGCGCTGCGCCACCGGCTCCAGGACGACCCCGAGCTGCTCGCCAAAGGGCCGTCGGCCGTCCTGCACTCCATCGCCGACCATGTCGTCGACGGGTACATCGCGGTGGCGGGCGCGGTGCAGGAGGACATCGACGAGGTGGAGATCGAGGTCTTCTCCACTCCGGACAAAGGCGGCCCGCGCGGTTCGGACGCGGGCCGGATCTACCAGCTGAAGCGCGAGGTGCTGGATTTCAAGCGGGCCGTCTCGCCGCTGCTGCGCCCGATGCAGCTGCTCAGCGAGCGGCCGATGCGGCTCATCGACCCGGACATCCAGAAGTACTTCCGGGACGTCGCGGACCACCTCGTCCGGGTGCAGGAAGAGGTCGTCGGCTTCGACGAGCTCCTGAACTCCATCCTCCAGGCCAATCTGGCGCAGGCGACCGTCGCGCAGAACGAGGACATGCGCAAGATCACGTCCTGGGCGGCGATCATCGCCGTGCCGACGATGATCTGCGGGGTCTACGGCATGAACTTCACACACATGCCGGAGCTGCGCTGGACGTACGGCTATCCGATGGTGCTGGGCTTCATCGGGGTGCTCTGCTTCTCCATCCACCGCATGCTCAAGCGCAACGGCTGGCTCTGACCGCCGCGAGCCCGCTCCCTGTCGCGCACCAGGTCGTAAGCTCTGCGGCATGACTGCTGCTGACACGCTGCTCGCAACGGCCCTCGTCGAGGAGGCCACCAAGAAGTCGGGCCTGGTCTGGGTGCGCGGCACCGGGCCCGCGCGGGCGCTGTGGCACGTGTGGCACGAGGGTGCGGCGCTCTTCGTCGGGGACGGTCCCGGTGAGCAGCCGCTCCCCGCCGGCCTCACGGACGGCGCCACCGCCGAGGTGACCGTCCGCAGCAAGGACAAGGGCGGCCGGCTCGTCGCCTGGACGGCCTCGGTGGCCCAGCTCGCGCCGCACTCCGAGGAGTGGGAGGCCGCGGTCGCCGAGCTCAGGGGGAAGCGGCTGAACGCACCGGACGCCGAGCGGATGACCGGGCGCTGGGCGCGCGAGTGCCGGATCGTACGGCTCACGCCCCTCGACTCCCGTACGGACCTGCCGACTGGCTCGGGGGCGGCGGCGCCGCTGCCCACCACCGCGACCACCCGGATGCCGGTACCGGCCGGGCTGCCGCGCCTGCTGAAGCGCTCGCTCAGGAAGCAGTAGCCGGTCCCGGCCACCCTCCGGGGCCGGTCCCGCTCCTACGACGAGGACTTGGGCGGCCCTACGACGAGGACTTGGGCAGCTGCTGCCCGTAGTCGACCGTGTCGCCCTCGGCCGGGGCCTTCAACGCGAAGTCCTTGCCCCAGTCCGCGAGCGTGACGGTGCCCCCGCCGCCGCCCCGCGCGAAGCGCAGCGGATACGGCTTGCCCTCCAGGGACACGTCGAGCGCGCCGCCCTCGCCCTTGCCGCCCGTGATCCGGATGGTGCGTACTCCGGCGACCTCGTCGCGGTCGCCCTTGCCGACCTCACCGTGGAGCGTGAGCAGCCCGCCGAGCAGCACCTTCTTGTCGGTGAATCCGCGCAGCTGCTTGTACGTGGGGTCGTCCTCGGGGACCTTCACGTACTTGTCGTCCAGCTTGTCCGCCGCCGCCCCGTCCGCGTCGCTCGCCTTGCCGGCGCCCTTCGTGTCGTGGTTCCAGAAGCCGGCTCGCGCCTTGAGATAGAGCACGTCGCCGATCCGGAGCAGCTCGAACGTGCTCTTCCCGGACGTGACGGAGCCCGCCCCGCCCTTGTCCTTGAGCCGCATGTCGAGTTTGTACGTGCCGCCCTTGCTGACCAGGGTGCCGGCCAGCCTGACCATGTCGGAGGAGTCCGCCGCGGTCCGCGCCTTCTTCTCGATCTCCGGTGCGTCCAGTCTGCCGATGCCGTTGGTCCCCTCGTCCGGATCCTCGCCCGCGCACGCGGTCAGCGCCGCGGTCAGCCCCGCGCAGAGCACGACGGCGAGGGCGACGGTCCGGCGGCGGGCCCGGACGGACGGGACAAAAGAGGTCACAGGCGCACTGCCTCTCATCTGCGTGGCGGGGGGTGGCAGACGGCAGCGTACCCGTGCGGCCCACGCCTTCCGGCAGAGAGTCGTGCCGATGGCTCTCCGGGGCGACCCGCAGCGGTACGGGCTAGCCTGATCCCGTCATAACGGTGCAATAACTGTCAGAACAGACCGGATGCGTAAGCCGACGGCGGAGGAGGAGGCGCAGGCATGGCAGCAGGAACGCCCCGGGTCTTCGTCTCGCACCTCTCCGGTGTGCCGGTCTTCGACCCGAACGGCGACCAGGTGGGCCGCGTCCGTGACCTGGTCGCGATGCTCCGGATCGGCGGCCGGCCGCCCCGGCTGCTCGGCATCGTCGTCGAGGTGGTGAGCCGGCGCCGGATCTTCCTCCCGATGACGCGGGTGACGGGCATCGAGTCGGGACAGGTCATCACCACCGGCGTGGTCAACATGCGGCGCTTCGAACAGCGGCCCACCGAACGCCTGGTGCTCGGCGAGTTCCTGGACCGGCGGGTCACCCTGGTGGAGACCGGCGAGGAGGTCACCATCCTCGACGTGGCGATCCAGCAGCTGCCGGCCCGCCGCGACTGGGAGATCGACAAGTACTACGTCCGCAAGGGCCGGGGCGGGGCGCTGCGCCGCAAGGGCGAGACCCTGACGGTCGAGTGGTCGGCGGTCAGCGGCTTCTCGCTGGAGGAGCACGGGCAGGGCGCGGAGTCGCTGGTCGCCACGTTCGAGAAGCTGCGCCCCACCGATGTGGCCAACGCCCTGCACCACCTCTCCCCGAAGCGGCGGGCGGAGGTCGCCGCCGCGCTCGACGACGACCGGCTCGCCGACGTCCTGGAGGAGCTCCCCGAGGACGACCAGGTGGAGATCATCGGCAAGCTCCAGGAGGAGCGCGCGGCGGACGTCCTGGAGGCGATGGACCCCGATGACGCGGCCGACCTGCTGTCCGAGCTGCCCGAGGCGGACAAGGAGCGGCTGCTGACGCTGATGCGCCCGGACGACGCGGCTGATGTGCGGCGCCTCATGTCGTACGAGGAGCGGACCGCGGGCGGTCTCATGACCACCGAGCCGATCATCCTGCGCCCGGACGCGACGGTGGCCGACGCGCTCGCCCGGGTCCGCCGCTCGGATCTGTCCCCGGCGCTCGCCGCCCAGGTGTACGTGTGCCGGCCGCCGGACGAGACCCCCACGGGTAAGTACCTGGGGACGGTGCATTTCCAGCGGCTGCTGCGGGACCCGCCGTTCACCCTGGTCAGCTCGCTCGTCGACAGCGACCTGGTGGCGCTGACGCCGGGCACCCCGCTGTCGGTGGTGACCAGCTATCTGGCGGCGTACAACCTGGTCTCGGTGCCCGTGGTGGACGAGAGCGGCTCGCTGCTCGGTGCGGTGACCGTCGACGACGTGCTCGACCACCTGCTGCCCGACGACTGGCGGGAGACCGACTTCCACGGCCGCGAGGGGGTGCTCCGTGGCCGGTGAGGACCGCTCCAGGGCGTCGCACGGCTCGACGGCCCTGACCCGTACCCCCAGGACCCGGCTCGACCAGCCGAAGGACCCGGGGCGGCGGCTGCTGCCGGATTACGACCCCGAGGCGTTCGGCCGGTTCTCGGAGCGGATCGCGCGGTTCCTGGGGACCGGGCGGTTCATCGTCTGGATGACGCTGATCATCATCGTGTGGGTGGTGTGGAACATCGTCGCGCCGGAGAAGCTGCGGTTCGACGAGTACCCGTTCATCTTCCTGACCCTGATGCTCTCCCTCCAGGCCTCGTACGCGGCCCCGCTGATCCTGCTCGCGCAGAACCGCCAGGACGACCGCGACCGGGTCACCCACGAGCAGGACCGCGCGCAGAACGAGCGCTCCATCGCCGACACCGAGTACCTGACCAGGGAGATCGCGGCACTGCGGATGGGCCTGGGGGAGGTCGCCACCCGCGACTGGATCCGCTCCGAGCTGGAGGACCTGGTGAGAGACCTGGACGACCGCCGGGCGCTGACCCCGGCCGAGAGTGACGAAGACCGCTGACGCCCTCCCGTCGCCCGCCACCACCCTTTCCGGGAGCGTTGCGCGCACCCGTACTATCGGGTGTATGGCTACGGAAGACGCGGTGCTTGAGGCACTGGCGACAGTGAACGACCCGGAGATCCACCGCCCGATCACCGAGCTGGGCATGGTGAAATCGGTCGAGATCGATCCTGACGGTGTAGTCGCTGTCACGGTGTATCTCACCGTTTCCGGCTGTCCGATGCGCGAGACGATCACCAAGAACGTGACCGACGCGGTGGCCCGCGTCGAAGGAGTGTCACGGGTAGAGGTCACGCTCGATGTGATGAGCGACGAGCAGCGCAAGGAGCTGGCGGCCTCGCTGCGCGGCGGCACGGCGGAGCGCGAGGTGCCGTTCGCCCAGCCCGGCTCGCTGACCCGGGTGTACGCGGTCGCCTCCGGCAAGGGCGGCGTCGGCAAGTCGTCGGTGACCGTGAACCTGGCGGCCGCCATGGCCGCCGACGGCCTCAAGGTCGGCGTCGTGGACGCGGACATCTACGGGCACAGCGTGCCCCGGATGCTCGGCGCGGACGGCAAGCCGACCCAGGTCGAGAACATGATCATGCCGCCGTCCGCGCACGGTGTGAAGGTCATCTCCATCGGCATGTTCACCCCGGGCAACGCCCCCGTGGTGTGGCGCGGGCCGATGCTGCACCGCGCGCTTCAGCAGTTCCTCGCCGATGTGTACTGGGGCGACCTGGACGTCCTGCTGCTCGACCTGCCGCCGGGCACCGGTGACATCGCGATCTCCGTGGCCCAGCTGGTGCCGAACGCGGAGATCCTCGTCGTCACGACCCCGCAGCAGGCCGCGGCCGAGGTGGCCGAGCGGGCCGGCTCGATCGCCGTACAGACCCATCAGAAGATCGTCGGCGTCGTCGAGAACATGTCGGGCATGCCGTGCCCGCACTGCGACGAGATGGTCGACGTGTTCGGCTCGGGCGGCGGCGCCCGGGTGGCCGAGGGGCTGACCAGGACGGTCGGCGCGGAGGTGCCGGTGCTCGGCTCCATCCCGATCGACCTGCGGCTGCGCGAGGGCGGCGACGAGGGCAAGCCGGTCGTCCTGTCCGACCCCGACTCCCCGGCGGGCAAGGCCCTGCGCTCCATCGCGGACAAGCTGAGCGGCCGTCAGCGCGGACTGTCCGGCATGTCCCTGGGGATCACCCCGCGCAACAAGTTCTGACCGCGGACGGAACGCGGCGGGCCGGGGGCGGCGCCCCCTGCCCGCCCACGGCTACGCGTACGACCTGATGTCCCCGATTGCCGAGAACCCCAGCCCGTACGCGCTCATCCCCCGCCCGTACGCCCCGATGTGCACCCCGCCGTGCGCCGACCCGGCCAGCACCCAGCCGAACTCGGACTCGCGGTAGTGGAAGGCCACCGGCACACCGTCGACCGGCAGCGACAGCGCCGACCACGCGGGGCCGTCCAGATCGTCGGCCAGCTCGAAAGCCGTCTCCGTCTGCTGGTCCAGCCAGTCGTCCCGCAGTGTGTGGTCCATCTGCGCGGGCCAGGTGTAGGCCAGCAGACCTGAGCCGGCCAGCCAGGCCGCGGAGGAGACCGTCGTCGCGTCCAGGACGCCCGTGCCGTCGCCGCTGCGCCGCACGGGGCTGCTGGCCACGGTCACGACGACCGCGAATCTCTGTCTGTCCTCGCCCGCGTCACTCCGTACCGAGGGCTCGTCGCCATGTCCGGTGGAGCCGTGCTGCACCGTGCCGTCCGCGGCGGTGCCCACCTGCATCAACCAGCGCGGCCCGGTGAAGGCCTCGTCAAGTCCGTACCAGGGGAACGGCGCCCGCAGATAGCCGTCGACCGTGAGCCGGGCCGTCGGCACCCCCTCTGCAGTGCCTGTTTCCGGCGCACCATCCGCGCCCACCCGACTCGTTGTCTCCATCTGTCCGGCCGCCTCCTCGATCCGTAGGGTCCGGAGCGGCCCGCCCCCCTCGGGCGTCCTCACAACCGGACAGATGGAGAATAGCCATACCGTCCGGACGAGTCGGGATTGACGGGTGTCAGGTGGCGTCTGCGTCGAACGGCGGGTGATCGGCCTTCGCGGGCTGTTCACGCTTCTTGAGCAGGTCGGGAGCGCCCGCCGAGCCGTTCGCCGCGGTGACCGCGGAACCGCCCGACACGCCGCTCTTCGCCTCCACCGACGCGGACTCGCGGCCGTTGACCGCATCGGTGACCTCGGCGACCTCCTTGCGCAGGTCGAAGCTCTCCCGGAGCTCCTTCAGCCCCAGATCGTCGTTGCCGTCCATGAGCTGCTTGCGGACGAACGTCTTGGGGTTGAGGTCCTCGAAATCGAAGTCCTTGAACTCCGGGCCGAGCTCCGTGCGGATGTCCTCCTTGGCGCTCTCCGAGAACTCACGGATCTTGCGGATGAAGCGCGAGGCGTCCTGGATCACCTTGGGCAGCTTGTCCGGACCGAAGACGAGCACCCCGATGATCGCGAGCGTCACCAGCTCGAGTGCACCTATGTCATTGAACACCTTGCGGCTCCTCGTGTTCTCCGCGACCGGATCGGATGAGGTCTCGACCCGGCCCACGGTACCCGCCGAAACTGCTCGCGCGGTAGCTTCCCCCGGCCGTCACGTGCCTGTCGCCGAGCCGAGCGTCAAAGACATGGTCAGGTCTTTACCACCGCGGGTCAGCTTGAGCTCCAGCCGGTCACCCGGCCGGTGCGCCCGGATCTTGACTATCAGTTCCTCGCCGCTGTGCACCCGTCGGCCGTCCACCTCGGTGATGATGTCGCCGGGCTCGATCCCGGCCTTGGCGCCGGGACCGTCCGGCGTGACGGAGGAGTTGCCGTCGGCGCCCTTCTGCCCGACCTTGGCTCCGTCACCGGTGTACTTCATGTCGAGCGTGACGCCGATCACCGGGTGAGTGGCCTTCCCGGTGTTGATCAGCTCCTCGGCGACGCGCTTGCCCTGGTTGATCGGGATGGCGAAGCCGAGGCCTATGGAACCGGCCTGGCCGCCCTCGGCGGTCGAGCCGCTGTCCGCGGCGCGGATGGCGCTGTTGATCCCGATGACATGTGCGTCGGTGTCGAGCAGCGGGCCGCCGGAGTTGCCCGGGTTGATCGGGGCGTCCGTCTGCAGCGCGTCGACGTAACTGATGTCGCTGCCGTCGCCCTTCTCGCCGCCCGCGGTGATCGGCCGGTCCTTGGCGCTGATGATGCCGGAGGTGACCGTGTTGGACAGGTCGAACGGCGCCCCGATGGCCACCACCGGATCACCGACCTGCACGTTGTCGGAGTTGCCGAGGGGCAGCGGCTTGAGTCCCGAGACGCCGCTGACCTTGACCACGGCCAGGTCGTAGCCGCTGTCCTTGCCGACGACCTCGGCGTTCGCCGTCTCGCCGCCGCTGAACGTCACGGTGATCTCGCCGGACGAACCGGCCGGGGCGACGACGTGGTTGTTGGTGAGGATGTGTCCCTTGTTGTCGAGGACGAAGCCGGTGCCGGTGCCGGATTCGGTGCTGCCGCTGACATGCAGGGTGACCACGCTGGGCAGCGCGCTGGCCGCGATACCGGCGACGCTGTCGGGGGCGCGGCCGCCGCCGTTGCGTTCGTCCTGGGACAGTTCGACCTGGGTGAGGCCGCCGTTGCGCTCTATGTACGCGCCGATCCCGCCGCCGATGCCGCCGGCCACCAGGGCGAGGAGCAGCGCGCCGACGAGGACGGACCCGCGCCGGTTCCCCCGCCGGCCGCCGGGGCCGAGCGGAGGGCCGGGGTTGGTGATCAGGGGCTGCCGGGGCGCGCCCCAGGGGTCGTACTGGAGCCACTGCGGCGACGGGGGCTGGGGCTGGTGGGGCTGGGGCTGGGGCTGGTGGGGCTGGGGCGGGCCCTGCGGCTGCTGGGGCAGCGGAGACTGCTGGGGCTGTTGGGGCTGCGGCTGGTGGGGCTGCGGCTGGCCCTGCGGCTGCTGGGGCAGCGGGGTCGGGGGCGGGAAGGCGGCCGGCGGGGCGGGGGGCGGCGCGGAGGCCGGCGTCGTGCCCGCGCCGTTCGTCCCCGCGTAGGGCGGCGGTACGGGGGTGCCGTGCGCCGGTGTCGGGACCGGCCGCTGCACGGGGGGCGCGAGTGCCCAGGGACCGGGGCCGCCGTAGGGCGGGGTGCTGTACTGGTCGGGCTCGTGGAGCGGCTGCCGGGCCTGCGGCACGGCCTCGGCCGCCACGGAATCCTCCGGCTCCGGCTCCGCCCCGCCGCTCGCTCCGGTCGGGTCCACCACGGGCACCGTGTCCTCGACGGGCGACGGCTCCTGAGGCGCTGTGCTCGTACTGCGCCCCGCCGTGGGCCGGCTCCACCACTTCGCCTTCGGCTCGGTGGGCTTCCCGTCGTCCATGCTCTCCCCGCAACTGCCACAACTGGCCTCTGCACGCCCCGCAAGGGGCGTCCCTCCCGGAATCCTGTCGGAATTCAACCAGGTTTACGTATGCCCTGCGCGGACCCGTGTCAGCGACGAGGCAGGAGCGGCAGTCCGTGGTTGGCGGGAACCGGCAGTCCGGCGGCCGACGTGGGGGTCCGGGACGGCTCAGGGGAGGCCGTGGAAAGTCCGCTGCCGAGGGCCTGGGCGAACAGCGGGCTGGTGCCGCCGGGACGTATCAGCGAAGGCACGGACACATTGGTCTGGACGGGAAGCGCGTACCGGCTTCCCGTGAGGCCGCCGGTGCCGAGCAGGGGGGATGCCGAGGAGAACGCCAACGGCGCGGCGTTCATCGCGAGGGACACCGGGCGGTCGCCGGTACCGGCCGCTGCGAGCGTGCCGTGGCCACCGCCTCGGCGGCTGACGCCGGCGCCGCTCTCCGCACGCGCGTCGGCGTCCAGCGGTATCACGCTGCGGCCCGAGCCGTCGGCTCGGGCCGGGGAATCGGGCCCGTCCGTCGGGAGGGCACCGCCCAGGGCGATGGCGGCCAGGGAGACGGCGCTGGCAGCGGCGAACGCGAATCTGCGGCCCCGCCACGGCGAACGGTCGGCCTCGCGGCTGACCTCGTGAATCCGGAACGCGGGCCGGGCCGGTCCTGCCGGAAGGACAGCGGCCGAACCGTGCACGGTCGGGAGGTAGCCGAAACCGTCCAGCGGGGATCCGCCCGCGGGCGGATCCACCCGGCTGCCGGGAGGCTGCATCACGGGGAAGATCCCCTCACCGAAACGGCCTGAGCCGCCCAGCGGTCTTCCCTGACTGTCGTCGTCACCACCCGGTCCACCGGGAAGGCCCTGCAAGCGGGCAAGGAAGCCCTCGGAGGGAGAGGGCGGGGCCGACTGGGCGAAGACACTCTTCAGGCGCCGCTGGGCGGCAGCCTCGGCCTTGCACTTGGCGCAGGTCGCGAGGTGGGCGAGCACCCGGTCACGGGCATCGTGTTTGAGCTCACCGTCGACAAGCGCGGCGAGCCGGTCCCCCAGGTGTTGTTCCGCGGAGGTCGGACCTGTGCCACTCACGACGCTCCGCCCTCCCCTGCCGCGAGGACACCGGTCAGCGAGCGCTGCTCGGCACGGGCCTCGGGCGAACGGTGCTGCAGCGCCTTGCGCAGGTGCGAGCGCCCGCGGTGGATACGGCTGCGTACGGTGCCGAGCTTCACGCCGAGTGTCGCGGCGATCTCCTCGTACGAGAGTCCCTCGATGTCACAGAGCACGACCGCGGCCCGGAATTCGGGCGCGAGGGTGTCCAGCGCCTGCTGGACGTCCGCGTCGAAGTGGGTGTCGTTGAAAATCTGCTGCGGCGACGGCTCACGGCTCGGGAGGCGCTCGGCCGCGTCGTCGCCGAGGGAGTCGAAGCGGATCCGCTGCTTACGACGCACCATGTCCAGGAACAGGTTGGTCGTGATGCGGTGCAGCCAGCCCTCGAAGGTGCCGGGCGTATACGTCGACAGCGAACGGAAGACCCGGACGAAGACCTCCTGAGTGAGGTCCTCGGCGTCGTGCTGGTTTCCCGTCAGTCGGTAGGCAAGGCGGTAGACACGACCGCTGTGCGTGCTGACGATCTCTTCCCATGAGGGCGGCGTCCACGCCTGGGAGTGCGCATCCGAGGCGAAGGTCGCGGTCGTTGCGGAGTCGTTGGAAGAACGGTCAGCAGTGTTGGTCACGGATTTCGGCTCACCCGCCGACCTGAGAAAGCGCCACAGCACTCCTCCCCGATCCACAGGCGCAGCCGCACCTCCCCTGTCGGCTCTGGTGGTGTCCAGTGGAGCCCCTACCATAGCCACCTCGCCCGTTAGCTCCGGATAAGCCTTTTTCCTGCTGGGGCCGGGGACAGCCCCGGGAACCGCCTGCCCATGATCACCGGGCCCGATCCGCGGGCCCGCTCCACGGGCTTTCCCCTGTCCCTTCATAACGCCCGGTCCCATCTGCGGGTTCCCGGGTGCAGCGGATACAGTCACCGTTGCGCCAACTACGGGGACAGGAGAGGGCCATCACAGCCAACCGGCAGACGAGCTGGGCGTTCGCCGACGCCTTTGTCGCCGAGGACGAAGCACTGCGCTGGGCCCGGGACCGGGCCAGGGACGCGGGACTCCGCTCGGTGTCACCAGGCACCGGCGCAGCGCTGCGCCTGCTCGCTGCCACGACGGACGCCAAGGCGGTCGCCGAAATCGGCACGGGTACGGGCGTGTCCGGCATTTATCTGCTGCACGGCATGCGGCCCGACGGGGTGCTGACCACGGTCGACCCGGAACCCGAGCGCCAGCAGTTCGCCCGTGAGGCCTTCCGGGCGGCCGGCTTCGCCGCCAACCGGGCCCGCTTCATCCCCGGCCGCGCCCTGGACGTACTGCCCCGGCTGGCGGACGGCGGATACGACCTCGTTTTCTGCGACGGCGACCGGATGGAGAGCCTCGACTGCCTCGCTGAATCGTTGCGTCTGCTGCGTCCGGGCGGCCTGGTGTGCTTCGAGGGCGTCTTCGCGGACGGCCGTACGGTCGACTCCGCGCCCCAGCCCGCGGAGGTGCTGCGCCTGCGCGAACTGCTGCGCGCGGTCCGCGAGAGCCAGGAGCTGATGGCGACACTGCTGCCGGTGGGCGACGGTCTGCTCTGCGCGGTACGGCGCGGCTGACCCGCCTGCCCGGCCGTCACGCGCTTCCCCGCTCGTCACCGAACCCTGTCACCGGGGCTTCCACCGGGACTTGTCACCGAACGCACTACTGCCCGGCACGGAATCCGTGCCGGGCAGTAGCGAAGTGTGGGCGCCTCTGCGTCAGCCGACGACCTTCTTGAGGGCATCGCCCAGCGCATCGGCCTCGTCCGGAGTCAGCTCCACGACAAGCCGACCGCCGCCTTCGAGCGGAACGCGCATGACGATGCCCCGCCCCTCCTTTGTCACCTCGAGCGGGCCGTCGCCCGTCCGCGGCTTCATGGCCGCCATGCTCGTTCCCCTTCCTGAAACCAGCTCATCGCAACCGGCGGCCCCATGACAGGCGCTGCCTCACCGGCATCGAACACATTGCTTCCACGCCATTATCCCGCATCGGAGACCCCGATGACCAACATCGCTCTGCATCGCTTGCGCAACGCGCTCGCTCAAAACCACCCAATTCGGCGATCCGACTGCGATACTCCGTCCCCTTTACCCCTCCATCGGGGCGGAATTGTTAGACGCAGGTCACATGTTCGCCTTCGCCGAAGTCGGCCATGCTTGCCTCGACAGACTTTGGACGAGGCGCAAAAGGGGACCCCAACATGGCCGACGCCGTGCTCTGCGAAGTGAGCGACGGGCTCGCGACGATCACGATCAACCGTCCCGACGCGATGAACGCGATGAATACCGCGACCAAGGTGGCGCTGCGTGACGCCCTGACGTCGGCCGGCGCCGATCCCGCCGTGCGGGCGGTGCTGCTCACCGCGGCCGGCGGGCGTGCCTTCTGCGTCGGCCAGGACCTCAAGGAGCACGTCGCCAAGCTGGCGGAAGCCCGTGAGCAGGACGGCGGCAACGCGCTGAGCACCGTGCAGGAGCACTACAACCCCATCGTGCGGGCCATCACCGGGATGCCGAAGCCCGTGGTCGCCGGGGTCAACGGGGTCGCGGCCGGCGCCGGGTTCGGTTTCGCCCTCGCCTGCGACTACCGGGTGGCCGCCGACACCGCGTCGTTCAACACCTCGTTCGCCGGGGTCGCGCTCACGGCCGACTCGGGCGTCTCCTGGACGCTGCCCCAACTGATCGGCCGGAGCCGCGCCGCGGACCTGCTGCTCTTCCCGCGCTCGATCTCCGCGGCGGACGCCCACGACCTGGGCATCGTGAACAAACTGGTACCCGCCGCCGAGCTCGCCGCCGAGGCCACAGCGGTGGCCCGCACGCTGGCGGACGGCCCGACGGTGGCCTACGCGGCGCTCAAGGAGTCCCTCGCGTACGGGGCCGGCCGCACCCTCGGGGAGGCGCTGGAGAAGGAGGACGAACTCCAGACGCGGGCGGGCGCGTCGCAGGACCACGCGATCGCGGTGCAGGCCTTCCTCGACAAGGAGCGGCCCAAGTACCTGGGGCGGTAGCCGCCCCGGCCCCGGACACCCCGGCCCTACGCCTCGGTGCCGCGTGCCACGCAGTCGGCGAGATGGTCGTCGACCAGCCCGCACGCCTGCATCAGGGCGTAGGCGGTGGTGGGACCGATGAAGCGGAGTCCGCGCTTCTTGAGGTCCTTGGACAGCGCCGTGGACTCCGCGGTGACCGCCGGCACGTCCCCGAGGGTGCGCGGGACGGGCCGGGTGGCCGGGTCCGGCTCGTACGACCAGATCAGCTCGTCCAGCTCGCCGCTGCGCCAGCCGGCCAGCACCTTGGCGTTGGCCATGGTGGCGTCGATCTTCGCGCGGTTGCGGATGATGCCCGCGTCGGCGAGCAGCCGCTCCCTGTCCGCATCGGTGAACTTCGCCACAGCGGGGATGCTGAACCCGGCGAACGCCCCGCGGAAGCCCTCCCGGCGGCGCAGGATCGTCAGCCACGACAGCCCGGACTGGAACGCCTCCAGGCACAGCCGCTCGAAGAGGGCGTCGTCGCCGTGGACCGGGCGGCCCCACTCCGTGTCGTGATAGGTGAGGTAGTCCTCGGTGGACAGGCCCCACGGGCAGCGCAGACCGCCGTCCGCCGCGGCTTCGGCGCCCCCGCTCATCGCCCGTCCTCCTCGTCCGGCCGCGGCGTGCTCCCCGGTGACTCCTGCTCCTGTGTCGCCTGCCACGGTGTCTCCCAGGGCGCCTGAGGCCGGTCCTGGGGCTCCTTGAGGAGGCCGGGGCGGCTCACCCTGGTGGCCTGTGCACCGGCGAGCGCCGACTCCAGCTCCGCGATCCGCGCGTCCCGCTCGGCGAGCTCGGCACCGAGCCGGCCCAGCGCCTCGTCGACATCCGTCATCCGGTAACCGCGGGCGGTGACCGGCAGCCGGAGCGCCTCGACATCCGCACGGCCGACCGGGCGCGTCGCGGGCAGCGGATCCGTCAGCTGCTCGGGCGCCACGTCCTGAAGGATGGCGCTCCTCCCTCCGCCGATCACCACGAGGGTGACCGCGGCGACCACCACCACCATCGCGAGCAGCAAGAACCAGAACACGCGCATCTCCCCTGGAGCGGAATTTCGTCCGGGTCCGATCGTGCCATGCGGCGCTGACAGCTAGGGTCGCAGTCGGACCCGGCGGGTGATCCGCCGAGGGGATTCACAGGGAGAGACACGGGATGCGAAGCGGTGCGCTCAGGCTGGGGCGGCGCGAGTTCGGTGCGCACGAGCCGGTGATCATGGCGATCGTGAACCGCACCCCGGACTCCTTCTACGACCAGGGCGCGACCTTCCGTGACGAGCCGGCGCTCTCCCGCGTCGAGCAGGCGGTGGCTGAGGGTGCCGCGATCATCGACATCGGCGGGGTGAAGGCGGGGCCCGGCGAAGAGGTCACCGCCCAGGAGGAGGCCCGCCGGACCGTCGGCTTCGTCGCCGAGGTGCGCCGGCGTCACCCGGACGTGGTGATCAGCGTCGACACCTGGCGCCACGACGTCGGCGAGGCGGTCTGCGAGGCCGGGGCCGACGTGCTGAACGACGCGTGGGGCGGCGTCGACCCGAGGCTCGCGGAGGTCGCCGCGCGGTACGGGGCGGGGCTGGTGTGCACGCACGCGGGCGGCGCCGAGCCGCGGACCCGGCCGCACCGGATCGGGTACGAGGACGTGATGGCCGACATCCTGCGGGTGACCGTGGGGCTGGCCGAGCGGGCCGTGGGTCTGGGGGTCCGGCCAGACGGCATCATGATCGACCCGGGGCACGACTTCGGTAAGAACACCCGCCACTCGCTGGAGGCGACGCGCCGTCTCGGCGAGATGACGGAGACGGGCTGGCCGGTGCTGGTCTCGCTGTCCAACAAGGACTTCGTGGGCGAGACGCTCGACCGCCCGGTGAAGGAGCGCCTGACCGGCACGCTGGCGACGACCGCCGTGTCCGCGTGGCTGGGGGCGCGGGTGTACCGGGTGCACGAGGTGGCGGAGACGCGGGACGTCCTGGACATGGTGGCGACCATCGCCGGACACCGGGCGCCTGCGGTGGCGCGGCGCGGGCTGGCGTAGCCGGGAAGGGGGCCCGGGAGCGGGACGCCCGCGGCGGGCCTGTTCCCCTCCCCGCCCCTCGCGCGACCGGGGCTCCGCCCCGGCCCCGCGCCTCAGACGCCGGCGAGGCCGGTGTTCAGCGGCCGACCTCCTTGGTCACCAGGGACACCGCCTCGTCCACGTCGTCCGTGACGTGGAACAGCAGCAGGTCCTTCGCGGACGCCTTGCCCTGCGCGATCACCGTGTCCCGCAGCCAGTCGATCAGGCCGCCCCAGTACGCCGTGCCGAACAGCACGATCGGGAAGCGGGTGACCTTTCCCGTCTGGACGAGGGTGAGCGCCTCGAAGAGCTCGTCCAGCGTCCCGAGCCCGCCGGGCAGCACGACGAAGCCCTGCGCGTACTTCACGAACATCGTCTTGCGGACGAAGAAGTAACGGAAGTTGACGCCGATGTCGACGTGCTCGTTGAGACCGGACTCGAAGGGCAGCTCGATGCCCAGGCCGACCGAGACCCCCTTCGCCTCCCGCGCCCCCTTGTTCGCCGCCTCCATCGCTCCGGGGCCGCCCCCGGTGATCACCGCGAAGCCCGCCTCGACCAGCGCCTTGCCGATCTGCACGCCCGCCTCGTACTCCGGCGCGTCGACCGGTGTGCGGGCCGAGCCGAAGACGCTGATGGCGCTCGGCAGCTCGGCCAGTGCGCCGAACCCCTCGACGAACTCCGACTGGATGCGCATCACCCGCCACGGGTCGGTGTGCACCCACTCCGAGTCACCCTCGGAGTCCAGCAGCCGCTGATCGGTGGTGCCGGGCTGCACCTGCTCCCTGCGGCGCAGCACCGGGCCGAGTCGCTGTTCCTCGGGAATCCGTGCTCCCTCGGGGTTGCCCATGACCTGCTCCCTCCGACGACGTCAGGGCCGCCCTGCGGCGCCCTGTCTCAGGCCAGCGTAGATCGCCGGAGGTTACGGGCAGGGGAATGCCGGAGGTCAGGACGTGAGCCAGGAGCGGAGCCGCTCCTCGCAGTGGGTGATCCGCTCGACCGCCACGTGCTCGTTTCGCTTGTGGGCGAGGATCGGATCGCCGGGGCCGTAGTTCACCGCGGGGACGCCGAGCGAGCCGAAGCGCGACACGTCCGTCCAGCCGAACTTGGGCCGGGCGGTGCCGCCGACCGCGTCCATGAACGCCTTGGCCGCCGGGTGGGAGAGGCCGGGCATGGCCGCGCCGGAGTGGTCGTCGACGGTGAATTCGGCGACGCCGCAGCCGGCGAAGACCTCGTGGACGTGGGCCAGGGCCTCGTCGGGGCCCAGGTCGGGGGCGTAGCGGTAGTTGACGACGACGGTGCAGGCGTCGGGGATGACGTTGTTGGCGACGCCGCCCTCGATCCGTACGGCGTTGAGTCCCTCGTGGAATTCGAGCCCGTCGATCACCGGCTTGCGCGGCTCGTACGCGGCGAGCCTGGCGAGGATCGGGGCGGCGCCGTGGACGGCGTTGGACCCCATCCAGCTGCGCGCGGAGTGGGCCCGCTCCCCCTCCGTACGGAGCAGGACGCGCAGCGTGCCCTGGCAGCCGCCCTCGACCTCACCGTTGGAGCCCTCCAGGAGGACGGCGAAGTCGGCCGCCAGCCAGTCGGGGTGGGCCTCGGCGATGTGTCCGAGGCCGTTGAGGTGCGCGGCGACCTCTTCGTTGTCGTAGAAGACGAAGGTGAGGTCGCGGTTGGGCTCGGGCACCGTCGCGGCGATCCTCAGCTGGACGGCGACGCCCGACTTCATGTCGGAGGTCCCGCAGCCCCACAGCAGGCCGTCGGCGTCGAGCCGGGACGGGACGTTGTCGGCGATCGGCACGGTGTCGATGTGACCGGCGAGTACGACGCGCTCGGCGCGGCCGAGGTCCGTCCTGGCGACGACGTTGTTGCCGTACCGGTCGACGGTCAGGTGCGGGAGGGTCCGCAGCGCCGTTTCGATGGCGTCCGCGAGGTCCTTCTCCTGCCCGCTGACCGAAGGGAAGTCGACGAGCCGGGCGGTGAGCGCGGGTCCGTCCAGTGTGAGGTCAAGGGTGCTTTCGGCCATGGCTACGAGCCTAGTGCCTCGCGTACGGTGGCCCCGTGCCCCGGACCGATTCCGCTGCCCGCCGACGCACCGGCCGCAGCCGCCGCCTGCGCGTCGCGGCCGCCTTCGCCGTGCTCGTGGCCCTGGGCGGATATCTGACCGTTCAGTACCTGTCGGGCGGCAGGAGCTCCGATCAGTGCTCCGTGCGGTCGGCGGACGGTTCGTCCGGTGAGGGGCGCGCCTACCGGCTGACTCCGGAGCAGGCCGCGAACGCCGCGACGATCTCGGCTGTCGGCACCACGCGCGGGATGCCGGAGCGCGCGGTGACCATCGCGCTGGCGACCGCTCTCCAGGAGTCCGGGCTGCGCAATATCGACCATGGCGACCGGGACTCCCTGGGACTGTTCCAGCAGCGTCCCTCGCAGGGCTGGGGCACCGGGAAGCAGATCCTGGACCCGGTGTACTCGGCCGGGAAGTTCTACCAGCACCTCGCCGAGGTGCCCGGCTACTCGCGGCTGCCGCTGACCGTGGCCGCTCAGCGCGTGCAGCGCAGCGGTTTCCCGCAGGCGTACGCGAAGCACGAGCCGGACGCCGCGCTCCTGGCGGCCGTGCTGACCGGCCGGACGCCGGCCGCGCTGAACTGTTCGCCGCCGCGGACCACTGCCGGGACCGGCGATGTCTCGAAGGTCCGGGCCGCGCTGACCCGTTCCTTCGGCGAGGACGCGCTGCCGGCCGTGGACGCGGCGGAGAGCCGGACCCCGACGGGGGGCGCGACGGCTCAGGGCGCGCTCTCGGTGCCGGTGCGATCGGGCGGCGTCTCCGTCGAGGGCGGCGCTCCGCAGCACGGCTGGGAGCTCGCGCACTGGGCGGTCGCGCAGTCCGAGGTGCTGGGCATCGACGAGGTCGCGTACGCGGGCCGGGTGTGGGGCGCCGGATCGGGCTGGCGGACGGAAAGCAAGAAATCGGGCACGACAGAGGTCCGTATGCGCTTCGTGCATTAGTGCGGCCGGTCCCCCGTGCAGGGAGTCCTGACATTCTCCGGGCGGTCTCCGCACAGGGGTTCGCGCGGCACCTTCGGGGTGGCCCGATTCCCTTGCGGACAAAGGGAAGTGACGGTTCATCGTGTCATTGGGAAATGCGATGTCCGTCCGGGTTCCTCCGTTGCGGATTATCTGACGCATTGCCGACTCTTTACGTTGGTTCACCGCAACCTCCCCCGCCCCCACGACGGTTGTCATGGCGTCCGGCCCACGGACAGCCAGATTTCCCACCCCGTCGAAGGAGCATCATGTCCCTCCCCCTGACCCGTCGGATCGTCCGTACCGCGCTGCTGATCGCGGCGACTGCGGCCCCCGTGGTCGGTGCGGCCGGCGCCGCGGGTGCCGCGGAGCTCGCACAGGCTCCGGAGCTCGGCGGCCTCACCACCGTCGACGGCGCCGGTCTCGGCAAGACGGTCGACGGCGTGTCCAAGCAGGGCACCGAGGCCGGCGGCAAGGTCGTCGGGACCACGCTCCCGGTGGCGAAGAAGACCCTCGGCGAGACGGCCGGCAAGGCCGCCCCCGCCGCCGCCAAGACCGTCGGCAAGGCGACGACCGGCGGGGCGACCGGTGTCCTCGGTGACGCCACCAAGGGCGGCCTGCCCACCGACAGCCTGGGCGGTCTGCCGATCGGCTGAGCCGCACCACGGCCGTAGAGACGCGCGAGGGCCTCGGGAGTGCGCACTCCCGAGGCCCTCGGCCGTTTCCGTGCGGCCCGGCGCGTGGCCGCCGGTCGCGGTCGCCGGTCGCCCGGCCGGCGTCTCAGCCCAGCCGCTTGACCGCCGCCGCCACCCGCTCGTCGGTGGCCGTGAACGCCACGCGCACGAAGCGGTCGCCCGCCGGCCCGTAGAAGTCCCCCGGCGCCACCAGAATGCCGAGCTCCGCCAGGTACGCCACGGTGTCCCAGCACGGCTCGTCGCGGGTCGCCCACAGGTAGAGGCTCGCCTCGCTGTGCTCGATCCGGAAGCCGTGGGCCTCCAGCGCCGTGCGCAGGGCGGCCCGCCGGGCCGCGTACCGGGCGCGCTGCTCGGCCACGTGCGCGTCGTCGCCGAGCGCCGCGACGGCCGCCGCCTGGACCGGTGCGGGCGTCATCATCCCGCCGTGCTTGCGGATCAGCAGCAGTTCGGCCAGGACGGCCGCGTCGCCCGCGATGAAGGCGGCCCGGTACCCGGCGAGGTTGGAGCGCTTGGAGAGCGAGTGGACGGCGACGACGCCCTCGTACGTACCGCCGCAGACGTCCGGGTGGAGCACCGAGACCGGTTCGGCCTCCCAGCCCAGCTCCAGGTAGCACTCGTCACTGAGGACCAGCACGTCGTGCTCGCGCGCCCAGGCGACGATCCGGGTCAGCTCGTCCTTGGCCAGCACCTCACCGGTCGGGTTGGACGGCGAGTTGAGCCAGAGGAGCCTGAGCCCGGCCGGGTCCAGCTCGGTCGGGTCGTCGTACGCGACCGGCTCGGCGCCGCAGAGCCGCGCGCCGACCTCGTACGTCGGGTAGGCGAGCCGCGGGTAGGCGACCCTGTCGCCCGCGCCGAGGCCGAGCTGGGTCGGCAGCCAGGCCACCAGCTCCTTGGAGCCGACGACGGGCAGCACGTTCTCGTGCGCCACCGAGACCGCGCCGAGCCGCCGCTCCACCCAGCCGGTGAGCGCGTCGCGCAGCGCGGCCGTCCCCCACACCGTCGGATAGCCGGGGCTGTCCGAGGCGGCGACGAGCGCCTGCTGGATCAGCTCGGGCACCGGGTCGACGGGCGTGCCGACGGACAGGTCCACGATGCCGTCAGGGTGGCTCCCGGCCGTCGACTTGTAGGGCGCGAGCCTGTCCCAGGGGAAGACCGGGAGGCGGGAGGAGACTGCTGCGGACACGGATCTCTGCTTTCTTGTACGGGGTTCGGGCTTTCCTGTACGCGGTTCGGGCGCGGGACACGGCGGCGGGAGTGCGGAAATGCCTCGGTCCCGCACGGTGACGAGCCGTACGGGACCGGGGTGACGCACGTGCTGGACGCTGCTACTGGTTCTGCGGCGGCAGCGCCGCGATGAACGCGTGGTCGCGCTCGATCAGACCCAGCTTGGAAGCACCACCCGGCGAACCGAGGTCGTCGAAGAACTCGACATTCGCCTTGTAGTAGTCCTTCCACTCCTCCGGGGTGTCGTCCTCGTAGAAGATCGCCTCGACCGGGCACACCGGTTCGCAGGCTCCACAGTCGACGCACTCGTCCGGGTGGATGTACAAGGACCGCTGGCCCTCATAGATACAGTCGACGGGGCACTCTTCGATGCAGGCCTTGTCCTTTACGTCGACACAAGGCTGCGCGATGACGTAGGTCACGCTGTCGTTCCTCCTCGGTAGGGCGTTGGCTCTCGCGCGGGAGCGCGGCGTCGTCGATGCCCGCACCTAGTATCTCCGTTCCCGGGCACGATCCGAACAGGAGGGGCGGACAGAGCTGTGGAATTCACCATCGGCGGACGACTGGAGATCCGGATCACACCTGCTGACGTGGGCAAACGGGTCTCGGTCCGGCGCCTGCTCCAGGAGGGTCCGCAGGGACCGAAATTCACTGACACGGTTGGCGTTCTCACATCGTGGGACACCGGTGTGCTGTCCGTCACACCGAGGAGCGGTGAATCCGTCCGCATCGTGGAATCGTCCCTGGTGGCGGGCAAGGTCGTACCGTCCGCGCCGCCCCGCCGACGCGGTCCGGCGGCCTCTTTCGGTGAGCTCGCCCCGGTATGCGCGCGTGCCTGGCAGCCGGTGGAGAGCGAGCCGCTCGGCGACTGGCGGCTGCGCGCCGCCGGCGGTTTCACCCGGCGCGCCAACTCCGTACTGCCGCTCGGAGATCCGGGCGTTCCGCTCGACGCCGCGCTCGCGCGGGTCCGGCAGTGGTACGCGGACCGGGGGCTGGTGCCGTACGTCCAGACCGCGACCGGCGCCGATGGCACCCAGGAGGAGCTGTGCGCGGCCCTGGAGGAGCGCGGGTGGCGGCGCGAGGTGACGGCGGAGGTGCGGATCGCGGCGCTGGCCCCGATCGGCGACCTGGCGGCCGAGGTGTCGCGGGTGCGGCTGAGCCGTACGGCGGACCCGGCGTGGCTCTCCCGCTACCAGCGCTTCGAGACCCCCGGCCCGGAGGTGACGGCGGTGCTGGGCAGCGGTCCATCGGTATGGTTCGCGACCGTGCCGGGTGAAACCGGGGACGCCGCGCCCGCCGCGATCGGGCGGTGCGTGGTGGACGGTCGGTGGGCCGGTTTCATGGCCGTCGAGGTGGCTCCGGAGCACCGGCGCCGGGGCCTGGCCACCACCGTGATGACCGCGCTGGCCCGGCAGGCGATGGACGAGGGCGCGTCGGCGTCCTGGCTCCAGGTGGAGGCGGAGAACGAGGGCGCCCGTGCGCTGTACGACGGGATGGGGTTCTCCACCCACCACCGCTACCACCACTTCCGGCCGGCGTAGCGCGGTGGCCCCCGAGAGGCACGACAGGGAAGAGATCCGCCGCCGGTTCGCCGAGGAGGCGCGGGCCGAGCGGCCGGACCTGGCGCTGCTCTGCCTGCTGCTGGGCGCGGAGGCGGATCCGGCACTGGACGCGAACGGGACGGACGCGGCGCAGATCGAGCTGGACCGGCTCGCGGGTCTGCTGCCGTACGGGCTGCGCGGCGGCCGGGCCTGGGCCTCCGCACTGGCCGAACTGCTCGGTGAGCGGTACGGGTTCGAGGGCTCCTCCCCGGACTACCAGCGCCTTGAGTCCTCGCTGCTGCACGAGGTGCTGCGGCGCCGGCGCGGGCTGCCGATCCTGCTGTCGGTGGTGTGGATCGAGGTGGCCCGGCGGGCGGGCGCCCCGGTGTACGGGGTGGCGCTGCCGGGCCATTTCGTGGTCGGTTTCGGTGATCCGGAGGAGCGGGTGCTGGCCGATCCGTTCGCCGGTGGCCGTCCGCTGTCGGGCCAGGACGCGGAGCTGCTGGTGACGGGCGCGACCGGGGAACCCATCGACGCGTCGATGCTGGTGCCCGCGCAGCCGCTGGAGACGGTGCTGCGGATCCTGAACAACATCAGGGCCTGGGCGGCGGCCCGCCCGGAGCGGACGGACGTGGCGCTGTGGGCGGTGGAGCTGTCCCTCCTGCTGCCGTCCCACCCGGCCCGGCTGCGGTACGAACGGGCCCAGCTGCTGGTCCGGAGCGGGGAGTTCCTGCGCGGGGCGGCGGAGATGGAGGAGTACGCGGACGTGGTCGCGGACGTCGAGCCGGCGGCCGCGGAGGCGGTCCGGCGCAGTGCGCGGGCGGCCCGGTCCCGGCTGAACTGAGCGGGTGCCGGGCCCACCGCGTCCTCAGTCGCCGGACGGGCCCGGCCCCCTCAGTGCCGTACGCAGCAGGTACTCCTTCCGGTTGAGCGGGTCGCGGTCGGTGCGGGACCGCCGCGGGAGGCTGCCGATGACCGCCCGGTGGGAGGCGAACGCGGATTCCAGTACGCCTTCGCCCCCGGTCAGCGACGGGAGCCGCTGCTGCAGTTCGTGCACCCTGGCCGCCGGGATCTCGCCCTCCAGTACGCAGCGCGCGCCGTCCACGGACGGGGGGCCCGGGGCGGCCGTCAGGTGGGCGAGGACCGGCAGGAGCGGGCCGAGCGTGTCGGCGGGGAGTTCCAGCCGGAAGCGGTGCATCGGCTCGTACACCGTGGTGCCGGCCTGCTGGAGCGCGGCCATCAGGACCAGCGGGGTCAGATTGCGGAAGTCCCCGGCCGTGCTCGACATGGACTTGTCGAAGGTGCCGTGCGCGTGGCTCTGGCGCGGCCAGTAGCCGGAGTGCGTCATGGTGACCGTGCAGTCGGTCACCTGCCACCCGTACAGGCCCTGTCCGAGCGTTTCGTGCACGGTCTCCTCGACGGCCCTCATCAGGGAGTACGGCATGGAGCCGAGCTCCACGCCCAGCCGGTAGGCCACCCCGCTGCCGGCCGGGGCCGGTTCGACGCGCAGGCCGACCGTCGCGAGAAAGGGATTGTCGTCCTTGTCGATGATCTCGAATGCGGCACCGATACCCGACGGCCGTTCCAGGCAGATGGTGGTGGTTTCGCGGAAGGTGACGTCGATACCGAATTCCTCCGCGAGGGTCGCCTCGATGACTTCCTTCTGCACCTCTCCGTAGAGCGAGACGGACACTTCCTTACGGATGTCGTCCTGGCGCAGATTGATCAGCGGATCCTGTTCGGCGAGCCGCGCGAGTGCGATATGCAGTTCGCCCCTGGAGACGGGCGGGGCGGGCACCACCACGGATTCCAGTGTCGGCGGGGCGAAATGGTGCTCCGCCGCTCTGCCCGCGACACCTACCGCATCGCCGGTCCGGATGCCCGGCAGCCCCCGGAGCTTCGCGATCCGCCCCGGCCCGGCCGATGCGCCGCGGATGTCCGAACCGTGCGCGAAGACGTCGATCCCGGTCACCTTGCCCTCGCCCGCCGCGGCCGGCCCCTGTCCGAACGGCAGCCGGTCGCGGGTCCGTACGGTCCCCGAGAACATCCGGACGTACGCGAGACTCTCGCCCGCCGGGCCGCGTTCGACCTTGAAGACGGTGCCGGACACCGGCCCGTCCGGATCGCCCTGCGCCGCGGGCAGCAGTTCCTTGATGCCGCTGGTCAGCGCGGCGATTCCGGCGCCCGTCGCGGCCGAGCCGAAGTACACCGGATGGACGGCCGCCCGCCCGGTCTGCGCCGCCAGCTCCGTGTGGAGGCGGGTGGGCGCGATCGCCTCCCCGCCCTCGACGTACGCGGCCAGCAGGGCGTCGTCGTGCGCGGTGAGCAGCTCCGTCAGCCGGCCGGTGAGCCGGTGGTCGTCGGGCGCGTAGGACGGGCAGTGCGCGTCGCGGGTGCCGAGGCCGGTGACGGCCGGTCCCATCGCGACGGCGTCCGGCGTGAGCTTCTCCGCGATGTCCCGCAGCACCTGCCCGTACCGGGCTCCGGCGCGGTCGGCCTTGTTCACGAAGACGAGCGTCGGAATGCGCAGCCGCCGGAGCGTCCGCATCAGGACCCGGGTCTGCGCCTGGACTCCCTCCACGGCGGAGATGACCAGCACGGCGCCGTCGAGCACGCTCAGCACCCGTTCCACCTCGGCGATGAAGTCGGGGTGACCGGGGGTGTCGATCAGGTTGACGGTGACGTCGTCGATATCGAACGAGACGACCGCGGACTTGATCGTGATGCCGCGCCGTCGTTCGAGCGCGAGGGAATCGGTCCGTGTGTTCCCGTCGTCCACGCGGCCGAGCTCGTCAATGATTCCGGCGGTGTGGAGCAGCCGCTCCGTCAGACTCGTCTTACCGGCGTCAACATGCGCCAGAATGCCAAGATTCAGCGTGTGCACAGAACTCCATGTTCTCAGTTTCGGTGTGAATTCCCGTCTGAACGAACACGTGAGATCGGCGCATGGAGCTCTCCTGGTTCTGTCGGCTGATGCGGCGAGTACAACAGCGGGCCGGCCGGCGGTGCAACTGATTTACCGGGGGCCCGGTGCCGGTTCCGGCGCGGTGAGAATCCGTCAGTGGACGGCCGGCCCGGAAAAGTCCAAACCTCGGCCCGGCGCGCCGTGCCGTCCAACGGGTGATTATCCGTTCACCGCCACTCGATGAGCCCATGGCGTAGCTCCAATGCGGCGCTCTCCGATGGCGCGCCCCGGCGTTCCGACTGACGGTGGATCACGTAGCCACTGCGCCACTTCGAGTCGGCATTCCGTCACTCCTCGCAGTCGCGACGAAAGGAAATGTGTTCAGATGCGCTCTGCCCGCACACTGTTCGCTTCGGCCGCCGTCACGGCGGTCCTCACGGTCACCGCTCCCTCCGCCTACGCCATCGCCGTCTCCGACGACGGGGGCCACGACAGCGGCTCGTCCTCCAGGAGCGAGGACCACGGGAAGTCCGACGAGGGCGGCAAGTACAAGGACCACGACAACGAGAAGCCCCGTGGCGGCATGCACGCCGGCGGCGGCGCCCTGGCCAAGGCGGTGGCGGGCGACCGCGACGAGCACGGCAAGTCGGACGACGAGGGCTGGAAGAAGGACAAGCCCAGCGGCGGCATGCACACCGGTGGCGGCGCGCTGTCGATGACGGTCGCCAAGGAGTGGCAGCCCGGCAACGACGAGGGCGGCAAGTACAAGGACGAGGACAAGGAGAAGCCCCGCGGCGGCGTCCACACCGGCGGCGGCGCCCTGTCGATGACGGTCGCCAAGGAGTGGCAGCCCGGCAACGACGAGGGCGGCAAGTACAAGGACGAGGACAAGGAGAAGCCCCGCGGCGGCATGCACGCCGGCGGCGGCGCCCTGTCGTCGACGGTCGCCAAGGAGTGGCAGCCGGGCAGTGACGAGGGCGGCAAGTCGGCGAAGTCGGACGACGAGGGCTGGAAGAAGGACAAGCCCAGCGGCGGCATGCACACCGGTGGTGGCGCGATGGCCATGACCGGCAGTGGTCTGGCGGCCGGTTCGCTGCTGCTGCTCGGTGGCGTCGGCGTCGGCGCGTACAAGCTGCGTCGCCGCCAGGCGACGGGCGGCGCGATGGCCTGACCCGACCGCACTGCCGGCCGGTCGCACCACTGTCGCGGCCGCCGTCCCTCCGGACGGCGGCCGCGGCGCCTTCGTTTTCCCCCGCATCCCCGCACCCGCACCGCAGCCACGCCACCGCTGTCCCGCGCAGACGAAAGGCTCGTTCCCATGGCCGCCCCGCAGTCGCCCGGTTCACCCTCCTCCCGGACTGCCTCCGACACCATCACGCTCGGCCGCGCCCTGCTCTGGCCCGCCGCAGCCGCCGGGCTCGGCATGCTCCTCATCTACAACTCCATCGGCTCCCCGGCCGACGACAAACCACCCGCCCCACCCTCGGCCGCCGCGCCCGCCGCGCCGGCCCCCTCCGCGTCCTCCGCCGCCCCGGAGTCGGCGGCCCCCGGACCGTCCCTGCCGCGCTCCGTACCGACGCGGCTGCGGATCCCGGCCATCGCGGTGGACGCGCCGTTCACCCCCTTGTCGATCGGCAGCTCGGGCCGGCTCGACGCCCCTCCCCCGAACGACAAGAACCTGGCCGGCTGGTTCAAGGACGGTGTGACGCCCGGCGAGCGCGGGGCCGCGATCGTGGCGGGCCACGTGGATACGACGACCGGTCCCGCGATCTTCCTGCAACTGCGGTTCCTGCGGCCCGGGTCCTCGGTCGACATCACGCGCACGGACGGCACGGTGGCCACGTTCAAGGTCGACACCGTCGAGACGTTCAGCAAGGCGAAGTTCCCCGACAAGCGGGTGTACGCCGACACCTCGGACGCCCAGTTGCGCCTGATCACCTGCGGCGGCAACTACAACAAGACCGTCAAGGACTACGAGGACAACGTGGTCGTGTTCGCCCACCTCGACTCGTCCAAGAAGGGCTGATGACCGCTGTCAGGAGGGCCGGCCGCCGCGCTCGGGCGCCCCGCGCGAAAACCCCGCGCGGGGCGCCGGGGGTCCCTGCTAGCGTCCCCCGCATGAAGCGTGCCGCCATGACGACGACGCCGGAGAGTGTCCCGGCGCGCTGACTGCTGACCAGTCCGAAGCCCCGGGGCGAGTGCCCCGGGGCTTCTGCTTGCGGTGACTCGCCCCTCGTCCACGAGGAGACCGCCATGCACGACCACCGCAAGCTCGGCCGCGAGCTGGAGCTGTTCGACACCGACCCGCTGATCGGTGCGGGGCTGCCGTACTGGCTGCCCGACGGCGCGGCGCTGCGGCACACCCTGGAGGAGTACATCCGCACCGCCGAGCGGCTGGCGGGCTACCGGCACGTGTACTCGCCGGTGCTCGGCAAGCGGGAGCTGTACGAGATCTCGGGGCACTGGTCGCACTACAGCGACGACATGTTCCCGCCGATGGACCTGGGCGGCGAGCAGGTCGTGCTGCGGCCGAGCCTGTGCCCGCACCACGCGGTGATCTACCGCTCCCGCTCGCACAGCTACCGCGAACTCCCGCTGCGGATGGCCGAGCTGGGCGGCATGTACCGCTCCGAGCTCTCCGGGGTGCTCGGCGGGCTGACCCGGGTGCGGGCCATCCAGCTGAACGACGCGCACATCTTCTGCACCCTGGACCAGGTCGCCGACGAGGCGCGGGCCGCGCTCGACATGATCCGCCGGGCGTACGAAGCACTCGGCATCCGCCCGGCCCGCTTCCGGCTCTCCCTGCCGGGGCCCGGCGGGAAGTACGTCGCCGCGCCGGAGATGTGGCAGCGCTCGACCGCGCTGCTGACCGGGGTCCTGGACGCGTCCGGGCTGCCGTACGAACGCGCCGAGGGCGAGGCCGCGTTCTACGGTCCGAAGATCGACGTCCAGGTCGCCGATCCGGCGGGCCGCGAGTCGACCCTGTCCACCGTCCAGGTCGACTTCCACCAGCCCGAACAGTTCGATCTGCACTACATCGGCGCGGACGGGGCGAAACACCGGCCGGTCATGGTGCACCGCAGCATCATCGGCAGCGTGGAGAGGGCCGTCGCCCACCTCATCGAGCAGCACGGCGGCGCGTTCCCCGGCTGGCTCTCCCCCACCCAGGTCGTGATCCTCCCGGTCTCGGACGCCGAACTGCCGAACGCCGAGGATCTCGCCCGCCGTTGCGCCGCGCTCGGGCTGCGCGCCGAGGTCAGCGGCCGGGAGCGCGGCAGCCTGGGCGCCCGCGTCCGGGAGGCCCGCCTCGTCCCGTACCAGGCGGTGCTCGGCGCCGCGGAGGCCGCCGGGGACCACGTCGCGCTGCGCCTGCGCGACGGCCGGCGCCTCGACCCGCAGCCGGCCGGGGAGGCGCTCGCCCGGATCGGCGCGCTGGTCGCGGCGCACAGCACCGCGCTGTGGGACGAGGCCGCCGGCCCGGTCTAGGGAGTGACGGGTGCGGCCTCCGTACCGGCGCGGTGGCCGGACCCGAGCGCCCCGGCCAGGGTCGAGGCAACGATCAGCAGGGCGAGGACGACGGTCATCGTGAGCCGGAGTCCGATGTGGTCGGCGAGGAAGCCGAGCGCGGGCGGGCCGACGAGGAAGGCGACATAGCCCGCGGTGGAGACCGCGCCGACCCGTGCCGCCGCGTCGTGCGGGTGGTCACCCGCCGCGGACACGGTGACCGGGAAACCGAGCGAGGCACCCAGCCCCCACAGCACCGTGGCGGCGCCCGCCATCACCGGGCTCGGCGCGACGATCACCACCGCCAGGCCCAGCGCGGCGATGACCGCGCTGATCCGGACGACCTGGGCAGGACCGAAGCGCTTCAGGAGGGGACCGCCGGCGAAGCGGCCCAGCGTCATCGAGGAGGCGAAGACCAGGAAGATCAGCGAGCCGGCGGTGGCGCTCACCTCGTAGCCGTCCACCATGAGCAGCGGCAGCCAGTCGTTGGCGGCCCCCTCCGCGAAGGCCATGGCCAGCACGATCATCCCGATGAGGACGAGCCGCCGGTCCCGCCACACCGTGAACTGGCCCCGCCACCCGCCCGGTCCGGCGGTACCGGCCGCCTCCTTGCCCGTGCCGTGCGGGATCGCGCGGACGGCCCGGACCGCGGCGGCGGTTATGAGCACCGCGACGACCGTCAGGTGCCATCCGACGGGGAAGGCGGCCGCGGTCAGCCCCATCCCCAGCAGCGCCCCGACCACGGTGCCGAGGCTGAAGCAGCCGTGCAGCACCGGCAGGACGGGCCGGCCGATGACGCTCTCGATGGCCGCGCCCTCGATGTTGAACGCGACCTCGGCCAGCCCCATCCCGCCCCCGAACAGGGCCAGTCCGCAGAACACCCCGCCCGCCAGGGACAGGCTCGTGCCCGCCGCGACGACCAGCAGCCCGGCGACGATCAGCGACGCGCCGACGCTGATCGCGACCCGGCCCCCGTAACGGCGCACGAGCGGGCCGGAGGCCGTGACGCCGGCCATCGAACCGGTGGACAGCCCGAACAGCACGAGGCCCATCGAGCCGGTGGACACGTCGAGCCCGTCCCGGACAGCCGGGGTGCGGGCCACCCAGGACGCCATTCCGGTGCCGGCGGCGAGCATGAAGAGGAACAGCGCGGTGCGCCAGCGGCGGGTAGCGGCATCCATGGCAGCGGGGGCCTCAGCAGACGGGTCGAAGAAGGGGGAACGGCAGGAGCGTACGATCGTACGCCCAGAGTGTACGATCGTACGCATGACGGACCACTTCGCGGGTGACTCCCGTACCAACCACGAGCGGATGCTCGCCGGAGACCTCTACATCTCCGACGACCCGGACATCGCAAAGGCCCAGCAGCGCGCCGTGCGCCTCGCCGCCCGGTACCTCGCGGCGTACGCGGAGGACGCCGACGCCGCGCAGCCCGTCGTCGCCGAACTCCTCGGCGGGGTCGGCGCGGGTGCGCACATCCGGCCCCCGCTGTTCGTCGACTACGGCACGTACATCACGGTCGGCGAGGACACGTTCATCAACTACAACCTCACCGCCCTGGACGTGGCCCCGATCACCATCGGCCGCGACTGCCAGATCGGGCCGAACGTACAGCTGCTCACCCCGACCCACCCGGTGGAGCCGGAGCCGCGCCGGGACAAGCTGGAAGCGGCCAAGCCGATCACGATCGGCGACAATGTCTGGCTCGGCGGCGGAGCGATCGTGCTCGCCGGTGTGACCATCGGGGACAACAGCGTCATCGGCGCCGGAGCCGTCGTGACGAAGGACGTCCCCGCCAACGTGGTCGCCGTGGGCAGTCCGGCCCGGGTGATCCGCTCGATCTAGCCCTCAGAAGAGCCGACCTCAGAAAAGGAAGCAGCGTGGCGACCGGAAGGAACGACCCCGAGCGGCGGGAGCGCATCATCACCGCCGCGCTCGACCTGATCGCGGAGGAGGGGGTCGCCGGGACGTCGCACCGCAAGGTCGCCGCCCGCGCCGGGGTGCCGCTCGGATCGATGACGTATCACTTCGGCGGCATGGACGAGCTGCTGCGGGAGGCGTTCTTCCGCTTCTCCAGCAGCATCGTCGCCGTCTTCGAGGAGCGTCTCGGCGCCGCGAACACGCCCGACGAGGCCCGGGAGGCGGTGGCCGGTCTCGTCCACCACCTGTCCAGCGGCAACCAGCGCGAACTGGTCCTCACCCACGAGCTGTACACCCTCGCGGCCCGGAAGCCCGCCTACCGCGAACTGACCCGGGAGTGGATGCGCCGGAGCCGCCGGGCACTCGAATGGCACTTCGACCCGGCGACGGCCCGGCAGCTCGACGCGCTGATCGAGGGCCTGTCCATCCACCGCGCCCTGGAGACCGAACCGCATGACCGCGCCCTGACCGTCGAGGCGATCGCCCGCATCACGAAGGGCGGAAGCGGGGGCCCCTGACCCGCACCCCGAAACTCCTGGCCGGCACCCCACCTGACCAAGGTGCCGGCCAGGTCCGCGGCCCGATCAGGATCCGCGCAGGCCAGGTCCGCGGCCCCGATCAGGATCCGCGTCGGCCAGATCCGCGGCCCCGATCAGGATCCGGCGGAATCCGCGGGGGAGGCACTGACGGCGGCGGGCCGCCGGCCGGCCAGGCACGCCCACGGCCACCTCGTCCCCTCGCCCAGCATCCGCGCCGTGGACACGAATCCGGCCCGGACCAGCAGCTCGCCGACCCGGTCGGGCGACAGCAGATGGATGTCGTAGGACACTCCGCCGTCGCGCTCGGGCCCCGTGTACGGCTGGTCCTCCCCCGCGTGGAACCCCAGCAGCAGCCGGCCGCCCGGAGCCAGCACCCGGTGGAACTCCGCGAACAGCTCCGGCAGCCGGCCGGGAGGCGTGTGCAGGATCGACCACCAGGCGACGACTCCCCCCAGCTCACCGTCCGGGAGGTCGAGTGCGCCCATCGAGCCCACCTCGAACCGCAGCCCGGGACAGGTCCGGCGGGCGATGTCCACCATCCGGGGCGACAGGTCCACGCCGAACGCGGAGACGCCGAGGCCGTCCAGATGTGCGGTCACATGCCCCGGTCCGCAGCCGAGATCCGCAACCGGCAGCCCACCGTCGGCCCGCACCTCCTCCGCGAACCCGCCGAGCATCGCGCGCCCCCACACATCCTGCGCGAAGGCACCCGTCACCCGCCCGGCATACTCCTCGGCCACGGCGTCGTAGTAGGCCCGGGTCGCTGTCAGCGGAGGAAGATTCGTCACGGCGCACGACCCTAGAGCACCGGTCCCGATCCCGAGGGCTCCTCGACCGACTCACAGGACGCCCGCCGCTCCGACGAACATCAACTCCTAAAGTCAACGGCACCCGGAACTGAGCGCAGAATGGGTCAATTGCCGTTCCGCTGACGTTAATTGTTGCGCACAGCCGGATCGGCTGAGGCTCCTGGTGCACACCTCTTGACGTTTCCCGGGTGACCCCGGAACCATCAACTCCCGTCGGAGAGCGCTCTCAGAGCGCTCTCCGAGAAGCTCGTCGTGTCACCCGTACCACGACTCAGGAGACGTACGTCTATGCATGCTCCCCCCACGGACACCCCCACGACACCCCCCACCGCACCCCGTCGCAGGCGCCGCACCCGGACGTTCGGGTTCGCCGCGTTCGCCGTTTCGCTTCTCATGGCCGTCCCCACCGCGCAGAGCGCCTTCGGCGCGGACGCGCAGGCCATCGAGGGCGGCGGCGACCTCGGCCCGAACGTCATGGTGTTCGATCCGTCGATGCCTGACATCCAGGCCAAGGTCGACGAGGTGTTCAAGCAGCAGGAGTCGGCGCAGTTCGGCACCGGCCGCTACGCGCTGATGTTCAAGCCGGGCACGTACAACAACCTCAACGCGCAGATCGGTTTCTACACCTCGATCGCCGGTCTCGGGCTGAACCCGGACGACACCACGTTCAACGGTGATGTGACCGTCGACGCGGGCTGGTTCGACGGGAACGCCACGCAGAACTTCTGGCGCTCGGCGGAGAACCTGGCGCTCAACCCGGTGAACGGCACCGACCGCTGGGCCGTCTCGCAGGCCGCCCCGTTCCGCCGGATGCACGTCAAGGGCGGGCTGAACCTGGCCCCCGACGGCTACGGCTGGGCGAGCGGCGGGTACATCGCCGACAGCAAGATCGACGGTCAGGTCGGCCCGTACTCGCAGCAGCAGTGGTACACCCGCGACAGCTCGGTCGGCAGCTGGGGCAACGGCGTCTGGAACATGACGTTCTCCGGCGTCGAGGGCGCCCCCGCCCAGAGCTTCCCCGAGCCGCCGTACACCACCCTGGAGAACACCCCGGTCTCCCGCGAGAAGCCGTTCCTGTACCTGGACGGCGACGACTACAAGGTGTTCGTCCCGGAGAAGCGCACCAACGCGCGCGGCGTCTCGTGGGCCAACGGCACGCCGAAGGGCGAGTCGATCCCGCTGGACCAGTTCTACGTGGTGAAGCCCGGCGCGACCGCCGAGACGATCAACGCGGCAGTGGACCAGGGTCTGCACCTGCTGTTCACGCCCGGTGTCTACCACGTCGACCAGACGATCAACATCGACCGCGCCAACACCGTGGCGCTCGGTCTGGGCCTCGCCACGATCATCCCGGACAACGGGGTCACGGCGATCAAGGTCGGTGACGTGGACGGCGTGAAGCTCGCCGGCCTGCTCGTCGACGCCGGTACGGCCAACTCCGACTCGCTGATCGAGGTCGGCCCTGAGGGCGCGTCCGCGAGCCACGCGGACAACCCGACGTCGCTGCAGGACGTGTTCGTGCGGGTCGGCGGTGCGGGGGCCGGCAAGGCCACCACCGGCATGGTGATCAACAGCAACGACACGATCATCGACCACACCTGGCTGTGGCGCGCGGACCACGGCGAGGGCGTCGGCTGGGAGACCAACCGTTCCGACTACGGCCTCCAGGTCAACGGCGACAACGTCCTGGCGACCGGACTGTTCGTCGAGCACTTCAACAAGTACGACGTGCGCTGGTCGGGCGAGAACGGCAAGACGATCTTCTTCCAGAACGAGAAGGCGTACGACGCCCCCAACCAGGCCGCCATCCAGAACGGTGACACCAAGGGGTACGCGGCCTACAAGGTCGACGACTCGGTGACCACCCACGAGGGCTGGGGTCTTGGCAGCTACTGCTACTTCAACGTGGACCCGACGATCCGCCAGGACCACGGCTTCGAAGCACCCGTGAAGCCCGGAGTGAAGTTCCACGACCTGCTCGTCGTCTCCCTCGGCGGCCAGGGCCAGTACGAACACGTCATCAACGACACGGGCTCGCCCACGTCGGGGACGGACACCGTCCCGTCCCAGGTGGTCTCCTTCCCGTAGGGAAGGCAAGCGGTGCGAAGGGCCGGACCGTCGACAGGCGGCCCGGCCCTTCGTGTGCGCCGGACCGCGAACTTGGCACGCGCTTTACGCGCCACCCGCAACCGCTCCACCCCGCCTCAATGTCTCTATAAATGTTGAATCCTTGAAGTAGTGACGCGAGTGGAGCAGGACATGCGGCGGGGCAAGGGCGTTATAGGGATCGCGTTGCTGGTGAGTGCGGTACTGGCGGGCACCAGCGCATGCGGTGGCAAGTCGTCGACGTCGGACAGTGCCCACGACAGCGGGAAGGGCGGCGCGTCCGCGGGTGCGTCGGCGAGTGCGCACCCGTCACCCACGCACCCCACCGGTCCGCCGATGCTGCTGGACTCGATCGCGCCGCTGGACAAGGCGACCGTCGGCGTCGCCATGCCCATCTCCGTGGTCTTCACCAACCCGGTCGCCGCCTCGGCCCACAAGAACATCGAGAAGCACCTCAAGGTCTCCGCCTCGGTCCCCACCGCTGGCGCCTGGCACTGGATGGGCGACAAGCGGGTCGACTGGCGTCCGCAGGAGTACTGGAAGACCGGCACCAAGGTGCGGCTCGACGCCGATCTGAAGTACGTCTCCAACGGCAGCGGCCGCTACGGCACCCACCCCTACACCCACTCCTTCACCATCGGGGACGACGTCCGGGCCGACGCCTCGGTCACCGCCCACACCATGAAGGTCACCCGTAACGGCGCCCCGGTGCGGACGCTCTCCATCAACGCGGGCAGCGCCGAGTACCCGACCTGGAACGGCACGATGGCGGTGATCGACAAGCAGGAGAAGGTTCACATGACGTCCTGCAGCGTCGGTATCAGCTGCAACAAGGGCGATGCGAACTACTACGACCTGACCCTGCCCTGGGACATCCACCTGACCCAGTCGGGCACCTACGTCCACTTCTCCACCGGCGACACCAACCCGGGCAGCGGCAGCGCTCTCGGCTCGCACGGCTGTGTCCACCTCTCGCTCTCCGACGCGAAGTGGTTCTACGGCCAGGTCAAGCAGGGCGACCCCATCACGGTCACCGGCTCCCCGCGCGCCAAGGCGTCGGCCGACAACGGCTACGCCTCCTTCAACCTGTCGTGGTCGCAGTGGCTGGCCGGAAGCGCGAGCGGCGAGCAGACCACGGCCGCCCTCTGAGGCCTGTCCGCTGAACACTCCGCCCGGCCGGCAAGGTCTCGGACCCTGCCCGCCGGGCGGTTCGCTGTCCGTTGAACGTTGTCCGTTGAACGCTGTCCGTTGTCCGCGTGGCTCAGGCGTGCAGGGCCAGCGCGCCCTTCGCCGGGACGGTAGCCGTCACGGTGCCGTCGTCACCGACCTGCACCGTGTTGCCGTCGCAGGCGTCCGGGGAGGCCTGGGCCACGTTGCAGTAAGTGCCGGCCGGGAGCGAGGTGGTGAACGTCTCCTGGAGGGTGTCGTCGCCGTTGTTGATGGCCACGAAGCCCTTGTCGCCGCGGCCGAAGGCGAGGGCGGTGGAACCGTTGTCCCACCAGTCGGTCAGTTCGGCGCCCTCGGTGGCGTTGTGGAAGCCGACCATGCCGGTGACCGCCGTCTGGGCGTGGGTACAGGTCCAGCCGTCGCTGCCGCAGGCGGCCGCGCCGCCGTTCGGCGGGCCGGCGTCCTTGTCCGACCACTCGTAGCCGGAGAAGACGTTCGGGGAGCCGTAGGGCGAGGCCAGCATGAAGACGTTGGCCAGGGTGTAGGCCGCGCCGTCCTTGTACGTCAGCGTGGAGCCGTTGCGCTCGGTGTCCCAGTTGTCCACGAACGTACGGGCGTTCGCGCTCGCCAGCTTGCCGTCCGCGATGTTCTTCAGGCCGGTGACGCCGCCGCCCTGGAACGCGCTCTTGAGGTGGCCGCCGTAGCGGAACTCGTCGACGTCGCCCACGTCCGTGTACTCGGCGGGCTGCACGGCCTCGCCGCCGCCGTAGATGACCTCGGTGACCCAGAAGCCGGGGTCCGCCATCTTGCCCTTGATGGCGGCGATGTCATCGGCAGCCATGTGCTTGGCGGCGTCGATGCGGAAGCCGTCGACACCCATGGTGCGCAGGTCGGAGAGGTAGCCGGCGATCGTCGAACGGACCGCGTCGCTGCCGGTGTCGAGGTCGGCCAGGCCGACCAGCTCGCAGGTCTGGACGTCGTCGCGGTCGCCGTAGTCGCTGATGTCCTTGCGGCAGGCGTGGAAGTCCTGGTCCTGGAAGTACCCGGGGTAGTCGTACTTCGAGTACTCCGTGCCGCCGGTCCCGGTGCCGGAACCGGACGACATGTGGTTGATGACGGCGTCCGCGACGACCTTCACACCGGCCGAGTGGCAGCTCTCCACCATCGACGCGAAGGCGTCGCGGTCACCGAGGCGTCCGGCGATCCTGTAGCTGACCGGCTGGTACGAGGTCCACCACTGGTCGCCCTGGATGTGCTCGGAGGCGGGCGAGACCTCGACGTAGCCGTAGCCGGCCGGGCCGAGCGAGTCCGTACAGGCCTGGGCCACCGCGTCGTACTTCCACTCGAACAGGGTGGCGGTGACGGTCTTGTCGCCCGGTGGGGTCGCCTGGGAGGTCCAGGGGGCGAGGGCGGTGATACCGGCGGCTGCGAGCAGTCCGGCCAGTGTCGCGCGAGCGGCGCGGGAACTCATCTGCGGCTCCTTCGGTCGCGGGTACGGGCGGAGCCCGTACCCGGCGTGGGCAGCCACGCGCCTGGCCACCGTGGGGGGAGTTCGGAGCCTGCCGTTTCGGCGATGAACACGTCAAGAGGTTGCGCAAGAATTTCCAGCATGTTTCTGAAATAGTTTGCAGAGGGGGCGGGTTGGGAGTCGGGCGGAACGGGCCGGCCCTTCGGTCGCCCGTCGTCAGTGGTCCCGGCGGTGCGCCGCGAACACCGTCACCGCGCCTGCCGCCACCGCCCAGAGAGCGTAGACCGTCCAGGCCCCGGCGATCGTCCACGGGAAGAGGTCGTGGGAGCGCTGCATCGCCGTACTCGTGAGCCGCTCCCACGCGCTGAAGGGCAGGGTGTGCAGGAGCACCGCCGTGAGATGACGGCGTTCGCTCAGGACCACGGGGAGCAGGAGCAGCACCACCACGCAGCCGACGACGGAGCCCCCGGTGTGGCGGATCACCGTGCCGATCGCGAGACCGGCGAGGGCGGCCACCGGGGCGAGCAGCGCGGAGGCCGCTATGACGCGCAGGGCGTCCGGGTGGTCGAGGGAGACCGAGGCGTTCCGGCCGGCGAGTATCGCCTGGGTCGAGGCGAACGAGGCGGCGGCGACGAGCGCCCCGAAGACGGTGGTGACCGAGGCGAGGACGAGCACCTTGGCCGCCATCACCGAGCGCCGGGCCGGGACGGCGGTGAACGTGGTGCGGATCATGCCGGTGCCGTACTCGCCGGTGACCGACACGGCGCCGATCGCGGCCAGTGCCAGGACCAGCACCATGGCGGAGTTCGCGGTGAAGGCGTCGACGAGCGGAATGCCGTTGGCGATGAACGAGGTGCGGCTCTGTCCGTCGTACTCGTACCAGTACTTGTAGTGGTCGTACGCCGTACCGGCGTTGAACGCGATGACGGCCAGCGCGGTGATCACGTACAGCCAGGGGGTCGAGCGCAGTGACCACGTCTTGAGCCACTCGGCTGCCAGCAGGTCGCTGAAACGGGCGTGGGTCTCCTCATGTGTCACGCGGCCTGCGGGCGCGGTCGTCGTCGTGGTCATCGGGGGTCTCCTGCGAGGTATTCGACGCTGTCTGCGGTGAGTTCCATGAACGCCTCCTCCAACGAGGCACTGGAAGTGGCGAGTTCGTGGAGCAGGACCCGGTGGCGGAAGGCGAGTTCACCGATCCGGGCGGCGGTCAGGCCGGTCACTGTGAGCCGGTCGCCGTCCGGGACCACCGAGGCGCCCTCGGCGGTGAGCAACGGAGTGAGAGCGGCGGTGTCGGGCGTGCCCACGGTCACGCTCAGCCGGGTGCCGCGGGCGGCGAACGCGGACAGGGTCTCGGCGGCGATGAGTTCGCCGCGGCCTATGACGACGAGCCGGTCGGCGGTGTGCTCCATCTCGGTCATCAGGTGGCTGGAGACGAACACCGTGCGGCCCTCGGCGGCGAGCCGCCGGAAGAGCCCGCGGACCCAGAGCACGCCTTCCGGGTCGAGGCCGTTGAGCGGTTCGTCGAAGAGCAGCACCGGCGGGTCGCCGAGCAGTGCGGTGGCTATGCCGAGCCGCTGGCGCATCCCGAGCGAGAAGCCGCCGATGCGCCGGCGGGCGGCTCCGGCGAGGCCCACCTCCTGGAGCAGTTCGTCCACCCGGACGCGCGGAATCCCGTTGCTCCGGGCCAGCAGGGCGAGGTGGGCGCGGGCGGTGCGGCCGCCGTGGACGTCGCCCGCGTCGAGGAGGGCGCCGACGTGGCGCAGTCCGCGCGGATGCTCGCGGAACCGCCGGCCCTGGAGGGTGGCCGTTCCGGCAGTGGGCTCGACGAGGCCCAGGAGCATCCGCAGGGTGGTGGTCTTGCCGGCGCCGTTGGGTCCGAGGAAGCCGGTCACCTCGCCCGGCCGTACGGTGAACGTGAGGTCTTTGACGGCGGTGGCAGCGCCGTATCGCTTGGTCAGTCCGTTGACTTCGATCACGGTCCCAACGGTGCCGCCCGCCGCCCCCGTTCGTCATCGGACCGCCGCTGACATCTGCCGGGGCCAGGTGTCGACCGTGGGTGTACAACCGTGGTCCGATGCCGGGCCGGGGGGCGGTGGTTACGATCGGCGCATGTCCCACTCACCCTCCGTTCCCCTGCTCAAGCGCGTACCGCCGGGTTGGTGGGTGGGAGTCGCCTGGTACGCGGGCGTGCTGCTCACCTTCCTCGTGCGGGTGCGGCTGCCCGGAGAGTTCGAACCCTCCGTGCGGCCCGGGATGCTGCTCTACCGGTGGGACGGTCTGCTGACCCAGCTGCTCGCCACCGCTCTGGCGGCGGGCGGCTGCGTGGTGCTGGAGCGGCGTCCGCTGAACGGCCTGGCGCTGGTGCTGGGTGCCGCCACGCTCGCCACGTTCTCGCTGAGCGTGGGGGAGATTCCGCTCGCCCAGTTCCTGGCCGCCGATGTGGCGCTGTACTTCATCGCCGCCACCCGCTCGCGCCGGACCGGGCTCGCCGCCCTCCTGATGGCGCTCGGCGTCCTCGCCGGCTTCCTGGCCGTCCGACTGCTGGCCGGGTGGGGCGTCGGTACGTCGGCGGAGCTGGTCGTCGCCCTGACCGCTGTCGTCGCCTGGCTGGTGGGCGGCTCGGCGTACGAGACCCGCCGGCACGGCGAGAGTCTGGCCGAGCGCGCCGCCGAACAGGCGGTCGTCGCCGAACGGCTGCGCATCGCCCGCGAGATGCACGACATGGTCGCGCACAGCGTCGGCATCATCGCCCTCCAGGCGGGTGCGGCGGCCCGGGTCGTGCACACCCAGCCGGAGGCCGCCCGCGAGGCGATGAGCGCGGTGGAGACCGCGGGCCGGGAGACGCTGTCGGGGCTGCGCCGGATGCTCGGTGCGCTGCGGCAGGACGGGCCGGTGCCCGAGGGGGTGGAGCGGGAGGCGGCGCCGCTGCACCCAGCGGAGGGGCTCGCGGACGTCGACCGGCTGGCGCGGGCCACCACCGCGGCCGGGGTCCGGGTCGAGGTGCGGTGGCGGGGCGAACGGCGGCCGCTGCCGCCGGACATCGACCTGTCGGCGTTCCGCATCATCCAGGAGTCGGTGACCAACGTGGTCCGGCACGCCGCCACCGGCTCCTGCCGAGTGTCCGTCGAGTACGGCACCGAGGAGCTCGGCATCGAGGTCGCGGACCGCGGCCGGGGCCCCGGCAAGGTCGCGGACACCGGGTTCGGGCTGATCGGTATGCGCGAGCGCGTCGCCCTGCTGCACGGCGAGTTCACCGCCGCCCCGCGCCCGGAGGGCGGCTTCCGGGTGACGGCCCGGCTGCCGGTGCCCGGGGAGGACGCGGCATGAGCGACCTGGACGGGACGGCCCCGGCCCCGGTCCGGGTGCTGCTCGCCGACGACCAGCCGCTGGTGCGGGCCGCGCTGCGCATGGTCATCGCCGACATCCCCGACCTGGAGGTGGTGGGCGAGGCCGGGACGGGCGACGAGGCGGTGCGGCTGACCGGGCAACTGGCCCCCGATGTCGTCGTGATGGACATCCGGATGCCGGGGCTGAACGGCATCGAGGCCACCGAGCAGATCACCGCGGAGACCGGTACCACGCATGTGCTGGTCCTGACGACGTTCGACGACGACGACTACGTCTACGGGGCGCTGCGCGCCGGCGCGGCCGGGTTCCTGGTCAAGGACATGGCGCTGGACGACATTCTGGCGGCGGTCCGGGTGGTGGCGGCCGGGGACGCCCTGATCGCGCCGAGCGTCACCCGGCGGCTGATCAAGGAGTTCGCGGGCCGCCCCGCCTCCGCGTCGCCACAGCGGCCGCTCACCGCGATCACCGAACGGGAGCGCGAGGTGCTGGTGCTGGTCGGCTGCGGGCTGTCCAACGCGGAGATCGCGGAGCGGCTGTTCATCAGCGTCGCCACCGCGAAGACCTACCTGACCCGGCTGCTCGCGAAGCTCGACGCGCGGGACCGGGTGCAGCTGGTCATCATCGCGTACGAGGCGGGACTGGTGTCCCCGGGCCGCCCAAGCCGCGCCGGCGATTGAGGTGCGGGGGCCGGGGGGTGCGGAGCCCCGGCCCCCGCACCCCCGGAACTCCCCCGCTACAGCCAGCCCTTCTCCCGCGCCATCCGGACCGCCTCCGCCCGATTGCGCGCCGCCATCTTCTGGATCGCCATCGAGAGGTAGTTGCGGACCGTGCCCTGGGACAGGTGCAGCGCCGCGGCGATCTCCGCGTTGGTAGAACCGTCCGCAGCCGCGCGCAGCACCTCGCGCTCCCGGTCGGTCAGCGGGCTGGCCCCGTCGGCGAGGGCGGCGGCCGCGAGGGTCGGGTCGATGACGCGCTCGCCGGTGAGCACCCTGCGTACCGCTTCGGCGAGCTGGGACGCCGGGGCGTCCTTCACCAGGAACGCGTCGGCGCCCGACTCCATCGCACGGCGGAGGTAGCCGGGGCGGCCGAAGGTGGTGACGACGACGACCTTGACGTCCGGGAGTTCGCGGTGCAGCTCGGCCGCCGCGTCGATGCCCGTCATGCCGGGCATCTCGATGTCCAGGAGGGCCACGTCGACCTCGTGTTCCCTGGCCGCGGCCAGCACCTCGTCACCGCGGGCGACCTGCGCGACGACCTCGATGTCGGGTTCCAGGCCCAGGAGCGCCGCCAGGGCTTCGCGCACCATGGACTGATCCTCGGCGAGGAGGAGTCTGATCATGCTCATTCCCCGGATCCTAGGCCGGATTCGAGCGGCACGCTGAGGACGATGGTGAAGCCTTTCGCGGAACGGGAGTTGGTGGCCCGGGTGGTCAGCGTCCCGTCGACCGTGGCGAGGCGCTCGGCGATGCCCGTGAGACCGTTGCCGGGCGCCGTGCCGGAGGCGCCGCGGCCGTCGTCGGCGACGGTGAGTTCGAGGACCCGCCCGTCCAGGGTCTGGCGCGGGGCGAGGGTGACCGTGCAGTTCGGGGCGCCGCTGTGGCGTACGACGTTGGTGACGGCCTCCCGCAGCGCCCAGGCGAGCACCTCCTCCTGCTTCTCGGGGAGGTCCTCGGGCGGCTCGGCCGGGATGTCGGCGGTGATTCCGGCGGCGGCCAGCGCGGTGCGGGCACCGGCCAGTTCGCCGGGGAGAGTGGGCCGGCGGTAGCCGGTGACGGCGCTGCGCACGTCCACCAGGGCCTGCCGGCTGACCCGTTCGATGTCGGCGACCTGCGCGGCCGCCTGATCCGGGTGGTCGGGGAGCATCCGCCCGGCCAGTTCGCTCTTGAGGGTGATCAGGGAGAGGGAGTGGCCGAGCAGATCGTGCAGATCCCGGGCCAGCCGCAGCCGTTCCTCGTTGGCGGCGAGCTGGGCGACGGTGGCGCGGGCCTCGCGGAGCTGGATGGTGGTGAGGATCATCTGCCGGATGCCGGTCATCGAGAATCCGCCGAGCAGCGCCGGGAAGACCAGCGCCGTGATGATCTCGCGGGAGTGGTCACCGGCCAGGCCGATGACGACGAGCACGGCAGCGGCGACGGGGATCAGCCAACGGGCGGTCCGCAGGGGCAGCGCGGCCCCCGCGCAGACCGAGACGTACACGAACAGGACCAGCCACGGGCTGCCGAGCGTCAGGGACAGCGTGACGGCGAGGGCGCTGAGGAAGGCGAGCACGACCCGGACCTGTACCGGGTTGAGCATCTTCGGCGAGGGACGGAAGACAAGGACCAGATAGCAGCCGACGAAGACCACCAGCCCGAGAGTGCCGAGCACGGTCGCCCACGGAGTGTGGTCACCGTCGACCAGATCCTTGATCGGCGCGCTCATGAAAGCGAGCCAGACGCCGATCCAGAGGCTCTTGATCCCCGCCTGCTTGCGGTCCCCCGGCGGGCGCCCGATGCCCATGGACATCTCGTCTTCTTCCTTCACGCCTTCAGGGTGTCCTTCCGGTAGAGCCAGGCAGCACCGCCCGCGAAGAGCAGGAAGTAGACGCAGAGGATGGCGATGTCCTTGCCGTGCGGCGCGCCGCCCATCTCGACGGCCTGGCCGAGTGCGGCGTACGCGTGGGTGGGCAGCCATTCGGAGATGTTCTGGATCCACTGCGGGAAGGTCGAGGTGGGCATCCACAGGCCTCCGAGGATCGAGAGCACAAAATAGATGATCATGGTGATCGGGCGGACCGCGTCACCGCTGGCGACATAGCCGAGGGCGACCCCGAGGGCGGCGAAGACCAGCGAACCGGCCCAGATGAGGCCGGTCAGGGCCAGCCACTGCCAGAGGTCGAACCGTACGTGCTTGGCGGACGCGGCGACGAGGAAGACGACCACGATGCAGGGCAGGGTGACGATCGCGGCACTGGCGATCTTGGCCAGGACGTAGCCGCGGCTGGGCAGCGCGGTCAGCCGGAGCTGACGGACCCAGCCCTTCTCGCGCTCCCTGGCGATGCGCTCGCTGTTGCCCATCAGGACGGCGGTCAGCGCGCCGAAGGAAGCCATCGAGACCATGAAGAAGGACTGGAGGGTCAGATCAGTGTGCGGCACCTTGTCGGTGGTGTTCTGGGTGCTGGAGATCAGCACGTAGAGCACCGACGGGTAGATGATCGAGAAGAACATGAACTTCTTGTTCCGCAGCGTGCGGGTCACTTCGAGCCTGATGAGCGCCCACGAGAAGAAATTCAGCATGCGGTCCTGGCCTCCTCGGCCTCGGTGATGGCGACGAAGGCCTGCTCCAGTCCGAGTCCCGCGACTTCGAGCTCGCGCGGGTAGAGGCCGAGGCCGTAGACGGCGTGCACGGTCGCGTCGGCGTTGTGCGACTGGATACGGACCCGGCGGCCGGTGATGTCGAGCGTGGAGAGGAACGGCAGGGCGCGCAGGGCCTCTTCGTCGAGCGGGCCCTCCAGCTCGAAGGAGATCCGGCGGGCCCCTGCCCTGGCCTTGATCTCGGCCGCGGTGCCGTCGGCGAGGATCCGGCCCTTGTGCAGGACCAGCACGCGGTCGGCGATGGCGTCGGCCTCTTCGAGGTAGTGGGTGGCGAACAGGACGGTCCGGCCCTGGTCGGCCTGCTCGCGCATGGTGGCCCAGAAGGCCTTCCGGGCGGTGACGTCCATCCCGGTGGTCGGCTCGTCGAGCACGATCAGGTCGTTGGCCCCGGCGGTGGCGAGCGCGAACCGTACGCGCTGCTCCTGGCCGCCGGAGAGCTTGTTGACCAAGCGGCCGGCGATCGACGCGATACCGGCCCGCGCCAGCACCTCGGTCACCGGGTAGGGCCTGGGGTGCAGACCGCAGACGAGCCCGACCAGCTCCTCGACCGTGACGTCCTCCATCAGGCCGCCGGTCTGCAGCATCGCGCCGACGCGGCCGGCCGCGATGGCCGCCTGCGGGGTCGTACCGAAGAGGCGGACCGTCCCGGAGTCGGCCGTGCGCAGGCCGAGGAGGAGGTCGAGGGCGGAGGACTTGCCCGCGCCGTTGGGCCCGAGGAGCGCCACGGTCTCGCCAGGGTGCAGGTCGAGAGTGAGCCCGTCCACGGCACGTACCTCGCCGTACACCTTGCTGACCTGGTCGAAGCTGACCACGGCGGTCTTCGCCTCGGTGACTTCGGGAGCTGTCGTTGTCATGGGTCCAGCCTGGCGGAACGGGGTGCGCGCCCGGCAGGGTCACGGGTCGTGAATCCGGGATGACAGATGTCATGCCGTACGTGTGACAGCCGCCGCGGCGGCGCCGTGTGCCGGGGACCTCAGGGACGGCCGGAGACGGCACCGCCCCGGGCCGGGGTTCCGGTCGGGGGCGGTGCCTTTGTCGTGCTGTGCTGTGCTTGGTGGTGCTGTGCTTGGTGGTGCTTGTGGTGCTGTGCGTGGCGGTGCTGTGCGGGGCGGTGTCAGCCGTTGCCGCCGAGGTCGATCGTGACGGTCCGCTCGTCGGGGGTCCCGCCCACCAGCGCGCTCTTCATGGCCATGGCCACGTCGTCCGCGCTGAGCTGGTGCTTCGTACCGTCGCTCTTGGTGATCATGATGCCGTCGAAGACGCCTTCGCAGAGGGTGTCGATGGCCTTCTTGTCGTAGTGGTCGACGAGCTTGCCGTCGACCGCCACCATCGAGAGGATCTTCGGCAGCGACCTGTCAGGTCCGAACTGGATCACCTTGGGTCCGGCCTTGATGGTGATCAGGCCGGACATCGCGGGCTCCGCGAAGGCCTTCATCGCCCGGTCCAGCTCGGCCTGGTCGATGGTGGGCTCGCGGGTGGTGACCGGCAGTTCGACGGTGGCCGCCTTGCCCGTCTCCACCTGGGCGCGGTAGGCGTCCCGGACCGAGCCCATCGACCGGTTGACGTCGAGCGCCTTGCCCGCCTTGCCCGGTACGGGGACGGCCTTGCCCGGTACGAACTTGATCATGCCGTCGCCGGCCGAGCCCGAGGCACCCGCCAGGTCGGTCAGTGCGACTCCGAGCTTCTCCGTGTCGACGGGGATCACCGGGTCGATGTCACGCTTGCCGCCGAAGAGGGAGCCGATGACGGAGACCGGGTTGTAGTCGCTGCCCGCCGCGGAGCGCACGGTCGCCTGGCTGTCCAGGGCGAGTCCGGCCTTGTCCGGTGCGAGCTTCGTCTCCTTGCCGTCCACGCTCAGCTGGAGCGGGGCCTTGGCCCGTTCGCCGAGAGCGGCGTCCAGCTTCTCGACCCCGTCCTCCTTCGTGCCGCCGCCGATGTCGACGCCGAGGACGGTGGTGCCCTTGGGGACGTCGGAGTGGTTCATCAGCAGCCCGGCGCCGTACGCGACCCCGAGCAGGCAGACGGCGGCCACGCAGAGCAGGACCAGCTTCGAACGGCCCTTCTTCGCCGGGGCCTTCGCCGAGGCGGGCTCCGGAGCGGTGCGCGCGGCGGGCTCGGGCGCCTGGGCGGCGAACCCTCCCGGTCCGGCCGGTCCGGTGCCCATCGGGTTGTCCGGAATCCGCGGGGTGAGATCGGGACCCTGGAACGGCGACGGGGACCCCGGGGTGCGGCGCTCGGACGGCACCACGGGGATGCCGCTGGTCAGCGTGTCACCGGAGACGTTGTCCCCCGAGCCGGAGCCGGGGCCGGAGCCGGGGCCGGGGCCGGAGCCGGGGCCCGAGCCGGGGGCCGGAAACTGCGGCGTGAGGATCGCGGTGTCGTCGGACATCCGCGGCGGTACGCCACCGGGGCCGCCGGAGGCCTGCGGTCCGCCCGGTCCCGAGCCGAAGGGGCCCGGTCCGTCGAGGTTCGGGGTGAGCGGGGAGGTGCCGCCGGCCGGTCCCGTGGTGGGTCCGGAGGGGCCCGGCGGACGGATACCGAGGTTCGGCGTGGCGCGCGGCCCGCCGGGGCCGTCCGCCCCGAACTCGTCGGAGCCGGGCTCGCCCGGCTCGCCCGCTCGCTGCGGGCCGTCCGAGAAGTACGGCAGATCGGTGCGCGGGCCGGTGGGCGGATTGACCCGGCCGGCTCCCGGACCGTCCACCCGGCCGCCGGGGCCAGTGGCGGAGAAACCGGCACCGTTCGTACCACCCCCCGGACCGGTCGCGGAGAACCCCGCACCATTCGTGCCACCCCCCGGACCGGTGGCGGAGAAACCGGCACCGTTCGTGCCACCCCCCGGACCGGTCGCGGAGAACCCCGCACCGTTCGTACCGCCGCCGGACGACGGCTTGCCCGTCGAACCGTTCGCGGGGGCGTCGGCCGAGCCGCCCGCCGGGGGCTTGCGCGGCGCGAACCAGTCGCTGCCGCTCTTCTCCCTGGCCGGCTTCTCGGCGGCGGGCTCCGCCGCGGGGGCGGACCCGTCCCTGCCCTCGGACCCCGGTGCGGCGGGGGTCGTCCCCTGCGCACCGTTGGACGACGCGGAGGGGCCAGGACGCGGGATGCTCCCGGTGCGCTCGTTGCCGGGCCCGCCGTCCGCGTCGCTCATGGGCGTACGCATGACAACCGGCGGGATGGGACGCGAGCCGGGGATGTTGATCCGGATACGCGTCGTCAGCGTCGTCTCCGTCCTCGGCTCTTCGGGCTGGGGCGGATCCGCAGGCTCCGGGGTCTCCTCCGGGGCATCCTGCGAAGGGTGCAGCGACGGATACTGGCGTGATCCGTACGGCGGCGTACCCGAGGGGTACGCGGCTCCCCCGCGGCTCTGGGGCCCGGAGGACGAACTGTCAGTTTCACGACTCAAAGCAGGTTCTCCCGATTGGCTCCGCCGCCCGTACTCTCCCCCATGCCGCAGGGCAGGGGACGGCTCGGCGCGCGAACCACCTTACTGGCCGCGGCCGACAGACACCCCGCGACCGGGGGAAACGACTGCGCACCCCCCGGACGGACAGGGGGCATTACGGGATCGGACGTGGCACATTACTTGCCAGGCCGGACGCTGTCGGCACCCGGTCGGGGTGCCCGCGACATGGTGGCACAGATCACAGCGACGACCATCCCGCCCAGCATGAAGAGGGCGAGGCCCAGTTCATCACCGAAGACATAGTCGCCCTCAGGGCGTCCGCCCAGCAGAACAATGACCGAAACCAGCCACCCCGCGGCGGGTGCCAGGGCGCCGGGCTGCGTACCCATGAGGACGCGGCCGCCGTAGAAGAGACCGCCGGACGCGAGCAGCGTGAGCAGCAATCCGCCCGGGAACCAGGCGGATTGGACCAGTGTCCCGGCGATCCCGACGACCGCGCCGAGGACCGCGAGGCCCAGCAGGGCGGCGATCCGGCGGGGGTTGAGGGGAGCGGCGAGACCGGTGGCCGGAATGTCCCTCGGAGGTGCGTTGGTCCGGGCGGCCCGCTGCCTGCTGCTCACTGGTCCACTCCCGTCACACCGGCGAAGAGATCGTGTTCCCGCGTCCCCGGCGCGGCGCCCGGGGTGCCGCTCACCAACTCGTAGTACTCGGTGGTGAGGACGGGCTGGCCCAGATCGTTGGACAGGGCGAAGAAGGGGCCGCTCAGCGCGATCTGGGTGGCGTGCGCCCGCATCGCCGCGGCCTTGGCCTCCGCGTGGCGGGTGCCGTCGATCTCCGTGGTGATCAGGGTGTCGTTCACCACACCCGGTACGTCGTCGATCGCGGCGATGCCCGGGAAGGTGTCGGGGGCGGTGGCCCGCAGGTGCGCGAAGGTTTCCTCGGCGACCGTGCGCGGCACCCGGTTCCAGTAGATCTTGGCGATCGTGTGCGGGGCGCCGGAGCCCGCGCGGCAGTCGGGGTCGGCGGCCAGTTCGGCGGCCCGTGTGGCGACCCGGTGCGCCTGGATGTGGTCGGGGTGCCCGTAGCCCCCGTCGGGGTCGTAGGTGACCAGGACCTGGGGGCGGACCGAGCGGATCACCTCCACGAGGTACCCGGCGGCCTCGTCCACGTCGGCGGACCAGAAGGCTCCGGGGCGGTCGTTCTGCTCGGCGCCCATCATTCCGGAGTCGCGGAACCGGCCGGGGCCGCCGAGGAAGCGGTGGTCGGTGACCCCCAGCGCCTTCATGGCCGCCGCGAGTTCACCCTGCCGCCAGGGCCCCAGGGAGTCGTCCCGGTCGGCCGCGAGGTGCGCGAGCTCGGGCGGGATGATCTCGCCCTCCTCGCCGAGCGTGCAGGTCACCAGCGTGACCAGGGCACCGTCGGCCGCATATCTGGCCATGGTGGCGCCGTTGTTGATCGACTCGTCGTCGGGGTGCGCGTGCACCAGGAGCAGACGCCGGGCGGGAAGGTCCGTCATGGGGACCACCCTACGAGCCGACGGCCCCGATGGCCGACGGCGCCCACGCGCCGGGCGCCGACGAACCGCGGACGGTTGTCGCTGTCAGAATTTGAGCCCTCCGATCATGCCCGCCACGTTCGTCGTCACCTCGGAGATCGTGGGCGCGATGGACGAGCTGGCGAGATAGAAACCGAGCAGCATGCAGACCACCGCATGTCCGCCCTTCAGTCCGGACTTCCGGACCAGCAGGAAGACGACGATCGCCAGCAGCACCACCGCCGAAATCGAGAGTGCCACGGCGGTTCACCTCCATCAGTGGGGTCGGGACGGGCAGCACGCATGGAGCCAGCAGGTTCATACCCACCGAGCGCTACGGATCATAACTATCTGTGGCAAGGCATTGATCGGGGCACAGCAGCACGAGGGGCGCACGGGCGGAGGGCGGCCGATAGGTTCGGCACATGACTTCGTCAGAGATCACCTTTCCGCTCCAGTTGGCCCGGACGATGCGCTTCACCCTGGGCGCACCCCGCGCGTTCACCGTGTCACCCGATGGTGAGCGGGTGATCTTCCTGCGCTCGGGCTCGGGCACCGACCGGTCGGGCCGGCTCTGGGTGCTGGACCTGGACGGCGACGGCGCACCGCGGGAGCGGGTGGTGGCCGATCCGGCGGTGCTGCTGGGCGGCTCGGCGGAGCGGCTGTCGGTGCAGGAGCGGGCCCGGCGCGAGCGGAGCCGCGAGGGGTCCTCCGGGGTCGTGGGCTACGCGGTGGACGCGGCGGCCGAGTTGGCCGCGTTCGCGCTCTCCGGGAAGGTGTACGTCGCGGACCTGCGGGCGGGAGGGGCGCGCGCGCTGCCCGTGCCCGGTCCGGTGATCGATCCGCGCCCCTCCCCGAACGGACGACACATCGCATACGTGTCCAAGGGGGCGCTGCGCGTCGTGGGCGCCGGCGGCGAGGACGACAGGGCGCTCGCGGAGCCCGAGGACGCACAGGTGTCCTACGGCCTCGCGGAGTTCATCGCGGCCGAGGAGATGCAGCGCTCGCGGGGCTTCTGGTGGTCGCCCGAGTCGGACCGGCTGCTCGTCGCCCGGGTCGACGACAGCCCGGTGCAGCGGTGGTGGATCGCCGACCCGGCGCACCCGGAGCGCAAGCCCGCCGAGATCGCGTACCCGGCGGCCGGGACGCCCAACGCCGTGGTCCAGCTCTACGTGGTGGACCTGGCCGGAAAGCGCACCGAAGTGGTGTGGGACCGGGCCCGGTTCCCGTATCTGGCGGGGGTGCACTGGTCGTCGGACGGGGCACCGCTGCTGCTCGTGCAGGCCCGTGACCAGCGGAGCCAGCTCCATCTCGCGGTGGACCCGGAGACCGGCACGACCCGGACGGTGCACGTCGACGAGGACCCGGTCTGGCTGGACCTGTTCCCGGGGGTGCCGGCGTGGGCGCCGGACGGGCGGCTCGTACGGATCGCGGACGAGGGCGGGGCGCGGGTCCTCGCGGCCGGCGACCGGCCGCTGACCGGGGCGCAGTTGCAGATCCGGTCGGTCCTGGACATCGGCGAATCGGACATCCTGGTGACGGCGACGGCGGGCGAGCGGGCGGCCGCGCCGGAGATCGGCGAGAGCCATGTCTACCGGGTCAACGAGCTGGGCGTGGAGCGGGTCTCGGAGGGCGCGGGCGTGCATTCCGCGGTCCGGGCGGGCGGGGTGACGGTACTGCTCTCCACCTTCCCGGACCGGCCGGGAGCGACCGCTCAGGTGCTCCGGGACGGGAAGCGGATCGCCACCGTCGCGAACCACGCGGAGCAGCCGGTGCTGTCCGTCCGGGCTCAGTTCACCGAAGGGGGCGCACGGCGGATTCCGTGCGCCGTGCTGCTCCCCACCGGATACAAGGAATCGGATGGTCCGCTTCCGGTTCTGATGGATCCGTACGGCGGGCCGCACGGCCGCCGGGTGGTCGCCACCCACAACACACATCTCACCTCGCAGTGGTTCGCGGACCAGGGTTTCGCCGTGGTCGTCGCGGACGGCCGGGGCACCCCGGGCCGTTCACCCGGCTGGGAGAAGGCGGTCAAGCACAACATGACCCTCACCCTCGACGACCAGGTCGAGGCGCTGCACGCGCTCGCCGAGCGGTTCCCGCTGGACCTGGAGCGGGTGGCCATCCGCGGCTGGTCGTACGGCGGCTATCTGGCGGGCATGGCCGTGCTGCGGCGGCCCGACGTGTTCCACGCGGCGGTCGTGGGCGCCCCGGTGACCGATCAGCGGCTCTACGACACCCATTACACGGAGCGCTACCTGGGCGACCCGGCGACCCAGCCCGAGGTGTACGCGTACAACTCGCTGGTCACCGACGAGGGACTGTCGCACGCCGCCGAGCAGGAGCGGCCGATGCTGATCGTGCACGGTCTCGCGGACGACAACGTGGTGGTCGCGCACACGCTGCGGCTGTCCTCGGCGCTGCTCGCCGCGGGGCGGCCGCACGAGGTGCTGCCGCTGAGCGGGGTGACCCACATGACCCCGCAGGAGAAGGTGGCGGAGAACCTGCTGCTGCTCCAGGTGGACTTCCTGAAGCGGTCCCTGGCGGGCCCTGCCGCGTAGGACCTACCAGCCCGGCGGCGGCCGGGAGGGCGGCGGGGGCGGTCCGAAGCCGCCGCCCTGCGGGTATCCGTATCCCGGGGCGGGCGGCTGCTGCCCCGGGTACGGGCCGGCGTCCTGTCCGGGGTGCGCCTCGGGGCCGTACCCGGGTGTTCCGTATCCCGGGGTGCCGTACTCCGGCTGCCCGTATCCCGGCCCGCCGTAGCCGGAGCCGTACCCCGGTCCGTACGGGCCGGGGACGTCGGCGAAGCCCCTGGGGGCCAGCGCGATCAGCACCACCACGGCGACGAACGCCTCGAAGAGCCGGCTGAGCAGCATGAGCTGGGTCTCGGTCGGCAGCGAACCGAAGTGGTCGAGCAGGTCGTAGCGCACGATCCGGACGACGCCCAGCGCCCCGCCGGGCAGCAGCAGCGCGGCGGCCACCAGACCGAACGGCCTTGAGTGCACGGCGTGGAAGAGTGCGCTCGCCCCCGCGAACAGGCAGAGCAGGGCCGTCAGCACGGTTCCCCAGCCCGGCGGCGGACCGATCACCCCGTGGACGATCCGGTCGCCGCCCACGTACCAGTCGGGGAAGGCCTCCGGGTACTTCACGACCTGGTGGACCTCCCAGGCGATCAGCACCGCCCCGGCCGCGCACAGCAGCAGGAACGCGGTGACCGAGGCGCCCGGTCCGGGCCGGGTGGGCAGCCGCTCGTAGGAGTCGGCCGGCGGACGGCGCCCGGCCCCGGCGGTGATGAGCAGCGCGATGCCCGCCGCGAGGCCCGCGAAGGCGCAGATCAGCGCCCGGGTGCGCAACTCGTCCGAGAAGGACGGCTCCATCGCGCGGCTGCCGATGTTCCAGAGTCCGGGCAGCCGTACGGCAAGGGTGACCACTCCGGTGGCGACGAGCACCGCGGCGGCGACCGAGGAGCGGAGCGCGGCGACCGCGGCGACCGCGTACACCACGAGCAGGGCGGCATCCGTGGCCGTGGTCGCGGGCAGCGTGTGCGGGCGGGCGTCGTGGAACCCGGCCCAGTACCGCCACAGCTGGTCGAACTCCGCGGCCCTGATGTCCCGTACGAGCCAGCTCGCGACGATCACCGCGAGCAGACCGCAGAGGACGGCGCCGGTGACTCTTGCTCCCCGCGTGAGTATCACCCGAGCGATACTCCACCGCCCCCGGGCTCCCGACAAGGGGGCCGCGACCGCGCGGTCCTGTCGGGCGACCGGCCGGGGGACTTGACGCCCCCCGGCCGGTCCACGGCACCCGCACGGCCGTACGTCGTCCATGCTGACGGGTCCGTATATCGGACGTGAGACGGCCGGGTTGCCCGTGCGTTAACGGTTCGCCGGGTCAGTCGGCCCGGCTGCTCCCGGCGGGCGGCGGCCCCTCGTCGCCGCCCTCCGGCGGCGTCCCGTGCCCCTGGCCCGGCTGACCCTGGCCCGGCTGACCCTGGCCCGGCTGCTGTTGCTGCTGCGACGGCGGCCTGCGGGCCTCCTTGTCCACCTTCTCCACGTCCGGGCCGGGCCCGCCCTCCCCCGTCCCCGCCCCCTCCGGCGGCAGCAGGTGCTTCTCCTCCGCGAAGTGGCAGGCCGAATCGTGCCGGGCCGGGGTGTCCGTCAGCCGGAAGACCGCCGGGACGGCCAGCAGCGGCACCTCCAGCTCGCACCGCTCCTGTGCCTTCCAGCAGCGGGTGCGGAAGCGGCAGCCGGAGGGCGGGTTGGCGGGCGAGGGCACGTCGCCGTGCAGGATGATCCGCTCGCGGTACTCGCGCGCCATCGGGTCCGGCACCGGCACGGCGGAGAGCAGCGCCTGGGTGTACGGGTGCGTGGGGTGCTCGTAGATCTCCTCGTCGGTGCCGATCTCCGCGAACCGGCCCAGGTACATGACGCCGACCCGGTCGGAGATGTGCCGGACGATCGACAGGTCGTGCGCGATGAAGACGTAGCTCAGGTTGAACTCCGACTGGAGCCGGTCCAGCAGGTTGACGACCTGCGCCTGGACGGAGACGTCGAGGGCCGAGACCGGTTCGTCGGCGACGATGATCTCGGGGTTGAGCGCGAGGCCGCGGGCGATGCCGATGCGCTGGCGCTGCCCGCCGGAGAACTGGTGCGGGTACCGGTTGATGTACTCCGGGTTGAGGCCGACGACATCGAGCAGGTCCTGCACCTTGCGCCGGCGGTCGCCCTTCGGGGCCACCTCGGGGTGGATCTCGTACGGCTCCCCGATGATGTCGCCCACCGTCATCCGCGGGTTCAGGGAGGTGTACGGGTCCTGGAACACCATCTGGATGTTGCGGCGCACCGCCTTCAGGGCGCGGCCCGACAGCTTGGTGATGTCCTCGCCCTTGTACCGGATCATTCCGGCCGTCGGCTCCTCCAGGTGCACGAGCAGCCGGGCGACGGTCGACTTCCCGCAGCCGGACTCGCCCACGATGCCGAGGGTCTCGCCCGCCGACAGGTCGAAGGAGACCCCGTCGACCGCCTTGACGGCCCCGATCTGCTTCTTGAACACGATGCCCCGGGTCAGCGGGTAGTGCTTGACGAGGTCGCGCACCTCCAGGATCGGTTCCCTGCCCGCCTGGGCGCTCGTCTCCCGTGACTTGGCCAGCAGGGCGCGTGCCACCTCGCCCTCCTGGCGCGCTTCCCTGCGCCCCGAGTGATCAGCGTGCATCGAGCGTCTCCTTCCAGAAGTAGCAGGCGCTCTGACGGTTCTCGGCCACGTCGAACAGCGGCGGTACGTCGACGCGGCAGATGTCCTGGGCCATCGGGCAGCGCGGGTTGAAGGCGCAGCCGGGCGGGATGTGCAGCAGGTTGGGCGGCAGCCCCTTGATCGCGTACAGCTCCCGGCCCTTCTGGTCCAGGCGCGGGATCGAGCGGAGCAGGCCCTGCGTGTACGGATGCGCGGGCGCCTGGTAGATGTCGTGGACCGGCGAGGTCTCGACGATCCGGCCCGCGTACATCACGGCGATCTTGTCCGCGACGTCGGCGACGACGCCGAGGTCGTGGGTGATCAGGATCAGGCCCATGTTCAGTTCGCGCTGGAGCTCCGCGAGCAGGTCCATCACCTGGGCCTGGACGGTGACGTCGAGGGCGGTGGTGGGCTCGTCCGCGATGATCAGCGAGGGCTCCAGGGCCAGCGCCATGGCGATCATGATGCGCTGGCGCATGCCGCCGGAGAACTGGTGCGGGTAGTTGCCGACCCGTTCCTTGGCGGCCGGGATGCGCACCCGGTCCATCAGCTCGACGGCCTTGGCCTTCGCGTCCTTGCGAGACGCCCCCCGGTGCACCACGAACATCTCGCCGAGCTGCTCGCCCACCGTCAGCACGGGGTTGAGGGAGGAGAGCGCGTCCTGGAAGATCATCGCCATCTCCTGGCCGCGGATCTTGCGGCGCTCCTCCCTCTTGAGCTTCAGCAGGTCGCGGTCCTTGAAGAGGATCTCGCCGCCGCTGATCTTTCCCGGCGGCATGTCGAGGATGCCCATGATCGCCTGTGCGGTGACCGACTTGCCGGAGCCGGACTCGCCGAGCACGGCGAGCGTCTCGCCCTCGGACACCGAGTAGTTGACCCCGTTGACGGCTTTGGCGACCCCGTCCCGGGTGTGGAACTCCACGTGCAGATCGCGCACTTCGAGCAACATGGCAGCGGACTCCTCAGCGCAGCTTGGGGTCGAGGGCGTCGCGCACCGCGTCGCCGAGCATGATGAACGCGAGCACGGTGACCGCCAGCGCGCCGGCCGGCCAGAGGAGCATGTGCGGGGCGTTGCGGATGTTCTGCGAGGCCGACGAGATGTCGATGCCCCAGCTGACCGTGGGGGGCTTCAGTCCGACACCGAGGTAGGAGAGCGTCGCCTCCAGCGCGATGTACGTACCCAGCGCGATGGTGGCGACCACGATGACGGGTGCCACGGCGTTGGGTGCGACATGCCTCAGCAGCATCCGGGAGTTGGACGCGCCGAGGGCGCGTGCCGCCTGGACGTAGTCGTGCTGCTTCGCCGTGATCACCGCGCCGCGGGCGATCCTGGAGATCTGCGGCCAGCCGAGCAGCACCATGAATCCGATGACCGGCCAGACGGTGTTGCTGGTGACCACCGACAGTAGGACCAGACCGCCCAGCACCACGGGAATGGCGAAGAAGATGTCGGTGACGCGGGAGAGGACGGCGTCCCAGCCGCCGCCGAAGAAGCCCGCGAGCCCGCCGAGCAGGCCGCCGAGCAGCGCGACACCCAGGGTGGCGCAGACGCCGACGGTGACGGACGCCCTGGCGCCGTAGACGACCCGGGTGTAGACGTCGCAGCCCTGCGCGTTGAATCCCATCGGGTGGCCCGGCTGGGAGCCCTGCTGTGCCTTGGCCAGATCGCACTTGAGCGGGTTGCCGGACGCGATGAGCGAGGGCCAGATCGCGATGAGGACCAGGAAGACGATGATCAGGGACGAGACGATGAAGACGGGGTTGCGCCTCAGGTCGCGCCAGGCGTCGGCCCACAGGCTTCCCGCCCGTTCCCTGGGCCCGCCGCCGTCCGGGCCGCCCGGTGTCCCCTCCAGTGTGGTGCCCTCGCTCATGGCGAGGTCCGCCGCTCCGCCGGCACCGGTCCCGGCGATGGCGTCCTGGTGCTCGGGCTGAGGTTCAGGCATAACGGATCCTCGGGTCGAGTACGGAGTACAGGAGGTCGACGACCAGGTTGGCGATGAGGAAGACCAGCACCAGGATGGTGGCGAAGCCGACCACGGTCTGGGTGTTCTGCCGCAGGATGCCCTGGTAGATCTGGTATCCGACGCCGTGGATGTTGAAGATCCGCTCGGTGACGATCGCACCGCCCATCAGCGCGCCGATGTCCGTACCGATGAAGGTGACGACGGGGATCAGCGAATTGCGCAGCAGGTGGCGCACGATGACGCGACGTCTGGGCAGCCCCTTCGCCACGGCCGTGCGCACGTAGTCGGCGCGGGAGTTCTCGGCGATCGACGTCCTGGTGAGGCGGGTGACGTAGGCCAGCGAGACCGAGGCGAGCACCAGTCCGGGCAGGATGAGTTCGTCGAACGGCGCGTCCGAGGACACCGTCGGGGAGATGACGGACCACTTCACGCCGAGCAGGTACTGGAGTACGTAGCCCGTGACGAAGGTGGGGATCGCGATCACGACGAGCGTCGCCACCAGGACCGAGTTGTCGACGACCCGGCCCCTCCTGAGTCCGCTGATGACGCCGAGCGTCACGCCCACGATGATCTCGAAGATGATCGCGACGACGGTCAGCCGCAGGGTGACCGGATAGGCGGTCGCCATCAGCTCGGTGACCTTCTGCCCGTTGAAGGCGGTACCGAAGTCGCCGGTGAACACATTGCCCATGTAGGTCAGGTATTGCTGCCAGACGGGCTTGTCGAGGCCGAACTCCCTCTTCAGCTGGGCGGCCGTCGTCGGGTCGCACTGCCGGTCGCCGCAGAGGCCCGCGATCGGGTCCCCCATCACGTTCACCATCAGGAAGAGCAGCAGCGTGGCTCCGATGAAGACCGGAATCATCTGGAGCAGACGACGGATCACATAACGCCCCATGTCACCCTCCGCACATCGATCGGGCAGCGGACTCCGGCCGGTGCTCGCTCCGGGGCGGATCGGGACCTCATGAACGGCTGCATCGCGCAGTCACCTCCCTGTTGCCACCGGCCTCCCCGAGCGGCCGTTGACTCGGTTGCCGGGTCGCTCACTGTCCCGACGTGAACCAAATAACATCCCATTTCGTACGTAATAGCATCTTCTGGGCACCCTCACGGGAACACCGGTGCGCCGGAAGGGGCCAAACGTGTGACGAGCGGCGGAACCGGACGCGAACGCCGCGGCCCGGCGCCCTCACGGGGAGCCGGGCCGCGGCGTTCGCTACGGGGTCACTTGACCTTGATCTCGCTGTAGACCGGCACGCTGAAGGGGTTCAGCGCGACGTTCGAGACCTTCGTGGAGTAGCCGGCGCTGCCGTTCTGGTACCAGAGGGGGATGGCCGCCATGTTGTCCCGGACCACGGCTTCGGCCTCCTTGAAGGTCTTGACCGCCTTGGCCTTGTCCGACTCGGCGTTGGCCTGGTTGACCAGGCTGTCGAACTTCTTGTCCGTCCACTTCCCGTCGTTGGACGAGGCGTTGGTGTAGTAGAGCGGCTGCAGGAAGTTCTGGATGAGCGGGTAGTCCATCTGCCAGCCGGCACGGAACGGGCCCGGCATCTTCTTCTGGGTGATCTTGTTCCGGAAGTCGGCGAACGTTCCTGTCGGACTGCCCACGCAGGCCTTGTCGTTGCCGAGCGCGTTGTTGATGCTGTTGCAGACCGCGTCCACCCAGTCCTTGTGGCTGCCCGTGTCGGCGTTGTAGCCGATCTTGACCTGCCCGCCGGGGATGCCGCCGCCCTGCGAGACCAGCTTCTTGGCCTCCGCGGGGTTGTACTCGCACAGGCTGCCGCAGAAGCCCGCCTGGTAGCCGCCCGCCGCACCCAGCACCGGCGAGGTCCAGTCCGTGGCGGGGGTCCGCGTCTTGTTGAAGATCGTCTCGGTGATCTGCTTGCGGTTGATGGCCATGGACAGCCCCTTGCGGACCTTGTCGCTGTCCGCCTTGTCCCACGCCTTGTCGTAGAACGGGAAGGCCAGGGTCTGGATGATGCCGGCCGGGGTGTTGATGTAGCGGTCCCCCAGGTCCGCCTTGACGTTCTTCAGCTGCGAGGCGGGGACGTCGTCCACCAGGTCGAGGTTGCCGGCCACCAGGTCGGTGTAGGCGGTGTTGTTGTCGGTGTAGACCTTGAGGTCGATGCCACCGTTCTGCGCCTTGTCGTCACCGGGGTACTTGTCCCACTTGCGCAGGGACATCTGTGAACCCCTGGTGTACGACTTGATGGTGTAGGGGCCGTTGCCGACCGGCTTCTTCAGCCAGGCGGCGTGGTCGCTGAAGAAGGCCTGGGGCAGCGGGGCGAACGCCGCGTAGCCCAGCGTGTCGGGCCACAGGGAGAACTTCTGGCTGAGCTTGACGGTGAACGTCCGCGCGCCGGTGACCTTCAGCCCCGACATCGCGCCGGCGGCCTGGGCACCGGAATCCGGGTGCACCTTGTCATAGCCGTCGATCTGGCCGAAGAAGTAGGCGTTCTTCTGGTTGTTCTTGAGGCTCGCGCCGTAGTTCCACGCGTCCACGAAGGACTTGGCGGTGACCTTCTCACCGTTGGAGAACGTCCATCCGTCCTTCACGGTGACGGCGAAGGTCTTGGAGTCGGAGGTGTCGATCTTCTCCGCCAGCATGTCCTCGGCCGCGCCGGTCTTGGGGTTGTAGCGCTTGAGCCCCCGGAAGACCATGTCGAGGACCTTGCCGCCCTGCACCTCGTTGGTGTTCGCCGGCTCCAGCGGGTTCTGCGGGTCACCCCACGAAGAACTCACCACCCCATTGGCACCGCCGCCGCCACCGCCACCGCCACTGTCGCCCCCTCCACCGCAGGCGGTCGCCGCCAGAGCGACGGCGATCGCGCATGCGGCCCACTTGACCTGTGTGGCTCCGCGCATGGAGTGCCTCCTCATAGTGCTCCGTCTTACTTGATGTCAAATATCACGGCATACCGGACCTTACGCACATTTACCCCCGCCATCCGGGCACGCCGAGGGCAACCCGGATGCGGGCGAGGGGCGCCCGACCGGACGTTTTTGTCAGGCGCATGACACATCAACCGAGAGGGGAGAAGCGGCCTGACGGGCGGCGGAGCGGTAACGGCAACACAACGAACGGGCATCAACCTGACACCCCTCCGACCGGATGCACGAATTCCGAGACACGGCCGCCCGGATATCGGACTCATTGGCGGACTTCCGACGATTCGCCATGGAATCGACTCCGGAACAAGTAAATAGAAAGCAAAGACACGACCTTGATTAGGTCATGTATAGGTCAAGCTTCCAAAGAGCAGCTCAAGTCGGTCCGACATTCATTGACCCTGCATGAATTGCGTTGAAAAAGTCCGGGTAGCCCGTAGGTGTGCCCTGCGGAGTCCTTCGACCCTCCGGGCCAGGAGCACCATGACGATTCCAACCTCGAACGCAGCAGCCCCTCTTGAGGTGGCGGACGCGAAGACACCTGCGCCGTCCGGACCTTCGGTGCCCAAGGGCAGTGACGGCCGGTCCCCGGGCAAAATGGCCTGGCGACGGTTCAAGCGTGACCGTACCGGTGTTATTTCAGCTTACGTAGTCATTTTCTTCTTTGTGGTGGCCATCTGCGCGCCCCTGATAGCCAAGCTGTACGGGAAGAACCCCTACACGACGTACGGATCGAACGACACCAGCCTGCTGGACGACTTCGGCTCTCCCGTACTGCCCAACGGCGGCATGAGCAGCGACTTCTGGTTCGGCATCGAGCCGGGCCTCGGCCGGGACGTCTTCACCTTCCTGCTCTACGGCATCCGCAACTCCCTGCTCATCGCCACGGCCACCACGCTTCTGGTGGCCGTGATCGGCATCGCCGTCGGCATCACCGCGGGCTACCTCGGCGGGAAGACGGACTACCTGGTCGGCCGGGTCATCGACATCCTGCTGGCCTTCCCGTCCACGCTCTTCTTCATCGCCTTCTGGCCGGTGCTGCTCTCGATCCTGGTCTCTCCCGAGGAGTCCACCCCGGTCTGGCTGACCGTCGTCAGCCTCATCACGATCATGACCGCCTTCGGCTGGGCATCCATCGCCCGCCTGCTGCGCGGCGAGGTCCTCGCCCTGCGCGAGCGCGAGTTCGTCGAGGCGGCCAGGGTGACCGGCGCCTCGCCGACCCGAATCATCTTCAAGGAACTGCTGCCCAACCTCTGGACGCCGATCCTTATCCAGGCCACGCTCGCGCTGCCCGCGTTCGTCACGGCGGAGGCCGGCCTCTCCTTCCTCGGCGTGGGTCTCACCGACCCGACACCCGACTGGGGCGTGATGATCCAGCGCGGATCGAACGTCTACCAGAGCGACATCACGTTCATGCTCTTCCCCGGCGTCACGATGGTGATCTTCGTGATCGCCTTCAACCTGCTGGGTGACTCGGTGCGTGACGCACTGGATCCGAAGACCAAGCGCTGAACCGCACTTCCTCCGGCCGGGCGACGGGGCCCACCGGATCGATCGTTCTCCCTCGACCAGAGCAGGAAGCCATGTCCCTCTCCCGCAGAAACTTCGTCATCGCCACGTCGGTCGCAGCCGGCGGTTCGATGGTCCTCTCCGCCTGCAGCAGCGGCAGCTCCGACACCGACAAGGGTGGCAAGGACAGCGGTCACGGTGGCGCCGACAAGTACACCGGCTCGGTCGTCGTCGGCACCAAGGCCGACTCCACCGGCCCCGCGGCCGAGGTCCCGGGCGCGAAGAAGGGCGGCACCATCCGCGGCATCGCCCCGGACGACTTCTCGCACCTCGACCCGCAGCGGATGTACTTCGTCTGGAACTCCGCCGTCGGTGACCTCTTCCTCCGCTGCCTGACCGGCTACAAGATCGCCGCCGACGGCTCGATGAAGCTGGTCGGTGACCTGGCCACCGACGCGGGCACCATGAGCGACGCTGGCAAGACCTGGTCCTTCACCCTGAAGGACGGCCTCAAGTGGGAGGACGGCAAGGAGCTCACCGTCGAGGACGTGCGCCACGGCATAGAGCGCGGCTTCGCCAGCTTCACCACCGAGGGCGCGGGCTACGCCCAGCAGGCGCTGACCGGCGTGACCGACTTCCGGTCGAAGTACAAGGGCCCCTTCGGTGGCAAGCACCTCGCCTCGGTGGTGACCGACAAGGCCGCGAAGACCATCACCTTCAAGCTCGCCGAGTCCCGCCCGGACTTCAACTTCACCCTGGCGATGAGCTCCTACGGTGCCGTCCCGGTCAAGGGCGACAGCAAGGAGAAGTACGACAAGGACCCGGTCTCGTCCGGTCCGTACCGCATCAAGGCGCACTCCGTCGACAAGTCGATGACGCTGGTACGCAACCCGCACTGGGACCCGGCCACGGACTCGATCCGTAACGCCTACCCGGACAGCTTCGTCTACGAGTTCGGCCCGGAGTCCCTCCAGGCCGCGGACCGTCTGATCGCCGACGACGGCGACGACAAGTACGCCGTCATGGCGTACAGCGGTGTCCCCGCCGAGCGCATCCAGAAGGTCCTCACCGACCCGGAGCTGAAGAAGCGCACCTTCAACGGTCTGCTGACCGGCGTCTACTACTACGCCATCAACACCAAGCGGATCACCGACCTGAAGGTGCGCCAGGCACTCATCCACGCCTGGCCGCTGGAGCAGATCCGCAAGATCTACGGCGGTCCCTCGGCCGGTGACTACGCGACGTCGATCCTCAGCCCCGACATCCTGGGCTACGCCAAGGACGACGTCTACGGCAAGCTGAAGAAGCCGCAGGGCGACCCGGAGATGGCGAAGAAGTTGCTGAAGGAGGCCGGCAAGACCGGTCAGAAGATCGTCTACGCGTTCCCGCAGAGCGCCAACTACGACAAGACCAAGGTCGTCATCGAGAACGCCCTCAAGGCGGCCGGCTTCAACCCGGTCATCAAGCCGCTGGACTCCACCAGCTACTACGACCAGATCCAGCAGATCGACAACAGGTTCGACGTGATGTGGTTCGGCTGGGCCCCGGACTGGCCGACCGGCTACACGCTGATCCAGCCGCTGTTCGACGGCGGCTCGGTCGCCAACGGCGCCAACAACATCTCGCAGCTGAAGGTCGACTGGGTCGACGCCGCGATCAAGAAGAACGTCCTCATCGCCGACCCGGCCGAGGCCGGAAAGGCCTGGGCCGCCCTGGACAAGCGGATCATGACGGAGGAGGCGCCGATCATCCCCGAGACGTTCCAGCGCCGCTTCTACCTGTATGGCGAGAAGGTCGGCGGGGCCATGTTCCACCCGCAGTACTCCTCGGCCGTCTTCTACAAGCTGTTCGTGAAGGCCTGACGCCGACACTCCTGAGGCGGGGCGCCCCTGCGGCGCCCCCCGGGGGGCCCCGGCGCGGGGGGGGGGGGGGGGGGGGGGGGGCGGGGGGGGGGGGGGGTGGGGGGGGGGGGGGGGGGGGGCCCCCGGGCCGGCCCCGGTGAGGGTCTG
>NZ_JBVJHB010000027.1:0-84865 GCF_055587045.1 Streptomyces sp. NPDC048671 | reverse complement strand
GCTACGAACGCAAGGCCGACCACTTCCTGGCCTTCACCAGCATCGCCTGCACCCTCATCTGCTACCGCAGGCTCGCCAAATGAGATGACTTCTAAAGCGAGGCTTGGCGCGCCACGCGGTAGCGGAGGTAGACGACTCCTGAGCCGATAGTGCGGGTCTCGACGAGTTCGAGGTCTACCCGGCGCTCGTGCCGGGGAAAGAACGGAATGCCGCCGCCCACCAGCACCGGGTAGACCCTGGCCCGGTACTCGTCGATCAGACCCGAGGCGGCCGCCTCGGCGGCGAGAGCCGCGCCGCCGATCGCGATGTGGCCCTCGGCCGGCTCGGCTCGCAACCGCTCGATCTCCTCCGCCAGGCCGCCGGAGGCCAGGCGGGCATTGCCCTGCACCGTCGACAGCGTGGTGGAGAACACCACCTTGGGGAGCGGCTTCCAGATCGCGGCCCACTCGCGCATCGAGTCGTCGAGCGACGGGTCCTGGTCGGCGGTCTCCCAGTACAGCATCGTCTCGTACAGCCGTCGTCCCAGCAGGTGAACGCCGACCTCTCGGATCTCGTCGGTGACGAAGCGAAAAATCTCCTCGTCGGGCGCCGTCCATTCGAAGTCGTCATCCGGCCCGACGATGTAACCGTCAAGGGAGACGCCCATCGAGTAAGTCACGCTGCGCATCGGAAGCCCTCCTCGGGAACAGGTTTCGACACTACGACCCGCCGGTCGTCGGCCGCCGCAGGACTCATCAAATGGCCGCGCGTGGCACTCATCCGGCGGGATACGCGGTGGTCCGGTGCTGGTCGGCGGCCCAGGAGGCGAGGATGCGCAGGCCGTCGTGGGTGGGGGAGCCGACTTCGGCGGTCCATACGACGAGCTGCTGGTCGGGGTCGGTGCTGGCGGTCAGGGTGTCCCAGTCGAGGGTGAGCTCGCCGGCGACCGGGTGGCTGAGGACCTTCGTCCCCACGCTGAGTGTGGCGACGTGGTGCGCGGCCCACCACTGGCGGAAGTCCTCGTCCTGAACGCACAGCTCGCCGACCAGAGCGGTCAGACGTGGGTCGTCGGGATATTTCGCCGCCTCCATGCGCAATTGCGCGACCGCGGTACGGGCAACGCCTTTCCAGTCGGCATACAGGGTGCGCATCGCAGGGTCGGTGAAAAGAATGCGCACGTAATTACGGTGCTTTTCCGGGACGGCGGCGAAGTCGGTGACGAGGGCCGCTGCGAGAGGGTTCCAGGCGATGACGTCCATCCGGCGTCCCATCACGACGGCGGGCGTGGAGGTGAGGTCGTCCAGGACCCTGCGCAGCTGCGGCTGGACCTTCTGCCGGGCCCTGCGGCGCGGCTTCGCGGTCTCTTTCCCGGCCAGGCCGAACAGGTAGCGTCGCTGGTCATCGTCCAGATGCAGGGCCTGGGCCACGGACTCCAGCACCGGCGCGGAGGGTGGCAGCCGTCCCTGCTCCAGGCGGGTGTAGTAGTCCGTGGAGATCGACGCGAGGTGGGCGACCTCTTCCCGGCGCAGCCCGGCCACCCGGCGCGGGCTCGCACTGCTGGGCAGCCCCACGGCACGGGGGCTCAGCTCCGCTCGGCGGGCCTTGAGGAACTCACCCAGCTCGTTCAGGTGCGGTGTCGGACTCATACCTCCAGTGTGGCAGCGGAAGCGCCAGTGGTGAGGGGGAAGGGTTCTTCCCAGGAAGCTTCTTTCCCAGGAACGAATTCTCCTCTGCACGGCCGCGCGCATGGGTGCAATTCTGGAATGACTCCGGGCAGGACACGGGAGGAATGAGCATCATGCGCATCATGCCGGAAAGGGAATCCGCAGCGCGGAAGACCATCGGCGACGCCTCCCCCGGAACCACTGAGCCCTCTTCCTTCTACCTTCCTTCTATGCAGGAGCCCCACTTCTCATGAGCAAGGTCATCTTCGTTACCGGTGCCGGCCGCGGCCTGGGCACCGACATCGCCCGCCAGGCCCTGGCCGCCGGCCACCAGGTCGTCGCCACCGGCCGCCGCCCCGAGACAGTCCTTGGGGCGCTCGGCGGCGAGCAGGACAACCTGCTGGTCACCGCGCTGGACATCACCAGCGCCGACGCGGCTCGGACGGCCGTCGACGCCGCCGTCACCCGGTTCGGCCGCGTCGATGTACTGATCAACAACGCCGCCGCCTTCCAGGCCGGCTACTTCGAGGAGATCTCGGACGCCCAGATGCGGGCCCAGATCGAGACGAACCTGTTCGGCCCCATGAACATCACCCGCGCCGTCCTGCCCGTCATGCGCGCTCAGCGCTCCGGGCACATCGTCACGATCTCCTCGATCGCCGGGCTGGTCGGCCAGGAGTTCTGCGTCGCCTACGCCGCCTCCAAGTTCGGCGTCGAGGGCTGGATGGAGTCCCTCCGCCACGACGTCGAGCCTTTCGGTATCCGCACCACCATGGTCGAGCCCGGCTTCTTCCGCACCGAGCTGCTCGTGGACGCCTCGACCAGCTGGGCGGAGCTTTCGATCGACGACTACGCCGAGCGCACCAAGACCACCAAGGCGATGTGGCAGTCAATGAACGGTCAGCAGGCCGGCGACCCGGCCAAGCTCGCCGACGCCCTGCTGAGGGTCACCGGCCTGGACGAGCCGCCGCTGAGGTTCGTCGCCGGCGACGACGCCATTCCCACCGCCGAAGCCAAGGGCAGGGAGATCACCCGGCAGGCGACCGCCTCCCGCACCCTGGGCAGCGCCCTCGCCCACGCCGACGCCGCCTGACGTCCATTTTCCCCAGGCACCGGATCCGCACCAAGGAGCACGTCATGGAATTCGTCAAGCCGCAGCCCACCGGCAAGGGCCCCGAGGACTGGTTCAACGGAGACGTCTGGTTCGACGTCATCCACGCCGGCCAGGAGCCTTCCCGCATCCGCGCCAACATGGTGCGCTTCGCCCCCGGCGCCCGCACCGCCTGGCACCACCACGCCGTCGGCCAGACCCTCCATGTCATCGCCGGCACCGCCCTGATCGGCACGCGCGACGGCACCGTGTACGCCGCCGACCCGGGCGAGACCGTCACCTGCCCGCCCGGCGAGGAGCACTGGCACGGCGCCACCGAGGACCGCTTCATGCAGCACCTCGCCCTGTGGGACGCGACCGCACCGGACGACGAGCGCCCCGAGACGACCTGGCTGGAGCACGTCACCGACACCCAGTACCAGGCACCCCGCACCCACAGCTGCAACGACAGCAACAACTGATCAGCTGGGATCGCGCCGATCGATGAGCACGGACTGCTACATCCGGCTGGAGCAGGGCCCCGAGCGGCATCCGTCCGAGCAGGTGCTGAGGGCGATCGCCGGGGCGCTGCGGCTGAACGACGCGGCGGCCGCGCATCTCTTCCGGTTGGACCTGTCCGTCTTCGGGACGGCGGCTGCCGCGACGACCGTTGCTCCGGAGCTGCTGCGGCTGATGGACGGCAAGCGTGCTGTGCCGGCCTTCGTGGTCGGGGCGGCGGTACGGCCGGTGGACCGAGCGCCTGCGGTCGACGCTGGCTGCGGTCTGCCTCGCGCTCACCGGCCGGACGGGCGCCCGCTGCGGCTGCCTTGGGGTCCTGGCTCCTGAATCGGCCGAGTCCGCGGTCGCTGCTCTCCACCGCCCGAGCAGATGACCGGCTCGCCCTGGCCAGCAGGGCACCGGTTCGCCGACCGCATTCGGGACAGGCGCGCCATCGTCCACACCCTGGCCGCAGTCATCGAGCACGACCGTGATGCTGTCGCAGCAGCCCTCACCCTGCCCTGGAGCTCCGGCGTCGTCGAAGGACACGTCAACCGGATCAAGATGCCCAAGCGCCAGATGTTCGGCCGAGTCGGCGTCGCTCTCCTCCGCGAGCGTGTCCTGCTCTACTCATAGGACATCGCCCCCTGATGGCCTCCAAGCACTTCGCGGGGCAGACCAGGCTCAGGCCGCCATGAAGTGGCCCAGCTCGCGTGACTTGCACTGAAGGGCGGCTGCCCAAGCCTCCTCAGAGGAAACCGGGGCCGCCGGCACCTGAACATTCTTGAGGCCCGCGTCCTCGGTGAAGTCTGCTGGCTGCCAGTTCACCTCGGTGCCTGCTCTCTCCGCCAGAACCAGCACCGTGGCGACGAAGCCCTCGGACAGGGCAGCCATGACCGTATGACTCGTTCTCCGGTGCCACGCGAGCAGGGCGTCGACGAACTCTTTGAACACGAGAGGGTCGATCTGACACTCGTCAGCCTGCATGGGGCCGATGCCAGACGGCAGGCCCAGTTCGGCTTGGTAGACGCTCACCTGGCTCATGAACAGCCGGGAGGCCCCGTTGGACGGGTTCCACAGGGTGTGGTCGCCCATGTCGTAGTACTGGCTCAATGCAGCCTCTCCCTGCTGGTCATACCGACCAGCGTCGCGAGCACATGACATTACGGTCAGTCAGCCCTCCACGGAAAGTAAGCCAGAACATGAGTTCGGGAGGCGCTGGGGTTCTCGCCAGGGCAGCATCGGGATGCTCCTGGGGAAGGGTCCTGGTGAAAGGTCCTGGTCATGCCGCAGATGCCGAAGCTCAAGCTGTACGCGGCGATCCGGCGTGGCCATCGCGGCGGCATGTGATGCGGGAGCTTGAGCGCAAGCACGGCGTGACGTGGCGTGGCGTGGCGTGGCGTGGCGTGACGTGACGTGGCTCTCAAGGATCGGCTACAGGCACTCCTCCGAGTCCACGAAAGGGCCCCGCCCCAACCATGCAACCGGGCACCGTCGCACCGGACATCGACCGGAACGAGCGTCTCGTCGCCGCCCGACCCGAGGAGTTCGCCGAACTGTTCCGGGAAGCAATCACTGGCGTGCGCCAGTCGGCGCACCACGCTGCCGCGAGGCACCCTCAGACAGCCGGGGGCGTAGAAACTTCTCATCCTCAAAAGACCACGACCTCTGCCCCGGCACCGACACGCCGGACCGGCCTACGCGGTAAATGCGAAGAGCCGATGAATGTCGCCCGGATTCTCGCGCCTTGGGCGCAACCGCGGTCTTCGGGGACCTGTGATCATCCGGTGGTGTTGGGCCTATCAGGCGCGGTCGTGGAGAGTGACTTGGTAGCCGTCGGGGTCGGCGAAGGTGAACGTCCGGCCGAAGGGGCCGTCAATCGGTGCGGAGACGATGGTGTGACCGTCGGCGACGAGAGCATCGTGGATGGCCTGGACGTCTGTGGCGTGGAGCCAGATCGCGACACCGATGCCGGGCTGAGCAACGGATGCGAGATCGGTGCCGGGAACGACGTCGCGGAGCGCGAACGCGATCGGCTTCGTCTCGAAGACGACGGCGTGCGGAGGTCCGGCCTGCGAGCGGACGAGACCGAGGTACTGCTCGTAGAACGCCTGCGAGGCGTCGAGGTCGCGCGCCTGGATCGAAATGAAGTCGGGGCCGGTGGCGGGCATGATGACACTCCTTCTCTTCGTGTCAGATTCCTGACACAGACCAACGTATGTCAGAATGCTGACATGAGTCAAAACGGTGCCGGCGTCGACCTGGACAAATCACTGGGCTACCTGCTGAAAGAGGCTTCGAGCGCCCTGCGCTCTGCCATGGAGGAGGTACTGCGGCCACTCGGGATGAGCGTGACGCACTACTCCTGCCTCGAACTGCTGGCTCAACGGCCGGGCTTGTCGAACTCCGAGCTCGCGCGTGGCGCGTTCGTGACACGGCAGTCAATGAACGTGCTGCTCCAGGCCCTGGAACGAGAGGGCTACGTGACCAGGCCCGCGGAGGCGCCCGTCGGGAAGGCTCTTCCCGCGCGGCTCACGCCTCGCGGCCGACGGAGCCTGGAGAAGGCGACCGCAGCGGTCCGGTCCGTCGAGGTCAGAATGCTGGCCGGCATGACCGAGACCGAGCAGTCAGGCGCGTTCCGGATCCTGCAGAGGATGATTCATTCCCTGCGCGATGGCAATGACGGCGCATAGCTCGTGCCTCGGCGCACGTCTCGCAGCGCCCGGACCCCGGACAGGAGTGCAGCCGAGCATGGAACTCCGTGCAGGCGACCTCGAAAACCGACAGTCCCCGACCACGCCCTCTTCCGCGATGAGCCGTGGTGGCTCACCGCATCGAGCACGACCTGTTCCCTGGCCCGCGAGTCAGGCCCGGTAGCACCCCGACCGATGGATGATCTCGCCAAGGCGAGTGTGGTCCCTGCGTCGTCGGAGCCGTCAGATATGCGCCGTTCACAGGAGTGAGCCCTGTCATGGTTGACCGGCTGCCGCAGACTCAACCACCGCGATGAACGCGACCCCGGCAAATTAACTTGCCCTCCTCGGCCTCGCCGCACTCTGCTGCTAGAAACAGCTGCACAAACTGGCCCGGCGGACACGGCCTCATTCGGTCTCGATCGCGTTCTGGATCAGGCGACTTGCCAGCTTCCGGCCACGGCCGAGGGGATCTGGGGTCCGTCCTCGCTGCAGGCCGGCCATGGCTCCGTCGTACACGAGCAGTACGTCATCCGCCAGAGTGGCGGAATCGCTGGTGGTGACGGTCCCCGCCAGCCGGTTCAGCCGGGTGAGAAGGAGTGTGGACTCTGCCGTGATCACGGCGTGGACGGGGTGGCCGGCGTCGGGCAGTTCGGTGCTGGTCGCGAGGAAGGCGCACCCGCGGCCCGGGGTGTACCGGCCCCGATAGGTGGAGACCGCGTCGAAAAGGGCCAGGAGCTTCTCGGCGGGTGATGCCGCAGCGTCAATGGCTTCCTGCCATGTCTGATCCCAGCGGTCCAGGCGCCGGCGCAGCGCGGCAGCGATCAGACCGTCCTTCCCGCTGAAGTGCGCGTACAGCGTGCCGGGCGCGACATGGGCGTGGTGCAGCACCTGATCGACGCTGGTGCGGGCGATGCCGTCCCGGGAGAAGAGTTCGTCGGCGGCGTCGAGCAATCGGTCTCTGGGGGACGCGCTGACCGCCGCTTCGCCGGTGTCCTGGTCCATGGCTTCCACAATAACCAGCGTTACACTGAAACGATCGTTTCAGTGGGATGGGAGTGTGGACCGCCGATTGCTCCGACCGGAGGTGCGCACGTGTCCGTACCGGCCTGCACGAGACCTGCCCGTACCCGAGCGTTCATCGGCGCGGGCCTGGTCCTCGTCAGCTGTCTGAGCGTGCAAGCCTCAGCAGCACTCGCCTCGGCTCTCTTCGATCGGCTGGGCGCTCCCGCCGTCGCCGGGCTCAGGCAGCTGTGCGCTGCCCTCATTCTGCTGGTGCTGGTACGCCCGAGGGTCCGCGGGCACACGCGTCGGGAGTGGGCCGGCATGGCCGTCTACGGCGCGGCGATGGCCGCCATGAACGTGGCCTACTACTGCGCGGTGGGCCGCCTCCCGCTCGGCGTAGCGGCGACGCTGCTCTTCCTCGGGCCATTCGTCGTGGCGGTCGCCTCGGCGCGCGCCTGGCGGGAAGCCCTCCTCCCCGCAGCCGGCCTGGCGGGCGTAGTCCTGGTCACGGGGCCTGGCGGGACGGCCGAATGGGCCGGAGTCGCCTTCGGCCTGCTTTCCGCGCTGGCCCTCGCCTGCTACACCGTCTTCGCGCAACGTGTGGGCCGGGCCTCCTCCGGATTGGAGGGACTGACCCTGTCGGTCTGTATATCGGCGACGCTGCTGCTCCCCTTCTCCACCCCCGCCACTCCGGGTATGGACGGAGCCGACTGGGGCCTGGTCGCCGCCTCCGGCGCAGTCGGGGTCGCCCTCGCCTTCACCCTGGACTTCCAAGCCGTGAAACTGGCCACCACCAAAGTGGTCGCGACGCTGTTCTCCCTCGACCCCGTGATGGGCGCACTCGTCGGCGCCGTCGCCCTCGCCGAGGGCCTCTCCGCACCGGTGCTCGTCGGGATGGGATTGATCATTTCAGCGGGCGCCGCAGCGACCTGGCGTGCTGAAACCCAGCCGGCCTCCCTCTCCCCGGATGCCGCACAGCACACACAACCGCCCCTGGACATGGCAACCGACAAGGCCATCGGCCGCACTCCCCATGCCCCGCAGAATCACCGAGCGACCACGCAGGACACAGTCCAGGACAGTGCGACCCGGCCAAAATGACTGCATGCGACAGGGAACGTCACGCGGGTACGACTCTACGAATCAAGCGTGATGAGGATCCCGGAGGCTGTCCGGGAGTTGAAGATCCCTACTCCGGTCACGGACAGCTTCAACGAGCAGGTGCCTGCGCATTCCCTTGACCTGGGAAGCCCGGGGTGGAAGTTCTCGAATTCTCTGGCGGCGTGGGAAATGCTCGTCGCCCACATGGCCTCGGGGTGGGCCGGTTCGGGCTGGTGCCCCCGGACATGTACCGGGAGCGGCTGGCTTCGCGGGACGGGCTGACTACCGTTTACCGACGTGGACGCTCTCGCGGCGGCGGTACACACACTTCCGGAAGATCCGGACGCAGCTACGGAAGTGGAGGTGACGACCCCGGAAGAAGCGGCACGCGCCGTCGGGCTCCTCGACCAAGGGCTGCGCAGCGGCCGCGGGGTCCACCGCACGCGGGGCACGGGCAACCTTCCGTAGCTGCCGGCTGTCATGTACGGCATGAAGATCTCATTCCTTTTACACAACGCATATGGGATAGGAGGGACGATCGCTACTACGTTCAACTTGGCCCGAGCGCTGGCCGATCGGCACGATGTGGAGATCATCTCGGCTCTCCGGAACCGGGAACGGCCCAGCCTCACACCCGACCCGCGCGTGCGGCTGCGGCCCCTGGTGGATCTGCGGCACGAGCAGAACGACCCGCGGCATCTGACACCGGCGAAGATCTTTCCCTCGTCCGAGTACCGCTACCGGGAGTACAGCGCGCTCACCGATGAGCGCATAAGCGAGGCGCTGGCGTCGCTCGACGCCGACATCGTCGTGGGTACCCGCCCCGGCCTCAACGTCCACCTGGCTCTCCAGGCCCCCACGCGGACCGTGCGGGTCGGACAGGAACACCTCACGCTCGACAACCACCCGCCGCGGCTGCGCAAGGCGCTGCGCCGGGTCTATCCGCGCCTGGACGCGATCACCCCCGTCACGGAAGCCGACGCCGCCGTCTACCGACGCAAGATGCGGCTGCCGGGCGTACGGGTACAGGCGCTCCCCAACAGCGTCCCGGCCCCGGCCCTCCCGCCGGCGGACGGCCGCGAGCGCGTCGTGGTCGCCGCCGGACGGCTGGCGCCGGTGAAGCGGTTCGACCTGCTGATCGAGGCCTTCGCCGCGGTCGCCGCGGAGTATCCCGACTGGCAGTTGCGCATTTACGGCAAGGGCGAGGAGCAGGAGCGGTTGCGAGGGCTCATCGACCGGTTGGGGCTGTACAACAACGTCTTCCTGATGGGCCCGGTGACCCCGATGGAAGCCGAGTGGGTCAAGGGCTCGATCGGGGCGGCGACGTCCGATTTCGAGCCCTTCGGCATGACCATCGTCGAGGCGATGCGCTGCGGGCTGCCGGTCGTGAGCACGGACTGTGCGTACGGTCCCGGTGAGATCATCGCCCCCGGTGAGGACGGCCGGCTGGTTCCCGTCGGGGACCGGGACGCGCTGGCCGGCGCCCTGCTGGACCTCGTGGGCGACGACGAACTGCGCCGGCGCATGGGGCGCACCGCGCTGGAGAACTCCCGGCGTTACGCCCCCGCCCCCGTCGTCGCCCAGGCCGAGCAGTTGTTCGAGGAACTGCTGGCGGCCCGGAGTGACGGCCGGCCGTCGCGTGGGACGGACCATGCCCTGGTGAGCGGCGGTTACGCCGCCAGGGACACCATGCTCGTCGCGGCCGGCAATGTCGTGAGAGTCGCACGGAAGGCGCGGCGATGAGTGGCAGTGAGTGCGTGGGCACGAGTGGACCGGTGGAGAAGCCCCGCGGGGAGGTGACGGTGGAGAAGGAAGGGCGGTTGGTCGTACGCGTACGGTTGCCGCTGCCCGCCTCGGCACGTCCTCAACTGCTGCTTCAGCTGCGCCCGAAGAAGGGGGAGCCGGAGGAGACCGGCCGCTACGTCGAGCTGGAGCCCGCGGGGCAGGGCCAGTGGCGGGCCGTTCTGGAGGCGGCCCCGGCTCTTGAGGAGGGCCGCTGGGATGCCTACGTCGTGGGCGCTCCGGATGAGGAGCGCACACCGCTGCTGCCCGGTCTGCGTGATCTGCGCGCGCTGGTGTCCGGCGGGGGCGACGGCCTGCCAACGCCGGTGGCGGTCCGGATCCCGTACGCCACCAAGGACGGCCGGCTCGCCGTACGGGCCTGGTGGCGGGCCATGCACGCGGAGGCCGGCCGGATCGTCCTCGCGGGTGACTCGATGACCGTGACGGCGCGGCTGTTCGGCGCCCGGCTGGGCAAGGGCGCGGCGGTGTCGCTGAGCCGGCGGGGGCAGGACACCGCCGTACGGCAGATCGCACTCCGGGCCGAGGGCGACCAGGACTTCTCGTTCACCGTCGACTACGAGGAGCTCGTGGCGGACCGCGGAGGGCCGGGAGCGGGGAAGGCGCCGGTGATCTGGGACGTGTACGTCCACCCGGCCACCGGTGCGCCGCGGATCCGGGTGGCCCGGCTGCTGGACGACATCGCGGACCGCAAGGCGGTCTTCGTCTACCCGGCCACCGTGCTCGGCGGGGTATCGGCGCGTCCGTACTACACGTTCGACAACGACCTCTCCGTGGAGGTCACACCGCCGCGCACACGGTGAACGTCGGTGCGTGGCCGCGGGGTTGACTGACCGACAGATGACTCCGGCCCGCCGCGCGCAGCGGCGGGCGACATCAGAGAGTGACCAGGTCCACGCCAACCTTAACGATGGCCAAGCTCCCGGGCGACCTCCTCGTCCGTCATCGCCAAGCGAAGTCGGCCTTCTCCTCGCTACGCAAGGAGGTCACCGGCAGCCAGGCCGCGGTCCGGGCGCTCCTGGAGAAGGCCACCTCGGCTTCACCTGTCCGGGGCTACTGCGTGGTCGGGCCCGGAAATGCCGACGAGTTCCTGGACCCGAGGTGGAGCGGAGTTCAGTACCCAGGGGCCGACGGGCGACTGTGCGCTCCACTGAGCCGGCGCGGCCGGACTTCGCTCTGCCGTCCCACCGACGCGACCGGCTTACCGAGGAAGCTCAGCCGCACCTGGCGGTCGGGGTGTCGACGTTCGTGTCGCCCAAGCTCCGTTGGAGCAACCCCACCGTATTTGACCTGGCTATTCCTCAGTGCCGCTCTGCACCATCAGGGGACTGCCCGCCAAAACTGCTTACCTCCAGGAAGTTACCCACGGTGCTCAGTGGTCCCCAGCCCGCCTGCCTGGTGGACGCGGTGATCAAGACCTCCGGTACGCCCTCACCGACGGTGGACGCTGACGGCATATCCGCCGCCGTCGTAAGGGTCGGCATCCCAGGTGGCGAACCGGTCGACGAGGGTGAGGCCGGCCGCGGCGCAGCAGCCGTCGTAGTCCGACAGTGTGAGGTTGGGCGGCACCGGCAGGTGGGCTGCGTCCAGGCCGAAGCCGGCGACCAGCAGGCCGCCCGGACGCAGTGCCGCGGACAGGTGCTCAACCACCGTGCTCTCGGTGCCAGGGGCGAGCAACGGGAAAATATTGCCCGCAGCAACGACAAGGTCGAAGCCTCCCGCGATGCCGAGGAGGGCGGGCTCGAACTCGGCCAGATCGAGCTGGAACCAGGGCAGTCCAGGCGACTGTTTGCGCGCCACTGCCAGCATCGACGCATCAAGATCCACCCCGACACAGTCGTACCCGAGTTCCGCGAGCCGGATCATGACGCGTCCCGTACCGCACCCGGCATCCAGTACCCGCGCTCCGACAGGCACAAGAGCTGCACAGAACCGCGCCTCACCGTGCACGTTCTTGCCACTACGGGCGAGGGTCGCGAATCGTGCGGCGTAGTTCTCCCCGGACGCTTTCCCGGCCAAATCCGTCCAGCGACTCATAAGGACAACCATAGGGCGTCCGTGTGACTACGCGAAGAAGTGGCTGGACCCGCAGCGCTGAAGGCCACATCCTGCAGTCTTTCCAGTCGAAGTCTGGCGGCCTGAAGAACAACGAGGTCGCCAGGTGCGGCGAGTACCGTACCGAGCGGCTGATCCTCCGGGCACGCCGCATGGCCGCTGTCGGCTGACCCTGAAAACTCCGTCCACCGAGGTGAGCCCGGAACCGACCTCACCCATTCGCGAACTGGGCGTGCCGAGTGTGACGACAGCACGGTGCTCGACGCCAGTCCCTCGCAGGTCGGGTCCGGTGCGAGCGCTGTCCCTGGCCGAGGGCGGCGACGGCAGCGGGCGTGCTGACGGGACCGGACTGTGCCGGGGCCCTCGCTGGTAAACTAAGGACACGCTTCGAAACTGTTGGGGCCCGTGCCGTGGGGTACGGGCCCCGGCGCGTTCCGGGCGCCAGACCGAGGAAGGTGCCCGATGAACGCGAAGCCGCCGGCCCCGAAGGGCGAACTCACCACGCCGCAGACGGCTGCCCCTGGCCTGCCGCCGGTTGAGTCCTTCGACGCACTCGGACTGCCGCCGGAACTCACGGCGACGATGACCGGACTCGGCGTGACGGAGCCCTTCCCGATCCAGGCGGCGACCCTGCCCAACGCGCTGGCCGGCCGTGATGTCCTCGGCCGTGCGCGAACCGGCTCCGGCAAGACGCTTGCCTTCGGACTCGCGCTGCTGGCCCGGACGGCAGGTACGCAAGCGGAGTCGAAGCGGCCGCTCGCACTGGTCCTGGTCCCGACCCGGGAGCTCGCGCAGCAGGTGAGCGACGCGCTGACCCCGTACGCGCAGGCGCTGAACGTACGGCTGGCGACGGTGGTCGGCGGGCTGGCCATCAACCGGCAGGCGGCGCTGCTGCGGACCGGCGCCGAAGTGGTCGTTGCGACGCCGGGGCGGCTCGCCGACCTGGTATCGCGTCGGTTCTGCGATCTGCAGCAGGTGCGGATCACGGTGCTGGACGAGGCGGACCAGATGTGCGATCTGGGGTTCCTGCCACAGGTCTCGGAAATCCTGGACCAGGTCCGCCCCGACGGACAGCGGCTGCTGTTCTCGGCCACGCTCGACCGCAATGTCGACCAGTTGGTGCGCGACTACCTGCATGAGCCGGTAGTCGCCTCGCTCGACCGTGTGGCGGGCTCGGTCGCCACGATGGAACACCATGTACTGAACGTCCACCCCGCCGACAAGTACGCGACCGCGACCGAAATCGCCGCGCGGGACAGCCGGGTCCTGATGTTCCTGGACACCAAGGCCGGCGTGGACCAGTTCACCCGGCACCTGCGGGCCAGCGGCGTACGGGCCGGCGCCCTGCACAGCGGGAAGTCGCAGCCGCAGCGCGCGCACACACTCGCGCAGTTCAAGAACGGCGAGATCACCGTGCTGGTAGCCACCAACGTCGCAGCGCGCGGCATTCACGTCGAGGCGCTCGACCTCGTCGTCAACGTCGATCCGCCGGCCGACGCGAAGGACTACCTGCACCGTGGTGGGCGTACGGCTCGTGCCGGGGAATCCGGGAACGTGGTCACGCTGGTCACCCCGAACCAGCGGCGAGACGTGAACCGGATCATGACCGACGCCCGGATCCGGCCGACTGTCACCCAGGTGCGCTCCGGCGAGGAGAAGCTGACCGCCATCACCGGGGCGAAGCGCCCGCCGATCGAGGAGAAGGGCAGCGGCAACGCCCCCTTCCGTGGCATGGGCACTCGTCCGGGCCGTCCCAAGGAGTCCCGCAGAACGGCCGACGCCCGCAAGACGGCGGAAGCACGCGCCGCGGCCCGGGTACGCAAGGGCCGCTGACCCGGGCTGACGTACCGAGGAGGATCGAGCGCCCCCCGAGGCTGCCGCCCGTCCGAGCGCCGGGTCAGTGGTTGCTGCCGACCATGGGCGAGCACTTCAGCCAAGACGCCCTTGAGGACGTCGGCACCGGCATGGCTGTGCAGCGGGCCAACGGTCTGCACCCCGGGAGCCGGTGTGGCGTCGTCGATCCAATTCCCCTTCGGCTGTCGGCCGCTGCGCAGCCTAGGGCTACGGGCTACGGGGCGTAACTCATGACAGGCTTCGCGCGCCCATACGGCAACTGAGCGCATCGCTCGGTTGGTGCGGCCGTCGGACTTCCCCTGCAGTCCCACCGCTGCGACGCACTGCCCGAGGGTCCCTCGGATACGAGAGCCGTGTTCCGTGGCACGGGGCGTCGGGCCATGGGCATTACCGGTAGCGTGATCGTCTGCCGCATGGAATGTCCATGTGCCCGGCCGACCGGTGCGGGGGATCCGGTGGCGAGCGATGGGACCGTGATGAGCGAACTGACGAAGCCCAAACTTGAGGTTCTGGAGGGTGACCCGCCCACCGAGCTGACGATCCGGGACCTCGTGGTTGGGGACGGACCCGAGGCGCAGCCGGGCAGGGTCGTCCAGGTCCACTACGTAGGGGTCACGTTCGCCTCCGGAAGGGAGTTCGACTCCTCCTGGGAGCGGGACCGGCCGTTCAAGTTCGCCGTGGGCGGTGGCCGGGTCATCAAGGGCTGGGACCGGGGAGTGAGGGGAATGAAGGTCGGCGGCCGGCGAGAGATCATCGTTCCCCCGCGTCTCGGTTACGGCAGGCAGTCACCCTCTCCATTGATCCCGGCGGGCTCGACGCTGATCTTCGTCGTGGACCTGCTCACGGTCGTGGGCGGGCCCGCCGGAGCGAGCCCGGCTTTGACCGGCTCTGCCTGAACCTCTGGCGCTCCCGAGCGGCCGGGGCACCCTGTCACTGTCACGCAAGGACAGATGAGCGCATCGACAGACACCTCCTCAATCCATGGCGGGCGAGGTAACGGCCCGTCAAGAGTGCGCCTGTTCCCGGATTCGTTCAGAAGCAGCGTCGAACGGGCGTCACGAAGTGGTCGCCGGCAGTCGCTCGACTTCCCGCCCGCACCAACGTGCCGTGGACAACAGGGAGTTCTTCCATCGCGTGTTCCAGCCAGGGGCCACGGTGGGTGAGCCGGGGGTGCATCCGGTCCCAAGCCTTTGTGGCCGCTTTGCCGTAGCGGGTGGTGTCGGTGGCGGTGATGACGTCGGGTTCGTGCCAGGTCTCGGGCCGGGCGAAGGCGAGGACGCCGCCGTGCCGATGGGGCCGCCCGCCCTTGCGGCCCGACTGGGTGGGGCCAGGGTCGCGGAGCATGACCCGGTCCGAGCGCAGACGCCCGACAAGGACGACGGGAAGGTCGGCCAGGGCGTGGCAGAGGTAGGCGACGTCGTAGCCGGAGTCCATCACGATCAAGATCTTCGGATCGCCCGGATTCCAGCGCCCGGCGGCGATCAGCCGGCCCACCACCTCGCGGAGCTGGGCACCGGCAAGGCCGGTCAGCGCGCGACGCAGCCTTGTCGGCTCGGCCCAGCCCCGCTCCAGGGCCGCGTACAGAGCACCGTGGCCACGCCGAGCTCAGGCCCTGATGTTGCCGGCGCGCGAGAGCAGCAGGTGCAGTGGGTCGGTCTTGGGGTTGGGCGAGTCCCGGCGTCTGCGGTCGCGGGCCGCGACAGGTGCGCCGATGAGCGTCAAGGCCAGTTGGGCGGACAGGGGCGCGGCGCTTCCGTAGTACTCGGCGAGGCAGGTCCGCAGACGGGCGATGCGGGTTGCCAGGTCGCTGAGGGAGAGGGCGCCGAGGGTCGCGCTGGTGGTAATGCCATTTGCCCGGTCGAGTGGGAGGTCGTGGAAGTCATCCAGCAATTGGAAGACATCGCCCAACTCGACGAGAATGTCGCGCTCCGCTTCAGGCATTCCCGGGCGGAGCAGAGCGAACAGGGCAGCCATCCCCAGCCCGCCCTTCCCCCGGGCGATGTCCAGCACTTCGGCTGCTGAGATGTGAGAGCCCCGCTGGGCACGGGAGCGAAGTTGGAATGTGTGGAGTTCCCGGATGAGCGAGTGGATCGGGTCGCCGGCTGCGTGCGGCAGCCGTGCGGCGATCGTGGAGTGCAGGAGCAGCAGCAGGGCTTCCAACGGACTGCGGGGACGGAAAGTTTCGCCGGCGAACAGCGCGGTCAAGTCGCTGTCCAGGTCCTCACGTTCGCAATGGTCGATGAGATCGTCGTACAGACGTGTGAACGAGCTGCCCAGGACCGTCAGCTCGGCATCGAACGGCACGCGCGCCATGGTCGCGTACCCCCACATGGCGAGCCCCACCTTCACACTCGTGCCCATGAAGGACCTCTGGATCGCGTGCCGCAGGGTCGCGTCGCTGACAGTACGTTCGACAAGCGGAAGCACGCTACGGTCGAAGGCCCGCAGCACTCGCCGAGAGTCAGTGCGGACGAACCTCAGAACCGAACCCCACCCCCTCGCTGAGACGGCGCACCGTAAGACCGCCAGCGCATCCCGTTGTACCTCACGTTTCGCGTCCCCCATTCGAGAAGGCTTACCGCACTCCGCCCGGCATAGTCCATCGCTGGCCGCGCATCAACAGCATGGGGTGTTCGGGGTGACTCGGCGTGGCATTCGGGTACGTTCTATTGGAGGAGCACGGGGGCTGGGATGGGCGGGCGGACGTGAACACTTCAGCCGGAGTAGCCACATCGTCCGAACCCTCGGACCGGCACTTCGGTGCGCCGCGCCCTGACCTGCAAGTGCCCCTGTACCCGGCGGGATCGCGGTTCGCTGCGTTGGCCAGAATGACCCTGGTGCGGCTGCGAACTCCCCGATTCGCCGAGGCGCAGGCTGCGAACCGCTGGGGCCTGCTGGTTCTGGCGCTGCTCTGGGCGGGGCAGTTCGTGGTCGCGCCCTCGGCACGTTCCTACCTGGGCTGGACGCTGGTGGTGCTGTTGCTGTGGCTGCTGACCCGTGTGTACACATTGAGCAGGATCGAGCAGCGTCAACGCCTCTACGAGCAGCAGTGGTTGGCGGCGCAGACTGCGGCCCTGCGGGACACCTGGTTCGAGGTCGTACGGTTCACGGCCCATCGGCGGTACGGTCCGGGCCTCGACCGCTGGGACGAGTCGAAGTACGAACTGGCCTGCTCCCATGATGTACGTGAACTCCTGGCCCGCCAAGAGTCCGAGCGGGGGGCAGGCCAGTCCTCAAGAGTCACCATCGAGTTCACGTTCCCCCTGCCCGACTGCCAGTACGCGGCCCTGGCCCTTGCGCATGCGGATCTGGCGGGGATTGAGACGGTCGTCACCGGGCGACGCTCGCGCTCCGGAGGCGTTCGCTTCCCGCACGCCGCCTATCACGCCGAGGCACCCCACGGGCGGCGCGACAGAGCTCGACCGAGTCGCAGCACTTTCTGGGTGCTCGGCGTACCGGTGCTCTCCATGGCCGCTCCCGACACCGCGTCCGCCGCGCAGGCCGACTCGTCAGTCGGCGCCCGGTGAGCCCGGGGACGTCAGAGAGGGAGCGGTACGGCCTGCCGCCAGGCGGTGCTGCAGGGTAGCGTGCCGGAACTGGTAGTGCGCACCCGTCGAGCGCAGGACGCCGAGCTTGTGAGCATCGTCGAGAAACGCGACCAGATGCCAAGGAGTGTGGGCGCGCCAGGCCAGCCACCAGCGGGCCGTGAGGAAGCGGCCCCATGCGCTCGTCGCCAGCACGACCATGCCGAGACCTCCCCCGGACAGCAATGCGCCCACAAGGGCTCCCATGACGCCCCGCACCAGCGGGGACACCGAGAAGACCAGGTCGTAGCGCGCCTCGTCGCTCCCGGCCGTGGCGAGAAATCCACCCACGACCAGACCCGCCACTGATCCGAGCAGCCAGACGTACAGCACCGCGTTGCGATCGTCCAGCAGGGAGCGGAGCGGTGTGATTTCGTGCTTCGGCTCCGTGGGGCGGGTGAAACGGCGGGCCGTGGAGAAGACGAAGCCGAAGGCGAGGCCCGCGGTCAACCCGAACGCCGGTGAGTACAGCAGCGTCGCGATAAGCCCGCCGGTGACGAGGCCGATCAGACCGAAGCCGAGATCGATGAACAGTGGGCGCACCAGCAGTTGGTCATGCTGTCGGACGCGGCGCGGCGCGAAGCGCCGTGGTGGTTGCACTCTCACCAGGCCGAGCAGGGGACTGAACACCACGCCGACCGCGGCGCCGAACAAGGCTCCGAACGCTGGGCGTCCGAAGAGGCCGAAGACCAGCAGGCCGAGCAGACAACAGCTCGCCGTGCCGATCACTGCGGGGACTACGACAAACGCGTAGCGGGGCACCCCGGCGAGCGCGGGCAGCGCCCACCAGTTGAGATCGGCTGCGCCCTGTTCGCCGCTGCGGCGTTGGGAGTCGAGGCAGCCTGCGAGGAACGACAGGTATCTCTTCGCCTCGGGCGCCGGCCAGTCGCGGGAGGGGCGGGCCGGATTGCCTTCGTAGGCGCCCACCGGCGGCGACTCGAATACGACCGGGACGAACGTGTCGAGGAGATGTTCCTCGATCTGCTCGCTCGCTTCGAACCGAGCCCCATCGAGGAGGTCTTCCGGGGCACTGTCCCGGGGCTGGTAGGTGGCGCGAGCCAGGAAGAGCATCAGTGGCCGGGACAGGGTGGTGGCCAACGGGCCTGTGGCGTCCTCACGCAGGCTGCGCAGGACGGGCTGCCAGCGGTCCAGATCGTCGGGGAAGTGGGACTCCAGGTACGTGACCGTGTCCTCGGGCAGCAGAGGCAGCAGACGCACCGTCCGACTGTCCGGGAGGGGTTCTTCGGCCATCGCCGCCCGGAACTCATCCGAGCAGCAGGTCAGGACGGTGTCCGTCGGCAGGTGGGTGTTGTCGCGTAGCGTCCTGATTACCTGGGCGCGTGTCTCGAGCGGCAGCTCATCGAGTCCGTCGAGAATCGGTAGCAGCCGACGGTGGCGGAACAGTTCCATGGCCGAGCCCTGGCCGTACTTGGTCGTGTCGTTGAGGAACCGGTAGTCCTCCGTGACGCGCCGCACCATCCAGTCCTGAAAGCTCACTGCCGGGTCCCAGGTGGACAGCTGGAGCAGCACCGGCACACGCTGCGGGTCAGCTATACGGCACAGCTCCAGCGTAAGTTTGACGCACAGCCCAGTCTTTCCGGAGCCCACGTCGCCCACGATGACCAGGCGGGAGGGTTGGGCAAGGTAGTCGTCGATCAAGGTGTCGAGTGTGCCGTGTTGCGTCAGGGGACCGGTGTCCCCGGCGAGAGCAGCATGGGAGCGCGGATCATGGACGGTGTCCCAGCGGACGGGGATGCGATCGACCGCGAGATGCTGCTTGCGCCGACCTGCCTCAGTGGTCCAGTGGCGCTCCACCGCGCGGTTCAACGCCACGGCGGCGGCGTCAAGTTGAGCACCCTCACTGGGTTCGGCGTTCCACGCCCAGGTACGTCTGATGATGGCTTTGGCCGGGGAGGCGACCAGGATCGTCCCGCCGATCCCCAGAGCCGCCGTCACCGGCTCGAAGCCGAACTGGACCACCGCCCAGACGACCACTCCGACCCCTGTCAGCCAGAGAGCCAAGATCCATCGCTCTCTGTTCGTCATGGAATCATGAAATCTCAACTCGCCGGAGTCGTCTATAGGGTGGGCGGTATAGCGGGGCAACTCCTACCGCTGGAGCTGGGGTTCGGCTCGGGTCAGACGTGCTGACGGCGTCTGGACCGGCGGCAGGAGGCGGGAGTCTTCGACCGGCTGCACCAGGTCCTGCTCGCAGAGCTGAACACGGTCGGCGAACTCGACTGGTCACGGGCCTGCGTGGATGGTTCCCACATCCGCGCGAAAAAAGGGGGCGCCGACACCGGTCCGTCGCCGGTCGACCGGCGGAAGACGGGCAGCAAGCACCACCTGATCTGCGACGGACGCGGCACCCCGCTCAAAGTCATCACCACCGCGGCAAACGTCAACGACATCACCCAGACCCTCAGTCTGGTCGACGGCATCCCGCCCGTCGTGCTGGCCGGCCCTCAAACGTCTCGCAGTCCGATGGGAACGACGCCTCGAACTCCACGACGCCTTGGTCTCATTGGGCTGCAGCCTCATCTGCTGGAGGCGCCTCAAGGAAATCGGATCATGAACTTGTCCTGCGATTCCAGGAGTTACGGCTCACGATTGAGTTGGCGTATGACGCGAGATCGTGGACCCAAACCTGCAGGCGCCGTCTCCTGAGCATGTCCAAGAGAGGGAGGGTGTGCCGGTAGGTCGCTGACCAGGTGATGTCGGTGCCGCCACATGGGGCTCGGGCCAGGTCCACAGACCCTCGATGAGACGTGAACAGCCCTGCGGCCTGTTCGTAGCTGAACCGCTGGTCGGGAACCATCTCGACGACGCGCTCGCGGCAGCACACACGCCCCGTGCGGGAACGGATGGTGCGCAGGTCATCCACGCGTGCCGGTCGGTCGACTCCCGCAGGCACATCCCACTCGACGTCGGCGTAGGCGGACCACAACGGCCAGGATTCTGCATCCAGGAGCGCCGCGTAGACGATGGCGGCAGACGCCGATGAGTGCGAAGAAGCAGTAACACCGAGAGACGACACCCCAACAAGGGTAGACCGCGTCTCACCATGACCGGAAAGGGTTCCGGGTCAACCGGAAGAAGAGGACAGCGGCGGGCACGGGACGATATCTAGATCGTCCGGGCTCGCGGCGATATTTCAGCAGCCCCGCAGCTCGCAAGGGATCCGAATTTTGTGCGAAACCCGGAAGCCATCGAAAAGGCCTTGAAAATCTACAACGCGATCACTCCATGATGTATAACCTGTTAGTCGCCGGCGCGATGGAACCGCACATACTGGTAACCGTCCTGGCATCGGCCTTTGACGTGAGTGTCGCGGATGTGGATGTAGCCGACTACTTCGGTGATCCCGACCTGAGGAACTGGGAAGCCGCCGTCTCATGCCAGTACAGCACCCTTCGCGGAGACCTCTCTTGGGAGTTGGACATCTATGCGCAGGAGTTCGTTTCCGCTCCTCCCTCAGAATCGGCGTTGGCTCAGCGCGTAGCCACAGCAACCGAGTTGGTGGTGCTCTTCCCTGCGGAGCCGATCCCGCCAAGCGCCTACTGGGCGGCCACCCCTGAAGGGAACGTCACGCGGGTACGCCTCTACGAATCCGACGACGAAGCCCCCGTCCATGTGGTTGATGCCGCGGAAATCCCAATTCAACAGCTGCCGAACGCAAAGGTGATGAGGATCCCGTAGGTTGTCCGGGGGTTGAGGATCCCCCTGCTCCTGGGCGCGGAGGCGCGTGGCAGGCAACTGGGCTGGTGGTGGCACCGGCGGCCCGAGCCACTGCCCTGGTGACGCAAATCGTTCACCAGGGCGGCCGTGGCCGGCCGGCCGGACCCTCTCGCTTGGTCCGGCCGGACCTCACCCCCCACAGTCCTGCAGTAACGGGGCCACTACCCGAGGAACGACAGCCGCACCTGCCGGTCCGCATTGTCGACGTTCGTGTCGACCAGGCACACCGACTGCCACGTCCCCAGCTCCAGCCGCCCCGCGATCACCGGCAGCGTCGCGTGCGGCGGTACGAAGGCCGGGAGTACGTGGTCGCGGCCGTGGCCGGGGCTGCCGTGGCGGTGTTGCCAGCGGTCGTCGGCGGGGAGCAGCGTGTGCAGGGCGGAGAGGAGGTCGTCGTCGCTGCCCGCGCCGGTCTCCAGGACCGCGATCCCGGCTGTCGCGTGCGGTACGAAGATGTTGAGCAGGCCGTCCCGGCCGGCGGCGGCCCAGGTGAGGAACTGTTCGCAGTCGGACGTCAGATCGGTGACGGTCTCCGTGGTTCCCGTGGTGATGTGCAGGACGCTGGTGGTGAAGGCGGTGGGCATGGCTTCATTCTCCTGCCCGTACGGCAGGATCGCGCGTCCACGTGCCGAGACACCATTGACCGTTTCCTTAAGGAATCGCTACCTTCAGCGCCATGTTCCGATCAGCTCTGCTCACTTCGCGCGGTCACATCGACCTGCTGCGAGTGGCTTCCGCCGCGTGTTGTCGCGGCTGCTGACGTTCTCTCAGCGCATTTCCCGTCAGTGACCGGGCGCGAGACGCCCCCACGCTCCTGACGCCGTACGCGTCCTGCCCCACCTCTCCCGTGACGCTCAGCCCCGTCCGACGCCCGCGCCGGGTCCTCCGCGACCTCCGCCGGTGCGGCGCGGCTGTCGCGTGCCCGGGTGCCTGGGCACGCCCCTCCCCATGAACCGCTCGTGGAGCCCTCATGACTCTCGACCATGCTCTCGCCCCACCCGGCGTATCCCCTCGAACACCGAAATCCGGTCCGCCGGAGGGTTCGGCCGACCGGTGTCCGCTCGACCTGGAGGCCGTGACTCCGACCGCCGCCCGCGGAGCGCGGCTGCGGAACGTGCCGCGGTGGCTCCGGCGCACCGTCGGACCGCTGCTGCTGCTCGCCCTGTGGCAGGTGTTCAGCGCCACCGGTGTGCTGCATCCGGACGTACTGGCCTCGCCCGGCACCATCGCCCGCGCGGGATCGGACCTGATCGCCGACGGGACCCTGACCTCGGCGATGGCCATCTCGCTCCAGCGGGTGGCCGTGGGGCTGGCGCTCGGGGGCGCCGTCGGGACCGCGCTCGCGCTGGTCTCGGGGCTCTCCCGGCTGGGTGAGGATCTGGTCGACGCGAGCGTCCAGATGCTGCGCACCGTTCCCTGGGTCGGGCTGATCCCCCTGTTCATCATCTGGCTGGGAATCGGCGAGGCCCCGAAGGTGGCGCTGATCGCGCTCGGGGTGGCCTTTCATCTGTACCTCAACGTCCACGCGGGCATTCGCGGCGTGGATCCCCAACTCATCGAAGCAGGCGAGTCGTTGGGGCTCGGATGCTGGGGCCTGGTACGGCATGTGGTGCTGCCGGGGGCGCTGCCCGGGGCCATGACGGGGCTGCGCTACTCGCTGGCGACCGCCTGGCTGGCACTGGTGTTCGGCGAATCGGTCAATGCCGATGCCGGAATCGGCTTCCTGATGAACCAGGCCCGGGAGTTCTTCCGTACCGACGTCATCGTCGTCTGCCTGGTGGTCTACGCCTTCCTCGGCCTCACCGCCGACGTCATCGTCCGCATTCTCGAAAGGCTGCTGCTGCAATGGCGACCGACCTTCACGGGCCAGTGATCACCCGCTCCCCCGCCCCGGCCGACGCACTGCCACAGGCCGCCGTGCGTGTCGAGGGGCTGACCCGCTCCTTCGACGGCCGGGCCGTCGTCGACGGGCTCGATCTGACCCTGCGTGCCGGGGAGTTCACCGTGCTGCTCGGGCGCAGCGGATGCGGGAAGTCGACCCTGTTGCGGGTGCTCGCCGGCCTCGACCGGGAGATCCGGGGGACGGTACTGGTCCCCCGGCGCCGGGCGGTCGCGTTCCAGGCGCCGCGGCTGATGCCGTGGAAGCGGGTCTGGCGCAACGTACTGCTCGGACTGCCCGGGAAGCCCGAACGCGCATTGGCCGAGAAGGCGTTGGCGGAGGTAGGGCTCACCGAACGGTCCGGGGCCTGGCCCAGGACGCTCTCGGGCGGTGAGGCGCAGCGTGCCTCGCTGGCGCGAGCGCTGGTCCGCGAGCCCGATCTGCTGCTGCTGGACGAGCCGTTCGGCGCGCTCGACGCGCTGACCAGGATCAAGGCGCAGCAGCTGGTGGCCGAGCTCTGGCAGCGCCGTGGCTGCGCCGTGCTGCTCGTCACGCACGATGTGGACGAGGCGCTGCTCCTGGCCGACCGTGCACTGGTGATGCGGGACGGCGCCATCGCGTACGAGACCCCGGTCTCCCTGGACCGCCCTCGCAGCCCCGGCACTCCGGAGTTCGCCGCGCTGCGCACCCGGCTGCTCACCGAACTCGGCGTGGACACCGCTCCCACGCCCGCCGGAACCGCCTGAACATCCTGAAGCTCCTGAACCTCCTGAACCTCGCCTGTCCGGACCGGAGAGAGACGATATGAATCGCCGTACCCTGCCCGCGCTGCTGCTGCCCTTCGCCCTGCTGCTCACCGCCTGCGGCGGCGCGACCTCCGCCTCCACGGCGAGCAGCACCGACGGCAAGGGCAGCGTCACGCTCAACATCGGTGACCAGAAGGGCGGTTACGAAGCCATCCTGCGCGCCTCCGGCGAGCTGGACGATCTCGACTACCGCATCAAATGGTCCACCTTCACCTCCGGACCACCTCTGCTGGAGGCGGTCAACGCCGGGGCCGTGGACATCGGCGGGGTCGGCAACACCCCGCCGGTGTTCGCCGCCGGCGCCGGTTCCAAGGTCGTGGTGGTGGGTGCCACACACGGTTCGTCGGCAGGTGAGGCGATCGTGGTCCCCAAGGACTCGCCGCTGCGGGACCCGGCCCGGCTCAAGGGCGCGTCGATCGCTGTCGCCCAGGGCAGCTCCGCCCATTTCCAGCTGATCAGCTCACTGAAAAAGGCGGGTCTCAGCGTCTCCGACGTCAAGCTGAAATACCTTCAGCCGGCCGACGCACTGGCCGCGTTCAGCCGGGGCAAGGTCGATGCCTGGGCGATCTGGGACCCGTACACCTCGCAGGTGCTGCGCGGCGGCAAGGCGCGGGTACTGACCACGGGTGAAGGGGTCGTCAACGGCCTCGGGTTCCAGGTCGCCTCTCCCGCCGCGCTCAAGGAGTCCGGGAAGTCCAAGGCCATCGGCGATCTGCTGGTCCGGCTCAACCGGGCGCAGAACTGGGTGTTCAAGCATCCCGAGGCGTGGGCGAAGGTGTGGGCGAAGGAGACCGGGCTGCCCTACGAGGTGGCACTGGACGCCGTGAAGCTGACGTACGGCACCCGGGTCCCCGTCGCCATCGATCCGGCCGCGATCGCCTCCGAGCAGGAGATCGCGGACACCTTCGCCGATCTGAAGCTCATCCCGCACCGCTTCGTCTTCAAGGACTACGTCGATACCCGCTTCAACCGCGACCTCCCCGCGTCCTCGGCAACTCCCCGCTCGTACGGAAAGGCCTCCTCATGAATGTCCACCTGCACTGGTTCCTGCCCACGGGCGGCGACGGGCGCACACTCGTAGACCGGCACGCGTACACCGACGGCGGGATCAGGCGGGACCGGATCACTCCGGTCAGCGGGGTGCGCGCGCCCGACATCGAGTATCTGGCGCAGATCGCCAAGGCTGCCGAGCAGCTGGGGTTCGAGGCTGTGCTGACGCCGACCGGGACCTGGTGCGAGGACGCCTGGCTGACGACGGTGGCGCTGGCCCAGCACACCGAGCGGCTGAAGTTCCTGGTGGCGTTCCGGCCGGGCGTGATCTCGCCGGTGCTCGCCGCGCAGATGGCCGCGACGTATCAGCGGATCACCCGGGGGCGGCTGCTGCTCAATGTCGTGACGGGCGGGGACTCGACGGAGCAGCGGAGGTTCGGCGACCATCTGGACCACGACCGGCGCTATGCCAGGACCGCGGAGTTCCTGTCGGTGGTGCGGGGTGCGTGGAGCGGGCAGCCGTTCGACTTCGACGGTGAGCACTACCAGGTGGAGGGCGGGCTGACGGCGCTGCCGCCGGACCCGCTGCCGGAGGTCTTCTTCGGCGGCTCCTCGGCCGCGGCGGGGCCGGTCGCGGCGGAGCACGCCGATGTCTATCTGACCTGGGGCGAGCCGCCGGCTGATGTGAAGAAGAAGATCGACTGGATCCGGGGGCTCGCCGAGGAGCAGGGACGTACCGTCCGCTTCGGCATCCGGCTGCACACCATCTCGCGCGACTCGTCCCGCGAGGCGTGGGCGACCGCCGACCGGCTGCTCGGCGACCTCGACGCCGACACGGTCGCCGCGGCCCAGCAGGCGCTGGGAAGGAGCGAGTCGGTGGGGCAGCAGCGGATGCTGGCGCTGCACGGCGGCTCCCGCGACAAGCTGGAGATCGCGCCGAACCTGTGGGCGGGCGTCGGTCTGGTGCGCGGTGGTGCGGGCACCGCGCTGGTGGGCAGCCACGCGGAGGTCGCGGACCGGATCGAGGAGTACCACTCCCTGGGCGTGGAGCACTTCGTGCTCTCCGGGTACCCGCATCTGGAGGAGGCGTACTGGTTCGGTGAGGGCGTCACTCCGGAGCTCGCGGCCCGGGGACTGCTGTCGACGGTCCCGGCATCCCCGCTGCCGGCGGTGCCCGCGGCGAACGGCCGCCCGGCCTCCGCGCCGGGCGGGGCGCCGCTGCTGTTCGCCGGGGGACGCTGAGCCCCTCGGCGGGCGCGGGAAGATCCACGGCTCCGGCACAGTTAGTAGAAGCGTGAACAATACCGGGGTGCACTCAGTGGATGTCGTGGTGATCGGCGCCGGACAGGCGGGTCTGTCCGGCGCCTACCATCTGCACCGTACGGGCCTGGAGCCGGACCGCGACTTCGTGGTGCTCGACCACGCCCCGCGCCCCGGTGGCGCCTGGCAGTTCCGCTGGCCGTCGCTGACGTACGGCAAGGTGCACGGCATGCACGCCCTGCCCGGCATGGAGCTGACCGGTGCCGATGACAGCAGGCCCTCCTCCGAGGTGATCGGCGAGTACTTCGACGCGTACGAGCGCGCCTTCGGCCTGCGGGTGCACCGGCCGGTCGAGGTGAGCGCGGTGCGCGAGGGCGACGGCGGGCGGCTGCTCGTGGAGACCTCCGAGGGTACGTACGCGACGCGGGCCCTGATCAACGCGACGGGGACCTGGGACCGGCCGTTCTGGCCGCGCTACCCGGGCCAGGACACCTTCCGGGGCCGCCAGCTGCACACGGCGAACTATCCGGGGCCCGCCGGGTTCGCCGGACAGCGGGTGGTCGTGGTGGGCGGCGGGGCCTCCGGAACCCAGCATCTGATGGAGATCGCGGAGGTGGCCGAGGACACCCACTGGGTGACGCGTCGGCCGCCGGTCTTCCGGGAGGGCCCGTTCGGCGCGGACGAGGGACGCGCCGCCGTCGCCATGGTGGCGGACCGGGTGCGGCGCGGGCTGCCGCCGCAGAGCGTGGTGAGCGTGACCGGGCTGCCGGTCACCGATGCCGTCCGGCGCGCCCGCGCGTCGGGGGTGCTCGACCGTCTGCCGATGTTCGACCGGATCACACCGGCCGGAGTCGCCTGGGACGACGGTCGCACCGTCGAGGCCGATGTCATCCTCTGGGCGACCGGCTTCCGGCCCGCCGTCGACCACCTCGCCCCGCTGCGACTGCGCGAACCCGGTGGCGGCATCCGGGTGGAGGGGACACAGGCGGTACGCGACGAGCGCGTCCAGCTCGTCGGCTACGGACCCTCCGCCAGCACGATCGGCGCCAACCGGGCGGGGCGGGCCGCCGCACGGGCGATCGGACGGCTGCTGGACCGGGCCGAGCCGGGCGCGGAACGTACGGCTGCCGCGGCCTGAGCGGGTCGGGGCGTGGGGCGGGCGGCTGCCGCGGCCTGAGCACATCGGGGCGTGGGGCGGGCTGCCGGGGTCTTGAATGCGTCGGCCGTGGCGCGCCGAAGGCGGGGGCCACACAGGGGGCCACGCAGAGGGCCGCTCAGGGAACCACTTGGGGGGCCACTCAACTGGCCACTCAGCTGCTCAGCCGTTGGCGGCGCTGCGGCGGTTGCGGTTGAACTCCGCGACGTTGCGCTGCTGCTCCGCGTAGTCGGCGGTGAAACGGGTGTCGCCCGGCGCGACGGTGACGAAGTAGAGCCAGGGGCCGGGGGTGGGACTGATCGCGGCCACCATCGCCTGCTCCCCCGGATTGCCGATGGGGGTGGGCGGCAGGCCCTTGCGCTCATAGCTGTTGTACGGACTGTCGATCTTCGTGTCGCCCGTGGTGGTGTCCAGGGTGCTGCGGTTCATCGCGTAGTTGAGCGTGGAGTCCATCTGGAGCGGCATGTCGCGCGCGAGCCGGTTGTGGACGACCCGGGACACCTTGCCCATGTCCGGCGCGGTGTCCGCCTCGGCCTGCACGATGGCGGCGATCGTCACCGTCTGGTAGACCGTGACGCCGTTGCGCCGCGCCCCGGCCGTGATGTGGTCCGCGCCGAACCGCTTGACCGCCGTGTCCACCATGTAGCGCAGCAGGCTCTCCGGGGTCGTACCGGAGGTGACGGGGTACGTCGCCGGGAAGAGGTAGCCCTCGGGGTTGCCCTTCGCCGCGGCCGGCAGGGGCAGGTCCGCCGTGGCGACGGCCTTCTCCGCGGTGCCGGAGGGCTCGTCGAGCACCTTGTCCACGGCCTCGTACACCTGGGAGGCCCGCCACCCCTCGGGGATCACGAGGGACCGGGTCCGCTCGGTCGTCGGCTCCCTCGTCAGCAGCGGTACGAGTACGGCGGCGGCCACCACGAGGACGAGGACGGCGCCGACGAGCAGCGCCAGCCGGCCGCGCCGGGACGGGCGGAGCTTGCGACGGGGCGGGGTGTCCGGGGACTCGTTCACCATGCGGGCACGCTATCCCGCACCGATCCTCCCGTCCGGCACCCCGCCTCCGGCGACACGCGCGCCCCGCACGCCACACCCCGCACCACGGAGGGCGAACACACGAACAGGGGATCGGATGTTCGCTGGAACGTGTGGTCGTATCGGTATTCGTTGCTCAACCGCTGTGCGCTACATGATGATTACAGGGCGCAAGCGACGGGCTGCAGACCGCGACTGTGCTGTCCCAGAGATGCACCATGTACAAGGAGAAACACCAGATGAACATCCTCACCAACCTGCTCGCCGGCGTCGTCCACTTCGTGGGTTGGCTCATCTGACCGTTGTCCGATCAGGCGCCGTCGCTCCCCGTCCCACGGGAGCGGCGGCGCCGTCGTGTGTGCCGTGCGCGTCCGTGCGGGGTGCTGCGTTCAAGGTTCGCCGCATTCGGGTTCACTGCGCCGCGAAGGAGGAGAACAGTTCGACGAGCAGCTGCGGTGCCCGGTCGTTGAAGATCATCTCCAGGCCCTCGGCGGACTCCTGAGCGCTCTTCCGGCTCCGCGTGAAGAGGGGTGCCTCGTAGGCGGCCAGGGCTGCTTCGACGTCACCCGGGTGAGCGGCGAGCGCCCGGCCCAGGTCCGCGCCGTCGATCATGGCGAGGTTGGCGCCTTCGCCCGCGAAGGGGGACATCAGGTGGGCGGCATCGCCGAGCAGGGTGACGCCCGGGGTGCGCTTCCACTCCTGCCCGGCGGGCAGTGCGTGAATGAGGCGCGGCACCGGCAGGCCGTCGCAGTCGGTGATCAGCCGGCGGAGGCCGGGCGCCCAGTCCGCGAAGTGCTCGGCCAGCGTGGCCCTGGAGGCCTCCGCGTCGGTGAAGTCGATCGTAGACAGCCAGTCCTCGGCGGCGCGCAGCGCGGCGTAGACGTGGAGGCTGCCGTCCGATTCGCGGTGCGCGAGGAATCCCCGGTTGTCGCCGAGCGCGAAGAACATTCCGCCGCCGATGAGTTCGGCGCACTCGGGGTGCCGGGTGTCGGCTTCGAAGAGGTCCAGTTCCACGAAGGAGATGCCGGTATAGGCAGGGACTGCGTCGGAGAGCAGCGGACGGATACGGGACCAGGCGCCATCCGCCCCGACGAGCAGTCCGGCCGTGAAGGCGGTGCCGTCGGCGAGCGTGACCCGGTGCTGTCCGGCGCCGGCCGGACCGGCACCGGTGATCTTGCTGCCCCAGCGCACGGTGCCCTCGGGCAGTGAGTCGAGCAGCAGGTCGCGCAGGTCTCCGCGGTCGATCTCGGGCCGGCCGCCCGCACCGTCGTCCGCCCGATCGAGCAGTACCCGGGCCCCCTTGTCCAGGACCCGCATGGCTTCGCCGCCGGGGTGGACCTTCTCCCGGAACCTCTCGTGCAGTTCGGCGGCGCGCAGGGCGGCCTGGCCGGTCTCCTCGTGGATGTCGAGCATGCCGCCCTGGGTGCGGGCGTTCCGGTCGGCCTCCAGATCGAAGACGGCCGCCTCGATCCCGTTGATGTGCAGTACGCGGGCGAGCGTGAGGCCGCCGAGACCGGCGCCGATGATCGCGATCGGGTGGTGGTGCGTGGTGCTCATGGTGGTACCTCCAGCTCGTGCGGGAATACCGGCCGCGCAGTCCGGTGCACTGCGAGCCTGTCCCCCTCGGCGGCAACGGAAGGACGAGGGGCGCACACCCCACAATAACGAACGCGTTCGTCACGAACAAGTTCGTTCCCGCGAATGGAGTTCGTCCGGTCCGGCTGTTCAGCCTGCCGCGGGGGCCAGCTGGGTGTCCCTGCGGACCAGGGCCGCATAGCGCCCGCCCTGGTCGAGCAGTTCCTCGTGGCTGCCGCGCTCCGCGGTCCGCCCGCCGTCCAGGACGACGATCTGATCCGCGTCACGCACGGTGGAGAGCCGGTGAGCGATGGTGAGCGTGGTGCGTCCGGCGGAGAGCGCGTCGATCGCTTCCTGCACGGCGAACTCGGTGCGGGTGTCCAGGGCGCTCGTCGCCTCGTCCAGGATCAGCACCGGCGGGTCGCGCAGGATCGTGCGGGCGATGGCCAGGCGCTGCTTCTCACCGCCCGAGAAGCGGTAGCCGCGCTCACCGACCAGGGTGTCGTAGCCGTCGGGCAGCGAGGCGATGTGATCGTGGATCTGTGCCGCGCGGGCCGCCGCCTCGATCTCCTCGTCGGTGGCCTCCGGCTTGGCGAAGCGCAGGTTCTCGGCGACGGAGGCATGGAAGAGATACGTCTCCTGGGAGACCACCCCGATGGCCCTGGCGAGGGTGTCGAAGTCCAGATCGCGCACATCGACGCCGTCCAGCGTGACCCGGCCGCCCGAGACGTCGTACAGGCGCGGCACCAGGTAGCTGAGGGTGGACTTTCCGGAGCCGGTGGGACCCACGACGGCCAGGCTGCCGCCGGCGGGCACGGCCACGTCGACGCCGCTGAGGGTGGGGCCGCTCTTCTCGTCGTAGCTGAAGTCGACGTTCTCGAAGCGGACCTCGCCGCGGATCTTCTCCAGTCGGACCGGGTTCTCCGGCTCGGTGATGTCCACCGTGAGGTCGAGGTATTCGAAGATCCGCTGGAAGAGCGCGAGGGACGTCTGCATCTGCACCCCGGTGGAGAGCAGGCTCACGGCGGGCCGGAAGAGGCCCTGCTGGAGCGAGACGAAGGCGACGAGCGTACCGATGGAGACGGCGGGTCCGCTGGACTGCAGGGTGATGCCCGCGGCCCAGTAGATGACGGCCGGCATGGCGGCCATGACGATGCCGATCGTCGACATCCGCCAGCGTCCGGCCATGCTGGAGCGCACTTCGAGGTCGACCAGCCGCTCGGACTCCTCGGTGAAGCCCTTGGTGAGCGACTCCGACCGGCCCATGGTGCGGCCGAGCAGGATGCCGCTGACGGAGAGCGATTCGGTGACCGTGGCCGCCATGGCGGCCATCTGCTTCTGCCGCTGGGTGGTGATCTTCTTGCGCTCCCGGCCGACCCGGCGGCTGATCCAGACGAAGACCGGCAGCAGGAGCAGCGAGACGACGGTGAGCCGCCAGTCGAGCGCGAGCATGGCGATGACGGTGGCGATGACCGCGGTGAGGTTGGAGACCAGCGAGGTCGCCGTCGAGGTGACGGTGGCCTGCATGCCTCCGATGTCGTTGGCGATCCGGGACTGGACCTCGCCCGTGCGGGTTCTGGTGAAGAAGGCGAGCGGCATCCGCTGGAGCTGGGTGTAGACCGCGGTGCGCAGGTCATGCATCACGCGCTGGCCGACGGTGGTGGAGATGAGGGTCTGCAGCACGCCGAAGACACTGTTCATCACGGCGGTGAGGATCATGCCGAGGGCGAGCAGCGAGAGGAGCCCGGTCCGTCCCTGCGGGATGGCGGTGTCGAGGATTTCGCGCAGCAGGAACGGCGAGGCGACCGACACCAGCGACGAGGCGCCGACGAGCAGTCCGACCACCGCGAGGCGGCCACGGTACGGATGGAAGAGGCGGAGGATGCGGCGCAGCTCGGCGGGCGGCTGCTCGGCCTCCCTGGGCGGGGGCGTCCACGTGGGTTCGTCGGGTTTCATGGGCTCCTTCGTCAGGCGTGCGGCAACAGGGAGAAAAGGCTGCGACCACCTGCGCCGGTATGCGCGTCAGCGGTCCGTGATGGTCCGGATCGACAGTGCGGATCGTCGTCCGGATCGTCGGTCCGGATCGACGTCCCGTCGGGATCCACGGTCCGTGACAGTCGAGCAGATAGGAGCATAGCTCATTGTTACCTGTACTCACAATGAACCAGATCCTGATATTGTTCCCCGTATGGATTCCCCCGACCCCGACGGCCTGCTCGCCGAACAGCTGCTGCGGCTGACCCGCAGGCTCCAGCGCATTCAGAGCCGTCAGCTGGAGCCGGTCGGCATCACCCCCGCGCAATTCCGGCTGCTGCGCACCGTCGCCCACTACGACGGTCCGCCGCGGATGGCGGATCTCGCGCAGCGCCTCGATGTGGTCCCGCGTGCCGTGACCACGCTGGTGGACGGCCTGGAGGCCAGCGGCCGGGTGCGCCGGGCCCCCGATCCGGACAGCCGCCGGGTGGTCCGGATCGAGATCACCGACGAGGGCATCGCCACCCTCCGGTCGCTGCGCAACGGGCGCCGCGCGGCCGCAGAGGAGATCCTGGCTCCATTGACCGCCGAGCAGCGCGAAGTGCTCGGCGGGCTGCTGACCGCTCTGGTCAATGGAATGCCGGAGCGCCGCTGCTGACCGGGCGCGAAGCACCGCGCCGAGCCGCCGAGGGGACCTCGAATGCCGCTGCTGGAGCCGAAGCCGGAAGCCCTGAGCCCCGGCGCGATGCGCAGCCCCACCCACGACCGGGTGCCCGACGAGCGGGCGCCGGGCACACCTGAGCCGCTGCGGGGCGAGCTGACGGCCCTGCTGGGGCCGCGGAAGGTGCTGTGGAAGATCTCCGACCTGGTGCGGTACGCCTCCGATGCCAGCCCCTACCGGTTCGTGCCCCAGGTCGTCGTCGTCCCCGAGGACATCGACGACATCTCGGCGATCCTGTCGTACGCGCACGGCAAGGGCCGCAACGTCGTCTTCCGGGCCGCGGGCACCAGCCTGAACGGCCAGGCGCAGGGCGAGGACATCCTCGTCGACGTACGGCACCACTGGGCCGGTATCGAGGTCCTGGACGGCGGCGCGCGGGCCCGCATCCGGCCGGGGACGACGATCATGCGGGCCAACGCCACCCTGGCCCGGTACGGCCGGCTGCTCGGCCCCGACCCGGCCAGCGCCATCGCCTGCACGATCGGCGGGGTCGTCGCCAACAACGCCTCCGGGATGACCGCGGGCACCAGCCGCAATTCGTACCGGACCGTCTCGTCGCTCACCTTCGTGCTGCCCGGCGGCACGGTGGTGGACACCGGCGACCCCTCGGCGGACGAGGACCTGGCGCACGCGGAGCCGCAGCTCTGCGCGGGGCTCCTCGCGCTGAAGGCGGAGATCGAGGCCGATGCCGCACTCACTGCCCGGATCCGGGCCAAGTACGAGATCAAGAACACCAACGGGTACCGGCTCGACGCCTTCCTGGACGGCACGACACCCGTGGAGATCCTGCGCGGGCTCATGGTCGGCTCCGAGGGGACCTTCGGCTTCATCTCCGAGGTCGTCTTCGACACGCTGCCGCTGGACCGCCGCGTCTCCACCGCGCTGCTCTTCTTCCCGTCCCTGACCGCGGCGGCGGCCGCCGTCCCGCTGTTCAACGAAGCGGGCGCCATCGCCGTCGAGCTGATGGACGGGAACACCCTGCGGGCCTCCGTCAGCGTCCAGGGGGTGCCCGCCGACTGGGCCGGGCTGCCGAAGGCGGCCGCGGCGCTGCTGGTGGAGTTCCGTGCCCCGGACGAGGCGGGCCAGGAGGCCTGCGAGCGGGCGGCGGCCGGTGTCGTACGCCGGCTGGAGCTCGTCCGGCCCGTCACCTCGGTGACCAATGAGTTCACCCGGGACGCCGGGACGATCTCCGGCTACTGGAAGGCCCGCAAGGCCTTCGTCACCGCGGTCGGCGGCTCCCGGCCGTCCGGTACGACACTGATCACGGAGGATTTCGCCGTCCCGCCCTCGCGGCTGGCCGACGCGTGCGAAGCGCTGCTGGAGCTCCAGGCCGAGCACGGTTTCGACGCCGCCGTCGCGGGCCACGCGGCCCACGGCAACCTGCACTTCCTGCTCGCCTTCGACGCGGCGAAGCCCTCCGACGTCGACCGGTACGCCGCCTTCATGGCGGACTTCTGCAAGCTGACCGTGGAACAGTTCGACGGATCACTCAAGGCGGAACACGCCACCGGCCGCAATATCGCGCCCTTCCTGGAGCTGGAGTGGGGACCGCGGGCGACCGAACTGATGTGGCGGACCAAGCGGCTCATCGACCCCGACGGGGTGCTGGCGCCCCGGATCGTCCTGGACCGCGATCCCAAGGCCCACCTGCGCGGCCTGAAGACCATCCCCCGGGTCGAGCCGGTGGCCGACCCGTGCATCGAGTGCGGGTTCTGCGAACCGACCTGCCCGAGCCACGACCTGACCACGTCGCCGCGCCAACGCATCGTGCTGCGCCGGGAGATGATGCGGCAGCCGGGCGGTTCGCCGGTGGAGACCGGGCTGCTCGACGCGTACGGCTACGACGCCGTCGACACCTGCGCGGGCGACTCCACCTGCAAACTCGCCTGTCCGGTCGGCATCGACACGGGCGTCATGATGAAGGACTTCCGCCATCAGCGGCACTCCCCGCGCGAGGAACGGATCGCCGCGCTCACGGCGAAGAACTTCCGCGCCGTGGAGGCGGCGGCCCGGCTCGCGGTCGCCGCTGCGAGCCGGATCGACGACCGGCTGCTGGAAGGCGTCACCGCTCTCGCCCGCCGGGCCGTGCGCCCCGATCTGATGCCCGCCTGGCTGCCGGAGATCCCCGGTGCCGCCGCCCGGAAGCTGCCGCCCACCTCCAGGGCGGGAGCGAGCGCCGTCTACTACCCGGCCTGCGTCAACCGCATCTTCGCCGGCCCCGAGGGGCAGCACGTACCGTCCCTGCCGCAGGCCGTGGTCGCCGTGTCGGCGCGCGCCGGAAAGCCGGTCTGGATCCCGCCGGACACCGCCGGGACCTGCTGCGCGACGATCTGGCACTCGAAGGGGTACGACACCGCGAACGCCGTGATGGCCAACCGGATCGTGGCGGCGGCCTGGGGCTGGACAGCGGGCGGAAAGCTGCCGTTGGTCGTCGACGCCTCCTCGTGCACGCTGGGCATCGCCCATGAGGTGGTGCCGTATCTGACCGAGGACAACCGGGCGTTGCACCGCGAGCTGACCGTCGTCGACTCCCTGGTCTGGGCCGCCGACGAACTCCTGCCGGAGCTGACGGTGCTGCGTCGCGCCGGCTCCGCGGTCCTGCATCCGACCTGCTCGATGGAGCATCTGGGCGATGTGGAGCACATGCGCACGGTCGCCGAGGCCTGCGCGCAGGAGGTCGTCATCCCGGACGACGCCGCTTGCTGCGGATTCGCGGGCGACCGCGGCATGCTGCACGAGGAGCTGACGGCCTCGGCGACCGCGAAGGAGGCCGCCGAGGTGAACACCCGGGAGTACGACCGGTATCTCTCGGCCAACCGGATGTGCGAGATCGGCATGGACCGGGCGACGGGCCGTTCGTACTACTCGGTGCTGATGGAACTGGAGCGGGCGACCCGGCCCGGTCCCGGTCAGGTCTGAAGGCTGGCGCGGTCGCCCATGACGACGACCGGGTGCTGCTTCGGGTCAAGAGTGCGCAGCAGCTTCTCCATGGCGGCCTTCGGCAGGCTCACACACGCCGATGTGCCGCTGCCGTGGTCCATGTGCAGCCAGATGCTGCCGCCCTTGGACTGGCCCTCGGGCCGTGTCGGGTCGTTCGGAGCGGTGCCCTTGACGCGGTTGTAGTCGATGGCGATGACGTAGTCGAAGTCGTGCCAGTGGGACTTGGCCCAGTAGTGCGGTGCCTGGATGGACGCCGTCTCCGTGTACGGGAGCAGGGCGCCGGGGTCGGGCAGCACACCGCCCGCGTCGGTGAGGCCGAAGACACCGACCGGGCTGCGCTTGTCGTCCTCGTGGTGGTCGGCGGCCCAGCCCTTCTTGCCGTTGTGGGCCTTCCATCCGGCGGTCTTGTCCCAGGTGGAGCCGGTTCTGGTGTAGAGCACGACAGTGGAGTCCGCGGAGTTCCTGCCCTCTCCGTAAACGGTGACGACCTGACGGGAGTTGGCCGGGATCTTCGACTGCAACCGGTCGCCGACATCCGGAATGCGCTTCAGGTCGGCCGTCTGCGCCTTGTCCTTCGGCGTCCCGGCACCGGCCGACCGCGCGTCGCCCTTCTGCGCGTCGGATCCACCGCCGCATGACGTCAGAGTCGTGAGCAGGACACCGCAGGCGGCCGCCGAGACCACCACTCGTACCGTACCGGCTATATGCATCCGCCCATGGTCGCACTCCGTGGCGTCCGGCCCCGCCGGCCCGTGCGGGCCGCGGCGAATGCGTGCCGAATCTTTACTCCCTCACCCACCGGTGCCTGCCGCGCGGCCGGCCCGGGTCCGTGCGGCGGCCGGTCTCCCGGCACGTAAAAGGGTTTGCCGCGCCCCCGGCGGGACGCGAGGATTGGACGGTTTGGTCCCCCCACATGCTTCTCCCCACGTGATTCTGGAGGTCCCTCGCGGACCTCAGCTCCTTCCGATCTTTGGGACGTCATGCAAATTCGCGATCTTCCGTACTCGGATCCCGGCGATCCCGACGTCCGGTCGGGCCCTCGCTTTCTGATCTGGCTCGGCCGCAACCAGATCCGCGGACAGCTCAAGGCCATGTCATGGGGCCTGCTGCACCAGTGCTCCATCGCCGGGCTGCCGCTCGGCGTCGGGTTCGCCGTCCAGGCGGTCGTCGACCGGTCCGGCGGGCGGCTCGCGCTGGCCGGCGGGCTGATCGCGGTTCTCGGCGTACTGATCGCCGTGGGCGACACCATGCTGCACCGGACCGCCATCACCAACTGGATCACCGCCGCCGCCCGGATCCAGCAACTGCTGGCCCGCAAGACCGCGGAGCTCGGCTCGGCGCTGACCCGCCGGGTCGCCGCGGGCGAGGTCGTCGCGGTGTCGACAGGTGATGTGGAGAAGATCGGCTGGTTCGTCGAGGCGCTCTCCCGCTTCGCCGCCGCCGCTGCCGCCCTCGTCATCGTCTGCGTCGGGCTCGTCCTCTATCTGCCCTCGCTGGGTGTGCTCGTGGCGCTCGCCATGCCACTGCTCGCCCTGGGCGTCCTGCCGCTGCTCCCCCGCGCCACCCGCCGCGCCGACGTCCAGCGCGAGAAGGCCGGCAAGGCCACCGAACTGGCCTCGGACACCGTGGCCGGACTGCGCGTCCTGCGCGGCATCGGCGGCGAGGAACTGTTCCTGGGCCGCTACCGGCGTGCCTCGCAGGAGGTCCGCAAGGCCGCCGTGCGCAGTGCGCGGATGTGGTCGCTGATCTCCGCGATCCAGGTCCTGCTGCCGGGCATCCTGCTGATCTCCCTGGTCACGTACGGGGCCGCGCTGGCCCGCGACGGATTGATCGACGTCGGTCAGCTGGTGACCGTGTACAGCGCGGCGACGCTGCTGCTGTTCCCGCTGCACCACTTCGAGGAGATCGCCATGGCGTACTCCTTCTCGCGGCCGTCCGCGCAGCGCGCGGTCCGGGTGCTCTCGCTGAGCCGGGTCGCCCGGCCGTCGACGATCGAGGCCTCACCGGCCGGGGATCTGTACGACCCGGTCACCGGACTGATGGCGCCCGAGGGCCTGTTCACCGCGGTGGTGTGCGGCGATCCGGACGAGGCCGGGCGGCTCGCGGACCGGCTCGGCGGCCACGCCCAGCCGGAGGTGACGAAGGACGGTGCCGTCGAGGACGGGGCGGCGGAGCACGAGGTGCCGTCCGTGCTGCTCGGCGGCGTCCCCCTGGACGAACTGGACCTGGACGCGGCCCGGACCGCCGTTCTGGTCCAGGACAAGGACCCGGTGCTGCTCTCCGGCACCCTGCGCGAACTGCTGGACGTGCCGTCGTCCGGCCGGGTGACCGCCGGGGACGCGCTGTCCGCCGCACAGTGCGACGACGTCCTGAACGCGCTGGCACAGGCGTCCGTGGCCTCGGACCGCGATCCGATGAACACCCGGATCACCGAACGCGGCCGGTCGCTCTCCGGCGGCCAGCGCCAACGCCTGGCCCTGGCCCGGTCGCTGGTGACCGATCCGGAGGCGCTGGTGCTCGACGAGCCGACGTCCGCCGTCGACTCGCACACCGAGGCGCGGGTCGCCGCGGGTATCAAGGCGCTGCGCAAGGACCGTACGACGGTGGCCTTCGCCTCGTCCCCACTGCTGCTCGACCTGGCGGACCGGGTGGCGCTGGTCCACCGGGGCACTGTGGTGGCGGTCGGCACCCACCGTGAACTGCTGCGCGGCGAACCGCGTTACCGGGCCGTCGTCACCCGCGAGACCGACGACGAGATCCCGGCTCAGCCGGGCGAGGACGAATCGATCCACGCGATCGACACCATCGAGGAAATCGAGGAGAGGGCATGACCGGCGTCGCACCACCGGCCTACGACCCGGCCGCGCCCGAGTCGGCCACCACCCTGCCGGTCGGCACCCCCACGACCGTACGGACGTACGCCAGGGAACTGATCCGGCGCCACCGGCGGCCGTTCACCGTGGTCACCGCGCTCAACACGGTCGCGGTGGTCGCCTCGATCGCCGGGCCGTACCTGCTGGGAGGGCTCGTCGAGGATCTGTCCAACGGGGTCACCGACCTCCATCTGGAGCGCACCGCGGCGGTGTTCGCCGTCGCACTGATCGTGCAGACCGTGGTCACCCGGATGATGCGGCTGCGCAGCGCGATGCTCGGTGAGGAGATGCTGGCGGATCTGCGCGAGGACTTCCTCGTGCGGTCGGTCCGGCTGCCGCCGGGCGTGCTGGAGCGCGCCGGTACGGGTGATCTGCTCTCCCGGATCACCACAGACATCGACCGGCTCGCCAACGCCATGCGCGAGGCGGTGCCGCAGCTGGCCATCGGTGTGGTCTGGGTGGGTCTGCTGATCGCCGCGCTCACCGTCACCGCTCCCCCGCTGGCGCTCTCGGTGCTCATCGCGCTGCCGGTGCTGATCGTCGGCTGCCGCTGGTACTTCCGCCGGGCGCCGTCCGCGTACCGCTCGGAGGCCGCCGGTTACGCGGCGGTCGCGGCCATGCTCGCGGAGACGGTGGACGCCGGACGGACCGTGGAGGCGCACCGGCTGGGTGCGCGCCGGGTCGCGCTGTCGGACCAGCGGGTCAAGGAGTGGACGGCCTGGGAGCGGTACACGCTGTTCCTGCGGTCCGTGCTCTTCCCCGTCATCAACGCCACGTACGTGACGATCCTCGGCGCGGTCCTGATGCTCGGGGGCTGGTTCGTGATCGAGGGCTGGCTCACCGTCGGGCAGCTGACGACGGGTGCGCTGCTCGCGCAGATGATGGTCGACCCGATCGGCCTGATCCTGCGCTGGTACGACGAGTTGCAGGTCGCCCAGGTGTCGCTGGCGCGTCTCGTGGGGGTCCGCGAGATCGAGCCGGACGCGGGCGACGCGGCGGTGGCCCCGGACGGCCGGGACGTACGCGCCGACGAGGTGCACTTCGGCTACCGGGCCGGTCTCGACGTGCTCCACAAGGTGTCGCTCGACGTCGCTCCGGGGACCAGGCTGGCGCTGGTCGGCCCGTCCGGTGCGGGCAAGTCCACGCTGGGCCGGCTGCTGGCCGGGATCTACGCCCCGCGTACCGGTGAAGTGTCCCTGGGCGGCGCGCAGTTGTCGAAGATGACCGCGGAGCGGGTGCGTACGCATGTGGCGCTGGTCAACCAGGAGCACCATGTGTTCGTGGGTTCGCTGCGGGACAACCTGTTGCTGGCCCGGTCCGGTGCCGGGGACGCCGAGCTGTGGGCGTCGCTGGCCGCGGTCGACGCGGACGACTGGGCGAGGGCGCTGGACGAGGGGCTGGACTGCGAGGTCGGCTCGGGCGGAGTGGCGCTCACTCCCGCGCAGGCCCAGCAGATCGCGCTGGCCCGGCTGGTGCTGGCCGATCCGCACACGCTGGTGCTGGACGAGGCGACGTCGCTGCTCGACCCGCGCGCGGCCCGCCATCTGGAGCGCTCGCTGGCCCGGGTGCTGGACGGCCGTACGGTCGTGGCCATCGCGCACCGGCTGCACACGGCGCACGACGCGGATGTGATCGCGGTCGTCGAGGAGGGCCGGATCAGCGAGCTGGGCAGCCACGACGAACTGGTGGCGGCGGACGGCGCGTACGCGGCGCTGTGGCGGTCCTGGCACGGCTGACCGGGGCGTGGCGGTCCCCGGATCCACCGGCTCTCCGGGGATCGTTAGGGTCGGGTGCATGGCAGATTCCTATGTGGATCCGGGGACCCCTGACTGTCGCAGCGCGCCGCGGTACCTGTGGTGGCTGATCACCTGCCAGCGCCGCCGGATCGCCGCCGGTGCGCTGCTCGGCAGCGCCTGGATGGTCTGTCTGACGCTGCCGCCGTACCTGCTGTCGCGCGCCATCGACGACGGGCTGGAGCCGGGGCGGTGGTCCGCGCTGGCCGGCTGGGTCGCGGCGCTGCTGGGTGTGGGGGTGCTGAACGCGTGGCTGGCCATCATGCGGCACCGCACGATGACCAGGGTGCGGCTGGACGCCGTCTTCCGTTCCGTGGCGGTCGTGGTCAGGCAGGCGACCGGACTGGGCGGGGCGCTGCCGCGCCGGGCCACGGCCGGGGAGGTCGTCACGATCGGGTTCCGCGATGTCGCGATGATCGCCAACACACTGACCATCACCGGCCCCGGGGTCGGCGCGGTCCTCGCCTATGTCGTGGTGGCCGTGCTGCTGTTGACCGTTTCGCCGCTGCTCGCCGTGGTGGTGCTGCTGGGTGTGCCGCTGATTGTGGTGCTGGTCGGCCCCCTGCTGTGGCGGTTGCAGGGCGTCGAGGCGGCGTACCGGGAACAGCAGGGCGGGCTCGCCGCCCGTTTCGAGGACATGGCCAAGGGCCTGCGCGTCCTCAACGGCATCGGAGGCAAGGAGGTGTACGCCGAGCGCTACCGGCTCGGTTCGCGGGCCTTGCGGGCGCAGGGGTACCGCGTCGGTGCGGTGACCAGCTGGATCCAGGCCCTCGGTGTCGGCCTGCCCACCCTCTTCCTCGGTGCGGTGACCTGGCTGGCGGCCCGGATGGCGGCTCAGGGGACCATCACCGTCGGCGAGCTGATCGCGGTCTACGGGTACACGGCGGTGCTGGTGGTGCCGGTCTCGTTCTTCATCGAGGGCGGCTACGACCTCAGCCGCGGGCTGGTCGCCGCGCGCGGGGTCATCCGGTTCCTGGCCCTGGAGCCCGACTCCTTGGGCGGGGAGGCGACTTCGGACGCGCCCGGGGCGCCGTCCACGCTCCGCGATCCGGAGTCCGGCGTCGAGGTGGTGCCCGGAGGGCTGACCGCACTCGTCAGCGCCCGGCCGGCGGACTCCGCGGCGGTGGTCGACCGCCTGGGCCGGTTCGTGGAGTCGGCCGCGACCTGGGGCGGGATAGGCCTGGACGAGATCGACCTGACGCGGGTCCGCCGGCGGATCCTGGTCGCGGACAACGAGGCCGACCTGTTCGCCGGACCGCTGCGCGAGGTGATCAGCGGGGCGCTGGACCGGGACGAGGAGACCATCGGCCGGGGCATCCACGCGGCCGTGGCGCAGGACATCGTCCGCGGTCTGCCGGACGGGCTCGACTCGCCGGTCGACGCGCAGGGCCGCAACCTCTCCGGGGGCCAGCGCCAGCGCGTCCGCCTGGTCCGGGCCCTGCTGGCCGATCCCGAGGTGCTCCTCGCGGTCGAGCCCACCTCGGCGGTCGACGCACACACCGAGGCGGCCGTCGCGGCCCGGCTGCACGCCGCACGGTCCGGCCGCACCACGGTCGTCACCAGTACGTCACCGCTCCTGCTGGACCGGGCGGACACCGTGTACTACCTGGTCGACGGCTCCGTCGCGGGCGTCGGCAGCCATCGTGAACTCCTGGACGGGCTGCCCGGGTACCGCCGGCTGGTGTCCCGCGGGACGGACGGGGACGAGCCGGGCCGCCCGGACGAAGGCACTGTCCCGCCGTCCCGGGAGGCCGTGCGATGACCGCCGGCCCAGGGGCGTCGGGCCGGGCCCTGCCCGTCGCCGAACCGTCACGGGTACGCCGGGCGGCGCTGCGGCTGATCCGGCTGGACGGCCGTGCCTTCGCCGCCATGATCGCCCTCAACGCGCTCGCCGCCGGGGCCGGACTCGTCGGCCCGTGGCTGCTCGGCCGCATCATCGACGAGGTCGGGGCCGGCGCAGGGGTGGCCGCGGTGGACCGCCTCGCGCTCACCATCCTCGCCTTCGCACTGGCTCAGCTGCTGCTGGCCCGGTACGCCGGCTACGTCGGACACCGCTTCGGCGAGCGGACTCTGGCGCGGATCCGGGAGCAGTTCGCCGAGCGGGCGCTCGCGCTGCCCGCCGCGGTCGTCGAGCGGGCCGGTACGGGCGACCTGATGGCCCGGGGCACCACCGATGTCGCCTCGGTCGGCGCCACGCTCCGGGATGCCGGGCCCGACGTCCTCATCGCCGGGGTCCAGGCGTTGTTCATCCTCGGAGCGGTCTTCGCGCTCGATCCGCTGCTCGGCGCGTGCGGCGTGCTGGGCCTGCTCGGCATCTGGTTCGCCGCCCGCTGGTATCTGCGCCGGGCCCTCACCGCGTACCTCGACGAGGGAGCCGCCGACTCGGCTCTCGCCGAACAGCTCGCGGCCACCGCCGCCGGCGCCCGTACCGTCGAGGCCCTGGGGCTGGGGCAGCGCCGCGTCGCCGCGTGCCAGGAGGCGATCGGGCGATGCCGAAGCACCCGGAACCGGACCCTTTTCCTGCGCAGTGTGCTCTTCCCGGCCGTGGACATCTCCTACGTCATCCCGGTGGCCGGCGTCCTGCTGATCGGCGGCGTGCTGCACGACCACGGCGCGATGAGCCTCGGCGCGGTCGTCGCCTCGGCCCTGTACCTGCGGCAGCTGTCCCAGCCCCTGGACACCATCCTCCAGCGGATGGAGCAACTCCAGAGCAGCCGGGCCTCCTTCGCGAGGGTGGAGGGCCTCGGCCGTGTCCGCGAAGTCCCGGCGGTGCGGGCTCCGTCGCCCGCCTCGGTCACGCCTGACGGCGACCGGATCGACGTGTCCGGTGTGCACTACGCCTACGACGGCGGGCCCGATGTCCTGCACGGTGTCGACCTGACGGTCCGGCCCGGCGAGCGGCTGGCGATCGTGGGGCCCTCCGGCGCGGGCAAGACCACCCTGGGCAGGCTGCTGGCGGGCATGGACCCACCGCGCACCGGCTCTGTGACGGTGGGCCGGGTCCCGGTCCACAGCCTGGACCCCGGCCGGCTGCGCCGGCACGTCGTCCTCGTCACCCAGGAGCACCATGTGTTCCAGGGCACGGTCCGGGACAACCTGCGGATCGCCTCGGCCCGCGCCACCGATGCCGAACTGCACGCGTCACTCGCCGCCGTCGGCGCCGAGTGGGCCGGTGAGCTGCCGGACGGCCTGGACACCGATCTCGGCCACGAGGGGTACCGTCCGGACGGAGCCCAGGCGCAGCAGCTCGCCCTGGCACGCGTGGTACTGGCCGACCCGCACACGCTGATACTCGACGAGGCCACCGCACTCCTGGACCCGAGGACCGCCCGGCACACGGAGCGCGCGCTGGCCGCCGTACTGGAGGGCCGGACCGTCATCGCCATCGCGCACCGGCTGCAGACGGCCCACGATGCCGACCGGGTGGCCGTGATGGAGGAGGGCGGGCTCATCGAACTCGGCACCCACGACGAGCTCGTGGCGGCCGACGGCGCCTACGCCGCGCTCTGGCGCTCGTGGCACGGCGAGCGGCCGCTCTCCTCCTGAACGCGTCAACGCCGGAGCGGATGGGGCGTCAGTTGCCGTGCCCGGTACGGAATTCGGTGATCCACCGCGATGTGGCCCCGATGCCGCCGAAGGTGTAGAAGTGCAGCTTGAGAACGCCGTGGCGGCCGGCGTCGTAGCCGTCGGCCAGGGCACGGATGAAGCGGTCGGGGCCGGCCGTGCCCATCAGGTTGGTGAGCGAGAACCCGTACTTCTTCGCGATGGACGCGCTCGTGCCGACGCCGAAGCGCCCGGCGTACGTCATCAGCCGCTTGATCCCGGCGGGGCCGGGGACCCCGACGCGCACCGGTGCGTCGATGCCCCGTTTCCGTACGGACTCGACCCAGGCGAGGACCGGGTCCGCGTCGAAGCCGAACTGGGTGATGACGTCGCCGGACAGCCCCTCCCGGGCAAGGGCGGTGGTCTTGTCCTCGATCGCCGACCAGAGCGCCGGGCCGGCGATGGCGGGGTGCCCCTCGGGGTAGCCGCCGATGCCGACGTGCCGGACGCCGTACGACTGGAGGAGCCCGGACCGGATGAGCGCGAGGGCGTCGTCGTAGGGGCCGTGGGGTGTGGTGGGGTCTCCGCCGATGACGAGGACGTTGTCGACCGCGCCGTCGCAGCGGAGCGCGGCGAGGAGTTCCTCAAGTTCCGAGCGGGAGCGCAGCCGGCGGGCCGAGATGTGCGGGACCGGGGTGTACCCGAGCCGCCGCACGGCGCGGGCCGCGGCCAGCCGCATGTCCAGGTCCTCGTTGCCGAGGAAGGTGATGTTGATCCGGGTGCCGGCCGGGATGCGGTCGCGGGCCTCTTCGAGCCGGGGGACGTCCTTGCCCGTCATCTCCAGGGAGAAGTCCTCCAGCAGCGCGGCGACGGCTGGGGCAGAGGCCGTGGAGAGCGAATCCATGGTGCTCCTTGTCCGTGTGGTTCTCCCTTGACCACAGTTTGCCGGTAGGGGGGCGGGATCAGGGCGCGGGGGTCCCCGGCGGCGCGCGGGTGCGCTGCCGGGGACCACAGCCGTCCTTCAGCCCACGTGGGCCCGCGCGGCGGCCGGCGCACCGCTGGAGGAGGCCGCGACGGTGGACGCGCTGGGCCGGCGGCGCAGGAGGGTCGCGGAGACCAGGGCGGCGAGCAGCGTGAGAGCGGCGGCGATGATCAGGCACAGGCGGAGGCCGTCGAGGAAGGCGTCGCCCACCGCGCCGAGGGCCTGACCGGTGCCGGCGCCCAGGTTCATCTGGGCGACCGCGCCGAGACCACTCGCTCGGGCGGTCTCGGCGATGCTCTGCCCGGCCGCTCCCGTGATCCCGGCGTCGGCGAGATGCGCGGGGAAGGTGTCCAGGGCGCGGGCGGTGAGGAGGGCCCCCAGGACGGCAGGGCCGAGTGCCCCGCCGACCTGCCGGAAGGCGTTGTTCCCGGCCGCGGCCATACCGGCCAGGTGGGGAGGCACGGCGGCGACCGCGGTGGCTGTCATGGGTGTCAGGACTCCGCCCATCCCCAGGCCCAGCAGCGCCAGCCGCCAGGCGATGGAGGCGAACGACGTGTCCGCGTCGATGGTGGTCAGCGAGAGCAGTGAGCCGGAGACGACGAGCAGTCCGGCAGTGATCAGGACGCGGGCGGACACGCGGTGCATCAGCCGCCCGACGGGAGCGCCGGCGACGATGGCGGCGCCGGTGACCATGAGCAGGCGCCGGCCCGCCTGGAGGGTGTCGAGCTGCTGCACCAGGCCGAAGTAGAGGCTCAGGAGGAAGAAGAAGCCGATCAGCGCCAGGAAGGTGATCATCGCGACGAGCGTGGTGGCGGTGAACGCCGGGCTGCGGAACAGCGTCAGGTCCAGCATCGGGCTGTCGCTGCGCCGCTCGGCCAGGACGAAGGCGACGGCGCCGGCCACGGCGATGAGCAGCGCCACCAGAACCGGGGTGTCGGTGAACGAACCGGCGCCGCCCTCGATCACGCCGTACACCAGGGCGGTGATCGCCGACGCGGCGGTGATCTGACCCGGCCAGTCCAGCCGCCGCCCGCGCGGCGCACGCGAGTCGGTCAGCAGCCGCGCGGCGACCCCGGTCGCGAGCAGCGAGACGGGAATGACCAGGAGATAGATCCACCGCCAGGCGGCGTGTTGCAGGATGACTCCGGCGATCAGCGGACCGACGGCGAGCGCCAGCAGGAGCGAGGTGGCCCAGAGGCCGATGAACTTGCCGCGCTCCCGGTGGTCGGGCACGGCGTGGCTGATCAGGGCCAGTGTGGTGGGCAGCAGCGCGGCCGCACCGAGTCCGGCGACGGCCTGGCCGGCCCACAGCGTCTGGATCGACTGGGCGCTCAGCGCGACGGCGGCACCGACAGCGGAGAACAGCAGTCCCGCCAGGAACACCTTCTTGCGCCCGTGGACCTCGCCGAACACGCCGGCGGTCAGGATGAACGCGGCCATGGGCAGGACGAACGCGTCCTGGACCCATGACAGCTGGGCCGTCGACGCGCCCAGTGCCGCCTGGATGGCCGGCAGGCTCACGGAGACGGTGGTCACCGGCAAGTAGGCGACGAATACGCCCAGGCAGGCCATGGCGAGCGTGGCAGCCCGCCGGTCGGCCGGCCCGCTCGCCGAGGATGTGACGTTCACGGATGTACTCCTTTGCGGCGCAGCGCGCCGCGATTGATGTCCAGCAGGGGTTCCGTCCGCTCCGAGCACCGGTGCGCAGGTGGAAGGCGGGTGCGGGGACGGACCCGCACGCCAGCATCAGCGACACCGGGCGGAATCAACGAAGACGCTGCCCGAATTGATCAGGAACCTCTACGGCCTCCGCGCCACGTGGCACACTTCCACCGTGATCGACGCTCTGGACATGCAAATCCTCCGCACGCTCCAGTGCGCGCCGCGCGCCCCGTTCCGGCTCATCGGCGAAGTGAACGGGGTGTCGGAGCAGACCGCGGCCCGGCGCTACCACGCGCTGCGCCGCAGCGGTGTGATGCGTGTGGTGGGCCTGGTCGATCCCGCCGTGCACGGGGAGGCGCGGTGGGTCGCGCGCATCCGCTGCCGCCCCGACCGGGTCGGCCCGCTCGCCGACGCCCTCACCCGGCGCCCCGACATCGCCTACGCGAGCATCGCCTCCGGCGGCTCGGAGATCATCTGCGTCATCCGCTCACCGCTCGACGCCCAGCGCGAGGACATGCTGCTCCAGCAGTTGCCCAGGTCCGCCGCCGTGCTCGACATGAGCATCGATCTGCTCATCCACGACTTCGACAGTCCGGGCGCGGCCGGGTGGACCGGCTACGGCGGACACCTCACGCCCGAGCAGGAACAAAAGCTGACCGGCGGCCCGTCCCCCGCCCCGGCCGGCCCTCCGCTGTCCCCGACCGCCGAGGATGTCCCGCTCCTGGACGCCCTGGCCGAGGACGGCCGTACCTCGCACACGCAGCTCGCCGGGCTCACCGGCTGGTCCAAGGGCCGCGTCGCCCGCCGCCTGGAGGCCCTGGAGTCGTCCGGCACGCTCTCGTACGACATCGACCTGCTGCCCGAACGCCTCGGCTATCACCTCAACGCGACGCTCCGGCTGCGCGTCGCACCCGCCCACCTGGAACGGGCCGGACACGAGATCGCCCGGCACGAGGAGGTCGCGTTCGCCGGTGCCACCAGCGGCGACCACAACGTGATGGCCATCGTCACCTGCCGCGACAGCGAGGACTTCTACCGCTATCTGACCACCCGCCTGGCGGCCGTGCCCGGCGTCGGCTCCTACGGGGTCAGCATCCGGGTCCGCCGCCTCAAGCAGGCCGCCTCCCTGATCTCCCACGGCCGCCTGGTGCATCCGGCGCCCGGATAGGGCGGGAGCCGGGTGCGGGACACGTCAGATGAGGTTCATGGCGGCCGCGCCGCTCACTCCCCCGAGCACCATGAACACCGGCATCAGCACCTTGAGTTCCACCCAGCTGCCGGCCCGGAAGCGCATGGCCTTCGGCGGGCCGATCGGGTACCAGCGCTTGCGGCCCACCGGGATCGGCCAGAGGATCGGGCAGCCGGAGACGGTCAGCGCATCGCCGATGTCGTGGACGAGGGCGCCCAGCACGATCGGCAGCCCCAGCCAGAGGTACTCCTGGCCGGGGGCGTTGAAGAGCCAGTCCGAACCGTTGCCCGGCTTGTCCAGGACGCCAGCGAGGATCCACGCGCTGGTCGCGCCGAGCAGCCACACCAGGACGTCGCTGGACATCCGGGCGGCCCGCCACAGCAGCCCCTCGACGGCCAGCACCAGGTGGACGAAGAGGATGCCCAGCACCGCCCACCGGCCGCCGGTGAACGCCGCGGCGGAGGCCCCGGCACCGATCAGGACCGCCCACAGCCAGGTGTGGGTCAGGGTCCGGTGGCCGCCGTTGCGGTTCGAGTCGCCCCGCATCTTGGTCGCCTTGTAGACGGCGTGCGAGAGCGTGTCGACTATGTCGCAGAGGCCTCGGGAGACCGGCCCGAAGGCGCGCGAGATGGTCGCCGACTTGTGGTCGAGATCCGGTGCCAGCGCGGCGCCCGCGGAGATCAGCGCGCCGACGACCAGGACGGGCCACGGCATGGCGTGGCCCGCGGCTGCCGCAGCCGCGCCCACCCCCAGCCAGGCCGCCGCCCCTGACAGAGAGTGTGCCGGTCCCATCATGAGTGTTTCCGCCCCCGTAGGTATTGACCAGTTATTGACAAAGAGTTGACACGTGTTGCCGTGTCCGGGCTCGGGCCACCGCCGTTGTGGCGTGGCCGAGTTGAGAGGGCAGCGTATCGTCCGTGATCTTCGTGCGGTCCTCCGGTTCCCTCATCCGGGCGGAAGGCAGGCAAGATGGGGGGCGTGACCCTAATCGATCAGCTGCCCCCGACCGACGACCCCGACGCCCTCTTCGAGGCATTCTCGTCATGGACCGAGACACAGGGCATCACCCTCTATCCCGCTCAGGAAGAGGCGCTGATCGAGGTGGTCTCCGGGGCCAATGTGATCCTTTCCACCCCCACCGGCTCCGGAAAGAGCCTGGTCGCGGCCGGTGCGCACTTCACGGCTCTGGCCCAGGACAAGGTCACCTTCTACACCGCGCCGATCAAGGCGCTGGTCTCGGAGAAGTTCTTCGACCTGTGCAAGATGTTCGGCACGGAGAACGTCGGCATGCTCACCGGCGACGCCTCGGTCAACGCCGACGCCCCGGTGATCTGCTGCACCGCCGAGGTGCTGGCCTCCATCGCGCTGCGTGACGGGAAGTACGCGGACATCGGCCAGGTCGTGATGGACGAGTTCCACTTCTACGCGGAGCAGGACCGCGGCTGGGCCTGGCAGATCCCGATCCTGGAGCTGCCGCAGGCCCAGTTCATCCTGATGTCGGCCACCCTCGGCGACGTCAGGATGTTCGAGGAGGACCTGACCCGCCGCACCGGCCGGCCCACCTCCGTGGTGCGCTCGGCGACGCGTCCGGTCCCGCTCAGTTACGAGTACCGGCTGACGCCGATCACCGAGACGATCACCGAGCTCCTGGACACCCGGCAGTCGCCCGTCTACATCGTGCACTTCACGCAGGCGTCGGCCGTCGAGCGGGCGCAGTCGCTGATGAGTATCAACATGTGCACCAAGGAGGAGAAGGAGAAGATCGCCGATCTCATCGGCGGCTTCCGCTTCACCACCAAGTTCGGCCAGAACCTCTCGCGTTACGTACGGCACGGCATCGGTGTGCACCACGCCGGCATGCTGCCGAAGTACCGCCGGCTCGTGGAGAAGCTCGCGCAGGCGGGGCTGCTGAAGGTGATCTGCGGTACGGACACGCTCGGCGTGGGTGTCAACGTCCCCATCCGCACGGTGCTGTTCACCGCACTCACCAAGTACGACGGCACCCGGGTGCGTACGCTGCGCGCCCGTGAGTTCCACCAGATCGCGGGCCGGGCCGGGCGCGCGGGCTTCGACACGGCGGGCTTCGTCGTCGCACAGGCCCCCGAGCACGTCGTCGAGAACGAGAAGGCGGTCAAGAAGGCCGGCGACGACCCGAAGAAGAAGCGCAAGGTCGTCCGCAAGAAGGCGCCCGAGGGCTTCGTGTCCTGGTCGGAGACCACGTTCGACAAGCTGATCAAGTCCGATCCGGAGCCGCTGACCTCCCGCTTCCGGGTCACGCACACCATGCTGCTGTCGGTCATCGCACGTCCCGGCAACGCCTTCGAGGCGATGCGGCACCTGCTGGAGGACAACCACGAGCCGCGCAGGGCGCAGCTGCGTCACATCCGCCAGGCGATCGCCATCTACCGCTCGCTGCTGGACGGCGGCGTGGTGGAGCGGCTCGAAACCCCGGACGCGGAGGGCCGCATCGTGCGGCTCACCGTCGACCTCCAGCAGAACTTCGCGCTGAACCAGCCGCTGTCCACGTTCGCGCTCGCCGCGTTCGAGCTGCTGGACGCCGACTCGCCCTCGTACGCGCTGGACATGGTCTCGGTGGTGGAGTCGACGCTCGACGACCCGCGTCAGATCCTCGCCGCCCAGCAGAACAAGGCGCGCGGTGAGGCGGTCGGGCAGATGAAGGCCGACGGCATCGAGTACGAGGAGCGGATGGAGCTCCTCCAGGACGTCACGTACCCGAAACCGCTGAGCGAGCTGCTGTGGCACGCGTACGACGTCTACCGCCAGAGCCACCCGTGGGTGGGTGACCACCCGGTATCACCGAAGACGGTGGTCCGCGACATGTACGAACGCGCCATGACGTTCACGGAGTTCACCTCGAACTACGAGCTGGCCCGGACCGAGGGCATCGTGCTGCGGTATCTCGCGGGCGCGTACAAGGCGCTGGAGCACACCATCCCGGACGACATCAAGTCCGAGGACCTGGAGGACCTCATCGCCTGGCTCGGTGAGATGGTCCGCCAGGTCGACTCCAGCCTGCTCGACGAGTGGGAGCAGCTCGCCAATCCCGAGGTGGAGACGGCCGAGCAGGCGCAGGAGCGGGCCGACGAGGTCAAGCCGGTCACGGCCAACGCCCGCGCCTTCCGGGTGCTGGTCCGCAACGCGATGTTCCGCCGGGTCGAGCTGGCCGCGCTGGACCGGGTCCGCGATCTCGGCGAGCTGGACGGCGGCGCGGGCTGGGACGAGGACGCGTGGGGCGAGGCGATGGACAAGTACTGGGACGAGTACGAGGAGCTGGGCACCGGTCCGGACGCCCGCGGGCCGAAGCTGCTGAAGATCGACGAGGACGCCGAGCACGGTCTGTGGCGGGTCAGGCAGACGTTCGCCGACCCGAACGGCGACCACGACTGGGGCATCAGCGCCGAGGTCGATCTCGCCGCGTCCGACGAGGAGGGCCGGGCGGTGGTCCGCGTCACCTCCGTGGGCCAGTTGTGAGCGCGTCCGTACCGACGGCGCCGCCGCGAGAGTGGAGACGAACAGCATGACGAACCCCGCCGAGCGCCTGGTCGACCTGCTCGATCTGGAGCGGATCGAGGTCAACATCTTCCGCGGCCGCAGCCCGCAGGAGTCCCTCCAGCGGGTCTTCGGCGGGCAGGTGGCCGGGCAGGCGCTGGTGGCGGCCGGCCGCACCACCGACGGGGACCGGCCGGTCCATTCGCTGCACGCCTACTTCCTGCGTCCGGGCCGTCCCGGAGTGCCGATCGTCTACGACGTCGAGCGGGTCAGGGACGGCCGGTCCTTCACCACCCGCCGGGTGACGGCCGTCCAGCAGGGGCGCACCATCTTCAATCTGACGGCGTCCTTCCACCGCCCCGAGGCGGCGGGCATCGAGCACCAGCAGCCGCCGCCGCGCGTGGTCCCGGACCCGGAGGAGCTGCCGACGGTGGCCGAGGAGGTCCGCGACCATCTCGGCGCGCTTCCCGAGGCGCTGGAGCGGATGGCGCGGCGCCAGCCGTTCGACATCCGCTACGTCGACCGGCTGCGCTGGACGCAGGAGGAGATCAGGGACGCGGACCCGCGCAGCGCGGTCTGGATGCGAGCGGTCGGCCCGCTCGGCGACGACCCGCTCATCCATACCTGTGCGCTGACGTACGCGAGCGACATGACGCTGCTGGACGCGGTACGGATCCCGGTGGAGCCGCTGTGGGGGCCGCGGGGCTTCGATCTCGCCTCCCTGGACCACGCGATGTGGTTTCACCGTCCGTTCCGGGCCGACGAGTGGTTCCTGTACGACCAGGAGTCGCCGGTGGCGACGGGCGGGCGCGGTCTGGCGCGCGGCCGGATCTACGACCGCGGCGGGAATCTGCTGGTGTCCGTGGTGCAGGAGGGGCTGTTCCGGCGGCTGGGCGAGCAGCCCTCCTGACGGCTCAGGTGCCGGGCAGCGGGTCCTGCTCGGCCACGCGTCGGCGGGTGCGGATGCCGGGCGGCGCCGGATGCAGTTTGGCGTCGCAGGCGGGGCCGAGGCCGGTGCGGCGCGAGGCCGTACCGGTGAGCGGGCGCCCGCACAGCCGGCAGCGCACCTGACGGTGGCCGGTGGCCTCGGTGGTACCGGGCAGCGGTTCGGCGTCGGTCGCGGGCAGCGCTTCGAAGGACTCCACCCCGCGATCCTCTCAAGATCCCGGTGCTCCCGCTGAAACGCGCGCCGTCAGAAGTCCTCCACCCTCCGGGGTCCCGCGCAGAGCGCCCAGATGATGAAGACGTCGATGGCGATGAGCACGATGGACCACAGCGGATAGTGGGGCAGCCACATGAAGTTGGCGAGCGCCCCGAGGCCGGCCAGGACGATGCCGACGGCGCGCGCCCATGCGGCTCCGGTGAACAGCGCGAGGCCGGCGAGGACGATGACGATGCCCAGGGCGAGGTGGATCCAGCCCCAGCTGGCCAGGTTGAACTGGAAGACGTAGTTGCGGGTGGAGACGAAGACGTCGTCCTTGGCGATGGCCGAGATCCCCTGGAAGACCGCCATGATCCCGCCGAAGATCATCAGAACCGCGGCGAAGACGGTCCAGCCCGCCAGGAACGGGTGGTGTCGTGGTTCCGGGGCCGTGCTGTGTGCCGCTCGCGGTTGACTGCCGGTGCCGGCCATATCGGCCTCCTCGGGTAGCAGAGCCATCCGGCAGGGCCCGACTGGCCCGGCCGGGCCTCCCCCGGTCCCCAGCGTGGCACGGCCGCACCCGACCGGCAGCACGGCGGATCCACGGACGGGAGCCTGGGCCGGATTCTCTCGGTGTGGAGATACCATCTCTCCTGTGAGAGAGACGGAGAACGCCGAGCCGGGCACCGTCGATGCCAGGCTCGCGGCACGGCTGGGCGAACTCCGCGCCGAGCGCGGCTGGTCGCTGGAGGAGCTGGCGCACCGCACGGGGGTGAGCCGCTCGACGCTCTCGCGGCTGGAGCGCGGCGAGCTGAGCCCGACCGCCGCCCTGCTCGGCCGGCTGTGCACCGTCCACGGGCGGACCATGTCGCGGCTGCTGCTGGAGGTGGAGGCGGAGCCACCGCAGCTGGTGCCCGCAGGGAGCCAGCCGGTGTGGCGGGACGAGGAGTCCGGTTTCGTGCGCCGTTCGGTCTCGCCGCCTCATGCCGGACTGCGCGCGGAGGTCGTCGAGGGGGTGCTCGACGCGGGTGCCGCGATCGCGTACGAGAATCCGCCCGTCCCCGGCCTTGAGCAGCACGTCTGGGTCCTGGAGGGAACGGTCGAGATCACCGTGGACGACACCGTGCACACCCTCCGCACCGGCGACTGCCTGCGGTTCCGGCTGCGCGGCCCCTCGCGTTTCCACTGTCCGGGCCCGGCAAGGGTCCGTTACGCACTGATGATCGTTCTGCCGTGAGAGGACCTGCCGCATGACCGAGATCGTCCCGGTGTCCGGACCCGAACTGGTCACGTACGCCGATGAGCTGGCCGCGCTCCTGGTGGAGAGCGTGGACGCGGGAGCCTCCGTGGGGTTCCTCGCGCCGATGGACCGGGGCGCGGCCGCCGGCTGGTGGCGGGAGCGCGCCGCGTCCGTGGTGGCCGGACACCATCAGATCTGGATCGCCCGGGACGGTGAGCGGATCGCCGGCACCATCACCCTGGTCCGGGCGCCGCTGCCGAACGCCCGCCATCGCGCGGAGGTCGCCAAGCTGATGGTCCGTCCGTCGGCGCAGGGCCGGGGTCTGGGCCGGTCGCTGCTGGACGCGGTCGAGCGCTCGGCGGCCGGGGACGGCGTCAAGCTGCTCGTCCTGGACACCGAGAGCGGCAGCCCCGCGGAGCGGCTCTACCGCTCCGCGGGCTGGACCGAGTGCGGCTCCGTCCCGGACTACGCCGGCGATCCGGCGGGGGTCCTCAAGCCGACCACCTTCTACTACAAGGCGGTCGGCCCGGCCGGACCCGCGCCGGCTCCGACGGCGAGCCCGTCCCGGTGAACACCGCGAGCCGCCGGCTGAACCGGCTGCTGGATCCGGACGGCCGTGCGATCGGCTTCGTCCCGATGAACCTGTGGGCATAAGTGGGAACCCGCGGGCGTAAGAATGGTTGTGCAAGCCACTTACGAGGAGACCCTCATGACGCTGTACGACATCCCGCTCCACACCCTGACCGGCGAGCCGACCACCCTGGGCGCCTACCGGGGCCAGGCCGTCCTGCTGGTGAACGTTGCCTCCAAGTGCGGGCTGACCCCGCAGTACGCCGGCCTGGAGCGGCTCCAGAAGACCTACGGGGACCGGGGGTTCACCGTGCTCGGCGTGCCGTGCAACCAGTTCGCCGGCCAGGAGCCCGGGAGCTCGGAGGAGATCCAGGCGTTCTGCTCGGCCACGTACGGGGTGAGTTTCCCGCTGTTGGAGAAGACGGACGTCAACGGCGCGGGCCGGCATCCGCTTTACGCGGAACTGACCCAGCTCGCGGACGCGGACGGCGAAGCCGGTGACGTCAAGTGGAACTTCGAGAAGTTCCTGCTCTCCCCGGCGGGCGAGCCGGTCGCCCGGCTCCGTCCCGCCACCGAGCCGGAGTCCCCGGAGCTCGTCGCCGCGATCGAGGCCCAGCTCCCCGTCTGAGCGGAAGCTGTCGGGTGGCCCGCGACCGGACCGTCGCCGGTCGCCCGACGGCGCTCAGGCGTGGCTGAGCAGGAGCGAGCCCTTGGGGTAGGTGGCCCCGCCGTTCACATTGGCCACCTGAATGCTCACGGGCGTGCCTTCCTTGATGTTGCCCCTCTTCCACGGGCTGCAGTAGGGGGAGTTGTGACCGCGCGTGGACACGGTCCGGTCCCAGGTCCCGTCACGGCCGATGTCGAGCTTGACCTCTATGCTCCAGCCGTCCGCGGTCGTGTCGCAGGCGCGGATCGAGTCGCCGGGGATGCCGCTGTAGGGGTCGGGGTTCCATGCGCCGTATCCGCCGAAGGCCGCCTCGATCGTCGTCGGCGCGGCGGACGCCGTGCCCTGCGCGGCGATGACGAGCCCGAACGCGGCGGTGGCAGCGGCCAGGACCCGCCCCGCGGTGAACCTCTGCATGGATTGTTCCCCTCCATCGACCGGGCACGATCTTCACGGGGAATCTACAGGGGAATGGCAGGTGCACACCATCTGCCCATGGCGACGCAACGGCCCCCGCTCCCGCCGGTGCGGCAGGAGCGGGGGCCGGGGACGTGCGGGCCGGGCCCGGCTGTCAGCGGATGGGCATCCCGGACAGCGTGCGGGCGATCACCAGGCGCTGGATCTCGCTCGTGCCCTCGAAAATCGTGTAGATCGCGGCGTCCCGGTGCATCCGCTCCACCGGGTACTCACGGGTGAAGCCGTTGCCGCCGAGGATCTGGATGGCCTGCGCGGTGACGTCCTTGGCGGTCTCGCTCGCGTACAGCTTGGACATGGACCCCTCGGCGGACTCGAACGGCTTGCCGGCGGCCGCCATCCAGGACGCGCGCCAGACCAGCAGCCGGGCCGCGTCGATCCGGGTGCGCATGTCGGCGAGCTGGAAGGCGATGCCCTGGTTGTCGATGATCGGGCGGCCGAACTGGGTCCGGGTCTTCGCGTAGTCGAGCGCGACCTCGTACGCGGCACGGGCGGTGCCGACCGCCATCGCGCCGACGGCCGGGCGGGACGCCTCGAACGTGGCCATCGCGGCGTTCTTCACCCGCTCGCCACCGCCGGAGGCGGCGCGCTCGTGGGCCCGCGCGAGGCGCTGGTCGAGCTTCTCCTTGCCGCCGAGCAGGCAGTGCCCCGGTACGCGTACGTCCTCCAGGACGACCTCGGCGGTGTGCGAGGCCCGGATGCCGTGCTTCTTGAACTTCTGGCCCTGGGAGAGCCCGGGGGTGTCCGGCGGCACGATGAAGGAGGCGTGCCCCTTCGAACCGACCTCCGCGTCAACGACCGCGACCACGACGTGGACGTTGGCGATGCCGCCGTTGGTCGCCCAGGTCTTGGTGCCGTTGAGCACCCACTCGTCCTTGGCCTGGTCGTACACCGCGCGGGTGCGCATCGAGGCGACGTCGGAGCCGGCGTCGGGCTCGGAGGAGCAGAAGGCGGCGACCTTCACATCGTTGGCGTCGCCGTACATCTGCGGGATCCAGGTGCCGATCTGCTCCTCGGTGCCGTTGGCGAGGACGCCGACGGCCGCCAGACCCGTGCCGACGATCGACAGGGCGATGCCCGCGTCGCCCCAGAACAGCTCCTCCATCGCCACCGGGATGCCGAGCCCGGTCGGGTCGAAGAACTGCTGGGCGTAGAAGTCCAGGGAGTAGATGCCGACCTTGGCCGCCTCCTGAATGACGGGCCAGGGCGTTTCCTCACGCTCGTCCCACTCCGAAGCGGCCGGACGGATCACATCCGCGGCGAAGCCGTGAAGCCAGTCACGGACCTGCTTCTGGTCGTCGTTGAGCTCGAGCGTGAACTCGGCCATTTTCCCCTCCACGTACTGCCGTGAAAAACCATTCGTTACTTGCGGTAACAACAGTCTGTTACCGGCAAGTAGCCTCTGTCAACCGGTCAGCCGCAGATCCGCGCACCGCTGGACAGGGTGTTACGTTGCGCAGGCAGGACGGACACGCACGGCCAGGGGTGGGAGAAACAGCATGGAGACCACACGACAGGCCGAGCGGCAGCGGACCGCGGCCGAGCGCCGCCGCCGTGAGCTGCTCGAGGCCGCCGACCGCGTGGTGCTCAGGGACGGCCCGGGGGCCTCGATGAACGCCATCGCGGCGGAGGCCGGGATCACCAAGCCCATTCTCTACCGGCACTTCGGCGACAAGGGCGGCCTCTACCGCGCCCTGGCCAAGCGGCACACCGACGCGCTGCTCAGCGCACTGCGGGCGGCGCTCGACGCCCCCGCCGACCGCCGCGCCCGGGTCGAGGCGACACTCGACACCTACCTCGCCGCGATCGAGGCCCGTCCGCAGGTCTACCGGTTCCTGATGCATCCGTCCGACGACGCGGTGCCCTCGCCCGAGCAGGGCTTCGACGTGGGACGCCACTCGGCCCCGCTGCTGCGCCGCCTCGGCGAGGAGCTCGCCACGGTCATCGCCGAGCGGGTGGACCTCGGGCCGGACAGCCAGGTCATGGCCCGGATCTGGGGCCACGGCATCGTCGGCATGATGCACGCGGCGGGCGACTGGTGGCTGGGTGAACGACCCTGCACACGAGCCCAGTTGGTGAGCAGCCTGGCCGATCTGCTGTGGGGCCGGCTGTCCGCGGTGGACGACCGCCCCGGTGGCCCCGGGTTCTGAGCCCCCGGATGCCGCCGCCCGGTCAGCCGGTACGCCCCCAGGGCGCCCGGCGGGCCGCGCGCAGGGCGCGTGTCCGGCGCAGCCCGGTCAGCCGGTCGGTGTAGACGGTGCCGTCGAGGTGGTCGCACTCGTGCTGGAGGCAGCGGGCGAAGAAGCCGGTGCCGCTGACCCGGACCGGCTCTCCCCCGACCGTGACCCCCTCGACGACCGCGTGGTCGAAGCGGGGCGTGCCGGCCTCGATGCCCGGCAGCGAGAGACAGCCCTCCGGGCCCCGTACGGTGATGCCGTCGGCCTCGACGAGCGTCGGGTTCACGAGGTGCCCCAGGTGCCGGACGTCCTCGTCGTCGGGACAGTCGTAGACGAACACCCGCAGCGGCACGCCGACCTGATTGGCCGCCAGCCCGACACCCTGCGCCGCGTACATCGTGGCGTACATGTCCTCGACCAGCCGGGCGAGCGAGGGCCCGAAGTCCGTGACCGGTTCGCAGACGCCGTGCAGCACGGGGTCACCGAGCAGGCTCATGGCCCGGACGCGTCCGGAACTGCCGGGGATCGGGCGGTTTCGCATGGCGGTCATCGTACGGTCCGCGGGAACGTCGAACACACGGCCGCCGCCCGCGGGACGGCTGCACGAGGTGGGACCGCCGGCACCCGCGGCCGCGGTCGGCGTGACCTCGGTCACGCCGACCGCGGTGCAGAGCTGCCGCCCCACGCGCTTCCCCGCCCCGCGGGCGACGGACGAGCCCCACGGGCACCCCGGCGCGAACGCCGCGCCGTGGGGAGCGGGGCGGGCAGTGAGACATAATGAGGAGTCAGATCCTCCCGGCTCCGTCCGGCATCACACCGGACCGGACACGGCCGGGGTTCCGCCCGCGAAGAACCACGCCCCTCTTGAGCTGCGTGACCGCGGCATTTTCGGCATGGTGTTACTTCACCCACCCCACATTCCACTGGAACTCCACGTCCCGAGCGGTGCCGCCGTGCCTCCGCCGCGCCGGACATCGATAGGCTGGGCGCGGACCGATGCAAGGAGGATCTAGGACGATGGCAGGCAACACGGAGCCGTTGTCGCCGCGGGCCAAGCTGGCCGTGACGGCGGGCAAGGCCGCTGCGGCGGTGTCGCGGGCAGCCGGGCGGGGCAGCGGATCGGTGATCGGCGGCCGGGTGGCGCTCAAGCTCGACCCCGACCTGCTCGGGCGGCTGGCACAGCACCTGGACGTGATCCTGGTGTCGGCGACGAACGGCAAGACGACCACGACCCGGCTGATCGCCGAGGCACTGCGGGCCGCGGGCCCGGTCGTGTCGAACGCGCTCGGCGCCAACATGCCCGCGGGCATCACCTCGGCCCTGGCCGGCGGCTCGGACGCGCAGTACGGCGTGATCGAGGTGGACGAGAAGTACCTCGCCGGGGTCGCCCGCGACACGACGCCCAAGGTGATCGCGCTGCTCAACCTCTCCCGCGACCAGCTGGACCGGGCCGCGGAGACCCGGATGCTCGCCGAGAAGTGGCGCGAGGGGCTGTCCGGCTCGAAGGCCGTGATCATCGCCAACGCCGACGACCCGCTGATCGTCTGGGCCGCGTCCTCCTCCCCCAACGTGGTGTGGGTCGCGGCCGGACAGGCGTGGAAGGACGACGCCTGGTCCTGCCCGTCCTGCGGCGGTGTGATGCAGCGCCCCGGCGACGACTGGTTCTGCGGCGAGTGCGGTTTCCGCCGCCCGCCCCCCAGCTGGGTACTGCACGGTGACTACGTGCTGGACCCGCACGGTTCGGCCTGGCCGATCCACCTCCAGCTGCCCGGCCGCGCCAACAAGGCCAACGCCACCAGTTCGGCCGCCGTGGCAGCCGTCTTCGGAGTGCCGCCCCAGGTCGCCCTGGAGCGGATGTACCACGTGCAGGCCGTCGCCGGCCGCTACGACGTGGTCACCTTCCTCAACCGTGAGCTGCGGCTCCTGCTGGCGAAGAACCCGGCGGGATGGCTGGAGACCTTCTCGCTGATCGACCCGCCGCCGACCCCGGTGATCCTCTCCGTCAACGCCCGCGGCGCCGACGGCACGGACACCTCCTGGCTCTGGGACGTCGACTACACCCAGCTCGCGGGCCATCCGATCTTCGTGCTGGGCGACCGCAAGCTGGACCTCGCGGTCCGGCTCGAAGTGGCCGGTCTCGACTTCCGGGTCTGCGAGAACCTCGACGAGGCCGTGCAGCAGGCACCTCCCGGCCGTATCGAGGTCATCGCCAACTACACCGCCTTCCAGGAACTGCGCCGTCGTGTCGGCAACTGACCCCGGCCCCGGCCCCCTCCGGAGAGGACGAAGCATGAGCAACAACAGCCTGCGGCTGGTGTGGGTCTACCCGGACCTGCTGAGCACCTACGGCGACCAGGGCAACGCGCTCGTGGTGGAGCGCCGGGCCCGTCAGCGCGGTCTCGACGTGTCGCGCGTCGACGTGCGCAGCGACCAGCCGGTTCCCACGTCGGGCGACATCTATCTGATCGGCGGCGGTGAGGACCGTCCACAGCGGCTCGCCGCGGAGCGGCTGCGCCGCGACGGCGGCCTGAGCCGGGCCGCGTCCAACGGTGCGATCATCTTCTCGGTCTGCGCCGGCTACCAGATCCTCGGCCACGAGTTCGTCAACGACCTGGGCGAGCGCGAGCAGGGCCTCGGACTGCTCGACGTGGTCTCCACCCGCGGCGAGGGCGACCGCTGCGTCGGCGATGTGCTCGGGGACATCGACCCCCACCTCGGGCTGCCGCCGCTGACCGGTTTCGAGAACCACCAGGGCGTCACCCATCTCGGCCCGACGGCACGCCCGTTCGCCCGGGTGCAGTTCGGCCGGGGCAACGGCACCGGGGACGGCACTGAGGGCGCGTACAACGACACCGTCTTCGGTACGTACATGCACGGGCCCGTGATGGCGCGCAACCCGCTCATCGCCGACCTGCTGCTGAAGCTGGCGCTCGATGTGAACGCGCTGCCGCCGACCGACGACCGCTGGTACGAGGCGCTGCGCGCCGAGCGGATCGCGTCGGCGACACAGCCCGTCTGATGAGGCGAAATTCGCTCAGCTGAGCGGAGTCCAGCAGGCGGACGCCCGGTTCGGTCCCGCCACCCTGCGCCGGTAGGGTGGCGGGATTCCAGCCGGACGACGTGGTCCGGCCGTCGGTCCACGTTGCAAAGGTTTCCCGGGCAATGCGAATTGGTGTGCTCACCTCCGGCGGCGACTGCCCCGGCCTCAATGCGGTCATCCGTTCCGTCGTCCACCGTGCCGTGGTCGACCACGGTGATGAGGTCATCGGCTTCCACGACGGGTGGCGGGGCCTCCTGGAGTGCGACTACCGCAAGCTCGACCTCGACGCGGTCGGCGGCATCCTCGCCCGCGGCGGCACGATCCTCGGCTCCTCCCGGGTCCAGCCCGCGCACCTGCGCGGTGGCGTGGAGCAGGCCAGGGGCCACGTGGCCGACCTCGGTCTCGACGCGATCATCCCGATCGGCGGCGAGGGCACCCTCAAGGCGGCCAGCCTGCTGTCCGAGGCGGGGCTGCCGATCGTCGGCGTACCGAAGACCATCGACAACGACATCGCCTCCACCGACGTGACCTTCGGCTTCGACACTGCCGTGGGCGTGGCCACCGAGGCCCTCGACCGGCTGAAGACCACCGCCGAGTCCCACCAGCGGGTCATGATCGTCGAGGTCATGGGCCGTCACACCGGCTGGATCGCCCTGCACTCGGGCATGGCGGCCGGCGCGCACGCCATCGTCGTCCCCGAGCGGCCCTTCGACATCGGCGAGCTGGCCGAGCTGGTCGGCCGGCGCTTCTCGGCCGGCAAGAAGTTCGCGATCGTCGTGGTCGCCGAGGGTGCGAAGCCGCGCGCGGGCTCCATGGACTTCGAGTCGGGCGTCAAGGACGTCTACGGTCACGAGCGCTTCGCGGGCGTGGCCACCCAGCTCTCCATCGAGCTGGAGCAGCGCCTCGGCAAGGAGGCCCGCCCGGTGATCCTCGGCCATGTGCAGCGCGGCGGGACGCCGACCGCGTACGACCGGGTCCTGGCGACCCGCTTCGGCTGGCACGCGGTGGAGGCGGCGCACCGCGGCGAGTTCGGCATGATGACGGCGCTGCGCGGCACGGACATCACCATGGTCCCGCTCGCGGACGCGGTGGAGACCCTGAAGACGGTCCCGGCCGAGCGGTACGCCGAGGCCGAGTGTGTGCTCTGAGCGACACCACCACCTGAGGACTGCCCCCGGCCGCAACCGCGGCCGGGGGCAGTTCTACTCTGGTCGGGACAACCGGCACGAAACGGGGACGTCCCGGCGTCCCCATCAGGAGTGAACAGATGGATCACAGCGGGCACGGCATGAACATGGATCTGCCGCCGTTCACGCTGGGACGCGGGCTCCAGTTCTCCGCGGACCCGATCTTCCTGATCGGCTGCGTGCTCGCCGTGGTCCTTTACGGGTACGCGGTGCTGCGGCTGCGCAGGCGCGGGGACGGATGGCCGGTCAACCGGATCGTCTTCTTCGTCATCGGCGTGCTGAGCATCGCCCTGGTGATGTGCACCAAGCTCAACGACTACGGCATGGTCATGTTCAGCGTGCACATGGTGCAGCACATGGTGATCAGCATGCTGTCACCGATCCTGCTGCTGCTGGGCGCACCCGTGACGCTCGCGCTGCGTGCGCTGCCGGTCGCCGCGCGTGGCCGGAAGGGGCCGCGCGAGCTGCTGCTGATGCTGCTGCACAGCCGGTACATGAAGGTCATCACGCATCCGGTGTTCACGATCCCGCTCTTCATCGCCAGCCTGTACGGCCTGTATTTCACCCCGCTCTTCGACTATCTGATGGGCTCGACGGCCGGGCACGTCGCGATGATGCTGCACTTCCTCGCGGTCGGCCTGGTCTTCTTCTGGCCGATCATGGGCATCGATCCGGGGCCGCACCGCCCGGGTTATCTGCTGCGGATGCTGGAGCTGTTCGCCGGGATGCCGTTCCACGCGTTCTTCGGCATCGCGCTCATGATGGCCTCCCAGCCCATGGTCGAGGTCTACAAGAACCCGTCGGCCTCCCTCGGCATCGACGCCCTGTCCGACCAGAACGCGGCGGGCGGGATCGCCTGGGCGTTCAGCGAGATCCCGTCGGTGCTGGTGCTGCTCGCCCTGGTTTTCCAGTGGTACCGCTCGGATCAGCGGATCGCGAAGCGCTCGGACCGTGCCGCGGACCGCGACGGGGACCAGGAGCTTCACGCGTACAACGCCTATCTCGCCTCGTTGCAGGCGCGCGGACAGTAGCGGTGGACATGCCTTCGGGGTGACGATGGCAGTCACGGCCGCGCGGCCGGCGAGGAGCGTGCGCGCATGTCCGGATCCACGAAGACCATGGGAGTGCTCACCGTAGGGGCGCTGGTGACGGTCACCGGCTACACGGTGGCGCTGGGAAGCAACGGCTGGCTCTGGTTCGGCTGGGTGGTGCTGGGACTGATAACGATCGCGATGGTGGCCACCCGCGAGACGTGAGACGGGTGAGCGCCCCGGCTCCGGCCGGCCCGGCCCAGGTCCGGCCGGGCTTCGCCCTGGGGGCTCAGAAGCGGAACACCGGGCCGGTGGCCGCGTCCAGCACGCACGCGTTGGGGAACGTGTGCTTCCAGTCGACGGCGTCGCCCCGCCGGTCACCCCGGGCGGTGACGGTCACCGGGGCGTACTCGTAGGTGCACGGATGCGGGTCACCGGCGAGGGCGTCGAAGTCACCGTCCGCCTCGTCGAGGGCCGCGCAGGCGCCGGCCGCGTCGGGGTGCCGGTCGTCGGGGCCGGGCGGGCAGTGCAGGACCAGCCCGCGGATCCAGGTGTTCTCGCTGCCGGAGACGGTCAGGAGGATTCCCCGGTCCGGGGCCGGGACGGGGGCTGCCACAGCGGGCACGGCCGCGCCGAGGGGCAGCAGGGCGGCGGTTGCGAGGACGGCGCGCACGCGCATGGCGGGGCTCCTGGGACGAGCATCAGGGAGTGTCCGCGGCTTGCGGACCCGGCCAGATCATCCCGGTGTCCGCTGCCGTGACAAGCCGCCGCGCCGCGCGCACCGCCTCCCGGTGGCCGGGTGGGTCCGGGCGGAGTACGGATGACCGGGCTCCGCCTGCCCGCACCGCGCACGATCGCCCGTACACGTTGTGTAGGCGTTCGCATGGGCCTTCGTGTACGCCTTCGTGTACGGGGAACGGCACGTTCGGAGGTGCCTCGCGGCCCTCTTCTCCCTCGTGCGCCGAGCAGCCGCCTGTCACTCTCCGTCGCAGCGTGTACGCACGCGGCCGATGCGTGCGAGGCCTCGGCCACCCGGACACAAGCACTCCCCTCGCCGTGCGTCGCTCCTCCGTCGCCGTGCGTCGCCACGTCTCCTGGCAGGCGCTTCTCCCCCGTCTACCGCTCACCTCACAGCAAAGCCCTCCCCCGGCCCGCAGGCCTACCGCGACCGACGCGCCCCAGTCCCGACGCGCCCCCTCGGTCACCGAACGCATCCGTCCAAGGCTTCACCGCTCGCGCTCCACCGCAGGCGCCGCACGGCCGCCCGGACGCGAATGCGAACGACCGCCGCCGGGTGCGGCAGCCCCGTCCGAGAACCGTCAACCAGGCACCGCACAGGGCCCGTTCGACGCTTGGCCAAGTTAACGCGACCTTAAGACAGTTGTGATTTAAGTCTTGACAGGTGCCTATCACCACGCCACTTTGGGAGCGCTCCCACAATCAAGACTTGCACACTCCACTCCCCTCCCTTCTCCCCCAATGCCGGGTGACGAGACGGGCGGTTCGGGGCGCGCCGCGCTCCCCGTTCCGTTCCGTTCCGCGCTGCCCGGCAGAGGAAGGCGTTTGTCATGAGCTTGGTGAAGCGATGCAGGCACGGCCGCACCGGAGGGCTCCCGACCCTCCTGGTCGGCGCCCTGGCCCTCGCCACCACCCTGGTGGGTGGGCCGGCGACCGCGGCCCAACAGGGCACTTTGCATGAACTCGCCGCCGCCCAGGGCAAGTACTTCGGCTCCGCCACCGACAATCCCGAACTGCCCGATGCCGCGTACGCGGCCACCCTGGGCTCCGAGTTCGGGCAGATCACCCCGGGCAACTCCATGAAGTGGGACACCACCGAACCGGCTCAGGGCCGGTTCGACTTCGCCAAGGGCGACGTGGTCACCGACTTCGCGCGGCAGCACGGCCAGACCGTGCGCGGCCACACCCTCGTCTGGCACAGCCAGCTGCCCGGCTGGGTCGGCGCGCTGCCGTCGGCGCAGGTGGAGGCGGCGATGACCAACCACATCACCGAGCAGGTCACGCACTACCGCGGTGCGGTCGCCGCCTGGGACGTGGTGAACGAACCGTTCAACGAGGACGGCACCTTCCGCACGAGTCCCTTCCACACCGCCATGGGCAGCGACTACATCGCCCGCGCCCTGCGCGCCGCGCACGCCGCGGACCCGGAGGCCCGGCTCTACCTCAACGACTACAACATCGAGGGGCTCGGTGCGAAGAGCGACGCGATGTACGCCCTGGCGAGCGAGCTGATCGACGAGGGCGTACCGCTGGACGGCGTCGGGATGCAGGCGCATCTGGCCGTTCAGTACGGCTTCCCGTACGAGATGCGGGAGAACATGCGGAGGTTCGCCGACCTCGGTCTCGATGTCGCCGTCACCGAGCTCGACGTGCGGATGCAACTGCCCGCCGACGCGGCCAAGACGGCCACCCAGTCCTCCTACTACCAGCAGGTCGTCGAGGCCTGCCTGGCGGTCGAGCGCTGCGTGGGCATCACCGTGTGGGACTACACGGACAAGTACTCCTGGGTCCCGAGCACGTTCCCCGGCGAGGGTGCGGCGAACCTCTACGACGAGAACCTCGCGCCGAAGCCGGCCTACGACGCGGTACGGACCGCACTGGGCGGCGGGGACGACGGCGGCGGGGAGGGTGGCGACCCGGGCGTGCTGAAGGTGCTCTACCGCGACAGCGACGGCTCGGGGACCGACAACCAGATCAAGCCGGGCCTCCAACTCGTGAACACCGGTGGTACGGCGGTCAGCCTCGCGTCGGTGACGGTCCGGTACTGGTTCACGGGTGACAACGGGGCTTCCGCGTACAACAGTTGGTGCGACTGGTCCCCGATCGACTGCTCCACCGTGACCCACCGGGTCGTCGCCGCGGCCACCCCGGTGGCAGGCGCCGATCACTACCTCGAAGTGGGTTTCACCGGCGGCACTCTGGCGCCGGGCGCCTCCACGGGCGAGATCCAGCTGCGCCTGAACAAGGCGGACTGGTCGGACTTCGACGAGTCGGACGACTACAGCCACGACAACGCCACCTCGTACGCGGACGCCGCGAAGATCACCGCTTACGTCGGGGGCGAGCTCGCCTGGGGCATCGAGCCCTGACCGCCGGCGCACACCGCGTCCGCCTCCCCGCTCCCCCGTCCCCGCTTCACGTTCCTCCGCTCCACCCCCTCCCCCACGACACCCGCCATTGGAGGATTTGTGTCGATATCACGTAGAACATTCAGCAGCGCCCTGGGCGGCAGCCTGCTCGCCATGGGCCTGGCACAGGGAACCGCCGTCGCCGGGACCGCCACCCCGCCGGCCGCCGGCGGCGCCCGCGCAGGGGCGGCCGACGACCCGTACACCCAGGCTTTCCTGACCCAGTACGGGAAGATCAAGGCGGCGGCGAACGGCTACTTCAGCCCGGAGGGTCTCCCGTACCACTCGGTCGAGACCCTGATGGTCGAGGCACCGGACCACGGCCACGAGACCACGTCGGAGGCCGTCAGCTTCTGGATGTGGCTGGAGGCGGCGTACGGGCGGGTGACCGGCGACTGGGCCCCGTTCAACGCGGCCTGGGCGGTGGCGGAGCAGACGATCATCCCGCAGCACGCCGACCAGTCGACCAGCGACTCGTACAACCCAGGGGCCCCCGCGACCTACGCACCCGAGCACCCGCTGCCGGACGACTACCCCTCCGCCCTCGACGGCACGGTCCCGGTCGGCACGGATCCGCTCGCCACCGAACTCGCCGCGTCCTACGGGACGATGGACGTATACGGCATGCACTGGCTGATGGACCTGGACAACATCTACGGCTACGGCAACAAGCCGGGCACCGGCGGCGAGTCCGGTCCGGGTGCCGGCGCCTCCTACATCAACACCTACCAGCGCGGTGCGCAGGAGTCGGTGTGGGAGACGGTCCCGCAGCCCACCACCGACCTCTTCAACTACGGCGGCCCCAACGGGTACCTGGATCTCTTCGTCGGTGACGCGAGCTACGCCCAGCAGTGGAAGTACACCAACGCGCCGGACGCCGACGCCCGCGCGGTGCAGGCCGCCTACTGGGCGCTGCGCTGGGCCTCGGACCAGGGCAAGGAGAGCGAGGTCGCCGCCTCGGTGGCGAAGGCCGCCAAGATGGGCGACTACCTGCGCTACGCCATGTTCGACAAGTACTTCAAGCGGATCGGTGACTGCACCGACCCGGGATCCTGCCCCGCCGCATCGGGCCGGGACTCCCAGCACTACCTGCTGTCCTGGTACTACGCCTGGGGCGGCGCCGCCGGGGGCAGCGGCGGCGGCTGGGCATGGCGCATCGGTGACGGCGCCTCCCACCAGGGCTACCAGAACCCGCTCTCCGCCTGGGCGCTGTCCAACGTACCGGCGCTGACCCCCAAGTCGGCGACGGCCAGAGGCGACTGGTCCAAGAGCCTGACCCGGCAGCTGGAGTTCCTGACCTGGCTGCAGTCCAGCGAGGGCGCCTTCGCCGGAGGCTGCACCAACAGCTGGGAGGGCGCGTACGGCGAGCCGCCGGCCGGGACGCCCACGTTCTACGGCATGGCCTACGACTGGCAGCCGGTCTACCACGACCCGCCGAGCAACAACTGGTTCGGATTCCAGGCGTGGGGCATGGAGCGCGTCGCCGCGTACTACTACGTCACCGGCAACGCCTCCGCGCGGGCGGTGCTGGCCAAGTGGGTCGCCTGGGCCTCCGGTGAGACGACGGTGGGCGCCGACGGCACGTTCCGGTTCCCCTCCACCCTGAGCTGGACGGGGCAGCCCGACATCTGGAACGCGGCGTCCCCCGGGGACAACGCCTCTCTGCACGTCTCGGTCGTGGACTACGCCAACGACGTCGGCGTGGGCGCCGCGTACGTGAAGACGCTCACCTACTACGCCGCCAAGTCGGGTGACGAGGACGCCGCGGCGCTGGCCAAGGCGCTGCTGGACGCGATGGCGCTGAACACCACGGACAAGGGCATCTCGGTGCCGGAGACCAGGAAGGACTACAACCGGTTCAACGACGAGGTGTACGTCCCGGCCGGGTGGTCGGGCACGATGCCGAACGGCGACACCGTCGAGCCGGGCGCGACGTTCATCGACATCCGCAGCTGGTACCGGGACGACCCGGACTGGCCGAAGGTGCAGGCCTATCTGGACGGCGGCGCCGCGCCCTCGTTCACCTACCACCGCTTCTGGGCGCAGGCGGCGCTCGCACTGGCCTTCGCGATCTACGCGGAGCTGCTGGTGGAGGGCGGCGGGACCGGCGGGGACACCGAGGCGCCGACGGTGCCGGGCGGGCTCACCGTGACCGCCACGACCAGCAGCAGTGTGTCGCTGTCCTGGTCGGCCGCCACCGACAACGTCGCGGTGACCGGCTACGACGTGTACCGCAACGGGGTACTGGCGGGCAACGCGACCGCGCGGACGTTCACCGACGCGGATCTCGCCCCGGCCACCGAGTACAGCTACGCCGTCGCCGCCCGGGACGCGGGCGGCAACACCTCGGCGCTGTCGGCCGCGGTCACCGCCACCACGGAGTCCGGCGGTTCCTCCGGCACCGGTGCGGTGAAGGTCCAGTACAAGAACACCGACTCCTCCGCCACCGACAACCAGATCCGGATGGGCCTCCAGGTCCTGAACACGGGCAGCGCCCCGGTCGACCTGTCCACGGTGACCGTCCGGTACTGGTTCTCCTCCGACGGCGGCCCGAGCACCTTCGGCACGTACTGCGACTACGCCGCGCTCGGCTCGGCGAACATCACCCACAAGGTGGTCGCCGCGGCCGGCCCGGGGACCGGCGCCGACCGGTATCTGGAGGTCGGCTTCACCGGTGGCGCGGGCACCCTGGCCGGCGGCGCCTCGACGGGCGAGCTCCAGCTGCGCCTCAACAAGAGCGACTGGTCGAACTTCGACGAGAGCGACGACTACAGCCACGCCACCAACACCGTGTACGGCGACGCGTCGAAGGTCGCGGCGTACGTGGGCGGGACACTTGCCTGGGGGATCGAGCCATGAGCGGCCACCACGTCAGAAGCACGTCAGCCGGACGCACCGGCCCCCGATTCCCGGCTCTGACCGGAGCGTTGGCAGCCTTCCTCCTCGCCGCGGCAGCGATGCTCACCGGCGCCTCCCCGGCCTCGGCGGCCCCGGTCACCGACTGCACCCCGTGGGGGACCACCGAACTCCAGGGCGGTGAGTACCTCTACCAGCAGAACGAGTGGAACTCCGAGACCGAGCAGTGCGTCGACGTGGACCCGGACACGGGGGCCTGGAGCGTCACCACGTCCTCGTTCTCGCTGCCGACGAACGGCGCCCCGGCCACGTATCCCTCCAGTTACAAGGGCTGCCACTGGGGCCTGTGCACGGCGGACAGCGGGCTGCCGCTGCGGGTCGACGAGCTGGGCAGCGTACGTACCGACTGGTCGACCACCCAGGTCGGCTCCGGCGCGTACAACGTGTCGATGGACCTCTGGTTCAACTCGGCGCCGGTCACCGACGACCAGCCGGACGGCACCGAGCTGATGATCTGGATGAACCATCGCGGCGGCGTCCAGCCCATCGGGTCCCGCACCGCCACGGTCCAGCTCGACGGCCGGACCTGGGACGTGTGGACCGGGCCGGGCGCCTCGGGCTGGAAGGTGATCTCGTACGTGCTGCAGAACGGGGCCACCGAGCTCACCGACTTCAATGTGAAGGGCCTGATCGACGACGGTGTCGGCCGGGGCTCGATCAGCCCCGCGCACTACCTGATCGACGCGGAGGCCGGGTTCGAGATCTGGCAGGGCGGCCAGGGCCTGGGGATGAACGAGTTCTCCTTCGCCGCGAGCACGGAGCCGGAGAGCGGCGGGACGACCGGCGCGCTCAAGGCTCAGTACAAGAACAACGACGCGTCGCCCGGCGACAACCAGATCAGGCCCGGCCTTCAACTCGTGAACACCGGCACCACGGCGGTCGATCTGAGCGAGGTCTCCCTGCACTACTGGTTCAGCGGTGAGTCCGGTGCGGCCTCGTACGGCACCGCGTGCGACTACGCGGTGATCGGCTGCGGCACCGTCACCCACCGGGTTCGGCCGGCCGAATCCCCCGGACCGGGCGCGGACCACTACCTGGAGGTCGGCTTCACCGGCGGCAGCCTGGCCCCGGGCGCCTCCACCGGTGAGCTCCAGCTGCGGATCAACAAGGCCGACTGGTCGGCCTTCGACGAGTCCGACGACTACAGCAGGACCGCCGACACAGCCTTCGCCGACACCTCGAAGGTCGCCGTGTACGTCGACGGCGCCCTGGTCTCGGGCACCGCACCGTGACCGGCCGCTGAACCCGGCCGGCCGGCCCACCGCACTCCCGATGGCGGGTCGCCCGTCCGCCCCGCTGTACCCGCCATCGGGGTACCACCGACGACCTCACCGACCCACCACGGGCCGCCGTCCCCGCCGACGGCGGACGACGGGGGCGGGCCCCGACCGGGCCCACCCCCGGCAGCACCCCCACGAACCCGTCTGCGGGAGCTTCCGCAGACGTACGAGAGGAGCACGGAGCCGCAATGAGTACCAGAGGCACCATCATGCACGGGCTACGCCGAAGACTGGCCGCACTCTCCGCCCTGGCCATGGGCGCGGCACTGGCGGTCGCCATCCCCACCCCCGCATCGGCGGCGGCACGGGTGGACAACCCCTACGTGGGCGCCACGGCATACGTGAACCCCGACTGGTCCGCCAAGGCGGCGGCCGAACCGGGCGGCAGCTCCATCGCCGACGAACCGGGCTTCGTCTGGATGGACCGCATCGCGGCCATCGAGGGCTCGGCCGAGGCGAAGAGCCTGCGCCAGCACCTCGACACGGCACTGGACCAGGGCGCCAACCTGTTCCAGGTCGTCATCTACGACCTGCCGGGACGGGACTGCGCCGCGCTGGCGTCCAACGGTGAGCTCGGGCCCACCGAGCTGGACCGGTACAAGGACGACTACATCGGCCCGATCTCCGAGATCCTCGCCGACCCGGCGTACGCGAACCTGCGCATCGTCACGATCATCGAGCCGGACTCGCTGCCCAACCTGGTCACCAACGCGGGCGGTTCCGAAGGCTCCACCGACGCCTGCGCGGTCATGAAGGCGAACGGCAACTACGAGAAGGGTGTCGGCTACGCCCTGCACACCCTCGGCGCCATTCCCAACGTCTACAACTACGTCGATGCCGCCCACCACGGCTGGCTGGGCTGGGACTCCAACTTCGTCCCGGCGGCCCAGGAGTTCAAGAAGGCCGCCACGTCGGAGGGCGCCACGGTCGCCGACGTCACGGGCTTCATCGTGAACACGGCCAACTACTCGGCTCTCAAGGAGCCGAACTTCAAGGTCACCGACACGGTGAACGGCACCGACGTCCGCCAGTCCAAGTGGGTCGACTGGAACTACTACGTCGATGAGCTGTCGTTCGCCCAGGCGCTGCGCACCGAGCTGGTGAGCCAGGGCTTCGCCTCGGACATCGGCATGCTGATCGACACGGCCCGCAACGGCTGGGGCGGCAGCGACCGGCCCGCCGGCCCCGGGCCGCAGACCAGTGTGGACGCCTACATCGACGGCGGCCGGGTCGACCGGCGCATCCACGCGGGCAACTGGTGCAACCAGACCGGCGCCGGCATCGGCGAGCGTCCCACCACCGCCCCCGAGCCCGGCATCGACGCGTACGTCTGGGCCAAGCCCCCGGGCGAGTCGGACGGCAACAGCGCCCCCGTCGACAACGACGAGGGCAAGGGCTTCGACCGGATGTGCGACCCCACGTACACCGGTAACGGCCGCAACGGCAACAGCCTGACCGGTGCCCTGCCGAACTCCCCGCTCGCGGGTCACTGGTTCTCCGCGCAGTTCCAGGAGCTCATCCGCAACGCCTACCCGGCGCTCGACGGCAGCAGCGGCGGCGGCAATGACAGCGACACCCAGGCGCCGACCGCGCCCACCGGAGTGACCGTCACGGCGAAGACCAGCGGCAGCGTCTCGCTGTCCTGGACCGCGTCGAGCGACGACACCGGGGTGAGCGGCTACGACGTGTTCCGAGGCGGCGTGCGGGTGGGCTCCACCACCACGACCTCGTACACGGACACCGGTCTGACCGCCGAGACCGCCTACAGCTACACGGTCAAGGCCAAGGACGCGGCCGGCAATGTGTCGGCGGCCTCCGCCGCGGTCTCCGCCACCACGTCGGCGGGCGGCGGCACCGGAACGGGCACGCTGAAGGTCCAGTACAAGAACACCGACTCCTCCGCCACCGACAACCAGATCCGGATGGGTCTGCAACTGGTCAACACCGGCAGCACCTCGGTGGACCTGTCCACGGTGAAGGTGCGGTACTGGTTCACCCCCGAGGCCGGGGCGTCCACCTTCGACACCGCGTGCGACTACGCGGTGATCGGCTGTGGAAACCTGACCCGCGGTGTGCAGTCCTCCGGCAGCTCGGCGGCCGGTGCCAGCCACTACCTGGAGGTCGGCTTCGGCAGCGGCACGCTCGCCGCGGGCGCCTCCACGGGTGAGATGCAGCTGCGGCTGAACAAGAGCGACTGGTCCAACTTCGACGAGACGGACGACTACAGCCGTTCGACGGCCACGAGCTACGCCGACGCGTCGAAGATCGGCGTCTACGTGACCGGCGCGCTCGCCTGGGGCACCGCCCCCTGACCTTCCCGACTGCCCGGACCGACCGGGCGGACTGGTCATCCGACGGCCCGCCCCCTGCCGGACATCCGGCAGGGGGCGGTGCCGTGCCCGCCTCCGCGGCGGTATCGGTCGGCCGGTGCCGGACCTCGGGCCCGGACGCGGTTGTGTCGCCACCGGATGGCACACTCCCCCCATGGACACCGCACCGGAGACGACAAGCCATCGGGGGGCGGCCGCATGGACCGTCGCCCTCGCGGTACTCGGAGCATTCACCGGCTTCGTCTGGGACGGACCGTTCCTCGCCATCACCTGCGGCCTCTCGCTGGGAGGCGGCGCAGCCCTGGGCACGGTCCTCTCGCGCCGCCGAATGATCACGACGATCCAGGAGGACCGGGGGAAGGCCGTCGCGCTCGGGTACGCCGACGGGATCGGGGAGATGGTGGTGCTGGGGATATCCGCCTACGGGGTCTCCGTGTTCCCGCTCTCCGGCCCCGACGCGGTGCACCCCGACGAGCGCACGGCGCGCCGCCAGGCCGCCTACCGGCTCACCGCCGCCGACAACCTCCCGCACCACATCCGCGAGGCCGCGGCCGCCGCGCTCGAAGCGATCGACGAAGAGCGCGACGTGGAGGCCCGGTCCGCCATCGAGGACCTCATGAAGGCCGTCCACGAACAGCGCCGCGCCGCCTGACCCCGATACGGACCCCGGGGAGCGCGTCGGTGAGCCGCTCTGCGGGGTCATGACCCGCGACTACGCCGGCCGGGCAGAACCGGCACAGGGGCGGCATCGACCCGCCCGATGACGGGTGGACGGGACGGCGGCTGCACATAAGGTGTCCTCTGCTGGGGTCTCCACTGACCTGGCAAAACGCAGCTGTGGAGCCGATCCGGCCGAACTGGGAGCCGCCCCGTGTTCTATTACCTGCTCAAGTACGTCGTCCTGGGGCCGCTGCTGCGGTTGTTCTTCCGCCCCGTCATCGAGGGCGCGGAGCACATTCCGGCGGACGGTGCGGCGATCGTCGCCGGTAATCATCTGTCGTTCTCCGACCACTTCCTGATGCCCGCGATCATCAGACGGCGCATCACCTTCCTCGCGAAGGCGGAGTACTTCACCGGTCCCGGTGTGAAGGGCCGGCTGACCGCCGCGTTCTTCCGGAGCGCCGGCCAGATCCCGGTGGACCGGTCCGGCAAGGAGGCGGGGCAGGCGGCGATCCGCGAGGGGCTCGGGGTGCTGAGCAGGGGTGAGCTGCTGGGCATCTATCCGGAGGGCACCCGTTCGCACGACGGACGGCTCTACAAGGGCAAGGTCGGGGTCGCGGTCATGGCGATCAGGGCGCAGGTGCCGGTGGTGCCGTGCGCCATGGTCGGCACGTTCGAGATCCAGCCCCCCGGCAAGGTCCTACCGCGCATCAGGCAGGTCACCATCCGCTTCGGCCGGCCGCTGGACTTCTCCCGCTACGCCGGTCTGGAGAACGAGAAGGCGGCGGTCCGGGCGGTCACCGACGAGATCATGTACGCGATCCTCGGCCTCTCCGGCCAGGAGTACGTCGACGAGTACGCGGCCAAGGTGAAGGCCGCCGAACAGGCGGAACGCCCGGGAAAGTTCCCGAAACTGCGACGCTGAGGGCGGATTCGCGGTCCGTGAACCCCGCTGGTGCGGGCTCCGCACTCGACCTAGCGTGCGGTGCATGGGCAAAGGACACGCATGGGTGCTTGGAGCGACGGGCCAGATCGGGCGGGCCGCGGTGCGCTCGCTCGTCGAGGACGGCTGGACGGTGACCGCGGCCTCGCGCGGCGGCGGCCGTGACGACCGCTGGGACGAGGGGGTACGCACGGCGGCACTGGACCGCGACGAGGAGGGCGCGCTCGCGGCGGCGCTCGGCGACGGCTGCGACGTACTGGTCGACATGGTGGCGTACGGGCGGCAGCACGCCCGGCAGCTGACGGACCTCGCGGACCGGATCGGGTCGGCCGTGGTCGTCTCCAGCGGTGCGGTGTACGAGGACGAGCGCGGCCGTAGTTTCGATACGCAGGGCGAACCCGACGGGTCGCCGTGCTACCCGGTGCCGATCCCTGAGTCGCAGCCCACCGTCCCGCCGGGCGAGGCCACGTACGGGACGCGGAAGATCCTGCTGGAACAGGATCTCCTCGCGGCGGGGGACACGCTGCCCGTCACGCTGTTGCGGGCGGGTGCCGTTCACGGTCCGTACTGCCGCTCACCGCGCGAGCTCTACTTCGTGAAACGCGCTCTGGACGGCCGCGCCCGGCGCGTGCTGGCGTACGGGGGAAGCTCGCGTTTCCATCCGCTTCATGCCGCCAACGCCGCCGAACTGATCCGGCTGGCCGCCCTGCGGCCCGGCTCCCGGGTGCTCAACGCCGCCGATCCGCAGGCGCCGACGGTCGCGGAGATCGGCGAGGCGGTCGACGCGGTGCTGGGGCGGGAGACCGAGACCGTACTGATGCCGGGCGCCGCCGCGCCCGACGGCGTCGGTCTGTCGCCCTGGGGCGCCCCGCATCCCATCGTGTACGACATGACGGCCGCCGAACGCGAGCTCGGCTACCGGCCGGTGACGGGGTATGCCGAGTCGCTTCCGGAGTCCGTCGAGTGGATCACCGCGCACCTGGCGGGACGCGACTGGACGGACGCCTATCCCGCCATGGTGCGGGCGTACGGCACGGGGCTCTTCGACTACGCGGCGGAGGACGCCTGGCTGGAGCGGTACGACCGGACGGGGTGAGCGGGGGTTCAGCCGGCCGCGGCCGTCAGCTCGTCGTGCGCCTGGTCCAGCACGGCCCGCAGTTCCCTCACGTCGGCGGCCACCACGGTCACCAGCACGGCGGGACCCGCGAGGCGGGTGAGCACGGCGGTCGGCCCCAGCAGCCTGCTCTCCGGGGCCTTGTCGTCGAATCACGGTTCCACGACGAGCAGTTGACCGACGGCCCGATGGCCGCCGAGCACGGCCGGGCCGTCCCAGCCGCCGGGCCCGTACGCCACCTGCTGGTCGAGGAGCGGGCGCCCGGCGCGGCGGACGGTGAGCCTGCTGAAAAGGGTGCCGGGACTCTCCCCGTGGCGGCCGAGGATCTGTTCCTCGCGCAGCACCAGCCGTGCGGTGGGCGCGAGTCCGGCGGTGGTCCGCATGATCAGTTCGCTGCCGTGCGCGGAGACGAGCTGTTCCGGCGGCCAGTTGAGCCCGGCCCCCTCCCCCGCCGTGAGCCGTACCTCGTAGTGGGCGGGTGCGGATCCCGGGCCGGGGCCGGGCAGGGCGACCGTGGCCGCGGCCGCGGCCGAGTCGACGGTGAGCCGGGCTCCGGGCTCGGCCCGCGCCTCGATGGCGAGCCGGTCGCCACCGAGCGGCGCGCTCATCGCGCCTACGACGGTGGTCCGGGTGACACGGACCTCGTCCGCCGCAGGGCGAGCGGTCCCTCGCTCTCCAGGACCGGCAGCGCGGTGGCGCCGCGGCTGTCGCGCACGGCGGTGATGCGGGCGGTGGCCCGGACGCTCATGCGTTCCAGGAGGCGAGCTGCCCCCGTACCCAGGCGACGACGGGTCCGACGCCCTCGCCGGAGGTGAGCGAGGTGAGCAGGACGGGCAGTTCGCCCCGCTGCTGCGCGGCGTCGCGCGCCATCCGGCCGAGGTCGGAGCCGACGTAGGGGGCCAGATCCGTCTTGTTGATCACGAGCAGATCGGAGGTGGTGACACCGGGCCCGCCCTTGCGCGGGATGTCGTCCCCGCCGGCCACGTCGATGATGAAGATCTGGGCGTCGACGAGCCCCTTGGAGAAGGTGGCCGTGAGGTTGTCGCCGCCGGACTCGACGAGGATGAGGTCGAGCGGCCCCACCGCGTCCTCCAGGTCCTCGACGGCTTCGAGTGGTAGGCGTGGATGGTGCGCCCGGCGATGGCGGTCAGGGTGTCGGCGACGAACCCGGCCTCGTTGAGCGTGTCCGTGTGGATGGCCAGCTGGGCGCCGGTCTCCTCGCAGACGCCGAGGCAGGCGTCGATGACGGCCGGCGTCGCCCCCCAGTCCTCATGGATCTTGAACCCGAGCGCGCCTGCCCGCAGTTGGGAGTGCATGGCGTCGCGGGACATCGTGTTGCCCTTGCCGAGCAGACCGATGTTGAGGGGGTACGCCTCCAACGCCGCGAACATCCGGGCGAGGTGCCAGGGACCCGAGGTGATGGTGGTGGCCTTGGTGCCCTCGGCCGGACCGGTGCCGCCGCCGACGAGCGTGGTGATGCCGCAGGAGAGTGCCTGGTCCATGAGGGTCGGCGCGATGAAGTGCACATGCGCGTCGATGGCGCCCGCGGTGATGAACTTCCCGTTGCCCGCGATGATCTCGGTCTCCGGGCCGATGACCAGCTCCGGATGGACGCCGTCCATGGTGTCCGGGTTGCCGGCCTTGCCCATGCCGGTGATCCGGCCGTCGCGGATGCCGATGTCCGCCTTGACGATGCCCCAGTGGTCAATCCGGTCGCCGGTGGTGGGGCCGAACAGGTCCGCGTACACGGCGCGATGGAGTTCAGCCATCGAGAGTACCTCCGGTCCCGCCGCGCAGGCCCGGAACGATCTGCCCTCCGGCCAGGGCGACGAGTTCGATGTCGACGGGTATGCCGGGCTCGAAGCGGACGGCGGTTCCGGAGTTTTTCCGACGCGTTAACTGATCTTCTGCACGTTCATGGACATGAGCCCGCGCAGCCCGTCCTCCAGGATCTCGGGGCCGGGGTCACCGAACATGGCCATCTGGACGATGAATCCCTGGGCGGTGGCGATCAGTGTGCGGGCGACCCGCTCGTCCGGCACATCGGCGGTGAGCACGCCCTGTTCCCGGTACAGCCTGACCAGCTCGGACCAGGACGCCCGCAGCCCGTCGTACGCCTCGGTCAGGGTGGCCGCCAGTCGCTCGCTGCGCAGGACCTCGGACCACACCTGCACGATGAGTCCGGCGTACGCCCGCCGGTCCAGCCCGCGCCCGCCGTCCACGCCTTCGGCGAACAGGGTGCGCACCACACGGCCGATCAGCACATCGGGCGTGGGCGGCGGGCTGCCCTGGGCCGCCCGCTCGAACGCCTGCCGGACACCCCCGACCGCCTCCCCGGCGATGGCCGCGATCAGATCCTCCTTGCCGCTGAAGTAGCGGTAGACCGCGCCGGCCGACAGCCCGACCTCCTTCAGCACGTCCTGCATCGAGGTGCCGTGGAACCCGTCGCGGGCGAAGCAGCGCGCGGCGCCGTCGAGGATCTGCCGGCGGCGGGCATCGAGGTGTTCCTGGGATACACGGGCCATGCACTCAATCTAAAACGAACGTTCTTTCTTGACAAGCCCCCGACCCCGGCGGGACAGTGGGCCCTACGTAAAACGAACGATCATTCTCTTTGAATCGAGGCGTCCGCCATGCCCACTGCCCCCAACCGTCGCCTGGTGGCGGTCGTCCTCCTGGTGCCCGCCGTGGTGGCCCTCGCCCTCTGGGCCTTCGCCTGGCCCGCCGCCCGGATGGCCCCGCGCGAGCTGCCCGTCGGCGTCGTCGGCTCCGGACCGGCCGCCGATCAGCTCCAGGAACGGCTCGAAGAGCTCGACGGCGCCTTCGAGATCCACCGTTACGGCTCCGGGGCCGCCGCCCGTACCGCGATCGAGCACCGGTCCGTATACGGCGCGGTGGCAGTCACCGCGAAGGGCCCCGAACTGCTGACCGCGTCCGCGGCGAGCCCGGTGGTCGCCCAGCTGCTGCACGACGCGGTCACCGCCCAGGCCCCGGACGGCGCCGTGGTCCCGGTCACGGACGTGGTGGCGGCGCCGGCCGCGGATCCGCGCGGCAGCGTCCTCGGAGCGAGCATCCTGCCCCTGGCGATCGCGGGTGTGGCCGCCGGCGCCGCGGTGACCCTGCTGGGCCTGCGCGGCGGGCGGGCGGCCACGGCCCTGCTCGGGGTAGCAGCCCTCGTGGGCATGGTGTCCGCGGCACTCACGGACAGCTGGCTCGGGGTGATGACCGGCGACTGGTGGAGCGAGGCGGGCGCGTTCGGACTCACCGTGCTCGCGATCGGCGCGACGGTGGCCGGGCTCGCCGCGCTGATCGGCACGGCGGGCGTCGGGCTGGGATCGCTGCTGATGGTGCTGGTGGGCAACCCCTTCTCGGGCGTCACCAGCGCACCCGAACTGCTCCCCCGGCCGGTCGGCACGATAGGCCAGTGGCTGCCGCCGGGCGCGAGCGGATCACTGCTGCGGTCCGTCGCGTTCTTCGACGGCAACGCGGCGGGCCGGGCGCTCCTGGCCCTCGTCCTCTGGGCCGCCCTGGGACTGGCCGCGGTACTCATCGGCGGCCGCCGCAAGGCCGCGACCACGCACTCCGCCGCCGAAGCCGCCGAACCCGAGCGCCACCCCGCACTGTCCGGCTGACACCTCCAGGACACGCCGTGCACCCCCGCCCTCTCACGGGCCGGGGGTGCACGGCGTTTCCGTGTCAGTTCCCCGGATCGTGCTGTCGCCGGTGCTCCGCGGCGATTCCGAAGCGGTGCCGTTCGCCGGGAACGGACGGCGAAGAGCCGATCGAGGAGACCGGGCTGATCACCTGCTCCTGCTCCGCCGCCTCCTCGCTCTCAAGTCGCTCCAGGTCAGCGGCCGATACGAACGCCACGAGCGGCTTGCCGTGCCGCGTCACGACCACCCGCTCACCGCCGTAGACGACACGGTTGATCAGTTCGGCGAGCTCAGCTCGGGCTTGCGTCACCGGAATCTCGTAGGCCATGCTCCCCAGCCTATGTAATGTCCGCCGGGTCCGCCCTGGTCCGTGGCGACAGCGATCGTCCAGGTCAGAGGCTCCCGCGCGCTCCCCGTTTGTGAGAGATGTGTGAGACGAGGGGAGACGCAGATATTTCCGGTCCTCCGGAATCCTGGCCTCACATGACGCGATCCGGCTGGCGTGGCCAGACGTCCTGGCCGTGAGATCTCACGGCGGTTTCCGCAGGTGGGCACGGGACGCCACGGTCGACTCCACGTCGCGCCGGGCCCACCAGCACGCGGCCGACGCCCGTAAAAGGGGCGGACGGGGAGGACGAATTGCACGATCAGACCCTCGGACGATCGCGTGGCGGACTGACCCCGAAGGGCCATCTCGCCCACGACGGCAAGGGCCGGCCCCTCGGATTCGCCCTCGCCGGTGGCAACGTCAACGACTGCACCCGATTCGAGCAGGTCATGGACGTCATCCGCATCCCGCGCCACGGTCCCGGCCGCCGACGCACCGGCCCGACCATGTGCTGGGTGACAAGGGTTACAGCTCCAGCAAGGATCGCGCCTACCTGCATGGACGCGGCATTCGCCCTCTTTGTCCGAGCACGGCGCGTCCGACCGAAGCCACGGCGACACATCGACCGCCAGGACCAGGCGTCCGCCGTCGAAACGCGGCAGCGACAACCCGGCCAGCACCGTCCGCAGCCGATTGACGTCGATCCGGCCGTGGTTCAAGCCGCCGTACATCTCGAGATGTCGTTCGACGCCGGGAGCCAGGCACGGGCACTGATGCCTCAGCGGGCGAGTAAAGCCTGCATCCACTGGTCTTCGCGTTGCTCGATGTATTCGGCATCGTTTCGCCAGGCGTCGCCATGGCCTTCAGCCTTGCCCAGGGTTGGGCCTTGGGCCGCCTGGTCGCGCAGGAAAGAAGACTCGCAGTCGGTCCGCCGCGTCCGGGCTTTGCCGGTCCGGATGCGCGGACAGCGGGATGAACCCGTGAATGGCGTATGCGACATCCCACAGGCGCGAGCCGGGGCCCGCAGTTCCTGGATCAGCCGCGCAACGCGAGCCAGTTGTCGAGCGGGTTCCATCAGCGAGAGCCGGTCGGGCCAGACCACAACTCCCGGCATGAAGGTCAGGACCTCACGCCCCTGGTCGTCAATGCCGAGTGAGCGAGGCGCCGCGCCGAATCCCACCTCATGCAGGTGGGCAAGCAGGGCATGCACCGCGGGAGTCCATGGTCCGGCCGGACGGCGAACGGTGTCCCCGACGCGAACGACACCATCGCTGACGTTGCCGCCGGACAAAGGCTCTTCATCATCGTGCCGGGGCTGTCATCCGCAATGGTCGTTGTAGCGGACCCGCTCCAGCCTGAAGAATCCACTCCAGTCCACGCAGGAGCCTCGTGCGTAGAGATAGACGGGCCCCGCATACGAGGTGTAACTGCCGTAGTCCATGACCGACGAATTGGGCACACCAGAGATGCTGATCATGGCCTGCATGGGTTCCTTGGGACCAACAACGTTGCGCATGGTGACGACGCAGTTGTTTCCCGTCACGCTCGAATAGGTGAGGAATACTCTGCCGTCGGCACCGAGATCCATCTGATCGATGACGCCGTACCCGGCGCCGCACGCGCCGTTATAGGAAGCAGCGGCCTGCGCCGTGCCCGGGACGGCTATCACGGCCCCGCATGCCAGTACCCCCGCTGTTCCCATTGCGGCGATACTTCTCTTGGCCCTCAGCCCGCCCGCTGTTTTGATGATGTGCTTCAGTCTCATGTGCGGCCCTGCCTTTCGGCGCCCTTTCCGGGCGCATCAGTGAATCCGGACGGTGGTCGCCCGCAGGTGGCCCTGTGGCCCCCGGACCCCCGGTGTACCGACGTGTCTACCCGCAGTGGTCGGGCCCCCGGTGAACGTCGTCTTCCTCCACCGTTCCACCCCAGATGACGCAGGTCCCCTTCGCGTACACGAAGACCGGACCCGCGTACTGGCTGTAGTAGCCCCGGTCCTCGTCGATCTGTAGATCGCTGGACCGCCCCACGTAGGTGTCCAGCCAGCGTTTCGTGCCGAAGGTGTCCAGAATGGTGACGACGCAGTTGTTTCCCGTCGCGCTGGAGTAGGTCAGATAGATTGTCGCACCGCTCGAAACACGCGCCTGGTCGATGACCTTGTACCCGCTGCCGCAGGTTCCGTTATAAGCCGTGGCGGCAGCGGCTTCGGATGTGCCAGGCATTGCCACTACGGATGCCAGGGAAACACTGGCGACGGCTCCCAGCGTGGATAATCGCCTTCCTGATCTCCCTTTGAAGAATCCCCGTACTCTCTGTCCACGTCCCATGGCGTGCCGCCTTCTCCCGCAAATCTGGTGCCGTCAGCGTGCCGGCGAGCTGCCGGCAAGGTGTCGACACCATAGGAGCGGGACGCGATACACGGAAAGGTCGGGAATCACGCCATGGCCTAATTCTGCGACCGGACCATGCGGACGGGAAACTTCCGAATCCTCCTGTGCCCTGGGCACCTCGCCGCACTGGAAAGAAGTCACCGACCCCACGCCCACGCCGTACAGGTTAAAGATCAAGCTAAGAAGTCATCTCATTTGGCGCGATCGGTAGGCTGTCGGTCATGGTGGGGATCGTTGAGCGGCTGGTGCCGGACGAGTTGTGGGAGTTGTTCCAGCGGGTGGTGCCGGAGGCGCCGTCGCGGCCTCAGGGGGGCGGTCGGCGTCGGCATGGTGATCGCGAGGTGCTCGCCGCGATTGTTTTCGTGGCCACGTCAGGCTGCACGTGGAAGCAGGTGCCCACAGCTTCGTTCGGCCCGTCTGGTGCGACCGCTCATCGGCGTTTTTCCGAGTGGTCGAAGGCGAGGGTATGGGCCAAGCTCCACCGCGTGGTGCTCGACGAACTCGGCTCTCGCGGCGAGTTGGACTGGTCTCGCTGCGCGATCGACTCAGTGAACATACGAGCCCTGAAAAGGGGGGCCTGACGGGTCCGAGTCCTGCCGATCGGGGCAGGTGTGGGTCAAAGATCCATTTAATCACTGAGCGGACCGGTCCGCCGCTGTCCGTCGGAATCTCGAGCGCCACCCTGCACGACAGCCAGGCCTTGATCCCCCTCGTGTAAGGGATTCCGCCGATCCGCTCCCGCTGCGGATGTCGGCGCCGCAAGCCCGGAAAACTCCACACCGGCAAAGGCTACGACTACACCCACCTGCGGCGGTGGTTACGCCAGCGCGGCATCCAGCAGCGCATCGCGAGGAAAGGCATCGAGCCCTCGCAGCGGCTGGGCCGCCACCGTTGGACAGTCGAACGCACCATGTCCTGGCTCGCCGGCTGCCGCCGTCTCCACCGACGCTACGAGTGCGAAGCCGAGCACTTCCTCGCCTTCACGAGCATCGCCCGCACTCTCATCTGCTACCGCAGACTCTTGTGCTGATGTGAGCTCGCAGTAACTTCACTGCGAGGTCGTGGCCGTAGCGAGTGGCCACGTCCATAGGCACGACACCATCAGGACCTGGCAGCTCCGGATCGGCTCCGAAGGCCAGCAACACTGCGGTGGTATGCACAGTGAGCGGCTCGCCACTCTGCATTGCGCCATCGCCCTCAACGTCGATTGCGTGTATCAGCAGCGTCATGTTGGCGAACACCTCGTCGGGATCGGATCCGTCGGCGAGCAACCGCGCAAGAGTCTCCGCGTCCTCGAACTCGACGGCGTGATGGGCAGGTGTCCAGTAGCTACTCACAGAGGCATTGAACCCGCACCGCAGTACGTCGCCAACGACTATCTCCGCAGTGGGGGACCAATTGAGATGTCTGACGGGCCTGGCGGCCATGATCGCTGATCATAGGGCACTGTAGATTTGGGTTCTCGTCGAAGCGGGTGGCGACGCCGCACCACGCTTTTAGCTTGTTGATCCGGCGCTCGACGGCGTTCCTCGCCTCGTCGAGCTCGGCGTCGCGACGGAGAGGCCGACCGCCTCTGCGGCCCTTCTTTTCCGGCTCGACCGACTTGATCTGACGCTTACCCAGGTAGGCGCGGCTACCACGGGAGAAGTCAGCCTCATGCGACAACACGCCGCACTCTCCTCAGCCCACACTCCGAACGAGTTCGTGCACGGTATGCGGCAAGACGCCGAGTCCTTGATGGTTGATCGTGCTGGGGTGGTGGGGAACGTGAGTCGGGATGGATGATCCGGCCGGCTAGGAGAGCACCCATTGGGGCGGGTGTATCGGGGCGGCTGGACAGGTGAACACGTGCAGGTCGCGGTCCCGGCCGAAGCGGAGCCGAGTGGGTTGGGCAACGGACCGGCCGCCCCGGATCGAGGCCATCCCCCGCAGGGTCGGGTCGCGGTCTTCCAGCGGTACCCAGCTGTGCGAGGCGGCATCCATCTCGTCGCCCCCGGCAGTCAGCAGCAGCCGCATCGGTGCCGCACAGGACTCGCAGTTGATGACCATCGGGCCCGTCGACGCCCAACTCGGAAAGCCGCCGACCCGCCATCCGGGCGGGATCGAAAGGTCGTCCTGATAGCTGGGGGCGTCGGTGCCGTGATCCGCCACTTGGGCTTCGTCCCACGCGTCGATACGGGCGATCAACGGGGCGGGCAGCGTGTCGCCCTCCGCCCAGGGATAGGTGTCGACCTCTTCGGGATGCAGGACGCACGGTTCGGGGAGTTCGTGCTCCCATCGCAGCATGGGCACTTCTGGTGGGGCTGGTGGAGTGCGTTCTGCGCACTCGGTCTCCGCGGCACGTCGCCACCTCAGGCGGTAGCGGCGCTCCAGGTACGGACCGTGGGTGAACGGGCAGCGGAAGAGCTGTACCAGGTCCGCGTCGTCGGGACCGGCAGCCAGGCCGGGGATGTCCCGGCGGAAGAGTTGGGCGAGGCCCAGGAACGGCACGGGCCCATCCTTCCCAGGCGTTTCGGCACCGGACCACAACCGGCTCGATGGCCAGGTGCCTGTGGCTCGGGCGCTGCGGATCTCGTCCGGCACGTACCCCTCGGTCTCGCACCGGTGGGGCTCGTGGCAAACCGGCCAAGGGTCGCCGTCCGGCCACACCATCGGACCACCGACATGGCTGTCGCGCCTACCGGGCTGCCCCGGCCTGGGGTGCAGTCGCGTGGTCCGGCCCCGATGGGCGGCCAGGTCAGGGAAGACGGCCTCCACGGACGCTGGTCTGGCCGGTGTGGTCCTGGTCATGCGCAGACCGTACGCGGCCGGGAAGATGCCAGCCAGGCGCTCACGGTCGGCGGTGGCCTGTTGCTCCGGCAACCCGGTCAGAGCCAAGCGGCCGCCGGGGCTTGCCCAGGATGCGGCACCGGCCTTCCGACCGGCCCGCCGTGTTTGCGAGGAAGACAGCTTCACTGTGCCATCCGGCGAGCACTCGGCTAGTCGGCCTCTGCGAAGCGGTCGTGCCGTGCCGGGAGCCCTGTAATTCCGGGTCAAGGTTGGTGGGACTTCGCGCACAACGGCGCCTCCCTGGTGCCGCTGCGGACCTGAGCGACGGCGCTGCGGCCGGTGCAGGCCGCCCATCGCTGCCGGCAGCGGTCGCGCCGGAGCTGCCCGGTGGCCCGGGGCAGGCCGGACGGTGGCTCGCCCGAGCGCGGCCAAGACCACGTCGTCGTTGAGAACGGGATCGAGGCTCGTAACCAGTTCAGTAAGTTCCTGGGGGGCGCCGGTGGCTGCCCGGTCCGCAGCAGTGACGGGTCGTCGTGCACCCGATCAGCGGCGGTCCGCGGTGGGGTGCCCGCGAGTTTGTCCGACTCCTCCTATGCCAACGCCACTTCCACTGAGCGGACGTACGTCCAACCGAGCCCCGAGAACCTCCGCGTCGCCTCGGACCACCTCACTTCTCTACTCGGTTTCAGCGAGGACGAAGCAACCTGCCGATGAGGACGACGTGACAGATTTGTGAGGAATCTGCGCTCGGTGCACAGCAAAAAAAGCCTCTGACCTGCAATGCCGGTGATTTAGTACGTTCTTGCAGGTCAGGCAGGGTGTTTGGTGACTCTCAGTGTGTAGTGGACGTTACTGAGAGTGCGGGGCTGGTC
>NZ_JBVJHB010000026.1:0-90093 GCF_055587045.1 Streptomyces sp. NPDC048671 | reverse complement strand
TCTGGGGCTTTCCTCCGGGCGCTTCCCTTCGGTCTTGCGTTTCCGACTCTATCAGACTCTTTCGTGTCCGATTCCCGGTCGAAGCGGGCCTCGCAATTTTCGCTTTCCAGTTCTTCGCTTTCGCGTTTCCCTTTCCGGCGAGTCCGACTCTATCAGATCCTTTCGGGCCTGATTCCCAGTCAGTGGGGCTTGCCTTCCCGGCCGTTGGGCCGTTCCGACGAGTGAGACATTAGCGGAATCCAGGGCCCCGACGCTAATCGGGGTCACGTTCCTTCGAACGTGGATTCCTCATTTCGCGAATGTGCACGCAGAGGCAGGCGACAGCTGTCGCTCGCTCGTTGTGGTTACTGCGGAATGGCTGTCCGGGGACCGACCGGGGTCGGCGCTCACTTCGGACAACTCGGAGCACATTACGGATGCGGGTCGGGCGTGTCAACCCCAGGTCCTGCCGGGCTGTGGTGGAAGGCCAGGCGGTAGTCACGGGGGCTGGTGGACAGGTGGGTCGCGAAGTGCTGGCGCATGGTGATCTCGCTGCCGAAGCCGGTGCGGCGGGCGACCTCGGGCAGGGGGAGATCGGTGCGCTCCAGGAGCTTCTGAGCTGCGGCGATGCGTTGGGTGATCAACCAGCGCAGTGGAGCGGTGCCGGTGGTCGCCTGGAAGTGGCGGGCGAAGGAGCGCGGGGACATGCCCGCGCGGGCGGCGAGGCCGGCCACCGTGTGCGGTTCGGCCAGATGAGTCAGGGCGAAGGCCCGTACCGCCGCGAGGGCGTCGGCGTCGCGGTCGGTGTGCGGGGTGGGGTGCTCGATGAACTGCGCCTGGGTGCCGGTACGGAACGGAGCCGTGACCATCGAACGCGCGATCGTCGCCGCGGCCTCCGCGCCATGGGTCATGCGGACGAGGTGGAGGCAGAGATCGATGCCCGCCGCCGTGCCCGCGGATGTCCAGAGGTTGTCGTCGTGGACGAAGAGGGCGTCGGGAACGACCGTCACACCGGGGTGGTGGGTGCGCAGGAGGTCGGTGAGGTTCCAGTGGGTGACGGCCCGCCGGCCGTCCAGGAGCCCCGCCTGGGCGAGCGTGAAGGCGCCTCCGCAGAGGGCGGCGATCGGTGTGGCGCGGGCATGGGCGTGTCGGAGCGCTTCGAGGACCGGCGCGGGGGCCGGCGTCAGGTGGTCGTCGAGGCCGGGGACCACGATCAGGTCGGCGCGGGCCAGCCAGGCGAGCGTGCGGTCGGGGGCGAGCGAGAGGCCGCCGCGCAGCGGGATGGGGGCGGGGGCGGCAGCCGTGCGGCGCAGGTCGAATGCCGGGACGCCCCGGTCGGTGCGGTCCACGCCCCAGACCTCCGTGATGACCGAGACGTCGAACGCGCGGATGCCCGGAAAGGAGACGAGCGCGATCCGGGACGGGGCCGGGGGCGCGGCCGGGGCGGGGCTCGGGGGCGTGGCCATGCTGGCAGTAAAGCATCGATCGATGGCTTTTTGACCTCTGGGACGCCGGGGGCCGGGGCGGCAGCATCGTAGCCATGGATATCGCGGAGAACGCAGCGCTGGTCGTGGTGGACGTGCAGCAGGGATTCGAGGAGGCGGAGTACTGGGGGCCGCGGAACAACCCATCGGCGGACCGGAACATCGCCGGGCTGATCGATGCCTGGCAGTCGAGCGGGCGGCCGGTCGTGTTCGTACGGCATGACTCGCCGAAGCCGGACTCGCCGCTGCGGGTGGGATATCCGGGGAACGACTTCAAGCCGTACGTGGAGGAGCGGCGCGGAAAGGGCGGTGGGCCCGAGCTGTTTGTGACGAAGAGCGTGAACTCGGCGTTCTACGGGACGCCCGATCTGGGGGCGTGGCTGAGCGCGGGCGGGGTGCGGCAGATCGTGGTGGCGGGGATCCAGACCAATATGTGCGCGGAGACGACGGCGCGGATGGCGGGGAACCTGGGTTACGAGGTGTTCTTCGCGTTCGATGCGACGTACACCTTCGACGGGGCCGGTCCGTGGGGGTGGACGCTCGGCGCGCAGGAGCTGGCGCGGGCCACCGCCGTGTCGCTGCACGGCGGTGGGTTCGCGGAGGTGGTGCGCAGTGCGGAGCTGATCGCGGCCGCCGCGCGGTAGCTCAGCCGTTGCCGGAGGCGAGCTCGCGGCTGCGGTCGCGGGCGGCTTCGAGGGCCGCGATGAGAGCGGCGCGTACGCCGTGGTTCTCCAGTTCGCGGATGGCGCTGATGGTGGTGCCGGCCGGGCTGGTGACGGCTTCGCGGAGCTTGACCGGGTGTTCGCCGCTGTCGCGGAGCATCACGGCGGCGCCGATGGCGGCCTGGACGATCAGGTCGTGGGCCTGGGCGCGGGGCAGGCCCAGCAGGATGCCGGCGTCCGTCATCGCCTCGACGAGGAAGTAGAAGTACGCGGGGCCCGAGCCGGAGAGCGCGGTGGCCGCGTCCTGCTGGGACTCGGGGACGCGCAGGGTCTTGCCGACCCCGCCGAAGATCGCCTCGGCGGTGGCGAGGTGTGCGCCGGTGGCGTGGCTGCCCGCGGAGATGACGGACATGCCCTCGTCGACCAGGACGGGGGTGTTCGGCATGACGCGGACGACCGGGGTGCCCTCGGTGAGGCGGTCCTCGATGAAGGCGGTCGTGATGCCGGCCGCGGCACTGATGACCAGGCGGTCGGCGGTGACATGGGCGGAGAGCTCGTCGAGGAGGCGGCCCATGTCCTGGGGCTTGGCGGCGAGGATGAGGATGTCGGCGCGCCCGGCGGCCTCGGCGTTGCTGACGGAGTCGACCCCGTAACGGTTGTGGAGCTCCTCGGCGCGCTCGGAGCGGCGGGTGGTGACCAGCAGGTTCGCCGGGCGCCACCCGGCCCGGATCATGCCGCTGAGCAGGGCCTCGCCGATCTTGCCGGTGCCGAGGACTGCGACTGTCTGGGTCATGCGGTTCACCCTCCGGGCGGTGCCGGCGGCTATCGATGCCGGCTGTTCTCGGTGCTCGTGCCCGCCATCCTCGCACCGGCCCGTCAGGTGGTGCGGCGGCGGAGGGTGGCCGCGCCGAGGGTGAGGACCAGGAGCGCGCAGCCCGCCACGATCACGATGTCGCGGATGAAGTCTCCGGTGATGTCCGTGTGGTGCAGGACCTGGTTCATTCCGTCGACGGCGTACGACATGGGCAGGACGTTCGAGATCGCTTCGAGGACGGGTGCCATCTGGTCCCGGGCGATGAACAGTCCGCAGAGCAGGAGCTGCGGGAAGATCACGGCCGGCATGAACTGGACGGCCTGGAACTCGGACGCCGCGAAGGCCGAGACGAACAGGCCGAGCGCCGTGCCGAGCAGGGCGTCGAGCAGGGCGACCAGAAGCAGCAGCCACGGTGACCCGGTGACGTCCAGGCCGAGGACCCAGACGGAGAGGCCCGTCGCCAGGAGGGACTGGAGGACGGCGACGGCGCCGAACGCGAGGGCGTAGCCCGCGATCAGGTCGCCCTTGCCCAGCGGCATGGCGAGGAGGCGTTCGAGGGTGCCCGAGGTGCGTTCGCGCAGGGTGGCGATGGAGGTCACCAGGAACATCGTGATCAGCGGGAAGATGCCGAGCAGTGAGGCGCCGATGGAGTCGAAGGTCCTGGGGCTGCCGTCGAAGACGTACCGCAGCAGCGTGATCATGACGACCGGGATCAGCAGGAGCAGCGCGATGGTGCGGGGGTCGTGGGTCAGCTGGCGCAGGACGCGGGCGGCGGTGGCGAGGGTGCGGGCGACGCTGAGGGGTGAGGTGCCGGTGGCCGGGGTGGTGGTCGTGCTCATCGGGCGTTCTCCTGACGGGTGGCGGCCGCGTCGACCAGGTGGAGGAAGGCTTCTTCGACGGTGTCGGTTTCGGAGCCGGCGCGCAGTGCCTCGGGGGTGTCGTCGGCGAGGATCTCGCCCTCGCGCATCAGGAGCAGCCGGTGGCAGCGCTCGGCCTCGTCCATGACGTGGGAGGAGATGAGGAGGGTGGTGCCCCGTTCGGCGGCGAGGCTGTGGAAGAGGCTCCACAGATCGCGCCTGAGCACCGGGTCAAGACCGACGGTGGGTTCGTCCAGGACGAGGAGTTCGGGGGTGCCGAGCAGCGCCACGGCGAGGGAGACGCGGGTGCGCTGGCCGCCGGAGAGGGTGCCGGCGAGGGCGTCGCGGTGGCTGGTCAGGTCGACCTCTGTGATGGCGTGGGTGACGGCTTCGCGGCGGGCCTCCCGGTGTCGGCGGCCCGGCTGGAGGATCGCCGCGAAGTAGTCGAGGTTCTGCCGGACGGTGAGGTCCGTGTAGACGGACGGTGCCTGGGTGACGTACCCGATCCGCGGCCGGAGGGCGGGATGGCCGGCCGGGCTGCCCAGGACGTCAAGGGTGCCGGTGACTTTGGCCTGAGTGCCGACGACGGCCCGCATCAGGGTGGATTTGCCGCAGCCGGAGGGGCCGAGGAGCCCGGTGATCCCGCCCCGCTCGACGGTGAAGCCGAGGCCCTTGAGGACGGTGCGGTTGCCTCGTACGACGGTGAGGCCGCGGGCCTCGATGGCGACGCCCGAAGAATTCATCATGTGATGAATATTGTCCCGGCGGTGTCCTACCGTCAAGGGACCCGTGGCCTCCGCGCCTCCCGGTTCAGCGGATGGCCACGCTCAGCTCGACGACGTACGTCTCCTCCACCGTGCCGTCCGGGAAGCGCCGCGCGAGGTGCTCACGCTCCTCGGAGAGGAAGCGCCGGGCGAGCTCGTCGCCGAGGACCAGGAACGCGGAGTGGCTGCCGAGGTTGGAGAGGTGGGTCGTCAACGGGACGCGCCGGGTCCAGGGCACGCGACGGTGTACGAACGTGAGCTCGGGCGGCAGGTCGCGGGGGGACACGGCCGAGCCGTGGGCACCGACGTTCACCGCCGCGGGCCCGGCCACCTCGGGCAGCTCGGCGGCGAAGAAGGCGAGCAGCCGCGCGCCCTGTTCGGCGATCCAGGGGACGGCGGAGTCGGCGACGTTCCACCACAGGGCCAGCGCACCGCCCGGCCGCAGGACGCGCATCGCCTCGGGGGCGGAGCGGGCGGAGTCGGTCCAGTGCCAGGACTGGGCGTACGTGATCAGGTCGGCCGAAGCCGCGGCGAAGGGCAGGCGGTTGCCGTCCCCCCGGACCAGCGGGACGTCCGGCAGGGTCCTGCGCAGTTCCGCCGCCATCCCGGGGCCGGGTTCTACGGCGACGACGTCGGCGCCCCGGTCGTGGAGCCGGCGGGTCGAGATGCCGGTGCCCGCGCCGACGTCGAGGGTGCGGGCGCCTCGCAGGGGCCGGCCGGCGAGTTCCTCGACGGCGTCCAGGAGGGCGTCCGGGTAGCCGGGGCGGGCCGCACTGTACTGGGCGGCGGCGCGGTCGAACGACAGGGCGCGCGGGGGTGCGGGCGAGGGGCGCGGAGACGGGCTGGGGTCCGGGATATCCGTAGTGGCCATGCGCCCATGGTTGCCTCCGCGCGGCTGCCGGAGCCAGGCATTTCGCGGCGTCGCGGAGGGGCGCCCTACTTGCGGCGGGGCTTCTTCGCCCTGGCCGTCTTGCGGGCTGCCGGATTCCCGGTCCGGGCGGAGCGCCGCTTCGCGTACCGGACCTGGGCCGCCTCGTACTCCGCGCGCCGGAGCTTCTCGCCCGGCGCCTCGGTGAGCGTACGGATGAAGTAGGCGAGCAGTCCGCCGATGAAGCCGATGGTCTTGAGGCCGCGCAGATTGTCCTCGCGGGCAGGGTCGGCCGGGCGGCTGCTGAAGCCCTCCCAGGTCTTGCGGAAGGCGATCGCGCTGCAGACGGCGAACATCAGGACCACCAGGAGGCCGACGAAACTGCCGACGTCGGCGATCTCCAGACCCTGGTAGGCGAACCGCAGCACGAAGCAGGAGGCGGCGGCCGCGGCGAGCGATCCGACGGCGACCCCGGCGCGGCGCAGACCGTAGTTGCCGTCGCGGGCGACCCACGTCGTACCGAAGAAGCGGATGGGCTCGGGCTGCGGACCGGAGGCGGTCGCGGTGGCGCCGTCGGGCGCCGTCGCGGACTCGGCGGTGCCGGGCGCGGTGTCGTCGGGGGTCTCGCTGTTCTCGCTCACGAGGTCGATTGTCCCAGGGCCCGGACGGTGGCGCTGCGACCGCTCTCACGGACGCAGCGCCGTCGCGCGTCAGCCGCAGTGACTCCACGGGCTCGTGTACGAGTACGTACCGCCGCCCACCTCGATCATGCCGCCCCACTTCACGCAGTGGCTGCCGGCGGCGAGCCGGACCGGGCCCGCGTACGAGGAGTACGTCCCCTGGTCCTTGGCCTGGTCCTTGCCGTCCCCGTCCACGTCGAGCCAGGCACCGGTGGTCAGCGCCTGACCGTTGGTGGCGGAGGCGTGGAAGGTGACGACGCAGTTGTACTTGGTGGTCGCGTTGTAGAGCAGGTAGACGCGGGCCAGTTCGACGGACGAGTCCCGGAACGCGTGCGAGTCGATCTGGGTGTACCCGGATCCGCAGACACCGGCCGGAGTGGCGGCGGCCGGAGCCGCGCCGGCCGGGACCGCACCGAGGGCCGCGAGGGCGGCGACGGCTGAGACGGTGACCACTGAGCGCTGTACAGAAGTACGCATACTCCCCCAATCATGATCATGCAGGACAAGGGTGCGAGCTTACTGCGATCACCTGGTCACAGGGAGTAGCTTTTGGGCCATGGCGGGACGCGTGGGACGCCTGTGGTGGCGCTCCGGGGCCCGGACATGGGTCCGGCCCCTCACGGGGAGGGGCCGGACGCGGAGTTGGTCAGCCGAGCCTGGAGACGTCGCGGACGGCGCCGCGGTCCGCGCTCGTCGCCATGGCCGCGTAGGCGCGCAGCGCCGCCGAGACCTTGCGCTCGCGGTTCTTCGGCGCGTACACACCGTTCAGCGCCTCGCGGCGGGTGGCCAGCTCGGCGTCGGGGACGAGGAGCTCGATCGAGCGGTTCGGGATGTCGATCCGGATCCGGTCGCCGTCCTCGACGAGCGCGATCGTGCCGCCCGACGCCGCCTCCGGCGAGGCGTGGCCGATGGACAGGCCCGACGTACCGCCGGAGAAGCGGCCGTCCGTGACCAGTGCGCAGCTCTTGCCGAGGCCGCGGCCCTTGAGGAACGACGTCGGGTACAGCATCTCCTGCATACCGGGGCCGCCGCGCGGGCCCTCGTAACGGATGACGACGACGTCGCCGTGCGTGATCTCCTTACGGAGGATCTTGTCGACGGCGTCGTCCTGCGACTCGCAGACGACCGCCGGGCCCTCGAAGGTCCAGATCGACTCGTCGACGCCGGCCGTCTTCACGACGCAGCCGTCCACGGCGAGGTTCCCCTTGAGGACCGCGAGGCCGCCGTCCTTGGAGTACGCGTGCTCCAGGTCGCGGATGCAGCCGCCGGCCGCGTCCAGGTCGAGGGTCTCCCAGCGCTCGGACTGCGAGAAGGCGGTCGCGGAGCGGACGCAGCCGGGGGCCGCGTGCCACATCTCGACGGCCTCCGGGGACGGCGAGCCGCCGCGGATGTCCCAGTTCTTGAGCCACTCGGCGAGCGTGTCGGAGTGCACCGAGTGCACGTCCTCGTTGAGCAGACCGGCACGGTGGAGCTCGCCGAGGATGGCGGGCATGCCGCCGGCCCGGTGGACGTCCTCCATGTAGTACGTGCCGCCGGGCGCCACGTTCGGGGCGACCTTGGAGAGGCAGGGGACCCGGCGCGAGACCTCGTTGATGTCGTCGAGGTCGTACGCCAGCTCGGCCTCCTGGGCGGCGGCCAGCAGGTGCAGGATCGTGTTGGTCGAGCCGCCCATGGCGATGTCCAGCGCCATGGCGTTGTCGAACGCGGCGCGGGTGCCGATGGCGCGCGGCAGGACCGTCTCGTCGTCCTGCTCGTAGTAGCGCTTGGTGATCTCCACGACCGTGCGGCCGGCGTCCTCGTACAGCGCCTTGCGGGCGGTGTGCGTGGCGAGGACGGAGCCGTTGCCGGGGAGTGCGAGGCCCAGGACCTCGGTCAGGCAGTTCATCGAGTTGGCGGTGAACATGCCGGAACAGCTGCCGCAGGTCGGGCAGGCGTTCTCCTCGATACGGAGCATGTCCGCGTCGGAGACGCTCTCGTCGACCGCGTCGCTGATGGCGTTGATCAGGTCGAGCTTGCGGACCGTGCCGTCGACGAGGGTGGCCTGGCCGGCCTCCATCGGGCCGCCGGAGACGAAGACCGTGGGGATGTTGAGGCGCATCGCGGCCATCAGCATGCCCGGGGTGATCTTGTCGCAGTTCGAGATGCAGATCAGTGCGTCGGCGCAGTGCGCCTCGACCATGTACTCGACGGAGTCGGCGATCAGGTCACGGGACGGGAGGCTGTAGAGCATCCCGGCGTGGCCCATCGCGATGCCGTCGTCGACCGCGATGGTGTTGAACTCGCGGGGCACCGCGCCCGCGGCCTTGATCGCGTCGGAGACGATCCGGCCGACGGGGGCGAGGTGGGTGTGGCCGGGGACGAACTCCGTGAAGGAGTTGGCGACCGCGATGATCGGCTTGCCGATGTCCTCGCTCGCTACGCCCGAGGCCCGCATAAGGGCGCGGGCGCCCGCCATGTTGCGGCCGTGGGTGACAGTGCGGGACCTCAGCTGGGGCATCGTCTCTCGCTCCTTCGACAGTAAAGACTGATTCCGAGCGTACGCCTCCGCGCCAGGATGTGGACAGGGTGTCCGGAATCCGGGATCGGGGATCCCGCGCCGGATGGGGTCAGTCCTGCGCCAGGTAGCGCTGGAGGGTGGGCGCCACCATGGCGATGATCTTCTCCGGGTCCGCCGACGCCAGGGGCTCCGCCCGGATCACGTACCGCAGCACCGCGATGCCCACCATGTGCGACGCGGCCAGCTCCGCGCGGAAGGTGGCGTCGGGGACCTCCACCTGCTCCGCGATCCGGCCCAGCAGGCGCCGCAGCACGAAGTCGCGCAGGACCTTCGCCGCCGCCTCGTGGGTCATCGCCGAACGCATGACCGCCAGCAGGGGGGCCCGGGACACCGGGTTCTCCCACACCCCGATGAAGTAGCGCGCCAGCCGCTCCCCCAGGTCCTGCGTGCCGCCGCCGAGGACGTCCGCGATCTCCAGGGCCGGCTCGAAGGAGACCTCGATCGCGGCGGCGAAGACCTCGTCCTTGGTACCGAAGTAGTGGTGGACCAGTGCCGCGTCCACGCCGGCCGCCTTCGCGATGCCGCGGACCGACGTCTTGTCGTAGCCGCGCTCGGCGAATTCGGTGCGGGCGGCCTCCAGGATGCGGGTGCGGGCATCGGGGCCGGCCGTCGCCTCGGTGCGGGAGGGGCGGCCGCGGCGTCTGGGGCTCGCGCCGCCGTCGCCCGCCGTCATGAGCGCGGCATCCGGGCGGAGGACGACGCGAGGTGCAGCCGGGTGAAGGCCAGCGCCTCGGCGAGGTCGGCCTCGCGTTCCGCGGTGGACATCGCCCGGCGGGTGTTGACCTCGACGACGACATGGCCGTCGAAGCCGGTACGGGCCAGCCGCTCCAGCAGCTCGGCGCAGGGCTGGTCGCCCCGGCCGGGCACCAGGTGCTCGTCCTTGCCGGAGCCCTTGCCATCGGCGAGGTGGACGTGGGCCAGCCGGTCGCCCATGCGGTCGACCATCGCCATGCCGTCCGTGCGGGCGGTCGCGGTGTGCGAGAGGTCCACGGTGAAGTGCCGGTAGTCGTCGTTGGTGACGTCCCAGTCGGGGGCGTACGCGAGCATCTCCCGGTCCCGGTAGCGCCACGGGTACATGTTCTCGACGGCGAACCGCACATCGGTCTCGTCCGCCATCAGCCAGATCCCGGTGACGAAGTCACGCGCGTACTGCCGTTGCCAGCGGAACGGCGGGTGGACCACGACGGTCGACGCCCCGAGCTTCTCCGCGGCCACCCGCGCCCGCTGGAGCTTGACCCAGGGATCAGTGGACCAGACGCGCTGGGTGATCAGCAGACAGGGGGCGTGAACGGCGAGAATCGGCACCTGGTGGTACTCCGAGAGGCGGCGCAGCGCCTCGATGTCCTGGCTGACGGGATCCGTCCAGACCATGACCTCGACGCCGTCGTACCCCAGGCGCGCGGCGATCTCGAAGGCCGTCGCCGTCGACTCCGGATAGACGGAGGCCGTCGACAGGGCGACCTTCGCATCCGGGATGCGCACCACTGGTTCTGCCACGCAGCCAGCGTACGGGCCGCGGTGCGGTGCGCCGAGAGAGCCGGGCGGAAAGTGAGAAGGGCCATGGCCCTCCCGCGACCGTCCGCGGCCGCCGTCAGGCCAGGACCACCGCTCCCTGCGCCGGCAGGTGGTCCAGGCGGCGCAGGATGACGCCCTCGCGCAGCGCCCAGGGGCAGATCTCCAGTTCCTCGACGCCCAGGAGGTCCATGGCGCCCTCCGCGACCAGGGCCCCCGCCAGCAGCTGGGCGGAGCGTCCGTCGGAGACGCCGGGCAGGCCCCCGCGCTCCTCGGCGGTCATCGCGGCCAGCTTCGGCACCCACTCCTCCAGGGCCTTGCGGCTGAGGGTGCGCTGCGCGTACAGCCCCTCGGTGGAGCGGGCGGCGCCCGCGATCCTGGCGAGCTGCTTGAAGGTCTTGGAGGTGGCCACGACGTGGTCGGGGCGGCCGAAGCGGGTGAACTCGCCGACGCTGCGGGCGATCCTCGCCCGTACGTGCCGGCGCAGCGCCTTGACCTCCGCCGGGTCCGGCGGATCGCTCCGCAGCCAGCCGGCGGTGAGCCGTCCGGCGCCGAGCGGCAGCGACACCGCGGCGTCCGGCTCCTCGTCGATGCCGTACGCGATCTCCAGCGAGCCCCCGCCGATGTCCAGGACCAGCAGCTTGCCCGCCGACCAGCCGAACCAGCGGCGGGCGGCGAGGAAGGTGAGCCGGGCCTCCTCCGAACCGCTGAGGACCGCGAGGTCGATGCCCGTCTCGTCCCGCACCCGGGCCAGCACGGTGTCGGCGTTGCTCGCCTCCCGTACCGCGGAGGTGGCGAACGCCAGGACGTCCTCGCAGCCCTTGTCCTCGGCGGCCTGGGCCGCGTCGGCGATCGTCGCCACCAGCCGGTCCACGCCGAGCGGGCCGATCGCGCCGCCCTCGTCGAGGAGCTCGGCCAGGCGCAGCTCCGCCTTGTGCGAGTGCGCGGGCAGCGGGCGGGCGCCGGGGTGCGCGTCCACCACCAGCAGATGAACCGTGTTCGACCCCACGTCGAGGACTCCGAGTCTCATACGACGAACGCTACTGCGGCGGTCGGTTCGGACCGACCGGCGCATGGGGGTGGAAGAAGGAGCGGGGCCGGGTGCGTGCGGCCGCGAGGCGGAGGACCGAGGCGACGCGGAGCGTTGTTGAGCGACGACAACGCCGCAGGTGCGCGTGCCCAGCCCCGCGACGCCGCCCCCATGCGCCGGTCGGTCTTACTCTGGGCGCGTGCCAAAGACGAAAAAGGCGAAGCCGGACAAAGTCACGAAGAAGCAGAAAACGAAGCAGGAGATGCGGCAGCCGGAGACAGAGGGGCCCAACGGGCCCGACGAGACGGGGATCGACTTCGCGCGAGCGTGGGTGGAGTTCCCGGACCCCGCCGACGACGAGCAGGTCTTCCGCTGCGACCTGACCTGGCTGACGTCCAGGTGGAGCTGCATCTTCGGCAGCGGCTGCCAGGGCATTCAGGCGGGTCGCGCGGACGACGGGTGCTGCACGCTGGGCGCCCATTTCTCGGACGATGACGACGAGAAGCGGGTGGCCGGTCATGTCGCCCGGCTGACCCCGGACCTGTGGCAGTTCCACGATGTGGGTACGGAGTCGGGCTGGGTCCAGACCGATGACGACGGGGAGCGCCAGACCCGGCGCTGGGAGGGTTCCTGCATCTTCCAGAACCGGCCCGGCTTCGCGGCGGGGGCCGGCTGCTCGCTGCACATCCTGGCGCTGCGGGAGGGCAAGGAGCCGCTGGAGACCAAGCCGGACGTGTGCTGGCAGCTGCCGGTCCGCCGTACGTACGACTGGATCGACCGGCCCGACGACACCCGGGTGCTCCAGGTGACGATCGGTGAGTACGACCGCAGGGGCTGGGGTCCCGGCGGTCATGACCTGCACTGGTGGTGCACCTCGGCGACGTCGGCGCACGGGGCCGGGGAGCCGGTGTACGTGTCCTACCGCCCCGAGCTGACCGAGCTGATGGGCAAGGAGGGATACGACCGGCTGGCCGGGCTGTGCGAGGAGCGGCTCTCCTCGCTGCTGCCGATGGCGCCGCACCCGGCCGATCCGGTGTAGCCGGGCGTCCCGACGGGCCGGTCCGGTGTAGCCGGGCGTCCCGACGGGCCGGTCCGGTGTAGCCGGGCGTCCCGACAGGCCGGTCCGGTGTAGCCGGGCGTCCCGACAGGCCGGTCCGGTGTAGCCGGGCGTCCCGACGGGCCGGTCCGGCGTGGTCCCGACGGGCGGTGGCGCCTCAGTTCGCCGGTGGCGGGACGCTCGGGCTCTTTGCCGGGCCGGTCGGGGCCGAGGGGCCGGGCGACTGGCCCGGCCCGCCCGGGTCCGTCGGTGTCGTGGTGGGGTCCGTCGGGCCGGGTGTCGGCTCGGTCGGGTCCGGTGTCGGTTCCGTGGGGTCCGGTGAGGACGGCGGCGGGTCCGACGGGGCGGGCGGGCGCGGATGGAGCGAGCCGCCCGGCCGCGAGGGCTGCGAGGGGTGCGGTCTGCCGCCCGACGGGCGCCTCCCGCCGTACCCGTGGATCACGACGACCGAGCCCGAGGGGGCGAGGACGATCCGTGCGGTCCAGTGCGAGGCCGGTTCGCGCCCGCGGTCGACGAGGACGCGGATCGTGACGCTGCCGCCCGCGGCGAGCTTCCCGGACGAGCTGCTGAGGCGCAGCCAGGACGCGGAGGTCCGGGCCGACCAGGCGACCGGGCCGGCCTCCGTCGCGGTCAGGGTGATCATCGTGGTGGCGCCGGAGAGACGCGCCTCGACGGTGAGCCCGCCCGCCCGGTGCGGCCCGGTGTCCGGGCCCGCCTCCGGGTCCACGCTGATGACCTCGGCCGAGACGTCCGGGAGGCCGTCGTCGTCGGTGAAGCGGGGGCCGGACTCGGGGGTGGCGTTGCCCGCGTTCTCGTAGCGGCCGTACGGGTCGCCGTCGCGGCTCCCGTCCCTCTCGGTCGCGGTGACCGAGGACCCGTCGTGCCCCTCGCCGATGAGCGGTGCGCCGCGGTAGGCGGACCACAGGGCGATCACCGGGGCGGCGACGACCGTGGCGACGACCGTCGTCGTCATGACCCTCGACCGCAGCCGGTCCCGGCGCGCGGCGTGGTCCTTGGGGTCCATCGGGAAGCCCGCGCGGTCGAACCGCGGAGTGGCGGACCGATTCTTCTGATGCTTCTGGGCGTGGATCATGGCCACGTACGCGGACGGGCGCGGCGCCTCGACGACCGCCAGCGCGGCGGCCGGGGCGACGGCCGCACCGGGCCAGGGGCCCTCGGCACCGGCCCGCTCGGCGGCGCGGCGGCAGCGGGGGCAGTCGTCCACGTGCCGTACGAGCTCGCGGCGCAGGGTGGCGGAGAGCAGCATGCGCCGGTCGCCGGTGAGCCTGCCCGCCGTGGGGCAGCCGCCGGACTCGACGACGGCGAGCGCGGCCCTGGTCCGCTCCACCTCACAGGCGGCCGCGGCCAGGAGTTCCCTGGCGGCAGCGGCCTCCAGACCGAGGACGGCGGCGACCGCGACGGGGGTGAGCCGGTGCCGTACCGCGAGCTCCAGCGCCTCTCGCTGTTCGGGGGTGGTGCCCGCGGCCTCGGGCCAGGCCAGCTGGGCCAGCTCGCGGCGGTGCGCCTCGGCGGCCGCGGGGGTCTCCGGGGCGGGGGCGGACTGCGGCATCGCGGACTGGGGCACCGCGGAGCGGGGCGGTGCGGCGGGGGTCCTGGGTGCGTGGGCGGCCACGGGAGGTGGGGGCGTACGCCGTCCTGCGCGCACTCCTTGCACGGCCTGGGCGGGGGCGTGGTGGTTCTCCGGCGCCGACTTCCCGCGCGCCCGCGGCTTGTCGTGCTGACGGTGGGCCTGGCGGCCCTGTTTCTGCTCGGTGAGCCTGCGCAGGCACGTCCACCTGGCCAGCGCGTACAGCCAGGTTTTACGTTCCTCCTCGTCCGTGGGACACCGTCCGCCCTGCCGTTCGGCCAGTGCGAGCACACCGCCGAGCGCGTCGGTGGCGGCGTCGTGGTCGCAGAGCACGGAGAGGCAGTAGGTGAACAGACCGTCGAGATGCGGCTCGTAACGGGCAGGCGGCTTCTTCGGTGAGGAGTGGGGCGCACGGTGCTGCGTCCGGTGTGCGCCGGGGGTGCTCGTGGGCGTCTCCAGTCTGCTGCTCGTCACCTTGCGACCGTAGGCAGGACGGGGCATGGCCCTGGCGCCCCTTGAGTAGATTTAACCCTTACGGGTGAACGTATCCCTTGAAAGCGGACAGGATCGGACAGGATTCCCCGATTCCACGGCGGGAAGGGGCGTGCGCTCCCTCAGGCGGCACCGCGCCGGACGGGACTGTCCGAGGTCACCTATACGGTGGCGCCATGGCTGCCCGTACGAAATCCGCGAAGGACCGGCCGTCCTACCGCTGCACGGAATGCGGCTGGACGACCGCCAAGTGGCTCGGCCGCTGCTTCGAGTGCCAGGCGTGGGGGACGGTCGAGGAGTTCGGCGGCGCCCCCGCGGTACGGACGACGGCGGCCGGCCGCGTCTCCACCGCCGCCCTGCCCATCGGCCAGGTCGACAGCCGGCAGGCCACCGCCCGCTCGACCGGTGTCGGCGAGCTGGACCGGGTGCTGGGCGGCGGGCTGGTGCCCGGTGCCGTCGTGCTGCTGGCGGGCGAGCCGGGCGTGGGCAAGTCCACGCTGCTGCTGGACGTGGCGGCCAAGGCGGCGAGCGAGGAGCACCGCACGCTCTACGTCACCGCGGAGGAGTCCGCGAGCCAGGTCCGGATGCGCGCCGACCGGATCCGGGCGATCAACGACCATCTGTACCTGGCCGCCGAGACCGATCTGTCCGCAGTCCTCGGCCATCTGGACGCGGTCAAGCCGTCCCTGCTGGTCCTGGACTCCGTGCAGACCGTGGCCTCGCCGGAGATCGAGGGCGCGCCCGGCGGCATGGCGCAGGTCCGCGAGGTCGCCGGGGCGCTCATCCGCGCCTCCAAGGAGCGCGGCATGTCGACCCTGCTGGTCGGCCACGTCACCAAGGACGGCGCGATCGCCGGGCCCCGGCTGCTGGAGCACCTCGTCGATGTGGTGCTGTCCTTCGAGGGGGACCGCCATGCCCGGCTCCGGCTCGTGCGCGGCGTGAAGAACCGGTACGGGGCGACCGACGAGGTCGGCTGCTTCGAGCTCCACGACGAGGGCATCACCGGCCTCGCCGATCCGTCCGGGCTCTTCCTCACCCGCCGTGACGAACCCGTGCCCGGCACCTGCCTGACCGTCACCCTTGAGGGCAAGCGGCCCCTGGTCGCCGAGGTACAGGCGCTCACGGTCGACTCCCAGATCCCTTCACCCCGGCGCACCACCTCGGGGCTCGAAACGTCCCGGGTGTCGATGATGCTGGCCGTACTGGAGCAGCGCGGCCGGATCAGCTCGCTGGGCAAGCGGGACATCTACAGCGCCACGGTCGGCGGCGTGAAGCTCACCGAGCCCGCCGCGGACCTCGCGATCGCGCTGGCCCTGGCCAGTGCGGCGAGTGACACACCGCTGCCCAAGAATCTTGTGGCGATCGGTGAGGTGGGGCTCGCGGGCGAGGTCAGAAGGGTCACCGGGGTCCAGCGCAGACTGGCCGAGGCGCACCGTCTGGGCTTTACGCACGCACTGGTCCCGACCGATCCGGGGAAGGTCCCGGCCGGTATGAAAGTCACGGAAGTCGCCAACATGGGCGACGCGCTGAGAGTCCTCCCGCGCCGGTCTCGTGCACAGGCCCCCCAGGAGGACGGCGCACGCCGGTAGACTTTGCCCTGGTCTCGCCCGTCCGTACGAACGGTATGAGGGACGTGGAGTGTTCCGCCCGGATCAGACCCGATCCGGACGAGAGGCCCAAAGGGCACCGCAAACCTGTGACCGGAGGAGTGCAGTGGCAGCCAGCGACCGGGCAGCATCGCCCGGAAAGTCCGGCCAAGGCACCGGTAACGAGGCGCTGATGCGCGCCTCGTTGACCGCCGTCGCGCCCGGAATGGCCCTGCGGGACGGCCTGGAGCGCATTCTCCGTGGCAACACCGGCGGGCTGATCGTGCTCGGCATGGACAAGATCGTCGAGTCGATGTGCACCGGCGGCTTCGTGCTGGACGTGGAATTCACCGCGACCCGGCTGCGCGAGCTGGCGAAGCTCGACGGAGCGTTGATCCTCGACAAGGACATGACCAAGATCCTGCGGGCCGGCGTGCAGCTGGTCCCGGACGCCTCCATCCCCACCGAGGAGACCGGCACCCGCCACCGCACGGCGGACCGGGTCTCCAGGCAGTGCAGTTTCCCGGTGGTCTCGGTCTCGCAGTCGATGCACCTCATCGCGCTGTACGTGCACGGGCAGCGCCGGGTCCTGGAGGAGTCGGCCGCGATCCTCTCCCGCGCCAACCAGGCGCTCGCCACGCTGGAGCGGTACAAGCTCCGGCTCGACGAGGTCGCGGGCACGCTCTCCGCCCTGGAGATCGAGGACCTGGTGACCGTCCGGGACGTGACCGCCGTCGCGCAGCGTCTTGAGATGGTGCGCCGGATCGCGACCGAGATCGCCGAGTACGTGGTGGAGCTGGGGACCGACGGCCGGCTCCTCTCGCTCCAGCTCGACGAGTTGATCGCGGGAGTGGAGCCGGAGCGCGAGCTGGTCGTGCGCGACTACGTGCCGGAGCCGACCGCGAAGCGGTCGCGCACGGTGGCGGAGGCGCTCACCGAGCTGGACGCGCTGTCCCACACCGAGCTGCTGGAACTCGCCGTCGTCGCACGGGCACTGGGTTACAGCGGCTCCCCCGAGACCCTGGATTCGGCGGTCTCGCCTCGCGGCTTCCGGCTGCTGGCGAAGGTGCCGCGGCTGCCCGGGGCGATCATCGACCGGCTCGTGGAGCACTTCGGCGGTCTGCAGAAGCTGCTCGCGGCGAGTGTGGACGATCTCCAGACGGTGGACGGGGTCGGGGAGGCGCGGGCGCGCAGTGTGCGCGAGGGCCTGTCGCGGCTGGCCGAGTCGTCGATTCTCGAACGGTACGTGTAGCCCCCGCAGCCGCGGGGGTGCAGCCCCCGCGGCCGGGCGCCCTTCGGGGGGGCGCGCGGGGGCGTTTCAGTGCCGGGTCAGTCCTTCGCGAGGACGAACGAGGCGCGCTGCACGGGCTCGCCCGGCGCCTTGGCCTCGACCAGGTACGTGCCGGGGCCGGCGCTCCCCGGCGCCGGCGTGGCGCACTTCGGGGCGCTCTTCGCGCGGTTCCACTCCACGGTGTGCACGACGGTCGAGCCCGCCGGGACCTTCAGCAGCACGGCGGCCGCGTTGCGCGGACAGTCCTTGGAGGACCACACCTCGTCGTCGTCGCCACCGGCCTCGGTGACGGTGAGCACCGCGTTCTTCGGGCCGAAGTCGACCTTGCAGGCGGTGGCGGAGGTGTTCTTGGCGATCAGCCGGAACTTCGGCTTCTCGCCGGGTGCGTAGCTGACCTCGCTCTTCAGGGTCAACTGCAGTGCGCCGGGCGTGCAGTCGGGGACCGAGGAGCCGGCCGGGAGCTGCTGTCCGGCGGTCCCGCCGCTGCCGCTGCCTCCGGCGCCGCCCGAACCGCCGCCCGTGCCGCCGCCCGAACCGGAACCGGCCTTGCCGGAGCCGTCGTTGCCGCCGCCCGAGCCGCCGGAACCCGCGTCCGAGTCGCCGCCGCCGCCGCTGTCGCCTCCGCCGGAGTCACCCGACTCGTCGCGCCCGCCGGGCTGTTCGCTGATGGCAGGGCCGGAACCCGAGGGTCCTGGTGTGATCGCGTCGGTGGGACCGGAGCCGTGGGCCCTGGAGTCGTCGTGGTTCCCCTTGCCGCCACGGGAGGTGACGGCCCATAGGACCAGCAACGCGAGCAGCGCGATCAGCGTCGCCGCTACTGCCCTCCGTCGCCAGTAAATGGTGGAGGGAAGCGGCCCGATCGGATTACGCAGAGATCCCACGGCGCAAACTGTACGAGAGATCGGCCCCAACTCCCGCCCCACCCGCCGCCCTGATCCCAAGTTTTGCGGATCATCATCCCGGGACGGCCCGTTCCCGCTCCCGCGGTCCACGGGACGGCCACCGCGACGATCGCCCAACGTGATCACGGGGGTTGGATACCTACCCTCCGTCACCTGCTAGTTCACATCTGAACGGAAAACTGGATGGAAAGCTGATCGGGAAGCCGAACGGGAAGTCGAACGGGTAGCTGATCGGGTCGCTGATCGGAACCCGGACGGTAAGCCGAACGGAAATCTGCGTGGCTGTGCGGAGGGCGGGCCGCCGGACCCGATGCGGCCAGTTGCCGCAACCGGGCCCGGGGGGTGTGCGGCCACTTGCCGGACCGGAGGTCCGGTGGCACGGGGACAGACGGGTGGCACTATCACTCCAAGGGCTCTTATGAGGGGCGACACCCCCGTGCCCCGGTCCGTCGTCTGCCCTTCCGTGCCAGGATCGGACGTGCGATGACTGCCACGACAGCGACACAGACGCCCCCCGCCTCCCTCCACACTCCCGTCATCGGGTGGTTCGACCAGCACGCCCGCGATCTGCCCTGGCGCCGCCCCGAAGCGGGCGCCTGGGGCGTGATGGTGAGCGAGTTCATGCTGCAGCAGACCCCCGTCAACCGGGTGCTCCCGATCTACGAACAGTGGCTGGCCCGCTGGCCGCGCCCCGCCGACCTCGCCGCCGACCCTCCCGGCGAGGCGGTCCGCGCCTGGGGCCGGCTCGGCTACCCCCGGCGAGCGCTGCGGCTGCACGGGGCCGCCCAGGCAATAGCGGAACGACACGGCGGCGACGTACCGAGCGAGCACGCCCAGCTGCTCGCCCTGCCCGGGATCGGTGAGTACACGGCGGCGGCCGTGGCCTCGTTCGCCTACCGGCAGCGGCACGCCGTCCTGGACACGAACGTCCGCCGGGTCTTCGCACGGGCCGCGACCGGTATCCAGTACCCGCCGAACGCGACCACCGCCGCCGAGCGCAAGCTCGCCCGCGCGCTGCTGCCCGACGAGGACGAGCGGGCGGCGCGGTGGGCCGCCGCGACGATGGAGCTCGGAGCCCTCGTCTGCACCGCGAAGAACGAGGACTGCACGCGCTGCCCGATCGCGGCGCAGTGCGCCTGGCGGCTGGCCGGGAAGCCCGCGCACCAGGGGCCCCCGCGCCGCGGCCAGACCTACGCCGGTACGGACCGGCAGGTGCGCGGCCGGCTGCTCGCCGTGCTGCGCGAGTCGGTGGCACCCGTACCCCAGTCGGCGCTGGACGCCGTGTGGGAGGAACCGGTGCAGCGGGCCCGTGCGCTGGACGGCCTGGTCGCCGACGGCCTCGTCGAACCGCTGGCGGGCGGCCAGTACCGGCTGCCGCTGACCTGACGGCCGGGCGGGACGCCCCCGCCCGGCCCGTTGCCCGTTCCGCACCCCGAAGCGGCCTCTTTGCCCCACTCCTCCTGTGCTGTTACACAACCGATGGGCAGCCGTGCGTCGGCGTATGGCTGCTCCGCACAGCCCCGTGACAACCGCTCCGTAGCGTCACCGACGTCAGCCCGACGACCAAGCGGCTGGCAGCGGTACTACGGGGTTCCACGGGGACGGAGGCGGTTGTTATGGCGCAGGGCGAGGTGCTCGGATTCGAGGAGTACGTGCGTACCCGGCAGGAGGCGCTGCTGCGCAGCGCCCGCCGGCTGGTCCCCGACCCCGTGGACGCGCAGGACCTGCTGCAGACCGCGCTGGCCCGCACCTACCGCCGCTGGGACGGCATCGCCGACAAGTCCCTCGCCGACGCCTATCTGCGCCGCGTCATGATCAACACCCGGACCGAGTGGTGGCGGGCCCGCAAGCTGGACGAGGTCCCCACCGAGCAGCTCCCCGACGCCAGCATCGAGGACGGCACCGAGCAGCGCGCCGACCGCGCCCTGCTGATGGACGTCCTGGGCGTGCTGGCTCCCAAGCAGCGCAGCGTCGTCGTGCTGCGACACTGGGAGCAGATGAGCACGGAGGAGACCGCGGCGGCGCTCGGCATGTCGGCCGGTACGGTGAAGAGCACGCTGCACCGTGCCCTGGCGCGGTTGCGCCAGGAGCTGGAGAGCAGGGAAGAGGCCGGCCGTGAGGCCCGGATCCGCGAGAACCGGGAGCACAGTCCGGCCGTCCGTGCCGCGGCGGCTCCGGTGCGGCCCCGGACCCGGTCCGGGGCGTCGGGGATCGGGCGTCATGACGAGCGGGGGCGGGAGCGGTGCGCGGCCTGACAGGCAGCGGTGACGGCGGCGACAAAAGCGGCGGCGCGGTCACCGGCGGGGGAAGCGGGAACGGGACCGGTGCCGGAGGCAGACGGTTCCCGGCCGGATGGGCGGCGAGCAGTACGGCTCTGGCCGGGCTCGCCGCCATCGGGCTGTTCGCCGTCAGCTGCTCCACCGGTGGCACCGGTACGCGCGACGAGGGCCCGGCGGGCACCCAGCCGGTCGCCCGGATCACGCCGACCGCCACGACGCCGTCCAGGGCGAAGCCGACCCCCAGGGTCGATGCCGTGGCCCTGCTCAAGGCGGATCCGAAGGTGAGCGAACGGGTCCGGACGGATCTGAAGCCCTGCACCGGTGACGAGTACCCGGTGGACACCTCGTACGGGAAGCTGACCGGCGGCCCCGCGGCCGACGTGGTCGTGAACGTGATGACCTGCGGTGACTCGGTGGGCGTCGGTACCTATGTGTACCGGTCCCGCGACGGCGCGTACGAGAACGTGTTCGCCACCGAGCAGCCGGCGGTCTACGGGACCATCGACCGCGGTGATCTGGTGGTGACGACACAGGTCTACGGGAGGAAGGACTCGGTCGCCTATCCCTCGGGCGAGGAAGTGATCACGTACCACTGGGCGAACACCCGGTTCAGTGAGCAGGACCGGGTGCACAACGACTTCAACCGAGCCGTCGGCGCCGGGGAGGGGGACTTCCCGGAGCCCACGGAACCGACGAAGAACTGAGAGCTTTCCGATGGCCGAGACCCATGTCCTGTTCGTCGAGGACGACGATGTCATCCGCGAGGCCACCCAGCTGGCGCTGGAGCGGGACGGCTTCGTGGTCACCGCGATGCCCGACGGACTCCAGGGCCTCGACGCGTTCCGGGCCGACCGGCCCGACATCGCCCTGCTCGACGTGATGGTGCCCGGCCTCGACGGGGTGAGCCTGTGCCGTCGTATCCGGGACGAGTCGACGGTTCCCGTGATCATGCTGTCGGCCCGTGCCGATTCGATCGACGTGGTGCTCGGCCTGGAGGCGGGGGCCGACGACTACGTCACCAAGCCCTTCGACGGCGCGGTACTGGTGGCCCGGATCCGCGCCGTGCTGCGCCGCTTCGGCCACGCCTCGGGCGGCGGTCCGGGCGGCGGCGCCGGGGCGGAGGACGAGCCGGAGGGCGGGGTGCTGGTCTTCGGCGACCTGGAGATCGACACCGAGGGCATGGAGGTGCGCAGGGCCGGCGAGCAGGTGGGCCTGACCCCGACCGAGATGCGGCTGCTGCTGGAGTTCTCGTCCGCGCCCGGCACGGTGCTCTCCCGCGACAAGCTGCTGGAGCGGGTCTGGGACTACGGCTGGGGCGGCGACACCCGGGTCGTGGACGTCCATGTGCAGCGGCTGCGTACGAAGATCGGCCAGGACCGGATCGAGACGGTCCGCGGCTTCGGCTACAAGCTCAGGGCATGAGGCGGCCGTCCCTGCGGACGAGTGTCCGCTGGAAGATCAGCATCGCGATCGCGGCGGTCGGCGCCCTGATCGCGGTCGCGCTGAGCCTGGTGGTGCACAACGCGGCCAGGGTCTCGATGCTGGAGAACGCCCGCGAGGTGCAGCTGGAGCGGCTGACCTACGCCCAGCTGCTCTACGAGGCGACGAAGACGAAGAAGGCCGATCCCCGCTTCGGCGCGAAGCTCAACGATCCGACGATGCCGAAGAGCCTGCGCCAGGAGACCCGGAAGAACCGGCGTGCCACGCATGTGGAGGACGGCGGCGGGGTGCCGGACGTCTGGGCGGCGGTACCGCTGTCCAACGGCGACGTGCTCTCGCTGCACACCCGTTTCGCCGACCGCTCCACCACCATCATGGGCGATCTCGACCGGGCCCTGATCATCGGATCGGTCTCGGTGGTCTTCGGCGGCTGCGCGCTGGGGGTGCTGATCGGCGGCCAGCTGTCGCGCCGGCTGCGCAAGGCGGCGGCCGCGGCCGGGAGGGTCGCGCAGGGCAATACGGAGGTCCGGGTCAGGGATGCCGTCGGCGGCGTCGTCCAGGACGAGACCGATGAGCTGGCCGGTGCGGTGGACGCCCTGACGGACGCGCTGAACGAGCGGATCGAGGCCGAGCGCCGGGTCACCGCGGACATCGCGCACGAGCTGCGCACCCCGGTGACGGGGCTGCTGACGGCGGCGGAGCTGCTGCCGCCGGGCCGCCCCACGGAGCTCGTACGGGACCGGGCGCAGGCGATGCGCACGCTGGTCGAGGACGTACTGGAGGTGGCCCGGCTGGACAGCGCGTCCGAGCGGGCCGAGCTGCAGGAGGTCGCGCTGGGCGACTTCGTGAGCCGCCGGATCGCGCTGCTGGACCCGCAGGTGCGGGTCCAGGTGGTCCACGAGTCGTGGGTCAGCACCGATCCGCGGCGGCTGGAGCGCATCCTGGGCAATCTGCTGGGCAACGCCGCCAAGCACGGCTCCACCCCGGTGGAGGTCACGGTCGAGGGCCGGGTGGTTCGGATCCGCGACCACGGTGCGGGCTTCCCGGCGGCGCTGCTGCGGGAGGGCCCGAGCCGGTTCCGTACCGGGAGCACCGACCGGGCGGGCCACGGTCACGGCCTCGGGCTGACGATCGCGGCCGGTCAGGCGCGGGTGCTCGGCGCCCGGCTGACCTTCCGCAACGCCGCCCCCGAGGGCGCGGCCAAGGGCACCGGCGGGGCGATCGCCGTGCTGTGGCTGCCCGAGCACGCGCCGACCGACACCGGCAGTTACCCGATGCTCCAGCTGGCCGAGCAGCGCAACCCCGAGCCGAACGGCAAGGCGGCCGCCGACAGCGGCACCCGGGCGAACGGCGAGTGGCCGGACCGCTGAGCGGGCCCGGCGCGCGGCAGCGAGGAGGCCCCGGGGCGTGCGCCCCGGGGCCTCCTCGTACCGTTCGGAAGGCCGTGACCTACACGGCGTCGGCCACCGAGGCCTTGGCCGTCTCCGGCCCCGCTCCGCGCAGCGGAACCTCCTTGACGAAGAGCGCCGCCACCAGGGCGACCAGTCCGACCGAGGCGCCCACCAGGAAGGCGATGTGCGTGCCTGACGACACCGCGAACTGGTACGCCTCACGCACCGGAACCGGCAGCTTCGCCAGGCTCGCCGCGTCCAGCTGGGCGGAGTGCGCGGTGGCCGCGCCGCCGCCGCGTGCCGCCATCTCGTCGTTGACCCGTCCGGTGAACAGCGCGCCCATGATGGCGACACCGAAGGAGCTGCCGAGCGTACGGAACAGGGTGGTGGCGGACGAGGCGACGCCCATGTCCTTCAGCTCGACGCTGTTCTGCGCGACGAGCATCGTGATCTGCATCAGGAAGCCCATGCCCGCGCCGAGCACCGCCATGTAGACGCCCGAGGTGAAGCGGCTGGTGTCGGTGTCCATCAGCGAGAGCAGGAAGAGGCCGGCCACCATCAGGACCGAGCCCATGATGGGGAAGATCTTGTACCGGCCGGTGCTGGTGGTGACCCGGCCCGCGACCAGCGAGACGACCATCATCGACAGCAGCATCGGCAGGAGCAGCAGTCCGGAGTTGGTCGCGGACGCGCCCTGGACGGACTGCTGGAACAGCGGCAGGAAGAGCACCGCGCCGAACATCACGAAGCCCGACATGAAGCCGACCACGGACATCAGCGTGAAGTTGCGGTTGCGGAAGACGTGCAGCGGGATGATCGGTTCCGCGGCCTTCGTCTCGACGAAGAGGAAGCCGGCCAGCGACGCGACACCGATCGCGATGAGCTCCATGATGATGGCGGAGTTCCAGTCGTACTGCGAGCCGCCCCAGGTGGTGACCAGCACGATCGAGGTGATGCCGACCGTCAGCAGCCCGGCGCCGAGGTAGTCGACCTTCGACTTGGCGCGCTCCCGCTTGGGCAGGTGCAGTACGGCGGTGACCATGCCCAGGGCGACGGCGCCCAGCGGCAGGTTGATGTAGAAGCTCCAGCGCCAGCCGAGGTGGTCGGTGATGGTGCCGCCGACCAGCGGGCCGCCGATCATGGCAACCGCCATCACACCGGCCATCAAGCCCTGGTACTTGCCGCGCTCGCGGGGCGGCACCAGGTCACCGATGATCGCCATGACGCCGACCATCAGCCCACCGGCACCGAGGCCCTGGATCGCGCGGAAGCCGATCAGCTGTCCCATGTCCTGGGACATACCGCTGAGGACCGAGCCGATCAGGAAGAGCACGATGGCCGTGAGGAATATGCCCTTGCGGCCGTACATATCGCCGAGCTTGCCCCAGATGGGGGTGGAGGCGGCGGTGGCCAGGGTGTAGGCGGTGACGACCCAGGACAGGTGCTCAAGACCGCCGAGGTCACCGACGATGGTCGGCATCGCGGTGCCGACGATCAGGTTGTCGAGCATGGCCAGCAGCATGGCGATCATCAGCGCGAGCATCACCACCCGTACGCTGCGCTGCTGCGGCTCTCGCTTCGGCTTGCGCCCGACCGCCTTTCCGCCTGTCGCCGTCTTCAGGTCCGACATGTTCCCCAACTCCCCTGATCCCCTGTACACCGGGCCCTTACTTGCCGCCCGGCTAGTTGACTACACTGGGGGAAAGTACCCCCGCACTAGCCGGGCGTCAAGTAAGTATGGGGAGCACCATGAGCAGCACGCCGCAGCCGCGCCGGGGCAACACCCGTCAGCGCATCCAGGACGTCGCTCTGACCCTCTTCGCCGAGCAGGGCTACGAGAAGACCTCACTGCGTGAGATCTCCGAGAAGCTGGACGTCACCAAGGCCGCCCTCTATTACCACTTCAAGACCAAGGAAGACATCCTCGCCAGCATCTTCGAGGACCTCAACCGGCCCGTCGAGGACCTGATCGAATGGGGCCGGGAGCAGCCGCGCACCCTGGAGACGAAGAAGGAGATCCTCGGCCGCTACAGCGAGGCGCTGATCAAGGCCGCCCCGCTCTTCCGCTTCATGCAGGAGAACCAGGCGACCGTGCGCGACCTGAGCATCGGCCAGTCGATCAAGCACCGGGTCCTGGGGCTCATCGACCTGATCAGGGACCCAGACGCACCGATCGTCGACCAGGTGCGGTGCTTCAGCGCGCTCTTCACGATGCACGCCGGCATGTTCGCCCTCAAGGACGTCGACGGCGACCCCGAGGACAAGCGCAAGGCCGTCCTGGAGGTCGCCGTCGATCTGGTCACCCAGGCGCATGCCCCGGGGTCCGACCAGTAGCGGGTCTGTCGTCGCGGCCGGTCAGACCTTGACGCCCACCTTGTGGAGGTAGTTGACGGGGTTGACCGCGGAGCCGTAGTTCGCGGTGGTCCGGATCTCGAAGTGCAGGTGCGGACCACTGGAGTTGCCGGTGTTGCCGGAGAGGGCGATCTTCTGCCCCTTCTTCACGGACTGGCCGATGTGCACGTCGATCTTGGAGAGGTGCGCGTACTGCGAGTACGTGCCGTTGCTGTGCTTGATCACGACGGCGTTGCCGTACGCGGGACCGTCGCCGCCGCCGTTCGGGCCGGCCTTCACGATGGTGCCCTTGTGCGCGGCCTCGACCTTGGTGCCGATCGGCACGGCGAAGTCCTGGCCGGAGTGCTTGTGCGACCAGCGGCTGCCGTCGTTGCCGTAGCTCGCGCTCAGCTCGTAGCGGTTGACCGGGGTCTCCCAGCTGAGCTTCTTCGCGGCCTTCTTCTTGGCCGCGGCCTTCTTCTTCGCGGCATCGGCCTTCTTCTCGGCCTTGTGCTCGGCGGCCTTGCCCTGCGCGGCCGCCTGCTTGGCGACCGATTCGGCCGCGGTGGTGCTCACCAGGCTCGCGGTGCCGGCGGTCCCCGTCGTGCCGGCCGCGAACGCAGCGCCCGCACCGAGAACCATCGACGTACCCAGACCGGCCGCCACCACGGCGCCGCGCACACGGGAAGCGGACGGGCGGTGGGAGTGCTTGAACGTAACGCGCTTCGACATAAGCGGAAAACCTCCGGAGATGACTGGACCCGGCACTCCGGCCGGGCTGGCTATCCCTTGGTAACCCGCACCCCCACCCTTGCTCAAACCCCCCATCTACGAAGAAAAGCCGTAGCCGGAGCCCCGGGAATTCGGTTCCACGGGTCCCGGACCCCACCCCTCCCGCGCCTTCGGATCTCTTCGTCCGGAGACGTTTAACCCCAGTTCCAAACCGGCCCTATCGGACATGACCCCGTTATCGGGGCACTTCACCCAGCAGACCCCGAGGTCCCGCCGGGCACAGGGCCGAAGGTCCCACCCGCGATCACGGCCCTTTCTCCTAAGCCGCCTAGTAGGCCCCGAAAGGGCTGTGCGCCTTGTCACCGCCGGTGGGACCTAAGGCCGTCCGATTCGGGACCTTCGGCGGGCAACCTGACTACGCTGATACGGCGAGAACCGATCGGCTCCCGGGGGGACGTCACATGACCGGCAACACCGCAGGCACGGGCCGAAACGGCGGCGGCACGCCGCCTGACACGGGACGGCTCGACGGCATCGAGCTCGCCGACGCCGTCGAGTCGGTCCGCAACCAGCTCATCGAGGCCGCCACCCGCGGCACCGGCCGCCCGCTGGCCTTCGAGGTCGGCGACATCCAGATGGAGTTCACCCTCGAACTCCGCAAGGAGGTCAAGGGCTCCGCCCGCGTGAAGGCCTGGGTGGTGGAGGCCGGCGCCGACGCGGGCCGCACCACCGGCCAGACCCACAAGGTCGCCTTCACCCTGAAACCCCGCGATGTCACGACCGGCGAGGCCTGGCGGATCGGCCACGAGGGCGACGGGAGCACGGCAGGGTTCGGCCAGGGGCGGCCCCGGCCGTGACAGCCGTGCAGCCCGCGGACCGCACCGTCGTGGTCCTGGGCGCCGGTTCCGTCCAGGGCAGCGGTGTCCTGCTCACCGACCGGCTGGTGCTGACCTGCGCCCACGTCGTCAAGCGCGGCGGCCGCTGCTCCGTCGCCCACCCGGACCTCACCGGCCACACGGACTCGGCCGTCGTCTGGATCGACCACGGCCTCGACGCCGCCCTCGTCGAGACCGTGGCCCCGCTGTTCCCGGTCGAACCGGTACGGCTCGGCGTCCTGCACACCAGCCAGGCACTCGCCGACTGCGAGATCACCGGCTTCCCCGACGTACAGCGCTACGGCCCCGACGATCATCTGGAGGCCGACCAGTACACCGCCACCGTGCTGCCCATGGCGGGCCGGGTACGCAAGCTGCTCGTCTGCGAGCTCGACGGTCCGCCCGCCGGGGCCGACCACGAGCTGCCCGCCCTGCGCGGACTGTCCGGCGGCCCGGTCTTCGCGGGCAGCGTCCTGCTCGGCATCGCCCGGCAGATCCCGCCCCGGCGCGGGGGCCGACGGGTGGAATGCGTACCCCTCGACCCGCTCGTCACCTCCGAGCCCTTCCGGCTGATCTACCGCGAGACCGGCCACGAGCTCTCCTGGGAACGGGTCCACGGGCACTTCCCCAAGGATCTGCGCTACGAGGAGGAGTACGCGGCCGCGCTCGGCGCCGCGTACCGGCGCACCAAGATCTTCGGGCTCGACGAGCTCGGCCGGCACGAATCCGAATGGGACCTGGACACCGCCTACCTCAGCCTGGAGGCACAGTCGCGCGACCGCCCCGGAGCACCCGCCGACCCGGACCCCGGGCCCCGGCGCATCGACACCCTGCTCTCCGACCGGCCCCGGGTACTGCTGCGGGGCGACGCGGGCGCCGGGAAGACCACCCTGGTCTGGTGGCTGGCGGCGCACGCCTCGGCCGGCACCCTCGGGCCGCGGCTGACGGCGCTCAACGGACTGGTCCCGTTCGTCGTCCCGCTGCGCACCCTGCGGGCGCGGGGCGGTACGTTCCCGTCCGTCGGGCAGCTGGCCACCGCCGCCCGGCCGGCCATCGACGACCCGCCCGAGGGCTGGGCCGGGCGGGTACTGGAGTCAGGTCGCGGGCTGCTGCTCGTGGACGGCCTGGACGAGGTCCCGCCGGACGACCGCGAGGCCGCGTACGACTGGCTGTCCGGGATGCTGCGCCGCTACCCGGCGACCCGCTGCGTCGCGACCGTGCGCCCGCACGCGGTGGCCCCGGACTGGCTGGCGTCCGAGGACTTCGAGGAGCTGCGGCTGCTGCCGATGCGGAACGAGGACATCGCCGCCTTCGTCGCCGCCTGGCACCGGGCGGCCCGGCTGGACGACCCGGACCACGCGACGCTGACCGAGCTGGAGCGCGATCTGACCCGGCAGTTCGCCACCAACTCCACCCTGAGCAACCTGGCCCGCACCCCGCTCCTGTGCGCAGTGATCTGCGCCCTGCACCGGCGGCGCCAGGGCCTCCTGCCGGAGACCCGCTGGAGCCTGTACGACTCCGCGCTCGCCATGCTGCTCGGCAACCGCGACAAGCGGCGCAGGATCGACGCCCCCGAGGGCATCACGATGAACGTGGACGAGCAGGCCCAGCTCCTCCAGCGCATCGCGATCTGGCTGGTGCGGGGCGGCCAGTCGGAACTGGACCGCGACCAGGCACTGCACCAGCTGGACCAGGCGCTGCGCGGCATGGAGCAGATCAGGCGCCAGGGCACGGCGCAGGAGGTCCTGACCCATCTGCTGAACCGCAGCGGCGTCCTCCAGGAGCGGGCCGACGGCGTCTACCAGTTCGCCCACCGGACCTTCCAGGACTTCCTCGCCGCGAAGGAGTTCATCGAGGGCGGCCATCTCCACGAACTGATCGGCCGGGCGGACTCGCAGCAGTGGCAGGACGTCATCCTGCTGTCCGCCGGACACTGCGGCCGCCGCGAGCACCCCGTACTGATCAACGGCCTGCTGGACACGCGGGTGGGCACGGGGAGCGGCGTCTCCCGGACCGAGCTCCACGTCCTGGCCGCGCTGTGCGCGCAGCACGCGACCTGGCTCGACGACACGACCCGTACGCGGGTCTCCGCCGCCGTGGCGGCACTGTTCCCGCCCGGCTCCTTCGGGGAGGCCCGCCTGCTCGCCCGGCTCGGTCCGGCCGTGCTGCGCCATCTCCCCGACCCGGACGATCCCGGCCTCGCCCCCGAGGGGATCCGTCAGATCCCGGATCTCATCGCGGAGGCCGGTGGTGCCGAGGCCGTCCCGTACGCCCGCCGCTGGGCGCTCGCACACCCCTGGCTCGGGCTGCTGTTCCGGGAGACGTGGGACAGGTACCCGGCGGCCCTCTACGCGGAGCAGGTCCTCTCCACGATGGACCTGAAGCAGCAGGGGCTGAGCATCCGCACCGTGGACCAGCTGACGGCCCTGCGCCATCTCCCGGCCGTCACCCAGCTGAGCATCATCGGGGAACTCTCTTCGGCCGAGTTACGGGCCGGGCTGCGCGGCAGACCGTGGAGAAGGCTCGACATCCGGGAGAACACCGCGCTGACGCATCTGTCCTTCCTGGCAGAAGCGGCCGGAACGCTGTTGCATCTGTCATTGACGGGCTGCCCGAACGTTCAGGAACTCGGCCCGCTCGGTGGGCTCCCGGAGCTGAAATGGCTCGGGCTGGACATGAGCCGCCTGCCGCTCACCGCCCTGCGGGCCACGGCCGGGAGTGAGCTGTACACACTGCACCTCGACGACCTCACGGCCCACCGGCTCAGTGACGTGCCCGCACACCCGCGGGTCACCACGCTGACGCTCAGCAGCAGGCGTCCGGTGACGATCGACGCGCTGCACGGCTGGGACGGCCTGCACGACCTGGAACTGAGGTCCCCCACGGCGATTCCTCCCCTCTGCGCCGCACTCCGGCAGTCCCCCCAGGTGACGGACTTGACGGTGCGGGCGGCCGCCCCGGAGTTCCTGGGCGCGGCCGTGGTCCCGTCGGTCACCTCCCTCACGCTCAATCCGTTCGGGGGGCTGCTTGACCTCGGTCCGCTCCCCCGGGTCTTCCCCTCGCTGAACAGGCTCCGGCTGAGGCCCGGCAGCACTTCCAGCGGTGCGGACATCGATCTGACCCCGCTGGAAGTGCTGCCGGGCCTCACGGTCGACGTCACGGACCTCGTCGAGGTGTCCGGCGGCAAGGGGCTTGACGTGCGCCGCTGAGCACACGGAGAAGGGGCTGCCCCGGTCCGGTCGAAACCGGTCCGGGGCAGCCCCTTCGGTGCGCTCGGGCGAAAGCCCCTACGCGCCTGTCACGCTTCCTTCGTCATGTTCGGGCCGGCGCCGCCTGCCGCCTGCTCGATCGGGGGGACGTCGGGCAGAGCCGACTTCTCCTCGCCGCGGAAGGTGAACTGCTTCTCGTCACCCTCGCCCTCGGTGCCGACGACCACGATGTGACCGGGGCGCAGCTCACCGAAGAGGATCTTCTCGGAGAGGATGTCCTCGATCGAGCGCTGGATCGTCCGGCGCAGCGGCCGGGCGCCCATCACGGGGTCGTAGCCCTTCTTCGCCAGGAGCGACTTCGCGTCCGCGCTGAGCTCGATGCCCATGTCGCGGTCCTTCAGCCGCTCGTCCACCTTGGCGAGCATGAGGTCGACGATCTGGATGATGTCTTCCTCGGTGAGCTGGTGGAAGACGACCGTGTCGTCGACACGGTTGAGGAACTCGGGCCGGAAGTGCTGCTTGAGCTCTTCGTTGACCTTGTTCTTCATCCGCTCGTAGTTCGTCTTCACGTCGCCCTGGGCGGCGAAGCCCAGGTTGAAGCCCTTGGAGATGTCCCGGGTCCCGAGGTTGGTCGTCATGATGATGACCGTGTTCTTGAAGTCCACGACCCGGCCCTGGGAGTCGGTCAGGCGACCGTCCTCCAGGATCTGGAGCAGGGAGTTGAAGATATCGGGGTGGGCCTTCTCGACCTCGTCGAAGAGGACGACGGAGAACGGCTTGCGGCGCACCTTCTCGGTGAGCTGACCGCCCTCCTCGTATCCCACGTACCCGGGGGGAGAGCCGAAGAGACGGGAGACCGTGTGCTTCTCGCTGAACTCCGACATGTCGAGGGCGATCAGCGCGTCCTCGTCACCGAAGAGGAATTCGGCGAGCGTCTTGGAGAGCTCGGTCTTACCGACACCGGACGGACCGGCGAAGATGAACGAGCCACCGGGGCGCTTCGGGTCCTTCAGACCTGCTCGCGTACGGCGGATCGCCTGCGAGAGGGCCTTGATGGCGTCCTTCTGGCCGATGACGCGCTTGTGGAGCTCGTCCTCCATGCGCAGCAGACGGGAGGACTCCTCCTCCGTCAGCTTGAAGACCGGGATGCCGGTGGCGGTGGCGAGGACCTCGGCGATGAGCTCGCCGTCGACCTCGGCCACGACGTCCATGTCGCCGGCCTTCCACTCCTTCTCGCGCTTGGCCTTCGCCGCCAGCAGCTGCTTCTCCTTGTCGCGGAGAGACGCCGCCTTCTCGAAGTCCTGGGAGTCGATGGCCGACTCCTTGTCACGGCGGACGCCCGCGATCTTCTCGTCGAACTCGCGGAGGTCCGGCGGCGCGGTCATCCGGCGGATGCGCATCCGGGAACCGGCCTCGTCGATCAGGTCGATCGCCTTGTCCGGCAGGAAGCGGTCCGAGATGTACCGGTCGGCCAGCGTCGCGGCCTGGACCAGCGCCTCGTCCGTGATGGACACGCGGTGGTGGGCCTCGTAGCGGTCGCGCAGACCCTTGAGGATCTCGATGGTGTGCGGCAGCGACGGCTCGGCGACCTGGATGGGCTGGAAGCGGCGCTCAAGAGCGGCGTCCTTCTCCAGGTGCTTGCGGTACTCGTCGAGCGTCGTGGCACCGATGGTCTGGAGCTCGCCTCGCGCCAGCATCGGCTTGAGGATGCTCGCCGCGTCGATCGCGCCCTCGGCGGCGCCCGCACCCACCAGGGTGTGGAGCTCGTCGATGAACAGGATGATGTCGCCGCGGGTGCGGATCTCCTTGAGCACCTTCTTCAGGCGCTCCTCGAAGTCACCGCGGTAGCGGGAACCAGCGACCAGCGCACCGAGGTCGAGGGTGTAGAGGTGCTTGTCCTTGAGGGTCTCGGGCACCTCGCCCTTGACGATGGCCTGGGCCAGGCCCTCGACGACCGCCGTCTTGCCGACACCGGGCTCGCCGATGAGGACAGGGTTGTTCTTCGTACGGCGGGACAGCACCTGCATGACCCGCTCGATCTCCTTCTCGCGCCCGATGACCGGGTCGAGCTTGGATTCACGAGCGGCCTGGGTGAGATTCCGGCCGAACTGGTCCAGCACCAGGGAGGTGGAGGGCGTGCCCTCCGCGGGGCCGCCCGCTGTGGCAGCCTCCTTGCCGCCCGAGTATCCGGAGAGCAGCTGGATGACCTGCTGGCGCACCCGGTTCAGGTCGGCGCCCAGCTTCACGAGGACCTGGGCTGCGACGCCCTCGCCCTCGCGGATCAGGCCGAGCAGGATGTGCTCGGTGCCGATGTAGTTGTGGCCGAGCTGAAGGGCCTCGCGGAGCGACAGCTCCAGGACCTTCTTCGCTCGGGGAGTGAAGGGGATGTGGCCGGACGGGGCCTGCTGGCCCTGACCGATGATCTCCTCCACCTGCTGGCGGACCGCCTCGAGCGAAATCCCGAGGCTCTCCAGGGCCTTAGCGGCGACACCCTCACCCTCGTGGATCAGGCCCAGGAGGATGTGCTCGGTGCCGATGTAGTTGTGGTTGAGCATCCGGGCTTCTTCCTGAGCCAGGACGACAACCCGCCGCGCGCGGTCGGTGAACCTCTCGAACATCGTTAATCGCTCCTCAGAGCGGTCAGGCAGTAAGGGGTCGGTCCCCTCCCTGTCCTTCCGCAGCTTAGTCCCGCAAGCGGGGACCGCTCATTTCAACTGCCGACACCCGCGATGGCCTCCTGCCCCGAACGCCGACACCTGCTCCAACCCGATGGTGCGAGACGATGTTCCCGCAGGCCAGGCAGATACCCCTATCGCCAGTACGCCGATGGCGAACGTGAGACGTCCGTGGCTTGCGTGTCGCCCCTCCCCACTAGGGATGTCTTACCCGCAATTACAGACAGTCCATGCGGCGTACGCGGGTTCCCTCCGCTACGGGCGAACATCTTCGTACTCCTGAATACGCCCGTACGCCCCCAACCCGGACACACTAAGCGTTGGATCAAGGACTCTGCGTAACCCCCGGGCCGGATCGGGAGTTCTTCCGGCATGGCCCTCACCGTTCCGCCTCCCCGCACTCCGCTTCCCGCCGGACGGGACGGCCGTGCCGGAGGTGAACCGCGGGGCGGCTGGGCCCAGTGGTACGAGCAGGAGCTCGGCTGGGCCACCGCCGGCGTCGCCCCGGTGCGGCTGCTGACCGGGCCGCGGTTCGACGCTCTCGTCGTCCCCGCCGCCGCCGGTCACGCGGCGCTGCGCCGGGTGGGCCGCACGGGGCCAGTGGCGCTCATGGGTGAGCGGATGAGTCTGCTGGTGGCAGCGGGAAGCGCGGATGAGCTGCCCGGACTGCTCGACTGGCTGGAGTGGGGCCCAGTCGCCCTCGCGCTGACCGCTCTCGGCACGGGCGGCCGGATCACCGCTCCGCCCCCACCGGGCCGGCCGGGCCCGCCGGGGGCCGCCGTCTGGCTGCGGCCCCCCTGGCCACTGCACGAGCAGGAGGGGGAACCGGTGCTCCCGGCCCTCTCCGGCTTCGGGAGCAGGAGAGGGGATACTCCCGACCTCGTCCGGCTCGTGGACGCCGTGGCGACGGAATGCCACCGGACCCGGCTGACGCGCGCCAGGACCGGACCGGCCTCCGACGATTCGGCTGCTCAGCCGTTGGCCTTCTCGTAGGCCTCACGGATGTCCGCGGGAACACGGCCGCGGTCATTCACATTGTGGCCGTTCTCGCGCGCCCACTTACGGATCTCCGCGGTGTCCTTGTTGCCGCCGGGAACCGCACGGCCCTTGCCACGCCCGGAGGCGGCACGGCCACCGGTACGGCGACCGCCCTTGGCGTAAGGCTCGAGCAGCGTGCGGAGCTTGTCCGCGTTGCTCGTGGTGAGGTCGATCTCGTACGTCTTGCCATCCAGCGCGAACGTGACGGTCTCGTCCGCCTCGCCGCCGTCGAGGTCGTCAACAAGAAGGACCTGAACCTTCTGTGCCACCGGATTTCCTTTCATCGAAAATGGAGTACGCGGAAAGGAAACCGCTTTTCCCCGGAAAACACAAACCCTCGGGAGAGGTTCAGCAGCGCAAGAAGACGGGAAACGTGCGCGATTCGGACATAGAGCTCGGCGTTCTTCCGACGGTCACAGGTGCAGAAGCATCCGACTGTTACCCAAGGTGTTCGGCTTCACTCGTTCGAGACCCAGGAACTCCGCGACTCCCTCGTCATAGGAACGCAGCAGCTCGCTGTAGACATCTCCGTCGACCGGCGTCTCTCCGATCTCCACGAAGCCGTGCTTCGCGAAGAAGTCGACTTCGAAGGTGAGACAGAAAACCCGTCGCACGCCCAGCCAGCGGGCGGTCTGCAACAACTTGTCGAGCACTTGGTGCCCGACTCCGGCGCCCTTGATGCTGTGATCGACCGCGAGAGTACGGACTTCGGCGAGGTCTTCCCACATCACATGGAGTGCACCGCAGCCGATGACCTGGGCGTCCTCGTCGCGTTCGGCGATCCAGAACTCCTGGATGTCCTCGTAAAGCGTGACCGTCGCTTTGTCGAGCAGGATGCCTTCACGCACGTAGCCGTCGAGGAGACGCCGGACGGAGCCCACATCGCTCGTCCTCGCGCGCCGGACGGTGATGGCCGCGTTTATAACCGACGGTTCGGTCTGGAAATCGGTTTGTGGAAGCTCTGAGGACATACCCCGACGCTATCGCCCGGCCTCCGACTCCGCTCCATCGCCCGCTTCGGTGGCTTCACGGGCCGCTTCATCGGCCGCTTCACCGGCCGGCGGGACCTCGCCCTCCGGAAGGGCGGGCACAACGATCCGCATGGCGTCCTGGAGAGCCTCACGCTGCTCGGCCGACATCATGCCGAAGAACGCGACCAGCGCGGCGGCCGGGTTGTCACTCCTCGACCAGGCTTCGTTCATCAGTGCGGCCGAGTACGCGGCACGGGTGGAGACAGCCGTATATCGATATGCACGGCCGTCCACTTCCCGGCGCACCCAGCCCTTCTGATGGAGATTGTCCATTACCGTCATGACGGTGGTGTAGGCGATGGACCGTTCCTGCTGAAGGTCCTCAAGGACTTCCCGCACGGTGACCGGACGGTTCCATTGCCAGACCCGGGTCATCACGGCGTCTTCCAGCTCTCCCAATTGGCGGGGCACAGCGTCACCCTAGTGCCAAATGTCTGGAATGGCCGGTTATTCGCACAGCAAAAGGGCGTACGGCTCTCTCGGAGCCGTACGCCCTTCGTACGGTGTCGCGCGATGCGCGCGGCTTCGGGGAGTCAGACCGCTTCGGTCCGCGGGGCCTGGTGGGCCGAGTCCACGCGGCTGATCGCCGCATCCACGGCCGCGTCCTCTTTGGCCTTGTTGGGACCGCCCTGGCTCTTGACGATCGTCACGACCAGGCCGATGAAGAAGGCTGCCATCACCACGGGGGGCACAAGCGCGGATACGTAGTCCATGCCGTCCAGAGTAGCGAGCCCGGTACGGACTTCCGCGCGCCCCCTCCGCGCCGCGCCGCGCTACCCCGCGGCGCGCTGCTGCGGCGGGGGCGCCGGGCGGCGGCGGGGCGGGAAGACCTCCGAGGGTTTCGGCGCCGGGCGTTCGGACGGCGCCGCGGGACGGGGCGGGGCCGCCGGGACCTTCGGCTTGTCCGGCTCCGCGGCACGGCCGCCGGGCAGCGCGAGCAGCCGGCTGCGGGGCGCGGGGGTCGTCGCTGCGACACGGCGCCCGGCCAGCCGGGCACGCACCGAGCGCTCCGCGAGCACCTGGCAGCGCTCCAGGAGCGCCGCGGCGACCGGCCCGCCTCGCAGGGCGCGCAGCGCGGCCAGATCCTCGGGGCGGGGGTCGTACCCGGCGGCCAGGGCGTCCTGGAGGAGCTCCAGGTAGCCGCTGAGGGAGCCGGGGAGGGCGTTTCGGTAGCGGACGAGGTCAGCGAGCAGGAAGGCGCGCAGCCGTCCCGCCTCGCCGACCGTCTCGTCCACGGAGCCCGCTAGCCGCAGGCAGTCCTGGACGTCCTCGTCGGGCAGGGGCGCGGGGTGGAGGGCGATGGCGAGGGCACGTCGGAGCACTCGCAGCTCGTCCGCGCTGAACGCCATACCGCCGCGTGATCCGTAGGGCGTGGGCATGACGCGACAATACGTGCTAAATGGACAAAATCCGTTTAACTGGCCGTCCGGCGGCGCGGCGGCCCCGATGGGCCGCCGCACTCCCGAACCGCCGGTCAGGGCCTTGTGACCGGCGGCGGACTACAGGCGCGACACGTTGCGCTCGTACACCAGGCGCAGGCCGATGAGCGTGAGCCAGGGCTCGTGCTCGTCTATGGCCGAGGACTCGCCCAGCACCATCGGAGCAAGGCCGCCCGTCGCGATGACCGTGACGTCGTCGGGGTCGGCCGCCAGTTCCTTCTTCATCCGCCCGACGACACCGTCGACCTGGCCGGCGAAGCCGTAGATGATGCCCGACTGCATGGCCTCGACGGTGTTCTTGCCGATCACGCTGCGCGGCCGGGCCAGCTCGATCTTGCGCAGTTGCGCGCCCTTGACGCCGAGCGCCTCGACCGAGATCTCGATGCCGGGCGCGATGACGCCGCCGGTGTACTCGCCGCGGGCGGAGACCGCGTCGAAGGTGGTGGCCGTGCCGAAGTCGACGACGATCGCCGGACCGCCGTACAGGTCGACGGCGGCGACCGCGTTGATGATGCGGTCCGCGCCGACCTCCTTCGGGTTGTCCATCAGGATCGGCACGCCCGTCTTGATGCCCGGCTCGACGAGAACGGCGGGGACGTCGCCGTAGTAGCGGCGGGTCACCTCGCGCAGCTCGTGCAGGACGGCCGGGACGGTGGAGCAGATGGCGATGCCCTCGATGCCGTCGCCCAGCTCCATGCCCAGCAGCGGGTGCATGCCCATCAGGCCCTGGAGCAGCACCGCCAGCTCGTCCGCGGTGCGGCGGGCGTCGGTGGAGATCCGCCAGTGCTCGACGATCTCCTCACCGTCGAACAGGCCGAGCACGGTGTGGGTGTTTCCGACGTCGATGGTGAGCAGCATCAGGCGCCGGCCCCGTCGGTGCGGAAGTCCAGGCCGATGTCGAGGATCGGCGAGGAGTGGGTGAGGGCGCCGACTGCCAGGTAGTCCACACCGGCCTCGGCGTAGGCACGGGCGGAGTCCAGCGACAGCCGGCCGGAGGACTCCAGGACCGCGCGGCCGCCCACGAGGGCGACGGCCTCGGCCGTCTGCGAGGGCGTGAGGTTGTCCAGCAGGATCAGGTCGGCGCCCGCCTCCAGCACCTCGATGACCTGCTGCAACGTGTCGACCTCGACCTCGATCGGGATCTCCGGGAACTCGTCCCTGACCCGCTTGAAGGCCTCGGCCACCCCGCCCGCCGCGATGACGTGGTTGTCCTTGACGAGCGCGGCGTCGGACAGCGACATGCGGTGGTTGACCCCGCCGCCGCAGCGCACCGCGTACTTCTCCAGGGCGCGCAGGCCCGGGGTCGTCTTGCGGGTGTCGCGGACCTTGGCCTTCGTGCCTTCGAGCACATCGGCCCAGGCGCGGGTGGCGGTGGCGATGCCGGAGAGCCGGCAGAGCAGGTTGAGCGCGCCGCGCTCGCCGGTGAGCAGGTCGCGGGTGCGGGTGGTGACGGTCAGCAGCTTCTGGCCGGGGACGACGCGGTCGCCGTCCTCGACGTGCCGCTCGACCTCGAAATCGGAGGTGCAGACGATGGACAGGACGGCCTCGGCGACGTGCAGCCCGGCCACCACACCCGCCTCGCGGGCGGTGAAGTCGCCGGTGGCCACGGCGTCCTCGGGGACGGTGGCCACGGTCGTGACGTCCACCCCGCCGTCGAGGTCCTCCGCGATCGCGACGTGCGCGACGTCCTCGACCTGTACCGGGTCAAGGCCCGCGTCGGCGAGGAGCTGGGCGAGCGACGGGTCGAGGCCGCACTCCAGGTCGTCCATGTCGTAGCCGTCGCCCCCGCCGCAGCCGCAGCCGTCGCCGCAGCCGCCCGCGGCGGGTGCGGGCGCGCCGATCTGGATCAGCGGTACGTCCACGGGTGTGGGGCGCGGATTCTCTTCGGGCGTGCTCACGGTTACGGCTCCTCGGGGGTGGGGTGGGTGGTGCTTGCTGCTGCGCAGTCTGCTGCCCCGGCCGGGCCTACGGGGCCGAACGCCTCGGTATCCGTCCGACGGAGGACCAGCTGCCGGTCGGGGGTGAGCCGTACGACGAGGTGGCGGCGCCAGTTCTCGTCGTCGCGCTCGGGCCGGTCCTCGCGCCAGTGGCAGCCGCGGGTCTCCTCGCGCTGCCTGGCCGCGGCGACCAGCACCCGGGAGACCAGGAGCAGGTTGGTGACCTCCCAGGCCTCGACGCCGGGCTCCGCGAGCTTGGGCTCGGCGGCCCCGGCCTTCAGGAACGCGCTGCGGTGCAGGTCCTCCAGCTCGTCGGCGGCCGTGGCGAGGCTGTCGGCGGAGCGCAGGACGCCGGCGCCGCGGGTCATGACGCGCTGGATCGTGCCCCGCGCCTCGGGGCCCAGCAGCGGCGAGATCACCGGGTGCGTGACGACGGCCTCGGCGCCGGCACGCGGGCGGTCCGCGACGATGTCGGCCGCGATGCGCTCGGCGAACACGAGTCCTTCGAGGAGCGAGTTGGAGGCCAGCCGGTTGGCGCCGTGCACCCCGGTGCAGGCGACCTCGCCGCAGGCGTACAGACCGGGCACGGTCGTACGTCCCCGCAGGTCGGTGCGGATGCCGCCGGAGGCATAGTGCGCGGCCGGGGCGACCGGGACCGGCTCGTTGACCGGGTCGATGCCGTGCGCCCGGCAGGCCGCCAGGATGGTGGGGAAGCGCTGCTCCCACATCTCGGCGCCGAAGTGGCGGGCGTCGAGGTACATGTGCTCGGTGCCGTGCAGCTGCATCTGGCGGGTGATGGCCTTGGCGACGATGTCGCGCGGGGCGAGCTCCGCCATCTCGTGCTGCCCGAGCATGAAGCGCGTACCGGACGCGTCGACGAGATGGGCGCCCTCGCCCCGTACCGCCTCCGACACCAGGGGCTGCTGGCCCTCGGCGCCGGCGCCCAGGAAGAGCACGGTGGGGTGGAACTGGACGAATTCGAGGTCCGAGACCTCCGCGCCGGCCCGCAGCGCGAGCGCCACGCCGTCGCCGGTGGAGACCGACGGGTTGGTGGTGGCGGAGAAGACCTGGCCCATGCCGCCGGTGGCCAGGACCACCGCGGGGGCGTGCACCGCGCCGACGCCGTCGTGCTGGCCCTCGCCCATGACGTGCAGGGTGACACCGGCCGTACGGCCTTCGGCGTCGGTGAGGAGGTCGAGCACGAGGGCGTTCTCGACGGTGTGCAGGGCGGCCGAGCGGACCGCCTCGACCAGGGCGCGGGAGATCTCCGCACCGGTCGCGTCGCCGCCCGCGTGGGCGATGCGGCGGCGGTGGTGGCCGCCCTCGCGGGCCAGCGCGATGGCGCCGTCGTCCGTGGTGTCGAAGTGGGCGCCGGTCCCGATCAGCCGCCGTACGGCGTCGGGGCCCTCGGTGACCAGGGTCCGTACCGCCGCCTCGTCGCACAGGCCCGCGCCCGCGACCAGGGTGTCGTCGAGGTGCTGCTCGGGGGTGTCCCCCTCGCCGAGGGCCGCCGCGATGCCGCCCTGGGCCCAGCGGGTCGAGCCGTCGTCGAGCCGTGCCTTGGTGACGACGACGGTGGCGAGGCCCGCGGCGGCGCAGCGCAGTGCGGTGGTGAGGCCGGCCACGCCGGAGCCGACCACCACCACATCGGCGTCGATGGACCAGCCGGGGGCGGGGGCGGTCAGCCGTATTCCGGTCACGTGGTGGCTCCGAAGGTCAGCGGGATGTTGTCGATGAGCCGGGTGGCGCCCACCCGGGCGGCGACGGCGAGTACCGCCTCGCCGTCGGTGCGGTCGTCGGGGAACTCGGTGAAGTCCGCCGGGTCCACGAGGGCCACGTAGTCGAGTGCGAGCGGGGGCTGTTCGGCCGCCGCGTCGTCCAGGACCGCGCGGGCGGCGGCGCGCACCGCGGCGGGTCCGCTGTCCGGCCTGGCGCGGGCGACCGCCTGCGCGTCGGCGGCCAGCCGGGCCTCGCCGAGCCGGATGAGCCCGGCGGCCCGGCCCTCGCCCACCCCGCCGGACAGCGCGCGGGCGTGCAGCGCCTGCTGGGCGGCGAGCCGGTCGCGGGCGGCGAACAGGGCCCGGGACAGCGCGAGGGCGGTGTGGCGCTCGTGCGCGTCGAGGAAGCGGTTGCGGCTGGAGAGCGCGAGGCCGTCGGGCTCCCGCGCCGTCTCCACCCCCACGATCTCCACGGGGAAGTTCAGATCGCGCACCATGCGGCGGATCAGCGCCAGCTGCTGGGCGTCCTTCTGCCCGTAGAACGCGAGGCCGGGACGGGTGAGGTGGAGCAGCTTGGCCACGACGGTGAGCATCCCGTCGAAGTGCCCGGGGCGCGAGGCCCCTTCGAGCCGCTCGCCCATCGGGCCGGCCGAGATCCGTACCTGCGGTTCCCCGCCGGGGTAGACCTCGTCGGCGGACGGGGCGAAGACGGCGTCGCCGCCGGCCGCGCCCGCGAGGGCGAGATCGGCGTCGAGGGTGCGGGGGTAGCGGTCCAGGTCGGCCGCCTCCCCGAACTGGAGCGGGTTGACGAAGACGGTGACGACGACCTGACCGGCCGGGCCGACGACCGCGCGGGCGGCACGGATCAGCGAGGCGTGGCCCTCGTGCAGGGCGCCCATCGTCATCACGACGGCACGCTCGGGCCGGGCGCGGGGGGCGTCGGCCGTGCTGCCTGCGGTCGTGGCCGGGGCGTACGCGTCGAGCTCGGCGGCGGTGCGGAGCAGGGTGGCGGCGGAGTCGGTCATCGGGACTCCTCCGGTCCGGCGGTGCCGGTGCCGCCGCCATCCGTACGGCCGCCGTCGGCCAGGACGCCGAGCAGGTCCTCGGCGAGCTCCGGCTTGAGCATGCCGTGGGCGAGCGCGCGGTCGGCGGTGGCGCGGGCCATCGCGACGTATCCGGCCACCGCGTGCGGGGCGTGGGTGCGCAGCTCCCCGATGTGCGCGGCGACCGTGCCCGCGTCGCCGCGGGCGACCGGGCCGGTCAGGGCGGCGTCACCGGAGCGCAGGGCGTTGTCGAGCGCGGCGCCGAGCAGCGGGCCGAGCATCCGGTCGGGGGCGGCGACCCCCGCCGTGCGCAGCAGCTCCATCGACTGGGCGACCAGCGTGACCAGGTGGTTCGCGCCGAGGGCGAGAGCCGCGTGGTAGAGCGGGCGGGACTCCTCGGCGATCCACTCGGGTTCGCCGCCCATCTCGATGACCAGCGCCTCGGCCGCGAGCCTCAGCTGTTCGGGGGCGGTGACGCCGAAGGAGCAGCCGGCCAGCCGCTGGACGTCCACGGAGGTGCCGGTGAACGTCATCGCCGGGTGCAGGGCGAGCGGCAGGGCGCCGGCCCGCAGCGCGGGGTCCAGCACCTTCGTGCCGTACCGCCCCGAGGTGTGCACGATCAGCTGTCCCGGCCGGACCGCGCCGGTCTCGGCGAGGCCCTCGACGAGGCCCGGCAGGGCGTCGTCGGGCACGGTGAGCAGGACGAGCTCGGCGCGCGCCAGGACCTCGGCGGGCGTCACCAGGGGGACGTCGGGGAGCAGGGCGGCGGCGCGGCGCACCGAGGCGTCGGAGACGCCCGAGACGGCGACCGGGCGGTGTCCCGCGAGCCGCAGGGATGCGGCGAGTGCGGGGCCGACGCGGCCCGCGCCGACGACGCCGACGGTGAGACGGGCGGGGCGGTCCCTCGCGTCGAGGGGCTCATTGTGGGCTGTTGCGTTCACGCGGCAGTGGCCTTCCGTTCCAGTCCGCGGGGGGTACCGGACGATTTCTCTGCATGCTACGCCAGCGTTTCGCCCGGCTCCCGACTGTCCACAGGCTGTGGGAAACCCGGGCGGCGCGGCGGCGGCCACACGGATCGGGCCGGTCGGGCAGGGGCAGCCGGGCGTTCGAATAACCCGTGGGCGGGAGCCCTGTTCTGCGTGATGATCGTCCCATGGCAGACATGAACGAGCAGGCGCGCGACGAAGCGGCGGACGAGACACCGGGCCCGGACGGGCCCCAGGACGCGGGCCACTTCCCGCGGATCCGCCGGATCACCGCGTGGCAGCGGGCCGAGCGGACCCTGTGGCGGGCTCCGATGGACCGCTCACTCGGCGAGCAGCTGGCCGTGCTGGCCGCCGACGCCGGCACACTCACCGACCTCGGGCAGCCCGCGGACATCTACGGTGACGGCGTGGTCGCCGAGCTGGAGCAGCGGATCGCCGAGGTGCTCGGCAAGGAGGCGGTCGCGTTCTTCCCGACCGGGACGATGGCGCAGCAGGCCGCGCTGCGCTCCTGGGCGGGGCGCACCGGCAATCCGACGGTGGCGCTGCATCCGCTCGCCCACCCCGAGATGTACGAGCGCGGCGCGCTGTCGGTGGTGAGCGGGCTGCGTACCGTCCACCCGACGTCCGAGCCCCGGCTGCCCACGGCGGACGAGATCCGCGACTTCGAGGAGCCGTTCGGCACCCTGATGCTGGAGCTGCCGCTGCGGGACGCGGGCTTCGTCCTGCCCACCTGGGAGGAGCTGGAGGCGGTGGTGGCGGCCGCCCGCGAACGCGACGCGGTGGTCCACTTCGACGGGGCGCGGCTGTGGGAGTGCGCGACGCACTTCGGGCGGGAGCTGCCGGAGATCACGGCGCTCGCGGACAGCGTGTACGTGTCGTTCTACAAGACCCTCGGCGGGATCTCCGGGGCCGCGCTCGCCGGTTCCGCCTCGCTGATCGAGGAGGCCAGGACCTGGCGGCACCGGTACGGGGGCCAGCTCTTCCAGCAGTTCCCGGCGGCGCTCTCCGCCCTGAGCGGCCTGGAGCGGGAGCTGCCCAAGCTGCCGTCGTACGTGGCCCACGCGCGGGTGGTGGCCCAGGCGCTGTCCGAGGGCTTCGCGGAGGCCGGTGCCGGGTGGTTCCGGGTGCATCCCGACCCGCCGCACACGCACCAGTTCCAGGTGTGGCTGCCTTACCCGGACGACATCCTTACGGAGGCGTCGGTGCGGCTGGCGGAGGAGACGGGCACGGCGCTCTTCCGCATGTGGCAGCCGGCCGGCGCCGGGCCCCCCGGAATCTCCTGCACGGAGGTCACCGTGACCGAGTCGGGGCTGACGTGGACGGCGGCGGACGTGAAGGCGGCCCTGGGCGGCTTCCTGAAGCTGGTGGCCGAACAGGAGCGGCTCGCCCGGCCGGAGTGAGGCACGCCCGGCGGGCCGCCGATTGACACCGGCCGTCAATCGGGGCCGGGCCCGCCCCGCTCACCGGGCACCATGGCGGGGTGAGCGTGACCATCGACATCACGGGGCTGGACCCCGGGCGCATCGTCTTCGAGACCTCCCCCCTCGCGGAGCTGGGGCTCGCCCTGCACGCGCTCTCCGAGCCGGGGCACCATCCGGGTCTGCACGGCTGGGCGACGGCCACCGCCACGGCCCTGGAGCCGGACCTCGCCGACCGGCTGCACGAGGCGGACTTCCTGTGGCGCAACACCTTCTCGGACGTCTTCATGCCGTTCGCGGGGGTCCGGGGCGGCGACGGCAGGACGGGCGCCGGCCTCGCGGAGGACCTGGACGTCCTCGACCGGCTGGACGACGAGCGCTTCGTCGCCGCCGCCCTGGAATTCACCTGCGCCGCCCTGTACGGGACGGGCACGCCCTCGCCCCTCGTCGACGCCGGGATGCGCGCCCGCGCCCTGGACATGGCGGCGACGCGCGGCCCGCAGCAGGCGGAGTTCGCCCAGCGGCTGCTGACCGACCCGGCCTCCGTACGCCGCTGGATCCGGCGCCTGTTCGAGGACTGCGACCAGGCGTTCTTCGCGGACACCTGGCGGCGGACGCGGGTCCAGCTGGTGGCCGACGCCCGGCACAAGACGGATCTGCTGCGGCGCAAGGGCATCGGTGAGGCGTTGGGCGCGGTGTCCACCGCGGTGTCACTGGACGCGTCCGGGGACCGGATCCACATCGACAAGCTGACCGAGGGCTCGACCGACGCCACCGACCCGGCCGTGGGCCCCGGGATCACGCTCATCCCGACCAGCCTCGGCTGGCCTCATCTGACGGTGCTGCACGCGCCGGGCTGGCGCCCGGTGATCCACTACCCCGTGCACCGGCCGGAGCTGCCCTCCCCCGCCTCCGTCGAGCTGCTTCAGCTGCGGATGGAGGCGCTGGCCCACCCGGTGCGGATGCGGCTGTGCCGCAACATCGCCCGCTCCCCCTACACGACCGGGGAACTCGCCGAAACGCACGGCATCACCTCCCCCGAGGTCTCCCGTCATCTCACGGTGCTCAAGAGGGCCGGTCTGATCACGACCCGGCGCCGCGGCCGGTACGTGCTGCACCAGCTGGACCTGACCGTCGTGGCGCGGCTCGGCAGCGACTTCCTGGAGGGCATCCTGCGCTGAGGGCCTGCCGGGCGGGGTGACCGCCCGCGCTCAGCCCGCCCCGCCGCCGGCGCGCACCAGCCCGGTCTCGTAGGCGAGGACGACGACCTGCACCCGGTCGCGCAGGCCGAGCTTGGTCAGGATGCGGCCGACATGCGTCTTCACGGTCGCCTCGGAGAGCACCAGCCGCGCGGCGATCTCGCCGTTCGACAGGCCCTGCGCCACCAGCAGCATCACCTCACGCTCCCGTCCGGTGAGCTTGGCGATGTTCTTGTGGCGCGGTTCGGCCGTACCGCTCGGCAGCATCGGGGAGAAGCGGTCGAGCAGCCGGCGGGTGGTGGACGGCGCGACGACCGCGTCACCGCTGTGCACGGACCGGATCGCGGCGAGCAGTTCGCCCGGCGGCACGTCCTTGAGCATGAAGCCGCTGGCCCCGGCCTTCAGCCCGGAGAACGCGTACTCGTCGAGGTCGAACGTCGTCAGGATGAGCACCTTGGGCGCATCGGGCTCCGCGCAGATGCGGCGGGTGGCCTCGACGCCGTCCAGCCTCGGCATCCGCACATCCATCAGCACGACGTCGACCGCGGTGGACCGCAGGTTCTCGATCGCCTCCGCGCCGTCACCGGCCTCCGCGACGACCTCCATGTCCGGCTGCGCGGCCAGCACCATCCGGAAGCCGGTACGCAGCAGCATCTGGTCGTCGACGAGCATCACGCGGATCGCCATGGGGTACCTGTCTCCTGTTTCGTTCAGCGGTCGGTCCTTGATGGGCGGGGAGTCCGGGCGGGGCGGCTAACTGGCCGGTTTGAGCGGCAGCAGCGCGCTGATCCGGAATCCGCCGCCGGGGCGCGGTCCGGCGTCCAGCGTGCCGCCGACCATGCCGACCCGCTCGCGCATGCCGATCATCCCGTGGCCCGCGCCGTCGGCGCCGCCGTCCTCGTACAGCTCGTGCGCGGCACCCCGGCCGTCGTCCTCCACCAGCAGGCCGAGGCCGTCGTCGAAGTACACCAGCCGCACACTGGCCCCGGCGTTCGGGCCGCCGTGCTTGCGCGTGTTGGTCAGCGCCTCCTGCACGATGCGGTACGCGGTCAGCTCGACGCCGCTGGGCAGCGGACGCGGCGTGCCCTCGATCTTGAAGTCGACGGCCAGACCGGACTGCCTGACCTGGTCGACCAGGTCCTCGATCTGCTCGACGTCGGGCTGCGGGACGTACTCCCCGCTCTCCCGTACGTCTCCGGTCCTCAGCACACCGAGCAGCCGCCGCATCTCCGCGAGGGCCTGCCTGCCGGTGCTGGAGATGGTCTCCAGCGCCTGCCGGGCCTGATCGGGTGCCGCGTCCATGACATAGGCGGCACCGTCGGCCTGCACCACCATCACCGAGACGTTGTGCGCGACGACGTCGTGGAGTTCACGGGCGATACGGGCCCGCTCGGCGGCCACCGCGACCTTCGACTGCGCCTCGCGCTCCCGCTCCAGCCGGGAGGCACGCTCCTCCAGCTGGTCGAAGTAGGCCCGCCGGGTCCGCATCGAGTCACCCAGCACCCAGGCCAGCACGAACGGCACCGTCATCACGACGGCGATGAACCCCGTCTGCGCCCAGCCGTCCGGCTCCTCGTTCGGCCAGCGGATCTGGGAGAGCCCGGCCGCGCAGAGGCTGCACGTCAGGGCGAGCCGGGACGCCCAGCGCTCGCCGACGGTGGCCACGGTGAAGGTGATCACCAGCATGGCGAAGTTCGCGGTGGTGGGTCTGACCCCGAACACCAGCTGGACGACGCCCATCGCGATGGCGAGCAGCAGCATCTTCTCGGGTGCGCGGCGGCGCAGTGCGACCACGATGCTGAGGCCGATGACGACCGGCACCACGGCGAAGCGCTCACCTTCGCCGCGTCCGGCACCGCCCGCCACAATGGTCACGCCGGAGAGCCCGAGGAGGAAGACAGCCCAGAAGCAGTCGACGCCCGTCGGGTGTCTGCGGATGAAATCGTAGAGGCGCTGCACGTAACCCAGCGTAGGGACAGCCGACAGGTGGGTGGGTCAGCCAAAGGGCCGATCCGGGTCCGGAGACCGTACTCCCCAAGGTGGAGACTTGGGCATGTGACGGATGACTGGCGTGGGTGGCAGGAGGCGGCCGAGACCGCTTTGTACGGGGACGGGGGGTTCTACCGGAGCCCCGAGGGGCCCGCGGGTCATTTCCGTACCTCCGTGCACGCTTCCGGGCTGTTCGCTGCGGCCGTCGCCCGGCTGCTGGTCAGGACGGCCGACGGGCTCGGGACCGGTTCGGTGGACCTGGTGGATCTGGGGGCAGGGCGCGGAGAGCTGTTGACGGGAGTGCTCGCCGCGCTTCCGGCGGAGGGCGGCGCCGGTCTCGCGGTACGGGCGTACGCCGTGGAGCTGGCCGCGCGCCCCCGCGGTCTGGACCCACGGGTGGAGTGGTGCGCGGAGCCCCCGCGGGGCGTGCGCGGGCTGCTGTTCGCCAACGAGTGGCTGGACAACGTGCCGACGCCGGTCGCCGAGACGGACCCGGACGGCGTCGACCGCTATGTCCTGGTCCGGCCGTCGGACGGCGCGGAGCGGCCGGGCGAGCCGGTGAGCGGGGCCGACGCCCGGTGGCTGAGCCGCTGGTGGCCGTCGTCGGGGCCGGGCGGCCGGGCGGAGATCGGCCGCCCGCGCGACGAGGCGTGGGCGCGTGCGGTGTCCACGCTGTCCGCCGGGCTCGCGGTGGCCGTGGACTACATGCACGTACGGGAGGCGCGGCCGCCCTTCGGCACGCTGACCGGCTTCAGGGCGGGGCGCGAGGTGCGGCCGGTGCCGGACGGCAGCTGCGACCTCACCTCCCACGTGGCACTGGACGCGTGCGCGGCGGCGGGCGGCCAGGACGCGGAGATCCGCACCCAGCGCGAGGCGCTGCACGCCCTGGGCATCAGCGGCGGACGCCCGCCGCTGTCCCTGGCGTCGAGCGACCCGGCCGGCTACGTACGGGCCCTGGCCGGAGCCGGCGAGGCGGCGGAGCTGACCGCACCCGGCGGCCTCGGCGGCTTCGGCTGGCTGACGCAACGGGTGCGGCTCCCTTCGGAAGCGCTGCCCCCGCACCCCACGGCGCCGCCCCCCGCAGGGATACTGTCCGCATGACGGAGACCACAGTCGGCATCGGCGGCGCGGCGGAGAGCACCGACATGGTGCTCAACATCGGCCCGCAGCACCCCTCCACGCACGGCGTGCTCCGGCTGAGGATCGTCCTGGACGGCGAACGCATCCAGCAGGCCGAACCGGTCATCGGCTATATGCACCGCGGCGCGGAGAAGCTCTTCGAGGCCCGTGACTACCGGCAGATCGTGATGCTCGCCAACCGCCACGACTGGCTGTCGGCGTTCTCCAACGAACTGGGCGTCGTGATGGCCGTCGAGCGGATGCTCGGCATGGAGGTCCCGGAGCGCGCGGTGTGGACGCGCACCCTGCTGGCCGAGCTGAACCGGGTCCTCAACCATCTGATGTTCCTCGGCTCGTACCCGCTGGAACTCGGCGGGATCACCCCGGTGTTCTACGCGTTCCGGGAGCGCGAGGAGCTCCAGGCCGTGATGGAGGAGGTCTCCGGCGGCCGGATGCACTACATGTTCAACCGGGTCGGCGGCCTCAAGGAGGACCTCCCGGCGGGCTGGCTCGGCCGCGCCCGGGACGCCGTCGCCTCGGTCCGGTCCCGGATGGACGTCTACGACAAGCTGGTGCTCGGCAACGAGATCTTCCGGGGCCGTACCCGCGGGGTGGGCGTGCTGTCGGCGCGGGCCGTGCACGGGTACGGGGTGTCCGGGCCGATCGCCCGCGCCTCGGGCGTCGACTTCGATCTGCGGCGGGACGAGCCGTACCTCGCGTACGGGGAGCTCCAGGACACCCTGAGAGTCGTCACCCGTACCGAGGGCGACTGCCTGGCCCGGTTCGAGTGCCTGCTGGACCAGACGCACAACGCCCTGGACCTGGCGGACGCCTGCCTGGACCGGATGGCGGACCTGGCGCCCGGTCCGATCAACCAGCGGCTGCCCAAGGTGCTCAAGGCCCCCGAGGGCCACACCTACGCCTGGACCGAGAACCCGCTCGGCGTCAACGGCTACTACCTGGTGTCCAAGGGCGAGAAGACCCCGTACCGGCTGAAGCTCCGCTCGGCGTCGTTCAACAACATCCAGGCGCTCACCGAGCTGCTGCCCGGCACCCTGGTCGCCGACATGGTCGCGATCCTGGGCTCGCTGTTCTTCGTCGTCGGCGACATCGACAAGTAGCCCGGACCGCGGCGGGAGGCTCCTGCCTCCCGCCGCCGCTACGAGATCGCGCTGCGCAGCTCCGCGACGTCCAGCTGTTCGGTCTCGTCGTGCGCGGTCAGGTCGATGACCTTGCCGACGGCCCGGTTCTCGGTCGCGCCCGTGCGGTGCGCGGCGAGTGCCTCCTCGCCCACCACGTCGGCGAGGTCCTCGTTCTGCACGGACTCGATCGCGGCGTGCGCCTTCTGCGTACCGAAGAAGTCGAAGCTTCCCTGCGGCACCAGGTGGCGGCGGGCCGCCGCGTACGGGACGACCGCGCCGGCGCCCGGCACGGCGCGCTGGGCGGGCAGTGCCCTGGGCGGCCGGGGCGGCGCGGGCAGGGCGGCCGCCGGACGGCGGTGCTGCCCGTCGTCCGTCGTGGCCCCGGCGGGCGCGGCCGCCGCGTGCTTCCCCTGCCGCTCCCGCGCCTCCCGGGTCCGCTCCGCGAGTTCGCGCGCCCTGGCCTGCTCGGCGGTGCGCCGCGCGTGCTGGAGCGCCCCGTTGCGCGTGAGGTCCTCCAGCGCCTGGGCCGCGCGCAGATATCCGGCCGGTGTCGGGGTGCTGCGCGCGGCGGGCAGTTCGCGGGCAGGCGCGGCCGCCTCCAGGGCGAGCTGCCGGCGGCTCTCCAGCACACTGGCGCGCTCGGTCTCGGCGTTGGCGTACCGCCGCAGCAGCGCGGCGTGCTCGCCGCGGAGCCCGGCCAGTTCGACGCGCTTGCGGCGCAGCTTCGTCTCCATACGGGCGCGCAGTTCGCGCGCCTCGTCGAGATCGGCCTCGATCTCCGCTATGCGTTCCTCGGCCCGCCACTCGTCGCCGGCGCGGGCGCGCGTCAGCTCCGCGACGCGACGGCCCGCCTCCCGGTCCCAGCTGCGCATCAGATACGCGCCGGTGAGGGCGGCGGCCGCCGCGGCGGCGACCAGCGCGCGCAGGACCAGGGGTTCGGCGGGCAGCCAGGCTGCCGCGGCACAGACAACCGAGGCTCCGGCCACGACCGAAGGCGGAATGATTCTGTGCAGAGGTGGCGAATGGCGATGGCGTCCACGTGGCATGGCCTGAAATTTACCGTGCGCGCGGGCTGCTTGGGGGGCCGCCCGGCAATCTGTTCCCCGCCGGTTACCTGACGGCCCCGAAAACACACATCTTCCGCTCCCGCGCGCGGGCCTTCGCTACTTCTTGATCAGGCCTTTCGACTGAAGGTATTCCTTGGCCGCGTCCTCGGGCTTGGCGCGCTCGGCGTCGACCTTGCGGTTCAGTTCCGCCAGGTCCTGGGTGGTGAGTGCGCCGGTGAGCTTGCCGAGCGCGTCGGCGATGTCCTGGGCGCCCGCGTCCTTGGCATTGAGGACCGGCAGAACGTTGTCCGCGTTCTGCAGCTTCTTGTCGTCCTCCAGGAAAACCAGGTCGTAGCTGTCCAGCACCGCGTCCGTGGTGGTGGTGAGGACCAGTTGGTCCTTGCCGTCCTTGACCGCCTGCTTGGACTGCGGGGTGCCGACTCCCTTGGGGTCGATGCCGGTCACATCGATGCCGTACGTCTTCTTGAGTCCGGGCGCGCAGAACGCCCGCACCTCGCACTCGTCGCCCGCCGCGATCTTCACCTTGACCTTGGAGGCGCCGAGATCCGAAAGGGTCGTCAGCTTGTTCTTCTCGGCGAATTCCTTGGTGACCGCGAAGGCGTTCTGGTCGATCGCCTTGCCGGCCGGCAGGACCTTCAGTCCGCGCGGAGTGGCGAGCTTCTCCAGGGCCGCGACGGTGGCCGCGGTGTCGCCCGACGCGAGCGGCTTCTCCTCGGCCGCCTTCGCCCCGTTCGCCTTGGCGTTGAGGAATTCGGTGATCGTCGCCGCGTATTCGGGTACGACGTCGATCTCGCCCTTCTCCAGGGAGGGTTCGTACAGTTCGCGGTTCTTCACCGTGGTGACCGAGGTGCTGTATCCGGCGTCGGCCAGGATCTGCGCGTACAGCTCCGCGAGCACCTTGGACTCGGTGAAGGCGGCGGCGCCCACGACGAGCGAGCCCTTCTTGGCGGAGTCGTCGCCGCCGGCCGGGGCGCCCTTGTCCTTCTCCAGGCTGTCACCGCCGCAGGCGGCGAGCGAGCCCGCCAGCGCGACGATGCCGATGACCGCGCCGGCTATGCGCGAGGTCTTGCTCATGTTGTTCTCCGTCCACGGCACAGGGCCATATGCGATATGCGATGTCGGTTACGAAAGCGGGCCGGGCTCACGCCGTCCGGCGGCGGCGAAGCGGTGACAGCATCCGGTCGAGGGCGACCAGCACCGTCTCCACCAGCAGGGCGAGCACGGCGACCAGCAGGGCCCCCGCGACCACCTGCGGGGTGTTGTACGTGTTGAAGCCGGCGGTGATGATCCGGCCGAGACCGCCCTGCCCGACCATCGCGGCGATCGTCGCCGTGGCGACCACCTGGACCGCGGACGAACGCAGCCCGGTCATGATCATCGGGTAGGCCAGCGGCAGTTCGACGCGGACGAAGAGCTGGGGGCCCGACATGCCCATCCCGCGCGCGGCCTCCGTCACCGAACGGTCCACCCCGGTCATCCCGACGTAGGCGTTGGTCAGCAGCGGCGGCACGGCGAACAGCACCAGGGCGATGATCGTCGGCACATAGCCGCTGTTGCGCAGCGGCGAGACCATGAAGAGCGCCAGCACCGCGAAGACCGGGACCGCCCGCCCCACGTTGGAGATGTTGACGGCCAGCGCGCCCCCCTTCCCGATGTGCCCCAGGAAGAGCGCGACGGGCAGCGCTATGGCGCAGGCCAGGGCGAGCGCCACCCCGCTGACGTACAGATGCTCACCGAGCCGGTGGGACACCCCACTCTCCCCGGACCAGTTGGCGCCGGTGGTGAGCCAGGTCCAGGCCTCGCCGAGAACTCCCATGGGGTCAGACCGCCTTCGCCGTACCGGCCGCGTCCACGGCGTCGTGGGTCCTTGATATGCGGGTCCACGGGGTCAGCAGCCGCTGCACACAGAGCAGCAGCAGGTCCGCGACGACCGCGAGCAGTACGCAGAGCACCGAGGCGGCCAGCACCTGGGCCTTGAAGAAGCTCGGCAGGGCGTCGTCGATGAGGTTGCCCAGGCCGCCCCGGCCGACGATCGAACCGATCGTCGTCAGCGCGATCGTGGAGACCGTGGCAATCCGTATCCCGGCCATCAGGGCGGGCATCGCGAGCGGCAGCTCCACCTCCCACAGCAGCCGGGCGGGCCCGTACCCCATGCCCCGCGCGGCCTCCTTCGCCTCCTCGGGCACCGCTTCCAGACCCGCCAGGATGTTCCGCACGAGAATGGTCAGCGAATACAGCACCAGTCCGGTGACGACCAGCGCCGCGGAGAGCCCGAAGAGCGGCAGCAGCAGCGAGAACATCGCGAGCGAGGGCACGGTGTAGAGCACCGTGGTCAGCCCGAGCACCGGTCCGGCGAAGCGGCGGCTGCGACGGGCGAGCAGTGCCAGCGGGAATGCCACGGCGACCCCGATCGCCACCGAGACCACGGTGATCCAGATGTGCTGGACCGTGGCGTCGGTCAACTCCTGGCTGCGGGAACGCAGATACTCCCCGCAGATCCAGTCGTTCGTCACCAGGCAGTTCTGTGCGGCCATCTCGTCCCCCACCTCCCGATCGCCCACTCGTACTGATGTCCGGCGAGCCTATCCTCGACCACTGACAATCACGGAAGCCGTTGTATTCCAGCAACATGTCCTTCACATAACACGCGCCACAATGGGGAACCATGATCCGTTTCGAGCACGTCACCAAGCGGTATGCGGACGGCACCACCGCCGTCGACGATCTTTCCTTCGAGGTCGCCGAGGGTGAACTCGTCACGCTCGTCGGGCCATCGGGGTGCGGCAAGACGACCACCATGAAGATGGTGAACCGGCTGATCGAACCGACCGAGGGCCGGATATTCCTCGACGGGGACGACATATCGGCCATCGACCCCGTCCAGCTGCGCCGGCGTATCGGCTACGTGATCCAGCAGGTCGGTCTGTTCCCGCACAGAACGGTCCTGGAAAACACCGCGACCGTGCCCCATCTCCTCGGCTGGAAACGCGGAAAGGGCCGCGAACGCGCGGCGGAACTCCTCGACCTGGTCGGACTCGATCCTTCCGTTTATGGCGACCGATATCCGGAACAGCTGTCCGGAGGCCAGCGCCAACGCGTCGGCGTGGCAAGGGCGCTGGCCGCCGACCCGCCCGTACTGCTGATGGATGAGCCTTTCGGCGCGGTCGACCCGGTCGTCCGGGAGCGGCTGCAGAACGAATTCCTCAAGCTCCAGGCCCAGGTCCGCAAAACAGTGCTGTTCGTCACGCACGACATCGAGGAGGCCGTCCGCCTCGGCGACCGCATCGCCGTCTACGGCCAGGGCTCGATCGAGCAGTTCGACTCACCGGCCACCGTGCTCGGCGCCCCCGCCACCGGCTATGTCGCGGACTTCGTCGGCGCGGACCGCGGCCTAAAGAGGCTCTCGGTCACCCCGATCGAGGAGAGCGACCTCGACCAGCCGCCGGTCGTCCACCTCGACGACCCGCTGGCCACGGCGACCGAGCGGCTGCGCGCCGAGGGCGCGCGCTGGGCCGTCGTACTGGACGGCGACGACCATCTGCACGGCTGGATCCCGGCCGGTGACGCGCTCACCGCCACCAAGGGCACGGTCCGGGAGCACGCCCGCCGGATGGAGGCCTGGCTGCCCGTCGGCGCCCCGCTCAAGCAGGCCTTCGCCACCATGCTCCAGCACGACGCGGGCTGGATCGCGGTCATCGACAAGGAGAGCGAGGGCCGGTTCCTGGGCGTGCTCACCCCGGCCCGCCTCCATGAGGCGCTGCGCCGGTCGATCGACGCGGACGACCGGGCCGTGCCGCGTGCCGAGGTGGCCGTGGAGAGCGTGGCGAGCGTGGCCAAGACCGCGGGGCTGTGAGCGCGCGCCCTTGAGCCGCGGGGCTGTGAGCGCGCGCCCTTGAGCCGCGGGGCTGTGAGCGCGCGCCCTTGAGCCGCGGGGCTTCGGGAGAGCCCGGACGCGGCCCGGACCGGCCCCGCCCGGCTCAGTTCTCGCTGAGCCGGCTGCTCATCCACTCCAGGGCGGCGGGAATCTCCCGGCGCCAGGTGTTGAAGTTGTGCCCGCCGCTGGCGAGCACGATCGACGAGGCCTGCGCGGGCGCCTTCACCTTGGCCAGGAACTTCTTCGTGTCCGCGTAGTTCGATTCGCCGTGGCGGGAGGTCGTCACCAGGAAGGACGAGTCGGGCATCGGCCGGTGGTCCAGGGTCCACAGCAGGTCGGCGTGGTCGCGTGCCCGCTGGTCGCCGTGGAAGAGGTCACCGGTCGTCGGGTCCTCGGCGGCCTTGTAGTACGCGGAGAGCCCCGCGCTCGCCGCGAACCGGTCCGGGTGGTGCAGCCCGATCTTCAGGGCGCAGTAGCCGCCGGTCGAGTTGCCGATGACGCCCCAGTTGCGGGCCCGCTTGCCGACCCGGTAGCCGGCCGAGATCGCCCGCGGCAGGTCCTGCGCGAAGAACGTCTCGGTCTGCGGACCACCCTTTATGTCCACGCACTCGGTGTCCCTCGGCGGCGCCAGCGTCGGCCGGAGCATCACCAGGATCATCGGCTGGGACCGCCCCGCCTTCACCTGATCGAGTGCCGTACGCGGGTACCGCAGCCCCTTGAGGAGGTTCTCCGAAGTGCCCGGGTAGCCCGTGAGCACCACGACCGCGGGGAATTTCCGCCGGGCGTACGCCTCCTGGAAGTACTCCGGCGGCAGATACACGTACGCCGAGCTCTCGATCCCGGAGTGCCGCCCCGCGATCACGACCTTGTCGATCCGGCCGCCCCTGGTGGCCAGCGCTCCGCCCGGCACATCGGGCCGCTGCGTCCCCACCCGGACGATGTTCTTCGCGGCCAGGGTCCCGGCGGCGTGGTCGGTGACCACGCCCAGATCCTGCTTCTGGCCGAACAGGTCCGCCCAGGAGCCGTAGAAGAGGAACGTGTTGTTGGCCATCAGGCCGACCGAGGCGAAGACCGCCACCTGGGTCGCCAGAAGCAGGCCGGCCCTGCCGAACAGCATGGGGACACTGCGCCGGGCGAACCGCGGCCAGAGCCAGATCGTGACGGCGAACAGCACGACGGCCAGCACGATCGCCAGGATCAGCACTGCCTTGCCGGTAAGGCCCATGACGGTTGAACTTTCTTGTCAGGAAATTTCCGGGACACGGGTGAACCCGCGGCCCGGAAGGCTCGTCCTAGAGGTCGCACATCGTCCGCAGGGCTCCGGCCGACGGACTCCGAAAATCTCTCGCGGAACCACGGGAAGCGATGTCTGTCACGCTAGATGGGGATAAATCGGGATCGGTTCCGAATGGCGCACGCAAGTTCGTGCGCGGACCGCAACCCGAGTCCGTACCGGTGCTCGTCGGCACCGCCTGCGCCGTAGTCGGCCTGATCGACGTCGTCTCCGGCGTCTTCCCGCGCTTCCGCCACAGCCGGATGCACACCCTCGCCGAGGTTCTTCCCGGCGCCCTCGGCCCCTTCGCCGCCGCGCTCTCGCTGAGCGTCGGCGTCCTGCTGCTGCTCCTGGCCCACGGCCTCAAGCGGCACAAGCGACGGGCCTGGCGGGCGGCCGTCGTGCTGCTCCCGGCCGGTGCGCTGTCCCAGTTCGTCTACCGGCACTCGGTGCTGGGAGTGCTCGTCTCCCTGACCCTGTGTTACCTGCTGGTACGTCACCGGAGTGAGTTCGCCGCGCTCCCCGACCCGCGCAGCCGCTGGAGGGCGCTGGCCAACTTCGTCCTCCTCGGCGCGGGTTCGCTCGGCCTCGGCCTGATCATCGTCAGCGTCCACCCCGGCCGGCTGGTCGGCAACCCCAGCATCGCGGACCGGCTCCAGCACGTGCTGTACGGCCTGTTCGGCTTCGAGGGCCCGGTCGAGTACGCCGGTGTCACCTCCTGGACCGTGGCCTACTCGCTCGGCGCGCTCGGCCTGCTGACCGCCGTCACCACGATCTACCTCGCGTTCCGCCCCGAGCATCCCGCCGCCCGCCTCACCGAGGACGACGAGGCGCGGCTGCGCGCGCTGCTGGAGCGGCACGGCCGCCGTGACTCGCTCGGCCACTTCGCGCTCCGCCGCGACAAGGGCGTGGTGTTCTCCCCCAGCGGCAAGGCCGCCGTCTGCTACCGCGTGGTGTCCGGGGTGATGCTGGCCAGCGGCGACCCGATCGGTGACGTGGAGGCCTGGCCGGGCGCCATCGAACGGTTCATGGACGAGGCCAGGGCCCATTCCTGGACGCCCGCCGTGATGGGCTGCAGCGAGACCGGCGGCGAGGTCTGGACCCGCGAGACCGGACTCGACGCCCTGGAACTCGGTGACGAGGCGGTGGTGGACGTCGCGGATTTCTCCCTCGCCGGACGTGCGATGCGCAACGTACGCCAGATGGTGAAGCGCATTGAGCGCGGCGGGTACACGACCCGGGTGCGGCGCGTGGCCGACATCGGCGAGGCCGAACTGGCCCGCATCCGGCGGGCCGCGGCCGACTGGCGCGGCACCGACAACGAGCGCGGCTTCTCCATGGCGCTCGGCCGGATCGGTGACGACGCCGACGGGGACTGCTTCATCGCCACCGCCCACAAGGCCGACGAGCAGAGCGCCGAGTCCCCGTACGGCGATCTGAAGGCCGTGCTCCACTTCGTCCCCTGGGGCACCGACGGCATGTCCCTGGACCTCATGCGCCGCGACCGCGCCGCCGACCCCGGCATGAACGAACTGCTGATCGTCGCCTCCCTCCAGGCCGCGCCGCGGCTCGGCATCACCCGCGTCTCGCTGAACTTCGCGATGTTCCGCTCCGCGCTGGCCCGCGGCGAGAAGCTGGGCGCGGGACCGGTGCTGCGGATCTGGCGCGGCCTGCTGATCTTCCTGTCGCGCTGGTTCCAGATCGAGTCGCTGTACAAGTTCAACGCCAAGTTCCGGCCCCGCTGGGAGCCCCGTTTCGTGGTCTACCGCGCAGCCCGCGACCTGCCCCGGATCTCCCTGGCGGCCATGCAGGCCGAGGGGTTCGTCAGCTTCGCGCTCCCCCGCCCGCTGGCCCGCAGGCTGCCGGGCAGCGGCCGGCGTCCGTGCGCGCACACGCCGGCCACCACCGGGGAACACGGCGCCCACGCGGCGTGAGGGGCCCCCGGGCGGGCCTACGCTGGTCGTATGAGTACGTTGCGTGGACGAGGCACGGTCCAGGGCCTGCCGGAGTGGGACCGCTGCGCGGTCATGGGTGTCGTCAATGTGACGCCCGACTCCTTCTCCGACGGGGGACGCTGGTTCGACACCACGGCGGCCGTCAAGCACGGTCTCGACCTGGTCGGGGAGGGCGCCGACCTGGTCGATGTCGGCGGTGAGTCGACCCGCCCCGGCGCCAGCCGGGTGGACGAGTCCGAGGAGCTGCGCCGGGTGATCCCGGTGGTCCGCGGACTGGCCTCGGAAGGGGTCACGGTCTCCGTGGACACCATGCGGGCCCGGGTCGCCGAGCAGGCCGTCGACGCGGGAGCGGTCCTCGTCAACGACGTGAGCGGCGGGCTCGCCGACCCGGACATGGTCCCGGTCGTCGCCGCCGCCGCGGTGCCCTTCGTCGTCATGCACTGGCGCGGCTTCAGCGAGTCCATGAACAGCCGGGCGGTGTACGGGGACGTCGTCGCCGAGGTCGTCGAGGAGCTGCGGATCCGGATGGACGCCGTGGTCACGGGCGGTGTCGCGGCCGAACGGCTCGTGATCGACCCCGGCCTCGGCTTCGCCAAGGACGCCGGCCACGACCTCTCGCTCATCGCCCGGCTGGACGCGCTGCACGCCCTGGGCCGCCCACTGCTGGTCGCCGCCTCCCGGAAGCGCTTCCTGGGCCACGTACTGGCCGGCACGGGCACCGCCCCGCCGCCCGCCCGCGAACGCGACGCGGCCACCGCCGCGATCTCCGCACTCTCCGCCCGAGCCGGTGCCTGGGCCGTCCGGGTCCACGAGGTACGGGCCACCGCGGACGCCGTACGCGTCGCCCGCGCCGTCGAGGGGGCCGCGTGAACGGGTCACCGGACGAGCACGCGGAAGCGGCCGCCGACATCGAGGCGGTCGAGCAGGCCAACACCGCCTTCTACGAGGCGATGGAGCACGGGGACCTCGACGAGCTCACCGCGCTCTGGCTGCCCGGCGAGGACCTCACCGTCTCCTGCGTCCACCCCGGCTGGCCGGTGCTCACCGGCCGCGGCGAGGTGCTGCGCAGTTACGCCCTGATCATGGCGAACACCGAGTACATCCAGTTCTTCCTGACCGACGTCGGGGTCTCCATGACGGGCGACACCGCCCTGGTCACGTGCACCGAGAACATCCTCAGCGGCGGTCCGGCCGAGGAGGGCAGCTCGCTGGGGCCGCTCGTGGGGCAGCTGGTGGTCGCCACCAATGTGTTCCGGCGCACTCCGGACGGCTGGAAGCTCTGGTCCCACCACGGCTCGCCCGTACTGGCCGAAACCGGCGAGGAAGAGGACGAAGAGTCCCCCTCCTGAATGGGTACAAGCCTGGTGGAGGCTCGAAATGCGGCTCCCAGGGATTGGAATCGGGCACATCCGGGTATCAGCGGCTACCAGCCCCGTGCGGTCCGCCGTGGCCCCCACGGGCGAGTGCTGTCGGTGCCCGCAGGTAGATTCCCCTGAGGGCAGAACGCCGTCCGCACACGGCCCGTGCCCCTACGACCAACAACAGCAGGAGTGATTCGCGTGGATCGTGTCGCGCTGCGCGGCCTCAAGGCCCGTGGGCACCATGGCGTCTTTCCCCGGGAACGGGAAGAGGGACAGACGTTCATCGTGGACCTGGTGCTCGGCCTCGACACCCGTCCCGCGGCAGCCGCCGACGACCTGACGAAGACCGTGCACTACGGCGTCGTCGCGGAGGAGGTCGTCGATGTCGTCAACGGCGAACCGGTCGATCTGATCGAGACGCTCGCGGAGCGCATCGCCCAGCAGTGCCTCAAGCACGAAGGAGTCGAGGAGGTGGAGGTCGTGGTGCACAAGCCGGACGCGCCCATCACCGTCCCCTTCGACGACGTCACCGTCACCATCACCCGGAGCCGAGCATGACTGCATTTTCTACCGAGGGGCAGAGCGACCCGACCGTCCAGCCGGTTCCCGCCTCCGTGGTCGAGCAGGTGGACGCCGCGGACATCACCCTCTCCAACCCGAAACGCGCCGTGCTCTCCCTGGGCTCCAATCTCGGCAACCGCCTGGAGACCCTCCAGGGCGCCATCGACGCCCTGGAGGACACCCCCGGCCTCCGGGTCAAAGCGGTCTCCCCGGTGTACGAGACGGAGCCGTGGGGCGTCGAGACCGGTTCCCAGCCGTCGTACTTCAACGCGGTGGTCGTCGTGAAGACGACGCTGCCCCCGTCCTCCCTGCTGGAGCGCGGCCAGGCCATCGAAGAGGCCTTCGACCGGGTACGCACGGAACGCTGGGGCGCGCGCACCATCGACGTCGACATCGTGGCGTACGCCGATCTGGTCTCCGACGACCCGGTGCTCACCCTTCCGCACCCGCGGGCCCGCGAGCGCGCCTTCGTCCTCGCCCCGTGGCACGACGTCGATCCCGCGGCCCAGCTGCCCGGCGTCGGCCCCGTCGCCGATCTGCTGGCCGGTGTCGGCCGCGGCAGCGTACTGCCCAGGGCCGACCTGGAACTCCGGCTGCCCGAGTAGTCGTTAGGCTCACAGGAACGGCAGGACAGATCACAGGCGGCGAAGGGCGGCTCACCCGGTGAAGCAACTACGGCTCGGAGTACTGGCCGGCCTCTTCGCCGCGGCCGGGGTGCTGTCCTGGGGCGGCGCCCGCCTCTGGGACTCCCTCGGCACCCTGCCGAGCGTGCCGCTGGCCGCGCCCATCGTGCTCGCGGTGATCGCCGTCGTCCTGCTGGCGACGGCGCTCTCCATCCGCTCCCGGCTGCGCGCCCAGCGTGAGCGCCGGCCGGGAGCGAAGGGCGTCGAACCCCTGATGGCGGCCCGCGCCTTGGTCTTCGGCCAGGCCAGCGCCCTCGTCGTCGCCCTGGTCTCCGGGCTGTACGGCGGCACGGGCGTCTTCCTGCTCGGCTTCCTCGACATGCCGGGCCGCCGCGACCAGGCGATCTACGCCGGCTTCGCGGTCCTGGCCGGCATCGCGGTCATCGCGGCGGCCCTGTTCCTGGAGCACGTCTGCAAGCTCCCGCACGACGAGGACGACAACAAGAACGCGGCAGGGGCGTAACCGACCGCCGGGCCACTTCCGGACAACACACTTCCGGAGAACAAACCGGAACGGCCAATTACGGAACCTTGAATTCCGGATTGCCGGACCCCCGATCCGGAGCCCGCATTCCACCCCCATTACTTCCGCTATACCGTCCCCCCGGATCCCACGCAATGCATTTGAGGGTTACCTGAGGTCCGCCCTCATCGTTCCCGAATTTCTCGGATTACCCCGGGAAACGAGCAGGCGGGCGTGTTAACGTTCCGATTCGACCAAGATCAGCCGGGCGCCCGTCGGCATCCGGCTCTCGAATCGAAACGGGGAGCACCAACGTGAAGCGCAGTTTGCAGAGTGTGGGCGTCGGGGTGGCCGTCGTCGCCTCCGTCCTCCTTTCCTCCACGTCGGCCGACGCGGCAGCCATCTCGGGCAAGGGCAAGGCGTACTACGGCTGCACCAACACAGTGAAGGTGTGGCGCACCGGGAAGACCGTCTACGCGAACGCGAAGCAGGTCTGCACCCACAAGATGAGTACCCAGCGCCCGTCCGTCGCGCTTTCCGGGAACAACGGAAAGACATTCGCAAGCAAAATCGCGGGCTGCCGTAAGTCCAAGTCGTGCACCACGCCCACGGTCAAGGTGAAGGCGACGAAGAAGTGGACCTACCGGGCCTCGAATTCCGGAACGGGTAGTTTCATTTCCCAGAATGGTTCCGACTCGTGGTGGCCCGTGAACAGCGTGGCCCACGCCACGTACAAGTACAAGTAACCCGCAAAGCATTTCGGCGGGCCCGAGGGCCGGTGGATCCCAGCGATCCGCCGGCCCTCAGCCGTACGTACGGGGCGTCGGGCGGGCCGGTACCGGCCCGGTCAGCGCGCCATGATCAGGCTCATGGCCTCGGCACGCGTCGCCGGGTCGCGGAGCTGCCCGCGTACCGCCGAGGTCAGTGTCTTCGCACCGGGCTTGCGGATACCGCGCATCGACATGCACATGTGCTCGCACTCCACGACGACGATGACTCCGCGCGGCTCCAGGATCTTCATCAGCGACTCGGCGACCTGAGTGGTGAGCCGCTCCTGTACCTGCGGCCGCCGGGCGTAGACGTCCACCAGCCGGGCCAGCTTCGACAGGCCGGTGATCTTGCCGCTGGTCGCCGGGATGTACCCGACGTGCGCCACCCCGTGGAACGGCACCAGGTGGTGTTCACAGGTACTGAACACCTCGATGTCCTTGACCAGCACCATTTCGTCGTGGCCGAGGTCGAACGTGGTCGTCAGGACGTCCTCGGGCGCCTGGTACAGGCCCGCGAATATCTCCTTGTACGCCCGCGCCACCCGCCCCGGGGTCTCCCGCAGCCCCTCCCGGTCCGGGTCCTCGCCCACGGCGAAGAGCAGCTCACGTACGGCCGCCGCGGCCCGCTTCTCGTCGAACTCGCCGATCGAATCCTGGCCGTCCAGCGTCACCGGGTCGGTCATCTGTGCCTCGTTCCTCTGAGCTGTCAGCTGCGTGGACATCCGCGCAGATATACGAAAGCCGCGCCCCCACAGGCTAAAACCTGGAGGGCGCGGCTTCCATTCCGGACCCGCCCGAACCCCTGTGACGGGGGTCGCACGGGTCCGGTATCTAGCTCTCGGGACGCTCCTCGGGGATCGACTCCGTGCCGGGGACCGTGTCCGCGACCGAGGTGCCGTTCGCCGTGGCGGCGCCGTTGGTGAGGGCGAGCTCCTTCGGGGAGAGCACCGGCGGCCGGGTGGACGGCGTGCGCCGGGCGGAGCCCGTCCACGCCGGACGTGCCGGACGCCTGACGATCGGAGCGAAGATCTCGGCGATCTCCGCCTTGCCGAGGGTCTCCTTCTCAAGGAGCTGGAGAACCAGTGCGTCCAGAACGTCTCGGTTCTCGACCAGGATCTCCCACGCGTCGTTGTGCGCGCTCTCGATGAGCTTCTTGACCTCTTCGTCGACCAGCGCGGCGACCTCTTCCGAGTAGTCGCGCTGATGGCCCATCTCGCGGCCCACGAAGGGTTCGGTGTTGTCGCCGCCGAACTTGATCGCGCCGAGCCGCTCCGTCATGCCGTACTGCGTGACCATCGCGCGGGCCGTTGCGGTGGCCTTCTCGATGTCGTTCGCAGCGCCGGTCGTCGGATCGTGGAAGACCAGCTCCTCGGCCGCGCGCCCGCCCAGCATGTAAGCCAGCTGGTCGAGCATCTCGTTGCGCGTCGTGGAGTACTTGTCCTCCTCCGGGAGCACCATCGTGTAACCGAGGGCGCGGCCGCGGGAGAGGATCGTGATCTTGTGGACCGGGTCCGACTGAGGTGAGGCCGCCGCGACCAGGGCGTGTCCGCCCTCGTGGTACGCGGTGATCTTCTTCTCCTTCTCGGACATGATCCGGGTCCGCTTCTGCGGACCCGCCACGACGCGGTCGATGGCCTCGTCGAGCATCTCGTTGTCGACGAGCTTCAGATTGCTGCGCGCCGTGAGGAGCGCCGCCTCGTTCAGCACGTTCGCCAGGTCGGCACCGGTGAAGCCGGGCGTACGACGGGCAACGGCGCCGAGATCGACGTCCGGTGCGACCGGCTTGCCCTTCTGGTGGACCTTGAGGATCGCCAGCCGGCCCAGCATGTCCGGCCGGTCGACCGCGATCTGCCGGTCGAAGCGGCCCGGACGCAGCAGCGCCGGGTCGAGGATGTCCGGCCGGTTCGTGGCGGCGATCAGGATGACGCCGCCCTTCACGTCGAAGCCGTCCATCTCGACGAGCAGCTGGTTCAGCGTCTGCTCGCGCTCGTCGTGACCGCCGCCCATGCCGGCACCGCGGTGCCGGCCCACGGCGTCGATCTCGTCGACGAAGACGATCGCCGGAGCGTTCGCCTTGGCCTGCTCGAAGAGGTCACGCACTCGGGAGGCACCGACACCGACGAACATCTCGACGAAGTCGGACCCGGAGATCGAGTAGAACGGGACGCCCGCCTCGCCGGCGACGGCGCGTGCGAGCAGCGTCTTGCCGGTACCGGGAGGCCCGTACAGCAGGACACCCTTGGGGATCTTGGCGCCGACGGCCTGGAACTTCGCCGGCTCCTGGAGGAACTCCTTGATCTCGTAGAGCTCCTCGACCGCCTCGTCCGACCCCGCCACATCGGCGAACGTCGTCTTCGGGGTGTCCTTGGTGATCAGCTTGGCCTTGGACTTGCCGAACTGCATGACCTTGGAGCCGCCACCCTGCATCTGGTTCATCAGAAACAGGAAGACAACCACGATGAGAACGAACGGCAGCAGCGAGAAGAGGATCGAGACGAACGGGGACTGCTTCGACGGCGAGACGGTGTAACCCTTCTCGATGTCACCGCTCTCGAACTTCTTCTGCAGCGTGTTGGCCAGCTCGACGCCCTGGTTGCCGATGTAGCTCGCCTGGAACTTGCTGCCGGACTCGCCGGAGAGTTTCTGGCCGCTCTTCAGCTCAATCTTGAGGATTTGATCGTCACCGGTGGTGAGCTTGGCCTGCTCCACCTGGCTCTTACTGATCGCCTGGATCACCTTGCCGGTGTCCACCGTCTTGTAGCCGCCGGACGAGCCGACGACCTGCATCAACACGACCACGGCGAGGACGGCCAGCACGATCCACATGACCGGCCCACGGAAGTATCGCTTCACGTCCATCCATACGGAGCGAAGTCGCCCCGTCCCTCCTGCCCGTAGGTAAATGCTGCGTGTGAGTAAAGACTGTTCCTCGGACGGTACCCCAGCATTGTCACCGAAGACCGCCGGGGACGTCCGTCAAACTGGCCTTCGAAGGCTCAACGGCGGGGTAACGGTGAGGGTTCCCCGGAGTCGGCGCGGGTTGCGCGGGTCCGCTCGCGTCCTGGTCAGCCGCCGTAGACGTGCGGGGCGAGAGTGCCGACGAAGGGGAGGTTGCGGTACTTCTCGGCGTAGTCGAGCCCATAGCCGACGACGAACTCGTTGGGGATGTCGAAACCGACCCACTTGCAGTCGAGCGCGACCTTCGCCGCGTCCGGCTTGCGCAGCAGGGCGCAGATCTCCAGCGAGGCGGGCTCGCGCGAACCCAGGTTCGACATCAGCCAGGACAGGGTCAGGCCCGAGTCGATGATGTCCTCGACGATCAGGACGTGCTTGCCCTTGATGTCGGTGTCCAGGTCCTTGAGGATCCGGACGACACCGGAGGACTGGGTGCCCGCGCCGTACGAGGAGACGGCCATCCAGTCCATGGTGACGGGGGTGGACAGGGCGCGCGCCAGGTCCGCCATGACCATCACCGCGCCCTTGAGGACACCGACGAGGAGCAGGTCCTTGCCCGCGTACTCCACGTCGATCTTCGCGGCCAGCTCGACGAGCTTCGCGTCGATCTCTTCCTTGGTGAGGAGCACCGACTGAAGGTCGGTGCCCATGTCCTTCTCGTTCACCCGCGTCTCTTTCTTTGCCTGCCGGGTCCGGGTGGTGTCCCGGACCTGCGCGGCCGCTCGCCTGCATGTCAGCCGCTTGTGCGTCAGCTCTGCCGAATCACCAGTCTGCCACCCTGGCGCAGGGCTTCGACGCGGCCGGGCAGGTTGATGGCCTGCTGGCCGCGCCAGCCGGTGATGAGACGGTCCACTTCCTCGATGTGCCGGGCGAACAGGGAACCGGCCGGGGAGCCCGCCTCTATGGCTGCCCGGCGCAGTACCCGGCGGCGCACGGCGGGCGGCAGGACGCAGAGCTTGGCGCACTCCAGCCGGCCCGCTTCGTCGCGTACGTCACGGCCGGCCTCGGCGGCCCAGGTGTCCAGGGCGTCGGCGTCGTCGCGGGAGAGCTGCGCCGTACGGGCCAGGGCCTCGACGACTCCTTTGCCCAGCGCCTTCTCCAGGGCGGGCAGGCCCTCGTGGCGCAGCCGGGAGCGGGTGTAGGCGGGGTCGATGTTGTGCGGGTCGTCCCAGACCGTCAGGGACTGGACCAGACAGGCCTTGCGGGCGGTCTGCCGGTCGAGCTGGAGGAAGGGGCGGCGGTAGCGGCCGGCCGGGCCGGACGCGGCGGCCATGCCGGAGAGGGAACGGATGCCGGAGCCGCGGGCGAGGCCCAGCAGTACCGTCTCCGCCTGGTCGTCGCGGGTGTGGCCGAGCAGGACGGCGGCGGCGCCGTGGCGTTCGGCCGCCGCGTCCAGTGCGGCGTAGCGGGCGTCGCGGGCGGCGGCCTCGGGCCCGCCGCCCTGACCGACGCGCACCGCGACGGCCTCGACCGGGTCGAGGTCCATGGCGGTGAGGCGGCCGACGACCTCGGTGGCCCGGGTGTCGGAGCCGTCCTGGAGGCCGTGGTCGACGGTGATGCCGCCGGCCCGGACGGCGAGTTTGCGGGCCTCGAAGGCGAGGGCGGAGGCGAGCGCCATGGAATCGGCGCCACCGGAGCAGGCCACCAGCACCAGGGGGGTGTCGGGGCGTTCGGGGAGTGCGGCGCGCCGCCTGCCGGCGCCGGCTTCGGCGAGCTCGGGGTGCGGGGCGCGTCCGGCGTGCGGAGCGCGTTCGGTCTGTTCGGCGAAGTCGGTGAGTACGTCGTGGAGTACGCGGCGGACCGCCAGGCGTATCGCCGCGACCGCAGGATGGGGACCCATGTCCGGTGCCCTTCGTGAAGTTTCGGAGAGGTGCCTCGGAGTGCCGGGACAGGAAAGAGTGCCGTCACTCAGAGTGCGTCGATGGTGACAGAGCAATGCCGTTCATCGAGCATTGCACGGCTTCCCATGCCCCTACGGTCCCTCGGATGGGTGATTACCGGCGCGTTTACCTGTGGCCACGAGCCCCTGTTCGCGCCGTGATCATGACTCTGCCTTACGGTGCACCCTCGCGATCCAGTCCGCCGGCCTGGCGATCTCCGCCTTCGTCGGAAGGGTGTTGGGCGACGTCCAGACCCGGTTGAAGCCGTCCATGCCGACCTCGTCGACCACGGCGCGCACGAAGCGCTCGCCGTCCCGGTACTGGCGCAGCTTGGCGTCGAGGCCCAGGAGCTTGCGCAGCGCCTGGTCGAGCCGGCTCGCGCCCTGCGCCCTGCGCTGCTGGAACTTCTCCCGGATCTCGCCGACGGAGGACACCACCTCGGGGCCGACGCCGTCCATCACGTAGTCCGCGTGCCCCTCCAGCAGGGACATCACCGCGGTGAGCCGGCTGAGGATCTCGCGCTGGGCGGGGGTCTGCACGACCTCGACGAGGCTGCGCCCGCCGTCCTCGCCCTCCTCGCCCTCGGGCCGGCCGCCGGCCAGCGACTGCGCGGCCTCGCGGAGCCGTTCCAGCACCGTCATCGGGTCGACGTCGGTCTCGTCGAGGAATGACTGGATCTCACCCTGGAGGTGGTCACGGAGCCAGGGCACCGCGGTGAACTGGGTGCGGTGGGTCTCCTCGTGGAGGGCGACCCAGAGGCGGAAGTCGTGCGGGTCGACCTCCAGCTCCCGTTCGACGTGGACGATGTTCGGCGCGACCAGCAGGAGCCTGCCGCCGCCGTCGGCCGATGCGGGGAGGTCACGGGTGGCGGGGGCGAACGTCTCGTACTGGCCGAGGACCCGGGAGGCCAGGAACGACAGCAGCATCCCCACCTCCACCCCGGTCACCTTGGAGCCGACCGCGCCGAGCACGGCGCCGCCCGCGCCGCCGCCGCGCCGCTCCTCCATTTTCTCCAGGAGGGGGCGCAGCAGCTCGCGGAAGCCCGCCACGTTGGCCTTGATCCAGCCGGCCCGGTCGACGACCAGGACCGGGGTGTCCTCCGGTTCGGTGCCCTCCGGGATCATCCGGGTGAAGGCACGGACGTGTTCCTCCGCGGCCTTGGCATGCCTGCGCAGCTCCGCGACGACTTCGCGGGCCTCCTCGCGGCTGATCTCGGGTCCCGGCCGCACAAGCCGGGTCGCGGTCGCAACCGCGAGATTCCAGTCGACCATCCCCGCACCACCGATGCTCGTCATGCGTCAACCGTACGTGCTCGGCCCTTGATGCGGTGAGGTGTTGACCGGCTGCCTGTCAGCGCTTGCCGGCGGCCAGCGCGGTGGCGAGCGAGTCCAGGGCGGACTGGGCGCCGGACGGATCGGTGGTGCCCGATGCCAGGAAGGCGAACGCGAGCAGCCGCCCGTGTCCGTCGACGACCGTGCCCGCGAGGGTGTTGACGCCGGTGAGGGTGCCGGTCTTGGCGCGGATCAGGCCCGTGCCGCCGGACTTAGTCGTGTAGCGGCCGCTCAGCGTGCCGCTGAAGCCGGCCACCGGGAGCCCGGTGAGGACGGGCCGAAGTTCGGGGTGGTCCGGATCGGCCGTACGGGCGAGCAGACCGGCGAGAAGTGCGGCGGTGACCTTGTCCTGACGGTTCAGCCCGCTGCCGTCGGCGAAGTTCACGCCCTTGAGCGGCAGTTTCAGCTTCTTCAGCTGGGCGGTGACGGCCCGTCGGCCGCCGTCGAAGTCCGCCGGTTCGCCCGCGGCCAGCGCGGTCTGCCGGGCGAGCGCCTCGGCGATGTCGTTGTCGCTGTTGGTCAGCGCCCGCTCGACGAGGCCGGACAGCGGGACGGAGAGGTGCCTGGCGACCGCCCTGGACTTCGCGGCCGCCCGCCCTGGGCCGGGTCCGGACCCGGTGTCGATCCCGGCCTCGTCCAGCAGCTCGCCGAAGGCGTCGGCGGCGTCGCGGGCGGGGTCGGTGCTGCGCGGGGCGGGTCCGCTCGCGGTGTCGTCGAGGCGCCCCTCGTTGACCATCAGGGCGCTCAGCGGGGCGATGTTCTCGTTGGGGCCGATCGGGTGGAGCGCGGGCCCGGAGTAGCCGGAGGCGTCGTACCGGAGCCGGACCTCGCGGACCCCGGAGTCCTTCAGGGCGCGTGCGGTGCCGGCGGCCAGGGAGCGCAGGGCCGCCCGGTCCAGGGTGGGGTCGCCGCCGCCGACCAGGGTCACGGTGCGGGAGTCCGCGGAGGCCCGGACGGTGGTGGGGATGCGGTGGTCGGGGCCGAGCGCGGTCAGGGCCGCGACCATGGTGGCGATCTTGACCGTGGAGGCCGGTGTCATGGGGGTGTCGGCCCCCATCCCGTACAGCCGCTCGCCGGTGGCGGTGTCGATGACTACGGCGCTGCGCCGGGTGCCGAGCGCGGGGTCCTTCAGCAGCGGGCCCAGTACGGCGCGGAGTTCGGCCGCCGCGCCGTCCGGGGCGCCGGGGGCGTCCGGCGCGGACCGGTCGGCGGCGGTGCCCAGCGCCGCGAGCACGGCCGGGGCGCTGGGCGCGGGGGCCGGTCCGCCGGGCGCGTCCGGGTCGTGATGTGCGCCACCTGTACGGGCCCGAGCGGCCGCCCAGTCCTGCTCGGCCTTACGCTGACCCGAGTCCCAGGGACCGGCGGCGAGGACGGCGCCGGCGGCGAGCGCCAGGCCGAGAACGGCGGAGACGGCCGTGAACTGCCAGTTGTTCAGCCCGTTCCGCAGGTCGAGGTGGTCCGTCAGGGCCGCCCCGCTCAGCTTGCCGAACGGATTGATCGACGGTCTTTTCACCGGCTCGGCCACCGTTGACCAGCCCCTTTCGCGAGCACACATCCCCGTGAGGGACACTTAACCATCAGTCGTATGTGTTGATCATGGAGGAGCCACCCGTGGAGTTCGACGTCGTTATCGAGATTCCGAAGGGTTCGCGGAACAAGTACGAGGTGGACCACGAGACCGGTCGGATCCGTCTGGACCGTCGACTCTTCACCTCGACCAGCTACCCGGCGGACTACGGTTTCGTCGAGAACACCCTCGGCGAGGACGGCGACCCGCTGGACGCGCTGGTCATCCTGGAGGAGCCGACCTTCCCCGGCTGCCTCATCAAGTGCCGCGCGATCGGCATGTTCCGGATGACGGACGAGGCAGGGGGCGACGACAAGCTGCTGTGCGTGCCGGCCTCCGACCCCCGGGTGGAGCACCTGCGCGACATCCACCACGTGTCGGAGTTCGACCGTCTGGAGATCCAGCACTTCTTCGAGGTCTACAAGGACCTGGAGCCCGGCAAGTCCGTCGAGGGCGCCGACTGGGTCGGCCGTGCCGAGGCCGAGGCCGAGATCGAGAACTCGTACAAGCGCCTTGAGGCGCAGGGCGGCGCGCACTGACATCCCGCCCGGCTCCGTCGACGGCACCGATCACGGTTCCGTTTACGGTTCTGCGCAGGCGACGGGCGGTACACCTTCACCGGTGTGCCGCCCATTTCGCGTGGTCGGCGGTGTCCGTGGCCATACTGGGCAGGAGCGCTACCGAAGACGCGCAGCCGATGATGAGTGAGGTCAGTGGTGGCGGAGCCGGGCGGTCCTGAGGACCAGAAGCCCCAGGCCGACGAGGCACGCAGCGCGTTCTCCCAGCCTGCCGGGGTGGGGAAGTCGGCGCCGCCGTCCGAGGAGGACCATCCGACCTCGGAGTTCGCCCTTCCGTCCGGCCTGACGCCTGAGCCGCCGGGTTCCGGATCCGGCTGGGGAGCGGGTTCCGCTTCCGGTTCCGGAACGGCCTGGGGAACGGACCCGACCGGCTCGGCCTTCGCCCCGCCGCGCACCTACAGCGCCCGGGACTCGCCCGCCTTCACGCCCGCGCACGGCATCCCGATGATCCGGCTGACCAAGGAAGCCCCCTGGCAGGACCGGATGCGCACGATGCTGCGGATGCCGGTGGCCGAGCGCCCGGCGCCGGAGCCGGTCCAGAAGCACGACGACGCGGGTCCCGCGGTGCCGCGCGTGCTCGACCTGACACTGCGTATCGGGGAACTGCTGCTGGCCGGCGGTGAGGGCGCCGAGGACGTCGAGGCGGCGATGTTCGCCGTGACCCGCAGCTACGGTCTGGACCGCTGCGAACCGACCGTCACCTTCACGCTGCTGTCGATCTCGCACCAGCCCTCGCTGGTCGACGACCCGGTGACGGCGAGCCGTACGGTACGCCGCCGCGGCACCGACTACACCCGGCTGGCCGCGGTGTTCCGGCTCATCGACGACATCAACACCGAAGAGGCCGAGGTCTCGCTCGAAGAGGCCTACCGGCGCCTCGCGGAGATCCGCCGCAACCGGCACCCCTACTCCGGCTGGGTGCTCACGCTGGCCGCCGGCGGGCTGGCGGGCGCGGCATCGGTGCTGGTCGGCGGCGGGTTCCTGGTGTTCCTGATCGCGGCGCTCGGCGCGATGCTCGGGGACCGGCTGGCCTGGCTGTGCGCCGGGCGCGGGCTCCCGGAGTTCTACCAGTTCGTCGCCGCCGCGATGCCGCCCGCCGCGATGGGGGTGGCGCTCACGCTCACCCACTGGGCCGACGTACGGCCGTCTGCGGTCATCACCGGTGGGCTGTTCGCGCTGCTGCCGGGGCGGGCCCTGGTGGCGGGGGTGCAGGACGGCCTGACCGGCTACTACATCACGGCGGCAGCCCGGCTCCTGGAAGTCATGTACTTCTTCATCGGCATCGTCGCCGGTGTGCTGCTGGTGCTGTACGGGGGCCTCCAGCTGGGTGCCAAGCTGAACCCGGAGGCGCGGCTCATCTCGCACGACCGGCCGGTGATCCAGATCCTGGCGTCGATGGTGCTGAGCCTGGCCTTCGCGATCCTGCTCCAGCAGGAACGTTCCACCGTGCTGGCGGTGACCCTCAACGGCGGTGTGGCCTGGGTGATCTTCGGGGCGCTGACCCGGACCAGCGGGGTCTCGCCGGTGGCGGCCACGGCGGTGGCCGCCGGTCTCGTGGGGCTGTTCGGGCAGTTGTTCTCCCGGTACCGCTACACCTCGTCGCTGCCGTTCATCACGGCCGCGATCGGTCCGCTGCTGCCAGGTTCCGCGACGTACTTCGGTCTGCTGGGCATCGCTCAGGACCGGCTGGACCAGGGTCTCGCCTCGCTGTCGACCGCGGTGGCGACGGCCGGGGCCATCGCCATCGGGGTGAACCTGGGAAGCGAGATCTCCCGGCTGTTCATGCGGGTGCCGGGTGCGGTCGGTGGCGCGAACCGCCGCGCAGCCAAGCGGACGCGCGGCTTCTGAGGCCGTGCGCAGGGCCCGCGAGGGCCCGGCACGGACTGGCCGGGGCGGGCGTCAGCGCTTGGCGTGACGGCCGCGGCGCCCGGCGGCGCCGCCGCCTCCGGCGGCCGGGTCCTGGCTCTCGTCGTCCCCCGCGACCGCGGCGGCCTGCTTCTTCGACTTGCTGCGGGCGCGCAGGAACTCGATGCCGATCGGCACGACCGAGATCAGCACGATCAGGACGAGCATCGCCTCGATGTTCTCGTGCACGAACTCGATCTTGCCCAGGACCGCGCCCAGGAGCGTCACCCCGACGCCCCAGAGGATCCCGCCGATGATGTTGAACGTGATGAACGAGCGGTAGTTCATCCGGCTCACACCGGCGATGATCGGCGTGAACGTCCGCACGACGGGCACGAAGCGGGCCAGGATCAGCGACTTCGGGCCGTACTTCTCGAAGAACTCGTGGGCCTTCTCGACGTTCTCCTGCTTGAAGAGCCGGGAGTCCGGACGGTTGAAGAGCGACGGGCCGACCTTGCGGCCGAAGAGGTAGCCCACCTGGTCGCCGATGATCGCCGCCAGTGCGACCAGGAGGCAGACCAGCCACAGCGGGGTGTGCAGCTTGTCCGTCGTCACCAGCAGACCCGTGGTGAACAGCAGGGAGTCTCCGGGCAGGAAGAACCCGATCAGCAGCCCGGACTCGGCGAAGATGATGACCAGCACACCGATCAGCCCGAACTGCCCGATGAGATAGTCCGGGTCCAGCCAGCTCGGTCCGAGCGCAAGCGTATTCAAGGGTCCGGACTCCAGGATGTGGTCGATGGCGGCTGCGTGGCCGCCCAAAGCTATCAACGCAACGGAGCCCCTCCGGGTTCCACTGGCCCCCGTGGAGATGCACGCGGGGCGAACCGGGGCAAAACTCGGTCCCAGGAGGTGCCACAACCATGGGCATTGAGGATTACGGCGGTGGCCAGAGGGCACAGGCCGATGTGCTGGTCGTCACCACCAATGACGTACCCGGCCACCAGGTCACCCAGGTCATCGGTGAGGTGTTCGGCCTGACCGTCCGGTCCCGGCATCTGGGCAGCCAGATCGGCGCCGGCCTGAAGTCCATCATCGGCGGCGAGCTGAAGGGGCTGAGCAAGACGCTCGTCGAGACCCGCAACCAGGCCATGGAACGGCTGGTCGAGCAGGCGAAGGCGCGGGGCGCCAACGCCGTGCTGACGATGCGCTTCGACGTGTCCGAGGCGGCCGACGTGGGCACGGAGGTCTGCGCGTACGGAACGGCCGCGGTGATCAGCAAGCTCTGAGCGGTTACGGGGTGCGAGCCCGAAAGGCCGCCGCACTCCGACCTTTTGGACGGTTACAGGGCTTTTGCCTCGCTATGGTGAGCCGATGTCCACCGACTCCGCCGTGTCCGCCGAACCGGTCCCCGCGCGCCGGCTGCTGTCCCTCCTCGTGCCCGCCCTGGCCGTGGGGGTGGTCTCGGCCCTGGTGCTGCTCGGCGTCAGCCTGCTCGCGGAGAAGCTTCAGGACGTGCTCTGGCAGACGCTGCCGGACGCCCTGTCCACCGGCCGGTACTCCTCGCTGTGGATGATCGTGATGCTCACCGCGACGGGCCTGGTGACCGGGCTGGTCATCCGGGCGGTGCCCGGCCGGGCCGGGCCCGACCCGGCGACCACGGGCCTGGTCGATCCGCCGCTGCCGCCGGGCACGGTGCCGGGCCTGCTGGCCGTGACGGTCCTGGCCCTGGCGGGCGGGGTCAGCCTGGGTCCGGAGAACCCGATCACCGCCGCGAACATCGCACTGGCCTGCTGGGCGGGCCGGCGGTTCGCGCCGGACTCCCCGGCCGCCGTATGGCTCGCGCTCGCCGCGGCGGGCACCATCGGCGCGCTCTTCGGCACCCCCGTCGCCGCCGCGCTGATCCTCACCGAGACGCTCGCCTCCCACTCCGGGCCCGGAGCGCTCTGGGACCGGCTCTTCGGGCCCCTCGCGGCCGGCGCGGCCGGGGCCCTCACCATGAACCTGGCCGCCCACCCCAGCTTCGACCTGTCGCTGCCCGCGTACACCCACACCCACTGGGGCGACCTGCTCTCCGCGATCGTGATCGCCTCCGCCGGGGCGGTGCTGGGGCTGGCGGCGGTGTACGCCTTCCCGTACGCGCACAAGGCCTTCCGTGCCCTGCCGCACCCGGTCCTGGCGCTGACGCTTGGCGGACTCCTGCTCGGCCTGCTCGGAGCGCTCGGCGGCCACCTCACCCTGTTCAAGGGGCTGGACGAGGTCAAGGAACTCACCGCCGACCCGGACGGCCGGTCGGCCGCCGAACTCGGGCTCATGGCGGTGGTGAAGACCGCCGCCCTGCTGATCGCCGCGGCCTGCGGCTTCCGGGGCGGCCGGATCTTCCCGGCCGTCTTCTCCGGCGTCGCACTCGGCCTGTGCGCCCACGCGCTCGTCGACGCGGTACCGGTGTCCCTCGCGGTGACCTGCGGGGTGCTGGGGGTGCTGCTGGCCATCACCCGCATGGGCTGGCTCAGCCTGTTCACTGCCGCGGTCCTGGCCTCCGACATGAACCTGCTCCCGCTGCTCTGCGTCGCCTCGCTGCCGGCCTGGCTGCTGGCGACGGGACGTCCGCAGATGCAGCTGAGGGAGGACGGCACGCCGCTGCGGTGAACCCGGGCGGCCTCCCCGGCGCGCCACCCGCCCGAACTGTCCGTATGGTCGGATTCGTACGGCCTCGCGGCCAGGAACCGAGAAGGGCAGGTCGGCGATGCCGCTCCACAAGGGCTCACCCCGCAGCGAACCGTCCGCAGAGCAGCGCAGGCTGGCCCTCAACCCGTTCTTCGGGGAGGCCGACCCGACGGCGGGGATGGAGTCGGCACCGCCCCGGCACAAGCTGCCGGACGCGGCACTGCCGCCCGCCACCGCGTACCGCCTGGTCCACGACGAGCTGATGCTCGACGGCAACTCCCGGCTCAACCTCGCCACCTTCGTCACCACCTGGATGGAACCCCAGGCCGGGGTGCTGATGAGCGAGTGCACCGACAAGAACATGATCGACAAGGACGAGTACCCGCGCACCGCCGAGCTGGAGCGGCGCTGTGTGGCGATGCTCGCCGACCTCTGGAACGCCCCCGATCCCTCGACGGCCGTGGGCTGTTCGACGACCGGGTCCAGCGAGGCCTGCATGCTGGCCGCGCTCGCGCTCAAGCGCCGCTGGTCCAAGCGGAACGCCGACCGCTACCCGGCGACCGCCCGGCCCAATCTGGTCATGGGCGTGAACGTGCAGGTCTGCTGGGACAAGTTCTGCACGTTCTGGGAGGTCGAACCGCGCCTCGTCCCGATGGAGGGCGACCGCTTCCATCTCGACCCGCAGGCCGCCGCCGACCTCTGCGACGAGAACACCATCGGCGTGGTCGGCATCCTCGGTTCCACCTTCGACGGCTCCTACGAGCCCATCGAGGAACTGTGCGCCGCGCTCGACGCGCTCCAGGAGCGCACCGGCCTCGACATCCCCGTCCATGTGGACGGGGCGTCCGGGGCGATGGTGGCGCCGTTCCTGGACGAGGACCTGGTCTGGGACTTCCGGCTCCCCCGGGTCGCCTCGATCAACACCTCGGGGCACAAGTACGGGCTGGTCTACCCGGGTGTCGGCTGGGCGCTGTGGCGCTCGCCCGCCGAGCTGCCCGAGGAACTGGTCTTCCGGGTCAACTACCTGGGCGGCGACATGCCGACCTTCGCGCTGAACTTCTCCCGGCCCGGCGCCCAGGTGGTGGCGCAGTACTACACCTTCCTGCGGCTGGGCCGGGAGGGCTACCGGGCCGTGCAGCAGGCGTCCCGGGACGTGGCCCGCGGCCTGGCCGAACGGATCGAGGACCTGGGCGACTTCCGGCTCCTCACCCGGGGGGACCAGCTGCCCGTGTTCGCGCTGACGACCGCGCCGGAGGTGACGGCGTACGACGTCTTCGACGTGTCGCGGCGGCTGCGCGAGCGCGGCTGGCTGGTGCCGGCGTACACCTTCCCCGCGAACCGGCAGGATCTGTCGGTGCTGCGGATCGTGTGCCGCAACGGCTTCTCCTCGGACCTCGCGGAACTGCTGCTGGAGGACCTGCGGCTGCTGCTGCCCGAACTGCGCTCCCAGGAGCACCCGTTGAGCCGGGACCACGGTCCGGCCACGGCCTTCCACCACTGAGAGGCGGCCGGCGCCGAGGACCGGCCGGAACCCTCAGCGGTTCAGCCGCGCGAACCGCCGTACCGCGAGCGGGAGGAGCACCGCGAGCAGCGCCAACGGCCAGAGCACCGCGAGGAGTCCGGCGTGGGCGGCGGCCCAGGAGTCCCCGCCGCCGCCCGGGTTGCCGAACAGTCCGCGCACCGCCGTGGCCGTCGCCGACATCGGGTTCCACTCGACGACCGCGCCCAGCCACCCCGGCATCGACTCCGGCACCGCGAACACGTTGGAGAGGAAGCCGATCGGCCAGACCAGGATCTGCACCGCCTGCACCATTTCCGGCCGCCCGGCCACCAGCGCCAGCAGGATGCCGAGCCACAGCATCGCGAACCGCAGCAGCAGGAGCAGGCCCACCGCCCCCAGCGCCGCGGCCGGCCCGTCGTGCCACCGCCAGCCCATCGCGTACCCCACCACCGTCATCACGGCGAGCGCGGCCACCGACTGGAGCATGTCCGCGACGGACCGGCCGACCAGCACCGCGCCGGAGGCCATCGGCATCGAACGGAACCGGTCGACGACCCCCTTGTCGAGGTCCCGGGTGACCGCGAGCATGGTGGACTCCAGGCCGAAGGCCATGGTGAGCGCGAGCATGCCGGGCACCAGGTACTCGGCGGTGTCCCCCTCGACGCCGCGCCCGCCGCCGACCAGGTAGTTGAACATCAGCAGGAGCATCACGGGGAAGACCAGACCCACCACGACCTGCACCGGCTGCCGTGCCCAGTGCGCCAGTTCGCGCCGGGTCATGGTCCAGGAATCGGATACCGCCCAGCCCGCCGCGCTCATGCCGCCACCTCCGCGTCATCCGGCCCGTGCCCGGTCAGGGACAGGAACACCTCGTCCAGCGTCGGCCGGCGCACCGCGATGTCCTGCGCCTCGATGCCCGCCTCCGCCAGCACCCGTACGGTCCGGGCGAGCGTCGCCATCCGGTCCCCGGCCGGTGCGCCGGCCAGCCGCCGGTCCCGGTCCACCACCGCGCCGCCGGTCAGCAGCCCGGCCGCCCGGTCCAGTTGCGCCGCGTCGCGGACGACGACGTCGATCCGGTCGCCGCCCACCCTCGCCTTCAGCTCGTCGGCCGTGCCCTCGGCGGCCACCCGTCCGCCGTCGATCAGCGAGATCCGGTCCGCGAGCTGATCGGCCTCCTCCAGGTACTGGGTGGTCAGCAGTACGGTCGTGCCGCCGCCCACCAGGGAGCGCACGGCCGCCCACACCTCGGCCCGGCCGCGCGGGTCGAGTCCGGTCGTCGGCTCGTCCAGGAAGAGCACCTCCGGGTCCGTGATCAGCGAGGCGGCCAGATCGAGCCGCCGCCGCATACCGCCGCTGTACCGCGCGACCGCCTTGCGGCCGGTGTCCGCGAGCCCGAACCGGTCCAGCAGCTCGTCCGCCCGGACGCCCGCCCGGCGTGCGCCCAGGTGGTACAGCCGCCCGAACATCTCCAGGTTCTGCCGGCCGCCGAGCTGCTCGTCGACCGCCGCGTGCTGCCCGAGCAGCCCGATCCGGCGCCGGACCTCGCCCGCCTGCCGCCGTACGTCGCATCCCGCCACCTCCACCCGGCCCTCGTCGTGCCGCAGCAGGGTCGACAGGATGCGGACCGCGGTGGTCTTCCCCGCGCCGTTGGGGCCGAGCACCGCGTGCACGGTGGAGCGGGCGACCGCGAGGTCGAGGCCCTCCAGGGCCCGCTTCGCGCCGTACCGCTTGTGCACTCCCTCGACGACGATCGCGTCGGTCAAAATCGCCACACCCTCTCGTAGTCAAATTTGACTAGCGAGGGAAAGGTAACCGGCCGCACTGCATTCGTCAAACTTGATTAGTGGGCATCCCCGGGATCGGCGACACCGGTGGCGTACGGGTTCTCCTCGCCCTCGGCGAGCACGCCGACGAACGGTTCGCCCTCACCCGCGAAGGTGTACGCCCCGCCCTCGATCCGGGCGATCAGCCCTCGCGTCCAGTCGGCGCCGGCGTCCGCCGAGTGCACCCACATGTTCATGATCTCGCCGATGTGGCCGATCGACTCGGGGCCCGCCTCGGGCGTGTAGTACTCGGTGACCGACGCCCGCCACGTGGCCAGTCCCGCCACCCGCTCCTTGAGCAGGGACACCGCCTCGGACCGCTCCAGGTCGACGATGCCGCCCAGGCCCGCCGACAGCACGTCCAGCTTCTGGTCGTACGAGGTCAGCGCCGCGCGCAGCAGGGTGAAGTACTCCTCGTCGCCCTGCTCGGTGATCTCGTACTCGGTACGCGGCGGGCCGCCGGCCGTGCTCGGGGCGACCTCGTGGGCGAGCAGGACGCCCTGCTTCGCCATCTGCTTCAGTGCGTGGTAGATCGATCCCGGCTTGGCGCTGGACCACTCCTGGGCGCCCCAGTACTCCAGGTCGTTGCGGATCTGATAGCCGTGCGCCCGGCCGTGCTGCCGCACGGCACAGAGGACCAGTAGCCGGATCGCGGACATACCCACACACCTCTCTACTCAACTTTGACGAGAGTAGCCGTGCGCGATTCAGAGCGGGAAAACGCTCCGGCCGTGCTGGATCGATATCCACCTCTGGGTGGTGAAGGCGTCCACCGTCGCGTCACCGTTCAGCCGGCCCGTCCCGGACTGCTTCTCGCCGCCGAAGACGACCAGCGGGTCGTCCTGGACGGTGGCGTCGTTGACGTGGAACATCCCGCTGCGGATCCGCCGGGCGAACCGGACCCCGCGTTCGGCGTCCGCGGTGTGCACGGCACCGCTGAGCCCGTACGGGCTGTCGTTGGTCATCCGTACGGCCTCCTCCTCGCCGTCGAACGTGACCAGCAGCGCCACCGGGCCGAAGATCTCCTGGGAGAGCAGCGGGGAGTCGTCCGCGAGTCCGGCGAGCACGGTGGGCTCCACGAGATTGCCGCGGGTGCGGCCCCGGACCAGCGCCGTGGCCCCGTCCGCGACCGCCTGGTCGACCAGCGCGGTCAGGGCGTCCGCCTGGAAGGTGTTGATGACGGGGCCGATCTGGGTGTCCGGGTCACGCGGGTCCCCGGTCCGCAGCGCCGCCACGCGTGCGGTGAACTTCTCGGTGAACTCGGGCGCGACGGCCCGGTCCACCAGTATGCGGTTGGCGGCCATGCAGACCTGGCCCTGGTAGACGAAGCGGCTGAAGACCGCGGCGTCGACCGCGTAGTCGATGTCCGCGTCGTCGAGCACCACCAGGGCGCTGTTGCCGCTGAGTTCGAGGATGGTGCGCTTGAAGAGCGCCCCCGCCGTCGCGCCGACGTGGCGGCCGACCCGGTCCGATCCGGCGAAGGAGATCACCTTGGGGACGGGGTGCTCTATGAACGCGTCACCTATCTCGGCGACGTCGGTGACCAGGATGTTGAGCAGCCCGGCCGGCAGCCCCGCGTCGTGGAAGATCTTGGCGACCAGCCCGCCGCCGACCACCGGGGCGTTCTGGTTGGGCTTGACGACGACCGCGTTGCCGAGCGCCAGGGCCGGCGCGGCCGACTTCATCGTCACCAGGAAGGGGAAGTTGAAGGCGCTGATGACGCCGACGACCCCGACGGGCCGCCGGTAGAGCCGGTTCTCCTTGCCGTCCACCGGGGACGCCAGGATCCGGCCGCCGGGGTGCAGCGCCTGATGGGCGGCCTCGCGCAGGAACTCCTGAGCGGCGCGGAGTTCGTACCACGCCTTGGTCCGGGTGCCGCCCAGCTCGTCGATGACCGCCTCGACGATCTCGTCGGCCAGCTCCTCGGTGATGCGCAGGGCCCGCTCCATGACCCGGGCGCGCTCGTACGGACTCGTGGTGGCCCAGGTCCGCTGCGCGCGCTCGGCGGCGCGGTAGGCGCGGTCGACCTCTTCGACGGTGGCGATGGTGATCGCGGCGAGCTTTTCCCCGTTGTAGGGATTGAAATCGATGATGTCCCACGAGCCGGTGCCGGTGCGCCATTCACCGTCGATGTACTGGTCGGCCAGCTCGCGGAAGAAGGACATGCGATCCCTTACTGCAGGTGCAGACTCCTGTGGGGGTGTCATGGTACTGAAAATTCAGGAGAGTTGGAGTAGACCACGGAGCAGATCCCGGCTCTCCTCGGGCCCTGGGCTGTCCGCGTGGAGCCGCACCATCGCCTTTTCGTACTGGGCGACTTCCTCGGCCTTGTCCAGATAGAGCGCACTTGTCAGCTGCTCCAAATAGACAATGTCCGACAGATCGGATTCCGGGAATCGCAGCATCGTAAAAGAACCGCTCTCCCCCGCATGTCCGCCAAAACTGAAGGGCATCACTTGGAGAGTGACGTTCGGCTGTTCCGACATTTCGATCAGATGCCGCAATTGTTCCCGCATCACCTCGCGCCCGCCGTACGGCCGGCGCAACGCCGCCTCGTCCAGCACGGCGTGGAAGCGGGGGGCCCGCTCGGCGACGAGTGCCTTCTGCCGCTCCAGCCGCAGCGCGACCCGGCGGTCGATCTCGGCAGCGGGGGCGCCGCGCATGCCCCGGGAGACGACCGCGTGGGCATAGCCCTCGGTCTGCAACAGACCGTGCACGAACTGGACTTCGTAGATCCGGATGAGCGAGGCCGCCCCTTCCAGACCGATGTATGTCTGGAACCAGCCGGGCAGCACATCGCCGAAACTGTGCCACCAGCCTGCCACGTTGGCCTCACGGGCCAGGCCGAGCAGGGAGTCGCGCTCCACCTCGTCCGTGACGCCGTAGAGCGTGAGCAGGTCCTCGACGTCCCTGGCCTTGAAGCTCACCCGTCCCAACTCCATGCGGCTGATCTTCGATTCGGAAGCCCGGATGGAGTAGCCGGCCGCCTCACGGGTGATACCGCGCGAGTCACGCAGCCGTCTGAGCTGTGAGCCCAGCAGGATGCGCCGCACCACGGATCCACTCGACTCGCCTGCCGCCACTGGTCCAACCCTCCCCATCGCTTCCCGGGCATCGGGGCTCCCCCTGAACCCCAAGAGCCGGATTCTGCCATCAAAACGCTTCAGCCCGTACTCATTCGATTACGGAAATGGGAAGACTTGCCCAAGACTCCAAAACTCTACACAGGAAGAAATGAGCAAGAACCGGCACGGGATCGGACAGGTCAGGCGCGTGCACGTGCATCTGCCCTTGCATCTGCCCTGCGCATTCGGAACCATGGGCGTCGCGCACCTGCGTGCTCGTTCGTGTTGTGCCGCTGTACCCGAGTACCCGTAGTACCGAGACAGCCGCGAATCCCGGGAGTGCCTCGCATGGGGACGAATGGATCGACGATGCTCGAGCCGTTACGGCAGGGGCTTCCCCCCATCGATCCCTCTGCCGTCTCCGGATCAGCCACCTGTACGCTGCCCGCCCGTTACGAGGCCGTCGGCGGGGCCAGACAGTTCACCCGGTCGACCCTGACCGGCTGGGATCTGAGCGAGCGGTTCGACGATGTCGCGCTCGTGGTCTCCGAGTTGGTCACCAACGCCCTGCGGCACGCGCTGCCCGCCGACATCCCGCGCGAACCCCAGGACCCGCCCGTGCGGCTGCACTTGATGCGCTGGACCTCACGGCTGGTGTGCGCGGTGCGCGACCCGAGCCGGGCGAGCCCGGTGGCATCGGAGGCCGCCGACTCCGCGGAGTCGGGCCGCGGGCTCTTCCTGGTGGAGTCCTTCAGCGACTGCTGGGGCTGGCACCACTCACCCGTACTGAGTACGGAGGGCGCCCCCGGCGCCGCGCTGCGCGGGAAGGTCGTCTGGGCGCTCTTCCGGCTGTCCGACCCGGCGTGACACACCGCCGGGAGGACCGTGCGACGCCGCGCACGACGGCGGGACGCGGTGTCGCACGGCGGGACGGAGGTCAGCCCTCCGCGATGAGGTGGTCGAACTCCCCGTCCTTGACGCCGAGCAGCAGCGCCTCTATCTCGGCCGGCGTATAGACCAGCGCCGGACCGTCGGGGTGGCGCGAATTGCGCATCGCCACATCCCCGTCGGGCAGTTTCGCGAACTCCACGCAGGATCCCTGGGAGTTGCTGTGTCTGCTCTTCTGCCAGGCGACTCCGCGAAGCTCTGTCGCCGCCATGCCGTTGTACACGTGGTGCACAGGACGCTCCCCGAGTTGCAAGGTGCAAGTGTCAACTGTCTCGGATCATAGCTGTGTTCAATTTCTCCTGCATGAGCGGATGCATGGGCAGATGCACGTGCACGCGCGGTGTTCCTTTGATTACAGCTTCACGCAGGAGAGACGAATGGCGGGCCTGTTCCGCTCCCGATTCCCCGAAACGACCCCCTCAAGCCCGTCGCGACCCACTGGTAGCTTGGCTGGTCTTTCGTCATCCAGGGGGAATTCCACATGCGCAAACTCGTACGTACCGGTGCAGTTGTCGCCACCGGCCTGCTGACCGCGCTCGCGCTCACCGGCTGTGGCAGCGACAGCGACAAGGGCGGCACGGACAAGGAATCCGGCTCCCCCACGACCCCGGCCCCCGCCGGCAGTGACGGCTCCGGCTCCGCGACGGGCGGCGGGGACAGCGCTTCCACCGGCGGGCTCAAGGCGCTGGAGGGCGCCTGGGCCGGGCTGAGCGACGGCAAGGCCGTGGTGCTGTCCGTCGCATCCGGGAAGGCCGTCGTCATCGCCGACTCCCATGTCTGCTCGGGCAGCGCCAAGGGCACGGACAAGGTGACGCTGGAACTCAAGTGCACCGACGGCGACACCGGCCGGACCGCGGGGGCCGTCGAGTCCAACGACGGCAAGACCCTCGTCGTCTCGTGGGACGGCGGGACCAAGGACACCCTCGGCAAGACCGACGCCGACTCGCTCGAAGGACTGCCCGGCCTGCCGACCCCGTAACACCCGTAACCGGTAAGGCCCTTGGCGGCCGGCCGGACGTCACCGCGCCCCTCAGTCGTCGTCGGACGCGCCGGGCCGCGAGCCGTCGTCCAGGCCGCGGGAGAACTCCTCCAGGGCTTCGAGCAGGAGGGCGGCCCCGTTCCGTACGACCGGGTCCGACCCCTCCTCGCGCAGCCGCTCCTCCTCGTCCCACTTCCTCAGCGCCTCCCGCACCTGCCCCCAGTCCGGCACCCGCCGCTCCCGCACCGCCTTCGCGCCCTGCTCGGTGGCCCGGCGCAACGCCTCGGCCAGCGGGGCGGCCTCCGGTACGGGGGTGGCGCCGCCCTCCGGGAGGTGCGCCTCCATCAGCATCGCGACCCGGCCGAGCTGGGACAGGGCGTGCTGGGTGTCTTCCGCGGCGGCGCGCGAGAGACCGCGGTGGCGCACCGGTTCGTGCTGGGCGGTGGCCACCGCCTCCTGCCAGGCGACGCGGGCCGCACGGGTACGCAGCAGCGCGTTGCGCACGTCGTCGTGACCGCGGTCGGCCGGATCGGCGTACTGGTCGACGACCGAGGCGGCGTACCGGCCGTCCTCCTTCAGCCAGTCGCCGAGCCGGTTGCGCAGCCGCGGGGTCTCCCACGCCGGGTAGACGGCGTACGAGATCATCGCGAGGACCCCGCCGCCGAGGGTGAGGACGACCCGTTCCAGGACGGTCTGCGACCAGTCGTCACCCGCCATGCCCAGCAGGAAGACGACGTACGCGGCGACGCACGCCTGCCCGACCGCGTAGCCGGTGCGCATCAGCAGGTACATCAGCAGGGCGCAGACCACGGCGAGCACGGCGGACAGCCCCACACCGGGGTGGGCGGTCTGGACGATCGCGGTGGCGAGGAAGACCCCGACGACGGTGCCGCCGAAGCGGGCCACGGAGCGTTCGTACGTCTTGGAGAACTCCGGCCGCATCACCATGACGGCCGTCATCGGCGCCCAGTAGCCGTGGCCGTACGGCAGCGCGGTGCCCAGGAGGTAGCCGACGGCGGCGACGACGGAGACCCGGACGGCGTGCCGCAGGATCGGGGAGCCGTGGTGCAGTTCGAGGCGCATCGACTTGAGCACGACCGGGACCAGCCGCAGCAGGGTGGGGCGCTTCTGGTGCTCCGTCTGCCGCCGGCCCCGGCGCCGGCCCGCCTTGATGGCGTCGGCGGTCTCCTCGGCCTCGGCCCGTTCCTCCTTGGTGCCGTCGCCCTCGGCCGCCTCGATGACGTCGGAGAGCAGGGCGGCCAGCCGGTCGGCGGCGCGGAGCGGCGGGCCGGTGAGCAGCGCCCCGGTGTCGGGGGTCTTCAGGGCGGCGACGGCGGGCGCGGGGAGCCGCACCGGGTCGCCGTGCCGGATCGCCCTCGCCGCCGCGTCGAGCAACGACGCGGCGGCGGCGAGCAGCTCACGGACCCGGTCGCGCTCCGGGCCCTCGGCCGGTACGCCCATGGCCGGGTCCGCGAGCGAGGCGAGCACCGGTCTGATCCGCTCGGCGACCCCGCGTGAGCCGTGCAGTTCGGCCGGGCGGCGGCGGGCCTGGCGCGGGGTGACGGCGGCCGCGCTGCGGGCCTCCATCAGCGGCACCGGGTCGAAGTGGGCGACCGGGTCGTGGCGCAGCCTGCGGGCGTAGTCCGCCTCGGCGGCCAGCGCGTCGGCGAGGGCGTCGCGCTGGGCGCCCCATCTGCGGACCGGGAACAGCACGATCAGCGCCGCCTGGACCACTCCGCCGAACGCGATCACCGCCCCGTGCAGGGCCGCCTGGGCGACGGAGGTGGGCAGGGTGATCGTCACCAGCATGATCGCTACGTTGGACGCGGCGATGATGCCGCCCGTGGGGCCCGCCGCCCAGGCCAGTCCGGCGAAGAAGGTCCAGAGCACCAGCAGGAGCATGAAGAGCGCCAGCCGGGAACCGGTGACATAGCCGAGGAACGTGGACACCGCGAGGCTCGCGCCGGAGACGAGCGCGAGCACCGGACGCGGCCGCCAGCTGCGCTGAAAGGTGGCGATGGCCGCCTGGAACGCGCCGAACGCGGAGCTGGCCGCGACCACGGGCCCGAAGAACGCCAGGCTCACGCCCATCACCAGGGCCAGACCGGCCGCGCCGCGGATGGCGATCAGCGGTTCGAGGCGCGGCCGCTCGATCGTCAGCCCCGAGCGGGCGGTCTCCTTCAGCGCCCGGAGCCAGCTCATGCGCAGAGCCTAACCGGATTTACCGTTATGCCTGGCTTGTCGCGCTCGATGGCCGGGCCCCGTCACCGAACCGGCCCCGCGATCTCCGCGGCCTCCGCCACGTCCGCCGCCCTCGCACCGGTTCGCCCGACGCCGTCAGCCGGAGATCTCCCGGGCGTCCGCGCCCATCCTGGCCCGGTCGGCGGCGGCCGTCCCGTGGGTCCAGCCGTCCGGGTCGGTGGCGCCCCGCACCCGGGTGGTCGTGGTCTGCGGGAACATCCGCTCGGCGGTGTCCGTGACCGCCATGTCGCGGGCGGCCAGCACGGGCAGCAGCCCGGGGTCCGCCGCGGCGGACGGGCCGGCCGCACCCTCCTCGGCGTCGGCCTCCGCGGTGGCGCGGGCGGTGCTGTCGGCCAGCCGGCGGCCCAGCCGCTGGGCGTACGCCATCAGGAAGGACTGCCGGAAGGTCTTGGTCCGTTTGCGCCCGCCGGCCCGCTGGCCCGCCTCGGCCCTGGTCATCGCCACGGTGCCCTGCACCAGCAGCGAGGTGTGGAGCAGTTCCACGGCCTCCAGGTCCGATTCGAAGCCGACGACCGTCGTGAAGCCGAGATCGCTGTTCCACACGGCCCGGCAGCGGTTCGCGGAGGCGACGGCGTCGAGCAGGATCGCCTTGGCCGTCTCGTAGGGGGCGTCCACCCCGATCCGGCAGGCGCCCGGCGCACGGCTGCTGTGCGTACGGGCGGCGAGCAGCGCCTCGTCGATGCTGTGCCGGGCCATCAGCTCCTGCGCCTTGGTGGTGAGCGCCTCCGCCTCCTCGGGGAACCCGGTCGCCTCCGCCTTGGCCAGCAGCGCCCGGATACGGGTCAGCATGCGGGGTTCGTCGTGCGCGGGCGGAAGGCTCAGCCCGTCGCGCGGCGCACCGGGCGGGGGCCCGACCGGCTCGATGGCGGGCAGCCGCAGGAGCAGCCGGTAGAGCCCGAGGAGCCCGGAGGCGTACGAGAACCGGTCGGGCCGGTTGACCGGCGGCGCCGGCGGCAGCTCGTCCAGCTGGGGCTGCCAGCGGGGCGGCAGCCGCTCGTACCGCCGGACCTCCGAGGTGATCAGCCCGGCGGCCAGACCGGCCCCGTGCTCGTCGAGTTCGCGCCGGACGACCCGTACGACATCGGCGGGCAGCCAGCCGCGCTCCCAGGCGCGCCGGACGAACTCCTCGCCGCGCCGCAGCAGCTCGGCGTCGGCGGCGGGGTCGGCGGCGAGGAGGGAGGCGCCGGTGTCGAGACCGGCGTCGCCGTCCGAGTACAGAGCAGCCGCGAATGCCTGGTCGATCACCGGTTCCATGAGGTCAGGGTAGGCGGGGCGGGGTAGCCGGGGTGGAGTCGACGAGGCTGGGCAGGCGGGGCGGGGTAGCCGGGGTGGAGTCGACGAGGCTGGGCAGGCGGGGCGGGGTAGCCGGGGCACGGCCGGAGAAGTTCATCCACAGCCTGTGGATACCGAACGCCGACCGGCAGCCACATCCTCGAAAGGCCGGCCCCGGCGCCCAGCCGGGACGCGTCACGGCAGGAGGACGAGTTTCCCCCGTACGTGCCCCGCCTCGCTCAGCCGCTGCGCGTCGGCCGCGTCGACGAGCGGCAGGGCCCGCTCGACCGGCACCCGCAGCTCGCCGTCGGCGGCGAGCCGGGCGTGCTCGGCCAGCTGCGCCCCGGACCGGGAGCCGCCCCCGGAGAAGGCGACCCCGTACTCGGCCGCGTTCTGGTCGGCGATGGTGACGATCCGGTCGGTGGTGCCGCCGCGCAGCTCGATGGAGTCCGGCAGCGCGCCGCGCCCCGCCACGTCGAAGACCGCGTCCACACCCTGGGGAGCGGCCTCGCGCACCCGGCCGACCAGCCCCTCCCCGTACTCCACCGGGGTCGCCCCGATCACCCGCAGATAGTCGTGGTTGGCCGCGGACGCCGTACCGATCACGGTCGCGCCCCGGGCCGCCGCCAGTTGTACCGCGGCCGAGCCGACGGCTCCGGCCGCCCCGTGCAGCAGCAGGGTGTCGCCCTCGCCCACGGCGAGCTCGTCCAGGACGCGCTGGGCGGTGTTCGACGCGATGGTCAGCGCCGCCGCGTCCTGCCAGCTCAGCTCGGCCGGCTTGCGGGCGACGAGCGCGGCATCGGCCAGGGCGTACTCGGCGTAGGAACCGGTGGCGCTCCAGCCCAGCACCTCGTCACCCACCTCGACACCGGTGACCCCTTCCCCGGTCCGGTCGACCACCCCGGCGAACTCGACGCCCGGGATCGCCGGGAGCGAGGTCGGGAAGGCCTCCTCCATCCAGCCGTGCCTGATCTTGTAGTCCATCGGATTCACCCCGGCGGCCATGACCTTCACCCGTACCTGCCCCGGACCGGGGTGCGGGTCCTCGACCCGGGCCGGATGCAGGACCTCGGGTCCGCCGAACTCCTCGAAAACGATCGCTTCCATCGCGCCTGTCCCCTCGGTGGCTGCTGCGGGCCCCGAAGCAGGCCCCTGCCGATCCTCCCGCCTGCGACGCGTACGCGCACGCCGCCTCGCTGTCAGTGCCGGGTGCCAGACTCGGCCATATGACCGAACGCTGGGCCCTGGCCACCACGGAGAGCGGTGGCGCCCGCCTCGTCCCGCTCGACCCCACCGGCCTGCCCACCGCCCCCGTCGTGACCGAACCCGACCTGGTCGAGGCCGTCCGCTCGCGTCCCGGCGTCACCCGCTGGGTGTGGCGCTCGACCGCCGAGATCTACCCCCGGCTGCTCGCCGCCGGGGTGCCCGTGGCGCGCTGCTACGACATCGAGGCCGCCGAGTCCCTCCTGCTGGGACACGAGGGCCGGCTCGGCGAACCCCGCTCCGCTGCCGCCGCCCACGCCCGGCTGCTGCGCGCCCCGGTGCCGCCGGATCCGCCGCCGCGCTCGGCGGTGCCCGGCCCCCAGTCCTCCCTGTTCGAACCCAGGTCCGGCACGGACCTGCCCTTCGACGCCCTGCTCCAGGTCTACGCGGACCAGCTCGCCCGCCACGGCGCCACGGACCGTCCGGGCCGGATGCTCCTGCTGACGGCCGCCGAGTCCGCCGGCATGCTGGTCGCCGGCGAGCTGAACCGCTCGGGGCTGCCCTGGCGGGCCGACGTCCACCGGGACGTCCTTCAGGAGCTGCTGGGCGAGCGGTACGCGGGCGGTGGCGAGCCCCGCAAGCTGGCCGAGCTGGCGGACGAGGTGTCCGCCGCCTTCGGCCGCAGGGTCCGCCCTGACCTCCCCGCCGACGTGGTGCGGGCGTTCGCCCAGGCCGGCATCAAGGTGAAATCGACCCGCCGCTGGGAGCTGGAGGAGCTGGACCACCCGGCGGTGCGGCCGCTCATCCAGTACAAGAAGCTCTACCGGATCTGGACGGCCCACGGCTGGAGCTGGCTCCAGGACTGGGTCCGCGACGGCCGCTTCCGCGCCGAGTACCAGCCGGGCGGCACGGTCAGCGGCCGCTGGACGACCAACGGCGGCGGCGCCCTCCAGATCCCCAAGGTGATCCGGCAGGCGGTCGTCGCCGACGACGGCTGGCGGCTGGTCGTCGCGGACGCCGACCAGATGGAGCCGAGAGTGCTGGCCGCGATCTCCCGCGACCGGGGCCTCATGGAGGTGGCCGGCCACGACGGCGACCTGTACACCGCGCTGTCCGACCGCGCCTTCCACGGCGACCGCGACCACGCCAAGCTCGCCCTGCTGGGCGCCGTCTACGGCCAGACCTCGGGGGACGGCCTGAAGAATCTGGCCGCTCTGCGCCGAAGGTTCCCGCACGCCGTCGCCTATGTGGACGATGCCGCGAAGGCCGGGGAGGAAGGCCGTCTCGTACGGACCTGGCTCGGCCGCACCAGCCCGCCCGCGGCCGGCAGCGGGGACGACGGGGAGGCCGGAATCCCGCAGGAGGGCGACGACCCGTCGGCGGACGGCTCCGAGCACCCGGACGGCGGGTTCCCGCCCGGCTATGCCTCGTCCGACGCCCGCGCGCGCGGCCGCTTCACCCGCAACTTCGTGGTGCAGGGCAGCGCCGCCGACTGGGCGCTGCTGCTCCTGGCCGCCCTGCGCCAGTCGCTCGCCGCCGCCGGGCTCCGGGCCGAACTGGTCTTCTTCCAGCACGACGAGGTGGTCGTGCACTGCCCGCAGGAGGAGGCCGAAACGGTGGTGGAGGCGATCCGGGCCGCCGGCGCACTGGCCGGACGGACCGCCTTCGGCGAAACACCGGTGCGCTTCCCGTTCACCACGGCGGTGGTGCGGCGCTACTCGGACGCGAAATGAGGGTCAGGGGCTGTGCGGCGGACGCGGCCCCGGAGGCGGTGTCCCGCCGCCGCGGCGGCCGGCGGCCGGGGTGCGGAACACGGTGAGTCCGTGGTCCCGGGGAGCAGCGGCGGCTGCCAGGTGCCGGTGGCGGTTGCGTCCGTTGAGCAGATGGATCGCGAGCGCCACCACGGCGATCATGCCGATGACTACCACGACGGTGATCAGGGTCTCCATGCGTTCTGGCCTCCTCGGGCCGTCCCCCGCCATCCCCCTGCCGTCCCTCCAGGCTACTGCGCCTCGGCTGACGGCGGGTGCCCCGGGGAGGAGCCCGGGGCACCCGCGGCGGCGGTGGTGCCCGCCGGTCCGCTCGTCTACCCGCGTTCCCACAACGCGGGGACGTTCGGCGGCTCCCAGCCGGTCAGGGCGGTGTGCGCCTGCAGACAGCGGTACGCGACCCCGCCGTACGTGACGCGGTCTCCCGCGTTGTAGAGCGTGCCCGTCGCCCAGCTGCCGCCCGGATCGGGCGGGTCCGTCGGATCGGTCGGGTCGGTCGGGTCCTGCGCGATGTCGAGGACGAAGTCGAAGGTCCCCTCCTTCGCGGAGCCGACCGCCCGGACGTTCATCAGGAGCGCCGGGTCGAAGATGCTGTCGGTGTTGTTGCGCGGCTCGTCCGGGAAGTAGAGCTGCGTGGTGAGGATCCCCGAGCCGGGCGCCTGGGCCTTCACATGGATGTGCCGGGTGCGGCCGGGGTACAGCCCCGGCACGATGGTGGAGAGGGTGAACGCGCCGGAGGCGTCGGTGAACTGGTGCCCGCGGAAGCCGAATCCGCTCATGTCGTACGCACCGTTGGTGTCGGCCTGCCAGAAGTCGAGCAGTACCCCGGCGACGGGCTCGCAGGCCCGCCCGAAGACATAGCCGCTGACGGTCAGCCGGACGCCGGGCGTACCGGAGGTCACCAGGCTGGTGCGGAGCGGGGAGTTGGGCTTGAAGTACGGGCCCTCGATCTGGTCGTGGGTCGGGGCGTCGCCGTCGTCGCAGTCCGGTGTCGGGGCGAGCGGCAGGCCGGTGGAGCCGGTGTCGCGTGCCAGCGCCACCCCGGTCCCGGCGAACAGCGGGACCGCGGTGGCCACCAGGGCGGCCTTGAGCAGCGTCTTGCGGCTGATCCGCCGGTCTTCGGGGAAGCGGTCGACGGGGTCGGGGGTCATGGCGGACTCCTCGGGATGGTGGGGAAGGGCACGTGCGGGTGCAAGGGGGTGGGGGGGGCCGGCCCCCCCCCCCCCCCCCCCCCCGCGGCGGGGGGGGGAACCCCGGGCCGGGGGCCCATCCCCGGGCGGGGGGAGAACCCGCGGCGGGGGGCACACCCCCAGCCCCCGCCCCGGGG
>NZ_JBVJHB010000025.1:0-91670 GCF_055587045.1 Streptomyces sp. NPDC048671 | reverse complement strand
ACCGACAACACCTCAACCAACCCCACCCGCACATCCGGCGACACCACCACCCCACCCAACAAACGAACAAACCGCTCCACCAAACCCACAACCGAGGAACGATCAAACAAGTCAGTCGCAAACTCCAGATGTCCTTCGAGCCCGCGCATCTGACCATCCGGGCCGAACAGCTCGCGCACAGACAGCAGCAAATCGAACTTTGAGGTTTGCGTACCCAGCTGTTCGACCTCCAGGTCCAACCCTGGCAGGCTCAGGTCTGCCTCGTTGTTGTTCTGGAGGACGAGCATGACCTGGAAGAGCGGGTGGCGGGACATCGACCGCGCCGGGTTCAGCACCTCCACCAGGTGCTCGAACGGCACGTCCTGATGCGCGTACGCCGCCAAGTCCGCCTCCCGCACGCGCTCGATCAGCTCACGGAACGTCGGATCACCCGACACATCCGTCCGCAGCACAAGGGTGTTGACGAAAAACCCGACCAGATCATCCAGCGCCTCATCCGTACGACCCGCAATCGGCGAACCAATCGGAATATCCGTACCCGCACCCAACCGCGACAACAGCACGGCCAACGCGGCCTGAAGCACCATGAACACACTCGCACCCGACTCCCGGGCCAGCGCAACCAGCGACGCGTGCAACTCCGGGCCGACCTCCACCGGAACGCTGTCACCACCGAATGAGGCCACCACAGGCCTCGGCCGGTCCGTCGGCAGCTCCAACTGCTCCGGAGCACCAGCGAGCGTCCCCGTCCAGTACGCGACCTGACGACTCAGCGCACTCCCCGGGTCGGACTCCTCCCCCAACAGCTCCCGCTGCCACAACGCATAGTCCGCGTACTGCACCGGCAACGGCTCCCACCCGGGAGTCCGCCCCGCCACCCGCGCCTCGTACGCGACTGCCACATCCCGCGCCAACGGCACCATCGACCAACCGTCACCCGCAATGTGGTGCAACACCAGCACCAGGATGTGCGAGGCCTCGTCCCGCCTGAACAGTCGCGCCCGCAAGGGGAGTTCAGCGGTCAGATCGAAGCCGCGTGCGGCGAACTCTTTGGCGGCACTCTGCAGGTCGGTCTCGCCGCCGGTACCCGTGGTCAGGGAAGTGCCGGCCTCCTGGGCGGACAGGACGTGCTGGTACGGCCGGCCGGCCCGGTCTTCCGGGTACACCGTGCGCAGGGACTCGTGGCGCTCGGTGACGTCCGCCAGCGCCGCTTCCAGCGCTTCCTCGTCCAGCACGCCATCAAGTCGCAAGGAGAAGGCGACGTTGTAGGTGGACGCGTCCACGCCCTCCAAACGGTTCAGGAACCACATCCGACGCTGCGCGAACGACAACGGCACCACCGCCGGCCGCTCCACCGCCACCACACCAGCCCGCGCACCCTCCGCACGACCGATCCACTCCGCCAGCAACGCCACCGACGGCGCCTCGAACACGGCACGCAGCGGCAACTCCACACCCAACACCGCGCGCACACGGCTCACCGCACGTGTCGCTGACAGCGAATGTCCACCCAGATCGAAGAAACTCTCCTCGACCCCCACCCGCTCCACACCCAGGACCTGGGCGAACACCCCGCACAACAGGTCCTCACGCACCGAACGCGCCATACCCGAAGCCGCTCCACCGCCAAACTCCGGAACCGGCAGACCCCGCCGTTCCAGCTTGCCGTTCGCCGTCAGCGGCAACGCGCCCAACACCATCACCACCGACGGCACCATGAACTCCGGCAGACGTATGCCCAGCGCCCGACGCAGCTCGACGCCGTCGGCCGGGACGCCGGAGGCCGGGACGACGTAGGCGACGAGGTGCGTTTCGCCCTGCCGGTCGTGGGTCACGACTACGGCCTGGGAAACGTCATGACGTGCCGTCAGGACGGCTTCGATCTCGCCGAGTTCGACGCGGAAGCCCCGGATCTTCACCTGGGAGTCGGCGCGTCCGTGGAACTCGACGGTGCCGTCGCCGCGCCAGCGGGCCAGGTCGCCCGTGCGGTACATGCGCTCGCCGGGGGTGCCGTAGGGGTTGGCGACGAACCGCTCGGCCGTCAGGTCGGGCCGGTTCAGGTACCCGCGGGCCAGCTGGACGCCGGCCAGGTAGAGCTCTCCTGTCACGCCCACAGGGACGGGCCGCAGGCGGCGGTCGAGGACGTGGACCCGCGTGTTGGCCACGGGGCGGCCGATCGGTGCGATGCCGGCCCCGGTGCCGTCCTGGTACTCCCAGGCAGTCACGTCGACCGCGGCTTCGGTGGGTCCGTACAAGTTGAGGAGCCGGGTGTCGCCGAAGGCCACGGAGAAGGCTTCGGCCAGGTCCAGCGGCAGGGCCTCGCCACTGCAGAACACGGTGCGCACGGTGTCCGCGCAGCTCGCGGCGGTGGGCTCCGCCAGGAATACGGCGAGCATCGACGGCACGAAGTGAAGGGTGGTGATCCGCTCGGTCCGGATCAGGTCCGCGAGGTACGCGGGGTCCTTGTGCCCGCCGGGCTTTGCCAGCACGAGGGTCGCGCCGACCCGCAGGGGCCAGAAGAACTCCCACACGGACACGTCGAAGCCCGCAGGGGTCTTCTGCAGGACGCGATCTCCCTCGCCCTGCGGATGGTCCGCCTGCATCCAGGCCAGCCGGTTGTCGATCGCCTCGTGTGTGACCAGGACGCCCTTGGGGCGTCCTGTGGAGCCGGAGGTGTGAATGACGTACGCGGGGTGGGAGGGAAGCAGTGGTGCCGTGCGGTCGGCATCGGTCAGATCGGCAACGGGGCCGGTGAGCGATGACGCGCTCACTCCGAGGTCGTCGACAAGGATCCGGTGGGTGCCCTCGGGAAGCAGATCGGCCGTGGCCTCACAGGCCAGCACGGTGGCGGGCCTGGCGTCGGCGAGGATGCCGTGGAGGCGGTCGACCGGGTACTCCGGGTCCAGCGGCACGAAGGCCGCACCTGCCTTGACCGCCGCGAACATGGCGACGACGAGGTCGACGGAGCGGGGCAGGGCGAGGCCGACGGTCCGCTCAGGGCCCGCGCCCTGCTCGACGAGCAGCCGGGCGAGCCTGTTCGCGCGGCTATTGAGTTCCGCGTACGACAGCTGGGCACCTTCGCACACGAGGGCAGTGGCGTCGGGGGTCCGCGCTGCCTGCCGCTCGAAGACCGCTGCCAGCAGGGGCGGGCCGTCGGCGAGGCTGTCGGTCGCCGTGTCGTTCCACTCGTGCAGGACGCGTCGACGGTCGTCTTCGGACAGGACGTCGACGCGCCCGGCCCGGATCTGCGGGTCGGCGAGGAGCGTGGCGAGCACGCGCTCGAAACGCTCCAGGTGCAGGGCCGCTTCGTCGGCCGTGTACTGGGAGGTATTGGCATCGAGGTCGATCCGCAGGCCGCTCTCCCCGGCCCGATCGTACACCGCGAACGCCAGGTCGTCGACGGGGCCGTTGGCGAGATTGCTCACCGTGGCGCGGTGGCCGCCGAAGGACAGGTCGTCGTCGAAGGACATGACGTTGACCATGGGGCCGAAGAAGTTCCCCTCACCGGTGCCCGCTCCGGTGTCGCGCACCATGTCCTCGTGGCGGTAGCGCTGGTGACGCAGCGCCGCCTTCATCTCGCGTGCCGTCTCGGCGATGGTCTGCCTGAACGTGTGGTCAGCAGGAACGAATACCCGCAGGGGGACGACGTTGGAGACCATGCCGGGGGTGCGGCGCGACACCGCACTCGTGCGCGCCGCGACCGGGAAGCTGAGCACGACGTCGGACGAGCCGGTCAGGCTCTGGAAGTAGACGGCAGTGGCCGCAGTGAGGACGACGGACCAGTGGGTCCTGGCCTCGCGCGCGACGGCACGCAGGGTCTCCCCGGTGGCGACCGGCAGATGGGAGGTGATCCTTACGGCGGTGGGCGAGGGGGCGCCCTCCGGTCCAGCGATCCCGGCGCGGGGCGTGGTGCGCACGGGAGGAGCGGGTTCGCGGTCGCCGAGGCGGGCCGACCAGTACTCACGGTCCCGTACGAAGGCGTCGGAGGCGCGATAGGCCCGCTCCTCGGCGAGCAGGTCGCTGAGGGAGGCGAAGGGGGTGTCGGCGGGGGCGGCACCGGCGATCAGCGCGTTGTAGATGTCAGCGAGCCGGCGGGTGAACAGGGCGCCGCCGTAGCCGTCCAGGGCGACGTGATGGCTGCGCTGGTACCACAGGAAGTGGTCCTCGGCGAGCTTGAACAGGAGGAAGGCGTACTGGCAGTCGCCCTTCAGGAGGTCGAGTCGGCGGGCCAGGTCCGCGCGGACGATCGACTCGGCGGCCTTTCCGGGCGAAGGATCCCCGGACAGGTCGTGGAACATCAGGCCAGGGCCGTGCTCCTGCATCAGGGTCTGACATACCTGGCCGTCCTCCTCCGCGTAGGAGACCCGGAAGGTCTCCGTCTCCGCGAGGAGTTGGCGCATGGACCGCTGGAAGGCCCCTACGTCGACGTGACCGTGGACCTCGACGCATTGCGCCACGTTGTACTCGAGGTCTGTGACGCCCAGTTGATGGGCCAGCCAAATGCCCGATTGAGCAGCGGACAGCGGCCAGGACGCACGAATACCAGACACCTGAAGTCTTCCCCTGAAGTAAACGCAACTCCCAGGCATCTGTGGTCAGCGGCCCTGGGTGACGGATCTGATCGTTAGAAGAACCCGGCCGCGTCGGTGATCGGTCCGGCAGCCTCAACGGCTGGGTTCGGCCCGGACTCAGGAACCGGCGGACATGGCCTCGCGTAGGTCCTTGGGCCGCATGTCCACCCAATGGGTGTCGATGTAGTCGACGCACTCCTGGCGCGGGGCCGCGTCGAGTACGGCCCGCCAGCCGCCGGGAATGTCGATCGTGCTGGGCCACAGGGAGTACTGCTCCTGGTCGTTGACCAGCACCAGATACGTACCGTCTGCGTCCTCGAATGGATTGGTCATGCCGCAACCTCGCTCCGCTAACCGTGGGTGCATCCGGCGACAGGGTGGCGGCAGGATCACAAGGCAACGAAGAACCGACGCATGTTCAAGCGATCAGTTGGACAGAAACGTTTCCCAAGCCCCCGCAGCAGAAGCCCTGTCGGGGCCCTGGACAAGGGAATATCCGGACAGCCTTGCTACTTGCGCAGTGATCATAAGTACGGTTATCCATGCGCGTCAAGGACGTATCTTCTATCCAAGGGGCCGTAGAGCAACGGAATTTGACGCTCCGCCAGGGAACATGGACTCCGTCCGACCGCCGGCCGAACCGACTCTGCCCGGTGGGACGGACCGGCAATGAACAGGGGAAGGACCGGTGTGGACATACCACGCACCCAACTGACGCAAGACCAGACCAGTGAGAGCCCGTACGCGATCCCCATACGGTCCGATGCCCAGTCTCGGTGGCTGCGCTGGTTCCGTCCCGCAGCGAACGTGAAGGGGCGGCTCATATGTTTTCCACCGGCGGGCTCTGCGGCCAGCTTCTACCGCGCGTGGCCCGATGCGATCCCCTCGGAGATCGACGTGGTGTCGGTTCAGTATCCCGGCCGTCAGGAGCGCTTGGGCGAGGTATGCGCACGCTCCATGGAAGAGCTCTCCACCGCAATCACCGAGGCGCTCCTCCCACTCGCCGACCGCCCGTTGGCCTTCTTCGGGCACAGCATGGGAGCGTCAGTGGCCTTCGAGGTCGCGGCACTGCTGGAGGCAGTTCACGAAATCAAGGGAATCCCGCTGTTCCTGGCCGCGCGCAAGGCACCGCATCGAGTGCGACGCCTGGACATTGACTGTGACGACGATCAGGCCCTGCTGAAGGAACTGGAAGGGCTGGGAAGTCCGGATACCCAGGTACTGGCGGACCCCGAGCTGCGTGAGCTGGCCCTGCCCGCGATCCGCGCCGACTTCAAGATCTGCCAGTCGTATCGGCGCACTGAGCAGCCGGACCCGCTGAACACCAGCGCCGTCTTCTACCGGGGTTCGGGTGATCCGGGAACCGACGCCGACGACGTGCGCGACTGGTCCGCCCTGATCCGCAACGGCGTTCAGGAAAGTGTTCTGCCAGGTGGGCACTTCTTCGTGGTCCAGCACGAGCGAATGATGATCGAGGACGTCACCAGGCGTCTCTACCGCTCCCTGTCCAACTGATCCCAGACATGCGTGAGGCACCCGAGCCGAAAACATCGGTATGGGTGATGACCGACTCCAACTCAACAATGAGGATAGATCTGCAATGGTTACCCCGGACGAACTCTTGGGCACCGTGGGCAGTACTGCTGTCACCGATTCTTTTGCTCTGTACCACATAGCAACGTCCCATACGGCTGGAGCAGTTGTCCTTCGTGAGGCTGCTCTCAGCGGCGCCATCCGGCTGGTGGCATCGAGCGAAGCACTGGCTGTGACATCCGGCATGCGGACCTGCTGGGATGACGAATGCACGTGGGAGCATGTCAAGCTCCCGGGCATCGAGTTGCGGTCGTTCCACGAGCAGGGCGGCTTCGACCTTGCTCGGACTTCAGTCATCGACACGGTGGCGGCGGGACAGGCGTACGCGAACTGCGCCGACCACCGACTGGTAGGCCCCGAAGTACTCGCTTCATGCTTTTCCATCCAGATCGCCGAGTCCCTCGGCTCCGCACTTCTCTCGACGGTTCGGGGCTCATACTGCTACGGCCCGAAGTCAGCGACATCGGCCCGCACCGCCCTACGCCTGATCTGACCGCGAGCGATCCCCCGGCGCGCCCGGACACCGGCCGTCCGCGGCGCCGGGCGGTGTCGCCGGCGGCCGCATTCCATGCCCGCGTCCCGCAGGGCGACGTCCAGGACCCGCGCCGCTTCGGTGATGCTCCCCGGCATCAGGATCGGTAGGCGCGGTGCTCTTCGAGTCCTCGCGCGAGGACATGTTCCACGTGCTCCGCCACACATGAAGCACGTTCTTTGTGCCTGCTTCGACGGTCAGGCCGGAGAGGACCGCACGGGAACGCGGCTCACTACGTGCCCCTCCTCGTCCTCCACGATCAGAGCGGTGATGGTGTCCTTGTCCATGGCCGTGACCATGCGGAAGGAAATCCGCTCGCCGCTGTCGGCTCGCACACTGGCGCCGGGAAGGCGCGTGCCGTCGGCATTGACAGTCATCACGCGGTAGGTCTCCCCCGCCTCCATGCCCGACAGGGCCACCGGGACCTCGGTCCCCCATGCCTGATCCACCATCTGACCTTGACGTACCAGCACAACGGCTGTTCCCGGTGCCTGGCTGTGGTCCGGCATGTTGAGGGGAATGATCACCGCGGCTGCCGTGACGAAGGAAGCGGCAACGCCCAGAACGATCCGCCGGCCGCGACCGGTCCGGACAGTCTTCGCTCCGGCCATGTCCCTGCGAATTCGGTCGCCCAGATCCCCCGACGGCCGCGCATGCTCATCTGACGCTCGTGGGTGGGCCCAGTCCGCGAGCGGGTTCACCCGCCGCAGCGTCCGGACCACGTCATCAGTCTCGGAAGCCTCGCGGGTGCAGTCCGGGCACTGCCTGAGGTGCTGGGAGAGCTCCTCAGGCAGCGGCGTCCCGAGCAGCAGGTGCTCGGTCAGGAGCGGGCGGAAGGGAAAACAGTTCTTGTTCATGGTGCCAGCCACCCGTTCTCCTCCAGGACAAGCCGCAGCGATCGCACACCGTAGTACAGGCGGCTGCGCATGGTGGAAGCCGAAATCCCCAGTTCCGCACCCAGTTCGGCGCAGGTTCGGCCTCCGAAGTACACCTCCACCACCGCCTCCCGGTGCTGAGGGCTCAACCGCTCCAGTGCCTCACCGAGCTGGATCCGGTCAAGAAGCTGGTCAACGGCGTCGAACGCGGAAGGCGACTCGGACACCGCGTCCCATGACGAAATGCCTGGTCCCTCACGGACCTTGCGCCGCCGCATGGCGTCCACCACCCCGTTCCGGGCGATGGCGAACAACCATGTCCGCATGCTGCCCTGACCCGGATCAAATCCGCGAGGCGACCTCCAGGCACGGACAAAGGTCTCCTGCACCACGTCCTCTGCGAGCTGCCGGTCGTCCAGCGCTTTGAACGCGAACCCGAAGAGCTCGCCGCCGTAAAGATCGTAGGCCGCCTGCACCTCGCGCTCGGTCCGCAATCCAGCGGGTTCCGGACTGATCGCCGCAGCCCGCCCGCGAAACCACCGCAGAGGACTACCGCTCACAGCCACAGCCACTCGCATCCGTTCCGCGCCAGACTTTCATGGTGCTCCCCATCTCCGGAGACGACGTACATAAGGGGATACGCAGGCCCCACCGCGCGTGTTGAAACGGGGGGCGAGGAATATCGCTGTCTCCCGAGATGCCTCCGGTCCTCTTCCCCTTCTCGGGCACCGCCACCAGGCCGAGGGGCTCACACACCCACTTGGCCGAGCAGCAGGAGCGACCGCGCGGGGACAGGCACCAGGGACCGGCACCAGGGACCCGGCAGATCGCGCGTCACCCCCGGCGAGGTCTTCAACAGTGCGGCTCGTTGCCGCGTACGCCCCGACCGCACCATCGTCCGACGGCGCACGGGCGCCCCCGGCTCGAGGCACCGCAGGCTGTATCTTCACTGCTGACCGGCGGCCAGCCGATCCGGGCGCTCCAAGGTCATCGCCAGGAGGGCGTGCATGGTGAACGAGAAGAACGAGTCGGCGTCGGCCGAAGGGTCCGATGCCGACGATGCCGACCCGCGGGGACCCCGGCATCGGGTATGGGGATCCGGGCCACGGCGCGCACGCACTCGGGACTCCGGTGCGCGCGACACCATTGACAGAGCCATCGTCCTCGACGCTGTCCGTGCCGCCCTCCTGGCCCTCAAGAAGCTCCTCAGTGGACTCCGTACCGCCCTCCTGGCGCTGGCCGCCCTGGTCTGGCTGGCCGTGACCGCCGTCGCGTGCCTGGCCGGGGTGGGACTGCTGATGGCGCCGAGCGCGCTGCACGCCCTGCACGCCGTAGCCGAGCGCGAGCGCCGCAGGCTCGCCCGGTGGGGGCCTGACCTGCTGGGTCCGGGTCCGGCGCCGACCCGGCTGCGCGCGGCCATCACGGATCCCACCACCCGGCGGGAACTGCGCTGGCTGGCCGGCCATGCCACGCTCGGGCTGCTCCTCGGCCTGCTCGGCCTCCTTCTGCCGCTCTTCGCGCTCCGCGACACCACCTTCCCGCTGTGGTGGAAGCTGAGCCCTGCGGACACCACCACCACCAGTACGGGCCTGGGGCTGGGAGTCGCGCACAGCTGGCTCGATGCCCTGGTTGTGGCCCTGCTGGGGCTGGGCTGGTTCGCCATCATCCTGGGGCTCACACCAGCACTGGCGAACCTGCAGGCCCGTGCGGGGCGACGCCTGCTGTCGGCCGGCCCCGACACGGACGTCTCCCTGCGAATCGCGGAACTCACCGCCACTCGGGCCGCCGCCCTGGACGCCCACGCCATCGAACTGCGGCGCATCGAACGGTCGTTGCACGACGGTACCCAGAACCGTCTGGTGACCGTGACCGTGCTGCTCGGCGCCTCCCGCCGCATGGTGGCCCGCGACCCGTCCAGCGCGGACGAACTACTGGAGCGCGCCCAGTCGGCCGCCGAGCAGGCACTGGCCGAACTACGGACGGTCGTCCGAGGAATCATCCCCCCCGTACTGGCCGACCGAGGGCTCGCCGGTGCGCTCACCGGACTCGCCGTGTCCTGCCCGGTGCCTTGCCGGGTGGACGTCGATGTACCCCAGCGGTGCGCCGCGTCCGTCGAGGCGACCGCCTATTTCGTCGTGGCGGAGGCGCTGACCAACATCGCCAAGCACAGCCATGCCAGAACGGCCGCGGTCACGGTCCGCAGCGGCAGTGGCAGACTGCTCCTGAACATCACCGACGACGGCAGGGGCGGCGCGGACGAGCACGGAGGGTCCGGGATCCTCGGCATCAGCCACCGGATCGCGGCACACGACGGAACCCTCGACATCTCCAGCCCTGCCGGCGGACCCACAACCCTCAAGGTGGAACTTCCATGCGGATCGTGATCGCCGAGGACGACCCCCTGCTGCGCCAGGGACTCGCCCTGCTGCTGCGCGCGGAGTCCCTCGACGTGGTGGCCACGGCCGGCACCGCCGGAGAAATCCTCGACGCCATCGACGAACACAAGCCGGATGTCGCCATCCTCGACGTCAGGATGCCTCCGACCCACACCGACGAGGGAATCGTCGCGGCCGTGGAGGCCAGGCGCCGCATGCCCGGCCTGGCAGTGCTCGTGCTGTCCGCGTACGTGGAGCAGAGCTTCGCCACGGAACTGCTCACCGGCGGAGTGACCGGCCTCGGCTACCTCCTCAAGGAACGCGTCGGCCGGGTCGAGGAGTTCCTCGACGCACTGCGGCGCGTCGCGGACGGCGGTACCGCCATCGACCCCGAGGTCGTCGCGCAGCTCTTCACCCGCAGTCGTGACGACACCCGGCTGGAACGGCTCAGCCCACGTGAGCGCGATGTCCTCGCGCTGATGGCCGAAGGACTTGGCAACGCAGCCATCGCCGAGCGGCTCTTCGTCACGGACGGCGCCGTCCACAAGCACATCCGCAACATCTTCGCCAAGCTCGACCTGTCGCCCGCCGACCGGGTGGACAGACGCGTCGCCGCGGTCCTGCGCTACCTCGAGGACGAACAGCGCCGCGCCTGACCACGGACGCGCTCACTCCCCCGCCGGCCTCACCTCATCGCGGTGAGGGACCGTCCCCGAGGCCGGTCGTGGTGATCGTCGCGGGCTACACCATCGAGGCCGTGGGGGGGACCGGACGGAGCACCCGAGTTCGATCCGCTTCTCCTTCAACACGACGGGATGCGGCCGCGTATCTCCTGGTGACGACGGTTACGGAGCTGACAGAGCACGCAACCGGTCCGTGAACGACCCGGTACCTCAGTCGCGCATGGCCCTGTCCGTGTGCGGCGCAGGACACCGAGAACAAGGAGATATCCAGGTGAAACGCCGCAGGAATCCGCGCCGGATGATTCTCACCACTACCGCGCTCGCCGCCCTCGTCCTGTCGGGCGCAGCGGCTTCGGCGAGCACGGGCTCTCCGAAGGTGAAGGGGTTCCACACCACTGTGGTGTCCTTCGGCGCCTACAGCAGCGCCGTCGGCGAGGTCCGCGACCCCACCGTCAACGCCACCAACAACACGCTGGCGGTCAGTCCCGATGAGCGCTTCGCCGTGGCGACGAACTCCGACTCCGACCACCTGGTCGTGATCAACGTGCGAAGCGGCCGGAAGATCGCCGAGATCAAGGGGTACGTCAGCCCGCGCAACGTTCTGTTCGCCCCGGACAGCAAGAGCTTCACCGTGTCCGACAGCGCACGCGGTGTCGTGGACCGGATCTCCATGCGCAGCTTCCACGTCCAGCAACGTCTGCCGCTCGGGGCCGGCGTGTTCGGCACCGCGCAGAGCAGGGACGGCAAGTGGCTGTACGCCAACAACGCGGCAGCGGACACCGTCTCAGTGGTCGATCTTGCCAACAACAGGCCGGCGAAGGTCATCACCGGCTTCGCCGAGCCGCGCCAGGGGGTCAAGCTCTCGTACGCGGGTGACAAGCTGTACGTCACCAACTTCGAAGGGGGCCGGATCACGGCCGTCGACCTCACGAGCGCGAAGCTGGAGAGGAAGGAGATCGGCGGGTTCGACGAAGTGCGGGGGCTGTCCATCAGCCGCGACGGCACCCGCCTGTACGCGGCCAACAGCAAGAGCAACACGATCTCCGTCGTCGACACCGCGTCCGGTGAGACGATCACCAAGGTCCCCGTGGGCAAGAAGCCCTACGGTGCCGCGCTCTCCCCGGACGAGTCGGTCCTGTTCTCCGGGAACATGGAGAGCAACACGCTGACCGCCGTGGACCCGGAGACCAACAAGCCGGTCGGCACCGTGAAGAGCGGTCCGAAGGGCGCTCTGAAGGGGCCCCGCCAGGCGATCAGCTTCAGTGCCGATTCGCAGACCGCGTGGGTGCTCAACGAGGACCTGACCGTCGCGGAGGTCGACGTGAGCGACCTTGAGGTGACCCGCGTTCTCGGTAAGCGCTGACCACCCGGAGCCGGCCGCCAGGTGCGGCCGGCTCCGCGGTTCTTCACCATCCGGCCCGTCGTCAGCTCGAAGAGCAGAGAGCGGTGTCGAGGGCCGCCTCGACGTGTTCCGCGGCAGGAAGTGTCGTGGGCAGTGCGGTGACGGCGATGGTGGCTGCTCGGCCGTCTGCCGTGACGGCGTTGCGTGTGGTGTAGCCGGGGGCGTTGCCGCCGTGGGTCCAGGCGAAGCCGCCGCAGCTCAGCTTGAAGGTGGCGAGACCCAAGCCGTACCGGCCGTCGCCGACCGTGTCGAGGTCGGGTGCTTCGACGGTGGTCTGCATCTCCTTGAGCTGCTCGGGCTTCAGCAGCTTGCCGTCCAGCAGCGCGGTGAGGAAGCGGTTGAGGTCGCTCGGGGTGCCGGTCAGCTGCCCCGCGGCCCAGCCGGCGGAGGGGTCGTTCTCGGTGACGTCCGTATAGGGGGTGTTCGGTGCGGTCGCGAAGTAGCCGTGCGGGTGCCGGCCCTTGATCGTCTGGTCGCCGATGCCCGGCCAGTACGTGTGCCGCAGGCCGATGCGCTTGATGATCCGGTTGGTGATCTCCTCGCCGACCGGGCGGCCGGTGACCTTCTCGACGAGCATTCCGGCGAGCACGTAGTTGGTGTTGCTGTAGCTCCAGCCCGCGCCGGGAGCGAAGAGGGCCTTCTTCGCCAGGGCCAGGCCGAGCACCTCACGCGGCTCGAAGTAGCGGTGCTGCTGCTTGGTGAGGTAGTCCTGTACAACGTCCTCGTCGTAGTCGGGCAGTCCGCTGGTGTGCTGGAGCAGCTGGCGTACGGTGATGTTCCGGCCGTCGATCCCCTCACCACGGACCAGGCCCGGCAGATACGTGTCGACCGGCGTGTCAAGATCGATCCGGCCCTCGCCGACCAGCTGCAGAATGACGGTCGCGGTGAACATCTTGGTGTTGCTGGCGATCCGCACCTGACCATCGACCGGGACCCTCGCCTTGGTACGGAGGTCCCCCACTCCGGCGGTGTAGTTACGGGTGTGCCCCCTGCTGTCACTCAGCGAGGCCAGTGCGCCGGGGAAACCGTCCTCGGACACCAGAGCTTTGAGGCTCTTCTTCACGGCGGCGTCGGCGCGGCCCTCCGTCGCGTTCGCTCCGGGCACGGTCAGCGCGAGAGCTGCGGCGACACCGGTCAGAGCCAGCAGCGTGTTACGACCTTTGGACATGGTTTTTCCCCTTGCGATCAGCAGAAGTCCGGCGAGTGGCGGAATGTGTGTGGCGCGGGTCCGGTCAACGTGCGCACAGGGCGGTGTCGAGAGCTGCGTTGACGTGCTCCGCCGACTCCAGGCTGGACGGCAGCGCCGTCACCGCGACCGTGGCCGACCGGCCGTCGTCCGTGACGCCGTTGCGGTTCTCGTAGCCATCGAAGTCACCACCGTGGCCCCAGGCGGTACCGCCGCAGCTCAGGGGCATCTCGATGATGCCGAGCCCGTACCGCCAGCCGGTCGGAAATCCCTTGGCCGCGACGGTTGTCCGCATCTCCTTGAGCTGCTGCGGCTTCAGCAGCTTGCCGTCCATCAGCGCGGTGAGGAACCGGTTGACGTCGCTCGGGCGGGCGATGATCTGCCCGGCCGCCCCGCCCCAGGAGGGGTCCACCTCTGTGGCGTCGACGAGCGTGCCGCCGGGGGTGTCGGACGCGTAGCCGTGCGGATGCCGTTCACGGACGCTCTGGTCACCGGCGCCCGGCCAGTACGTGTGCCGCAGGCCGATGCGCTTGATGATCCGGTTGGTGATCTCCTCACCGATCGGACGGCCGGTGACCTTCTGGACGATGAGTCCGGCGACGGTGTAGTTGGTGTTGCTGTACGCCCAGCCGTCGCCCGGAGCGAAGAGCGCCTTCTCCTTCAGAGCCATGTCGAGCAGATCGTGCGCCGCGGCATAGGTGTGCCGCCACTCGGAGAACTCCGGCATGGTTGCCGTGTAGTTGGGCAGTCCGCTGGTGTGCTGGAGCAGTTGGCGTACGGTGATGTCCCGGCCGTCGATCCCCTCACCGCGGACCAGGCCCGGCAGATACTTGTCGACCGAGGCATTGAGGTCGATCTTGCCCTCGCCGACCAGTTGCAGGACGACGGTCGCCGTATACGCCTTGCTGGCGCTGGCGATCCGAACCTGGCCGTCGACCGGGACCCTGGACCGGTTCTTCAGGTCGCCCACCCCAGCGGTGTAGTTTCTGGTGTGGCTCTTCGAGTCGCGCACCGAGGCCAGCGCGGCCGGGAATCCGTCGCCGCGTACGAGGCCGTCCAGACTCTTCTGCACCACCGCACCGGACTTCGCCCGGTCCTGTCCGGCGAGCGCCATGGGCGCGCCCACCGTGACGATCCCTGCGAGTACGGCGAGCGCGGATACCGCCAGGACCGACCGCCGGCGGTTGCGGGATTTCGAGGTGCGGTGCTGAGACACTGGACAACTCCCTGCTGGATGACTCCGGTTGGTGGTCACCAGCTTGTCCCGGGTGCGATCACGCATCGATCCCACGCACTACCCGGCCCGGGTAGCGCAGGCACTACTGCTTCGTACGTGTGTATGGGTTTTCCCGCAGTCCCGGCAGCGGCCGCAGCGGCAGACGGGATCGTGCGGGCCGGCGACGGGACCTGACAACTGCCGACACGACGCGCAGGGCGGAGAGCCCTCCACGGAGCTCACCGGAATCGGAGCGTCCAAGGCCTGTTCAACACGCCTCTACGGCAGTGCGTACACAGGGTATGAGGAATCACTCCGAGGTGCCGGCACCTCTCCAAGGACACGAGGCCGACCACCGCGGCACCCCGGTGGGGCGGCGCGTACTGCTGGGAATGATCGGGCTGGGCGCCCTGGGCGTCGTCGCCGGATCTCCGGTCCGGAATCTGCTCGCCGACTCGATCGACACCGTCGCCCGGAAGGATCCGACAGGCCTGTCGGACCTGCTTCCGGGGAATCGTTTCCGGTACTACTCGATCACCAGCTCCGTGCCCGAAAAGAACGCGACGAGCTACGGCCTCAAGGTCGACGGCCTCGTGGCCAGGCCCACCACGTACAAACTGTCCGATCTGGCTGCACTCCCTCAGCAGCGAATCGTCCGCGACGTGCAGTGTGTGACCGGGTGGCGGGTACCGGAAACCCCCTTCGCGGGCGTGCGCCTGTCCACGATCCTCGATGCCGCGGGGGTGTCACCCGAGGCCAAGGCCATTCGGTTCACCTGCTTCGACGGCGAGTACACCGAGAGCCTCACCCTGGACCAGGCCCGCAGGTCCGACGTGATCGTCGCCACCTCAATGGAGGACAAGCCGATCACCCACGCCCACGGTGGCCCGGTACGGCTCTATGTGGCCCCGATGTACTTCTACAAGTCCGCGAAATGGCTCTCGGGCATCTCGGTCGTCAAAAACGTGGTCCCCGGCTACTGGGAGGAACTCGGCTACGACATCGACGGCTGGGTCGGTCGCTCGAACGGACGCGATGATGCCCCGACTGTCTGACAGCGCCGGCCAGAAGGGCCGTTCCCGTCGTACCCGGCTCCTGAGGTTCACTCCGGCTGAACGCTGGGTCCACCAGAGCACCGCCGTCCTGGCAGCGGTGTGCGTCGCCACTGCGGCGTGCCTGTACATAGGTCCTCTTGCCGAGCTGGTCGGCCGCCGCAGGCTGATGGTCATCCTGCACGAGTGGTCCGGAATCGGGCTTCCCGTGCCGGTGCTGCTGGGGCTGGCATCCCGGGCACTGCGCTCGGACCTGGGGCGGCTCAACCGGTTCGAGGACCGCGACCGCCAATGGCTGCGGGCCGCCGTGAGGCACCGCGACACGTCGCGTGTTCCCTCGGGCAAGTTCAACGCCGGCCAGAAGATCTACGCGTCGTGGGCGGCAGGCGCGGGCGTCGTCATGGTGGGGTCCGGACTCATGCTCTGGTTTCCGCAGCTCTGGCCACTGACCCTGCGGATGGGGGCAACGTTCGTCCACGATTGGCTCGCTCTGGCGATCACGGCGATCGTGGCCGCCCACATCTGGAAGGCGACCGGTGATTCCGGGGCCCGCGAAGGCATGTGGCACGGGACCGTGTCACGGACCTGGGCAGAACAGCATCACCCGTTGTGGCAGCAGGAGATGGACCGCGACCGCCCGGATCCCGGCAGTCCGGCGGATCAGACGGGGGAAGCACCCCTCCCTGACGCCGAGCGGAAGTGAGTCCAGGTGGCCCCGGCGTGTGTCACCCGGGCCGCGCTCCCGCCGGTGTGCGGGAAGACGACGTTGTCGTCCGCGGAGAACTGGCCCTCCGCAGTGTTGCCGAGGAGACCGGCGAATCCCTTACCCGAATGCACGGGGTCGAGCAGGGTGCCGCTGAGCCCAGCATGATCCGGACGAGAGGCCCTAACCGCGGTCCGACAGAGCGTGTGCCGGGGTGGTCCGCAGTGTGCGGCGGGTCGGGAGTTCGGTGCTGAGGAAGGCGACGCTCACGACGGTGACCGCGAGGGCGGGCAGGAGCCAGACGGGGCCCGACGGCCAGGGGCGGTCCAGGAAGCCGACGCCGAGGAGGGCGAGGGGAACCGCGGACAGCACCAGGCCCGCGGTGAGGGACGCGACGGCGATCATCGCGGCCTCGCGCCGCATCATCGTCCGGATCTGGCGGGGCGTGGTGCCGGTGAGACGGAGCGTGGCGATCTCGTGGCGGCGCTGTGCGGTGGCGGCAACGATCTTGTTGGCGACGCTGAGGAGAAGGTAGCCGAGGAGGATCGCGATGGTGGCGAGGTTGATCCACACCTCGGGCGGGGCGTCGCTCAGGCTGTAGGAGGCATCGGCACTCGCGGGCTCGAGCGCCAGACCCGGGTGTGTCACGTCGAGGGCGGCGAGACGCTCGTCCGCGGCCGCGGTGCCGTCAGTGCGCACGAGGATGCTCTGGTCGAGACCGGTGGTGGTGTGGCCCCGTGCGAGGTCGTGGGAGAGCACCACCGGGCCGAAGCCGAGGCCGCGGGTGTAGACGGCAACGACCGTGGGGCTCACACGAGTGCCGTCGCCCAGGATCAGCTTCACCCGGTCGCCGACCTCGGCGCCGCGGGAGCGTGCGACGTCACTGCCGATCGCAACGGTGTCGCCGGTAAGGCGGCTCAGCGTCCCCGAACTCAGGCCGAGGTCGAGTACGGCGGACGCTTCCGGGGTCAGGATCATCGCTGAGGCGGACTCGGCCGCGGGGTCGCCCAGTTCCTCGAAGGACCAGATCGCGGTGGTGCTGCTGACAGGAACCGCCGCCTCTACACCGGCGGTCTTCCGTACGGCCGTGAGCGTACCTTCGGGCAGGCCACCGACTCCCGGCGCGCTCAGGCGGTGCTGGGCGAGCGTGCCGGTGCGGACGTCCTGCGCGGAGGCGACTTGCAGGGTGGTCTGGGCGAACGTGTACGTCAGGAGGAAGGCGGTCATCATGGCCAGGGCACTGACAATTCCCGCGATGCGCAGGGCGTAGCCGCGGATGTTGGACACGGCCAGCCAGGTCGCCGCCGAGGCTCCGGGCCGCAGGCGGCGGGCCAGCGTTTCACCGACCCGTCGGATCAGGGCAGGGCCCGCCATGGCCAGGCCGATCGCCCCGACGATGCCGGCGAGAGAGGTGGTGCTCGCGCCGAGCGCGGTACGGGACAACAGCGGCGTGACGGAGAGGGTGGTCGCGGCGGCGACGAGCAGCAGCCCGGCACCCGTGCGGAGGCGGGAGGGGGCGGTGGGTTCGCTGCGCGACTCGGTGACGGCCTCCGTCGCCGGCAGCCGGGAGGTGCGCCGTGCGGCGCCCCGGGCGGACACCTGCACGGCGAGCATCAACAGCACACCGGTGGCGATCGCGGGCAGCGGACTGATGGCCAGCGGCAGGGCCTGAGGGAGCAGCCCGCTGTCGGCCAGCCGGCTCCGGAACTCTCCGGCAAGCAGGTAGCCGAGACCCGCGCCGGGCACGAGTGCCACGGCCGCGACCACACTGGCCTGGTCGGCGGCGAGGCGGCGGATCTGCTTCGGGGTCGCGCCGACAGCCCGCATCAGGGCCAGCGCACGTCGCTGTCCGGCGATCGACACCCCCAGCGCGCCGGCGATGACGAACCCGGTGATCAGCAGGATGACGCCGGCCAGGGAACCGGCGAGGAGGATCAGCAGGGAGCGGGCCGCCACCGCGTCGGGCGCCGCGAGATCGCCTCGTTCGGCGCCGGTGGCCACTACCAGACCTGTGCCGCGCAGCACGTCACGGACGTCGTCCGCGACCTTGTCGGCGGCACCGGGGGCGGTACGGAGTCCGATCAGGTCGGCCGTCCCCGCCTTGGGGCCGTTGTCGCGGCCGGCCAGACGGGCGGCGGCCTGATCGGAGAAGAGGATGCCGGCGTCGGCGGCGTCCACCACGGCGGTCAGGCGGTAGTCGGAGGACCGGCCTGCCGCCACCACACGGATGGTGTCACCCGGTCCGACGCCCGCAGCGGCGGCGATGGCGCTCTCCACGGCGACCTGGCTCGAGCCGGTCGGCTTCGTGCCCTCGACCTTCGGGTCCTGAAGCAACTTCAGCGAGGACCAGCCGTGCCCGGCTGTCCGGGCGTCCGAGACGGCCACGGCCCGGCCGTGGGCGTCGACGAGACCTGCGGGAAAGGCGGTGTCGGCGACCGAGGCGGTGACACCGGGCACACCGCCCAGTTCACCGGCCAGCCGGGCGGGCACCGTTCCGCGTTCCGGCAGCGCGATCGGCAGGTCCCCGGCCGGGTGGAAGGTCTGGTCGGCGGAGACCACGATGTCCGCGCCGCCGAGCCGACCGGGCGGCAGGTGGGAACGGAGCCCCGACTCGGCCAGTACCCCGGTGGCGGTGAGCAGTGCGGCCGCGCCGAGCACGGCACAGATCACCGCCAGTAGCGAAGTAATCCGGTCCTTGGCCATCTCCACGGCAAGACGCAGCATGGTCAGCCCTCTCCCAGTGCGGCCAGACGGCCGGCCAGTTCGGAGGCCGTAGGAGCCGACAAGCTGTCCACGACCCGTCCGTCCGCCATCACCAGCGTTTGGTGTGCCCGCGCCGCAGCGGCCGGGTCGTGGGTAACCATCACGACTGTCTGTCCCAGCTCGTCGACAAGGTCGCGCAGCAGGTCGAGGACCTGGCGCGCGCTGCGCACGTCGAGCGCGCCCGTCGGCTCGTCCGCGAACACCACGGCCGGCTTGGTTACCAGCGCCCGTACGAGGGCGGCCCGCTGCTGCTGCCCACCGGAGAGTTCGGCCGGACGATGCGACATCCGGTCGGCCAGGCCGACCCGTTCGATCAGCATGCGCGCCCACTCGTGGTCCGGGGAACGCCCCGCCAGCCGCAGCGGGAGCGTGATGTTGTCCGCCACACTGAGCGAGGGCACCAGGTTGTAGGACTGGAACACGAAGCCGACGCGCTCGCGGCGCAGTTCGGTGCGGCGGGTCTCGTTCAGCCCGCCGATCTCCTGCCCCTCAATGTGGATACTCCCCTGCGACGGGGTGTCGAGGCCTGCGGCGCAGTGCATCAGTGTGCTCTTGCCCGACCCGGACGGCCCCATCACGGCGAGGAAAGCACCCGACAGCACTGTCAGGGACACGTCATCCAGTGCCCGCACTCCGCCCGCGTACACCTTGGTAACGCCCGTCAGTGTGATGGCGGGAGACTGCGGCCTGTCGGTCCGGTGGGCCCCGAGTCCCTCGATCGTCGTACTCATCGCCGCCCTCGCAGACGCTCCATGGCGAGCGCGATCAGGCTGGCCCCGGCCACGACGCCGCAGACCAGGTGGACGAGTACCGCACCACTGACGAACGAGGCGACCATGTTGCCGACCATGCTGATCACCAGCACGAACCAGAGCACGGAGCGGACAGCCCCGCTGCGGCTGCCGTCGGGCGACGGCCCCCCAACGGGCCCACTGTCGCCGGTCAGTTGATACGGGTCGTGAGTGGTCACGGTGTGCTCCTCGTTGCGGTGTATTCGCAGGCTTCGCTGTCTTCACCGACCCTATGAACCACCGCCCTCGCCTCCGAGCCCGCCAGCCGCCCGGATCGGGGTACAGCAGGCTGTACCTCCGGCGTCGCCGCATGACGCCCTCCAGCGCCGCCCCTAGCAGCCGGGCCGCGACCAGGACCTCGTCGTCCTGGTCCGTCCGCTGTGCCCGGCCCGCCGCCGACGCCACCGGCACGATCGCGGGTCGGCGTCACCGACGAGCGCGGTGAGGGGGATGTTCAGCACGGGACCGTCGTGCCGGCGGTACGAGGCCGGGGCATGCCGTAGCCGGTCGCGCGGAGCGTCCGGGACCGGGGAACCGGGCATGGCCGACTGCGAACGGCATTGCCCGGCTCAGCCATTGACGTTCTCTCAGCGCCGATCAGCGCCGATCAGCGCTTCGTCAGGCGTTCACCAGGTGCAGTTCGGTTCCTGAGGCCCGCACTCCCTCGGCTGCCGCGTCGGCCAGAGCGCTGTCGGAGATGATCGTGTCGAAGGCGTTGAGGGGTGCCACGCGGTACTTGCCGAAGGTTCCGAACTTCGAGGAACCCGCCACGAGCACGGAGCTGCCCGTGCACTCCATCGCCGCCTGTTTGACTTCGACCTTGGGCTCGGAGGGGGTCGTCACGCCTCGGAGAAGATCCCATGAACTGGTGCTGATGAAGGCCATGTCGAGGGCGAGCTGCCGCAGGACGGTGGCTGCCAAGCGGCCCACGCTCGACCGGTTGGAGGGCTCCACCTGTCCGCCGACGTGGATGATGTCGAGGTGGGGCGCGGCCATCAGCGCGTCGACGGTCGTGAAGTCGTTGGTCACGACCGTCAGCGAGGTGTGGTGCACCAGGAACGGGACCATCGCGAGCAGGGTCGTGCCCGCGTCGAGGTAGACGGTCATCCCGTCCCGCACCAGTTCCGCGGCGCGGCCTGCCATGGCCTGCTTCTCGGGCTGCTCGATGAGGGTCTTGGTCTGGTAGCTCGGTTCGCTCTGCAGATGGCTGGCGATCCTGGCACCGCCCGGTACGGAGAAGACCAGTCCCTGGCGCTCCAGTTCGGCGATGTCACGGCGCACGGTCATGTGCGAGACGCCCAGGAGCTGGGTGATCTGCTGAACGCTGAGCACTCCGTCGCGACGCAGGTGCTTCAGCAACTGCTCACGCCGCTGGTCCGGGATCAGCGGCGGGGAGTGTTCCTCGGCCATCGTCGGTGGTCCTTCCTGTTCTGCGACCGCATCGGTCGTTGGCGATTGTGCCGTTCCTGTGCGGCGGCCGCTCACACCGGGTCGCCGCGCAGAGCGAGGACGGCTGTCTCCCGGCCGCGGTGCACGGTCGGGAGACAGTGGGGGTCGGGTGACGGTCAGCTGCCGACGAAGGTGCTGAGCAGCAGGACCCCGCCGAGGCTGAGCAGCGACTGCAGGGAGAGCATCAGCGTCCAGGTGCGGAACGTCTGCGACACCGAGAGCTGGAAGTACTCCTTGAACAGCCAGAAGCCCGAGTCGTTGACGTGGGACAGCATGACGGCGCCCGAGGCGCTGGCCAGCACCATCAGTTCAGGGGAGAGCCCCGGGTAGGCCCCGAGCAGGGGGGCGACGATGCCGGTCGCGGCGGCGGTGGCCACCGTCGCCGAGCCGAGGCAGATCCGCAGCAGCGCGGCGACCAGCCAGGCCAGCAGCAGCGGGGGCACCGACCAGTCCACGGCGTAGTCGGAGATGATCTCGTCGATGCCGGTGGCCGTCAGCATCGCCTTGAGGCCGCCTCCGGCGCCGAGGATCAGCACGATGCCGCCGACCGGTCCGAGTCCCTTGCCGGCCATCTTCTGGAGCTGGCCGAGGCCGAACCCGGATCGGACGCCGAGGGCGAAGAAGGCGAAGACGACGGCGGCCAGCAGCGAGAGGACGGAGGAGTCGAGCGCCTCGAACACCGCGTACGGCAGGGAGCCCTTCGCCGTGCTGGACGTGCCGAGGGTGCCGATCAGCATGAGGACGGGCGGCAGCAGCACCGTGATCAGCGCGAGCGTGAAGGACGCGGGCCGGCGCTGGTTCTCCGGCAGGGGTTCCGGTTCGGGGACCGGGCCCTTGTCCAGGTCGGGAGCGGGACCGAACCAGCGGCTGGCGACCTTGGTCAGCAGCGGGCCGCTGATCACGGCGATCGGGATCCCGATGATGAGTCCGTAGAGGATGGTCAGGCCGGTGTTGGCGCTGTACGCGGAGACGGCGAGCGTCGGCGAGGGGTGCGGGGGCAGCAGCCCGTGCGAGATGTACAGACCCGCGGCCATCGGCAGTCCGACGTACAGCAGATGGGTGCCGGTGCGCTTGGCGACCGCGTACACCAGCGGTACGAGCATCACGAAGCTCACGTCGAACAGGTGCGGCATCCCGATGAGCAGGGCTGCCGCAGTGATGGCGGCCGGGATCCACTTGACCGGCCGGGATCCGATGAAGACGGTGGCGATGCGGTCGGCCCCGCCGGAGCCGAGCAGGATGCCGCCGAGAACGGTGCCGAGACCGATGGTGGGACCGGTGCTCTTCAGGGCGTCCCCGAAGCCGTTCTGGAAGTTGTCGACGGCCTGGCCCGGACCGATCCCGGCGGCGAGCCCCAGTCCCAGCGCGGAGATGCTCAGCGCCAGGAAGGGGTGGATTTTCGCCTTGGTGATCAGCAGGATCAGGATGACGACTGCTGCCGCACCCAGGAGCAGGTTCTGTATGTCGGTGTCCACTAGCGCACTCCCCCGGTGACGGTGGCGCGGGAGGACCGGCCCAGGGTCCAGGCCCGCAGCAGGTCCTCGTCCGCGTCGGCGAGGTCGGCCAGCCCGATCAGCTCACCGGCCGCGACGGGGCGGGCGAGGGTGCAGTGGGCGGCGAGGTAGAGCGGGGCGACGTCCGCCGGGGTGTCCTCGTCGCGCAGCAGCACGGCCTGGACACCGGTCACGTCGTGGTGGTGCCCGCCCATGGTGAGGACGGTCCCCGCGGGCAGGTCCTGCTGCGCGCGTCCGGCCAGCGCCGCGTGGGCGCGCGGGTCCGTGCCGCCGGAGGGGCGGTGGTGGAGGACGGCCGACAGGAGGGAGAGCGGGGTCTCGACGCCCATCAGGTGGTAGGGCAGGTAGATGGCGGCGTAGCGGCCGTCGCGGCTGACGACGTGGCCCTTGCCGCGCAGGGTCTCCCAGGTGACCGGGTCCGCCGTGCGGACGACGACGAACACGCCGCCGGCGAAGGACGCCTCGTCGGGCAGGCGCAGCGCACTGAACACGTCGACCGCACCCGGGCGGTGCAGGAGTCCGCCGTCCTCGCGCAGCGCGTAGACGTCGGCGAGTTCGGCGATGCGGGCGACCGGGTAGTGCAGGCGCTCGACGTCGGGCCGGAACCCGGTGTTGGTGGCGACGACGGCCATCTCGCAGTAGTCGGCGGTGGCGCCGACGGGCAGCGCCGCCACGGCGGCCGCGCGGGCGGCGAGGGTGGCGCGGGTGTCGTCGCCGAGGGTGAGCAGGCCGGTCAGTTCCGGGGCCGGGACCGTGGTGTCGAGCTGGGTCACGGTGCCCGTGGCGGGGTCGAGGACGAGGTCGTACTCGCTCGACTTCCCGATGGCCACGATGTCCAGGCCCAGCAGCTGCGCCCAGGTCACCAGGCCGATCAGGTTGGCGGGCTGGTCCCCGTCCGCCGTGGTGTAGACGACGCCGTTCTCCTTCGCCAGGTCGGCGAGGTGCAGTCCCGCGACGGAGTCGACCTCCTTGCTCACCATGGCCACGTGCCGGCCGAGGGTGAGGGCCTCTCGCGCCATCGTGTACCCGTCGGCGGGGCTGCCGGTGGCCTCGACCAGGATGTCCCAGGGGGCGGCGGGCAGCAGGGCGCCGTCCGCGACGAGGGCGATGCGCCCTTCGCCGGCCGCGGCTGCCACCTCGTCCGCCGTGTCGCAGGCACGCAGCTCCGAGGCATCGTGACCGAGGTCCAGGAGCATCGCCCGGAGGCGGTCCACATCGCGGTCGCAGAGTACGGCGGGCACCAGCCGGCCGAGCCGGCGGGTCTGGGCCAGCAGGGTCCGGGCGAAGCCGCCCCCGGCTCCGGACAGTGCGTACCGCACGGTCCGGTCGCCGGTGTCGGCGAACAGGTGGTGCAGGTTCATGGGCCCTCCTGGATGGCGCGAGCAAAGTAGTGGCGTACTCCCGGCGCGGGCGGACTCGTCAGGGAAGCGAGGGCCACGAGGAGCGCGTTAACAAGATGTATCAGCAGATCCCATTCACGTAAAGTCTGTTAACATTTTTTCACAAACGCCTGGTCGATGACAGATCCGGCCGGCAGGACTACGCACCGCACCCAACGCAAGGAGGCCTGATGCCGACCCTCGGGGCCATCGCCGACGACTTCACCGGAGCAACGGACCTCGCGACGATGCTCGTCGCCCGCGGGTACCGCACGGTGGTGACCGTCGGCCCCGACGCCATCGCCGAAGACCGCGCCGTGGCAGCGGCGGACGCCGTCGTGGTCGCGCTCAAATCGCGCACCGCACCGGTCTCCGAGGCGGTCGACTCCTCACTCGCGGCACTCCGCGCCCTGCGCGCGGCCGGCTGCGAACGTTTCTACTTCAAATACTGCTCCACCTTCGACTCGACTCCGAAGGGCAACATCGGCCCGGTGACGGACGCGTTGCTGAACGCGATCGACGTGCGACGCGCCGTGGTCGTACCCGCGTTCCCGGACACGGGCCGCACCGTCCACGGCGGACGCCTCCTCGTCCACGGCGAGCCCCTCGACGAGAGCCCGATGCGTCACCATCCGCTCACGCCGATGCGCGATTCCGACGTGGGCCGGCTGCTGACCCCGCAGACCACGCACCCGGTACGGCACGTCGGCCTGGAGACGGTGCGGGCCGGGGCCGAGTCGCTGAAGGCCGCGCTGGACGACCCCGCGCTGTCGGACGCGCTCGTCGTCGTGGACGCCACCGAGAACGAGGACCTGCGCACCATCTCCGCGGCCACTCTGCACCACCGCCTGGTCACCGGGGCCGCCGGCCTCGCACTCGGGCTCACCGGCCCCCGCCCCGGGGCCTCGCGCGCACGGGCCGCCTCACATCCGGGCGATCCGGCGGTCGTGCTCTCGGGCAGCGCCTCCGCGGCCACCCGCGCCCAGGTGGCCCACGGCCGCGCACACCTCCCCCACCGCAAGCTCGACATCGCCGCCCTGCGGGCGGACCTCGACGCCTCGGTGGAGGAACTGGTCGGCTTCGCCCGCGACTGCTGGCAGGACGACCCGCAGCGGCCACCCCTCATCTATGCCGTCGACGACCTGCGCGACCTGGACGAGGCGGCGGGGGACGCCACACCCGCCGCATCCGTCCTCGTCGAGCAGGCGCTGGCCGCCTGCGCCGTACGTCTGGTCGGAGCCGGCGCACGGCGGCTCCTCGTCGCGGGCGGTGAGACCTCGGGGGCGGTGATCACCGCACTCGGCGTGCGCACGCTCGCCATCGGGTCCCCCATCGCCCCCGGTGTCACCTGGGCCACGGCCGCCCGGAGCACCGGACATGCCGACGGGGTGGTGGACGTGGCCCTCAAGTCCGGCAACTTCGGCGACACGGACATCTTCACCGAGGCCTGGAGCGTGCTCGCATGAGCGATCCCCGGTCCGAACTCGCCGCCGCGGGCGCCCATCTCGCCGCGCTCGGCCTCAGCCCCGGCTCCTCGGGCAACCTCAGCGTGCGCGAGGGCCCCTACGTCTACCTCACCCCCACCGGCACGGACCTGTCCCGTATCGACCCCGCCGGGCTCAGCGTCCTCGATCCGGCCGGGGCCCACCTCGACGGGCCGAAGCCCAGCAAGGAATTCCCGCTGCACACGGCGTTCTACCGCCGCGATCCGGCCGCCCGCGCCGTCGTCCACCTGCACTCCCGGCACGCCACCGCGGTCTCCTGCCTGCCGGCCTGGAGCGAGCACAGCGCGATACCGCCGCTGACCCCGTACTTCGTCATGCGGGTGGGCCAGACACCGCTCCTCCCCTACGCCGCGCCGGGCGACAGCGGGCAGGCGGAGCGGATGGAGGCTCTCCTGTTCCCCTTCCGGGCGGCTCTGCTGCAGAACCACGGCCCCGTCACCGCCGGCCACTCCGTCTCGGCGGCCGTCGACGCCGCCGTGGAGCTGGAAGAGGTCTCCGCGCTGCTCCTCGCACTCGGCGACCGCACTCCACGGCTCCTCACACCAGAGGAGATCGCCCCGCTGGCAGAGAAGTACGCCTCACCCTGGACGGGCGGTCCACCGGCCTGACACACGAACCACCCGGACGCCCCCTCCGGGGGCATCCGCCGGCCCGCGCCGAGGACGTCTCAGGTTCGGCCCCCGCCGTCGAACGGCCACGCCTCGACGTCTCGGTAGCGGATCGGTCCCGGGCCGCCACCGGTCGTGCCGCCGACCAGGTGCAGGCGTTCGGCCGGCCACGGGAGGCCGGTGAACCCGGCGAACGTCGCGGCGATCTCCGCCACCGAGGACCGATCGCCCCGGCGGGCACGGGCCAGCGTCAGGTGGGGTCGCAGGGGCCGGTCCTCCAGGGCCACGCCGCAGCTCCCGACGGCGGTACGCACGTCGGCGGCGAGTGCGTGCAACGCGTCGAGTTCTCCGTCGATACGGCTCCACAGCACCCGGTCTTCGAAGTTCCCGCCGTCGCACAGGGCCAGCCGCAGCGGCCGCCGGGCCGCCGCGAGGGCGGCGAGCGGCGCAATCAGCGGGGGAACGGCCGCGGCGGGGAGCTCGCCGAGGAACGCCAGGGTGATGTGCCAGTCCTCGATACGGTTCCACCGCATGTCCGGGTGCGTGGCGTAGGCGGGGCGCAGCTCCCGGGCGAGTTCCTCCTTCGCCCGGTCGGGCGGGGCGAGCGCGATGAACAGGCGAAGGGTCGCGGGCCGGATCTGTTCGTTCACCCGGAATTCGTACACCATCCGGATCGGCGGGCGACGAGCGGGTGGCGGGGAGCCGCGTCGGCCGATGGCGCCGATGGCACACCCCCACATGACAAGCAAGTGAGTACTTGCCTATGATGCGGTGGTGGCCGACGACCTCTTCAAAGCCCTGGCCGACCCCACCCGTCGCACCATCCTCGACGAGCTCACGGAGAAGTCCGGGCAGACACTGTTCGAGATCTGTTCGCGGCTGAGCATGAGGCACGGCCTCGGTATCTCGCGTCAGGGGGTCTCGCAGCACCTCGCCGTGCTGGAAGCCGCCGGGCTCGTCGAGACCAGGCGGGAGGGCCGCTACAAGTTCCACGACCTGTGCACGGCTCCGCTGCGGCAGATCACCGAGCGTTGGCGCGTGCCCGATACATCCGGACCGGAGGAGAGCACCTCATGAAGATCCATCTGACCAGCGTCTTCGTCGACGACCAGGCCAAGGCCGAGCGCTTCTACACCGAGATCCTCGGCTTCGTGAAGAAGCACGACGTCCCGGTGGGCGGGACCGACCGGTGGCTGACCGTCGTCTCGCCCGACGAGCCCGGCGGCACGGAACTCCTCCTGGAGCCCCTCGGCCACCCGGCCGCCAGGATCTACCGCGACGCGCTCGTGGCGGACGGGATCCCGCTCGCCCAGTTCGCCGTGGACGACGTGAAGGCGGAGTACGAACGGCTGAGCGGTCTCGGCGTCCGCTTCGTCCAGGAGCCGCTGGAGACGGGCCCGGTCACCACCGCCGTCCTCGACGACACCTGCGGCAATCTGATCCAGCTCGCGACACAGCCTCGGTAGGAGCCGGGCCGTCCGGGTGGCCGGATACCCGCCCTCGGTGGGCGTCGGCCGGGCCGCACGTTGCCCTCGGCGTCACCGCATGTCGGCGGTGATCGCCCAGCGCTCGTGGTCGCGCCAGCCTCCGTCGATGAAGAGGAAGTCCGGCGAGAAGCCCTCCAGCCGGAAGCCGGCCCGGCGCACCAGTGCGAGCGAGGTCTTGTTGCCCGGCTGGATGTTGGCTTCGAGGCGGTGCAGGCCAAGGGTCCCGAAGGCGTACCGCAGAACCAGGTCGAGCCCCTCGGCCATCAGCCCGCGCCCGGTCGCGTGGGCGAAGGCGCCGTATCCGAGGGCGCCGCAGCAGAAGCCGCCGATGACGATGTTGTTGATGTTGATGAAGCCGGCGATGGCACCCTCGGCCACGCCCTCGCCGCCGGACCGCTCGCACACGAGGAATCCGGCCTTCGTGGGGTCCTCGATGAGCACGCTCGCGTACGCGGCGTACCTGTCCGGATCGGCGGGCGGGAACAGCCAGGGCCGGTGCAGTTCGCGGCTCTCCCTGGACCGTGCGGTGAACTCGTCGGCATCCGCGAGGGTGAAGGGGCGGATCGCCGTGCGCGACCCCTCGGCCAGATAGGTGGTGTCGGACATCGGCCCAGCGTAGTGCTGTACTCAGGACGGTCCGGTGCCGTCCGGGGCGCCCGCCCGGTACGCCGGTGCTACTTGGGCCGCCTGCGGAAGACGTAGGCGCCGCAGGCCATCCCGGCCACGAACATCACGATCAGCGCCACGTAGAGCGGCATGGTCACCAGCGGGATCAGGAGGCGGACCGTCACGTCGCCGGTGTTCTCCGCGATGAACACCACCGACAGGACCGCGACGACGAGAACCAGAATGCGGGCCGGGGTGAACGGCCCGGTGCCCCTCGTCCCGCCGCTCGACACATCTTTCGGGCTCATGAACCGGCCCCTTCCCTGCTCCTGGCGCGTCTCCGCCCCCCGGAGCACCAGGATGGCTCCGTCCGGGTGCCGGGGGGCGGTCCTGTACGCCCATACGGGTGGCAGGGGCGCGGCAGGCGCTCACCTCATCGGTTCACCGCCGGGAAGCCTGCCCCCGCACCGCTCAGACCAGCGCCGGCACCTCGACCGTGAGGGTGGCCGGCCCGCCGTCCGCGGGCGCGTCCAGCACGGCCGGCACCCCGAGCGGAATCGTCAGCCCGGTGGGACCGTGGCCGAAGCCGAGCTCCTCGACGACGGGGACACCGAGGCCGCCGAGCCGGTCGGCGAGCACCGCCCGCACCTTCGCGTACGGCCCGCAGCCCGCCCAGGAGCCGCAGGCCACCCCGGCGACGCCGTCGAGCGCCCCGGCCCGCAGCAGCTGGGTGAGGATGCGGTCGATGCCGTACGGGTCCTCGGTGGTGTCCTCGATGACCAGCAGCCCGCCGCGGGCCGACCGCCGGGCGTGCGGGGTGCCCAGATCGGCGGCCAGCAGGCTCACGCAGCCGCCGTAGGTGATCCCCCGCGCCCGGCCGGGCACCATGACCCCCGCTCCGTCGAGCCCCAATGTCCGTACCGTCTCGGGCTCGAACAGGGTGGCCCGCAGGGACTCCTGGGTACGCGGGTCCTTGAGGAAGGCCTCGGTGCCGACCATGGGGCCGTGCAGGGTGGCGAGCCCGGCCCGCAGGGCGAACGCCTCGTGGAGCACGGTGATGTCGCTGTATCCGACGAACACCTTGGGCCCGGCGGCCCGCATCGCCGCCCAGTCGAGCAGATCGACCATGCGGTGCACCCCGTAACCGCCCCGGGCGCAGATCACCGCGTCGACCGAAGGATCGCACCAGGCGTCCTGGAGGTCCCGGGCACGCGCCTCGTCCGTACCGCCGAGGTAGTCCAGCTCCGGGTGCACGTCCAGGACATGCGGCAGCGTCACGGGGTCCAGGCCCCAGCCGCGCAGGATGTCGAGGCCCGGCTCCAGGCGGTCGACGGGCACCGGCCCGCTCGGGGAGACGACGGCGACCCTGGCGCCCGCGCGCAGCCGGGCGGGGCGGGTCAGGGGTGCGAGGGGCGCGGAGGGCGCGAGGGTCACTTCCGCAGTTCCAGCCGCGGCACGTCGGTCCGCTCGATGCCGAAGGTCTGGGCGTAGAGGGAGAGTTCGGCCTCCAGCGCACTGATCATGGTGTCGGCGCGGCGGAAGCCGTGGCCCTCGCCCGGGTAGGTGAGGTAGGCGTGCGGGATGCCGCGCCCCTCCACGGCGGCGAGGAAGCGTTCGCACTGCACGGGCGGGCAGATCGGGTCGTCCTCCCCCTGGAGCAGCAGGAACGGCGTGGTGAGCCGGTCGGTTCGGGTGATCGGCGACCGTTCGCGGTAGCGGTCGGGGACCTCGGCGAGCGGGCCCACCAGCGACTCCAGGTACTGCGACTCGAAGTCGTGGGTCTCCCCCGTGCCCCAGCCGGTCAGGTCGAGGATGGGATAGATGATGGTTCCGCAGGCGTAGACGTCGGTGCCGGTCAGCGAGGCGGCGGTGGTCCACCCGCCGGCGCTGCCGCCGCGGACGGCGAGCCGGTGCGGGTCCGCGGTGCCCTCGGCGGCGAGTGCCCCGGCGACGGCCGCGCAGTCCTCCACGTCGACGACGCCCCACTGTTCGCGCAGGCGGTTGCGGTAGGCCCGCCCGTAGCCGGTCGAGCCGCCGTAGTTGACCTCGGCCACGCCGATGCCGCGCGAGGTGAAGTAGGCGATCTCCAGGTCGAGGACGAGCGCGGCGTGCCCGGTGGGGCCGCCGTGCGCCCACACGACGTAGGGCGGCAGCTCATCGGCCGGGCCGGGCCGGTCGGGGCTGTGCGGCGGGTAGATGTGGGCGTGGATCTCCCGGCCGCCCGGACCGGTGAAGGTGCGGTCGGCGGGCCGGGGGTAGTACGCGGGGTCGACCGCGTCCTGGTGGGGTGCCCCGATGATCCGGGTGTGCCCGGTCGAGGTGTCCAGCTCCACGATCTCGTACGCGCTGTGCGGGCTCGCGGCGATGCCGATGACCCGGCTGCCCTGCACGGCGAGCGTTCCGGCCCATTCGGTCCAGGGTCCGGCGATGTCGACGAGACTGCCGGTCTCCGGGTCGAGGATGCCGAGCGTGGTGGACCCCTTGCCGTGCAGGGTGGCGATCAGCCCGTTCTCCAGCGGCCGGAACCAGCTGAGGCCGATCTTCCACAGCGGTCCGGCGAACTCCTCCTGCCTGGGGCAGAGTTCCACCGCGTCGCCGTCCGGACCCGCGCGGTACAGATTCCACCACCCGCTGCGGTCACTGGCGAGGAGCAGCTGTCCGTCCGCGGCCCACTGGATCTGCGGTACCGATTCCTCCGGACCTCCCAGGAGGGTCCGGGGGGCGTGGAACGTACCGTCCTCGCCGATGTCCGCGACGATCACCTCGGTGCCGTCCCACGGCATCCGCGGGTGGTCCCAGGCGATCCAGGCCGCCTGCCGCCCGTCCGGTGAGAGCTCGGGCCCGGTGACGAACCGGTGCCGGGCGTCGGAGAGTTCGCGTACCGCCGACCTGTCGGCGGCCGCCGAGCCGTCGAGCGGCACGGCGGCGATCAGCCTGCGCAGTTCGCCCGGTCCCTCACCGGTGAACTCCTCCAGGACGCACCAGACCTCGCCCGAGGCGCCCCGGTCCGGGTGCAGTCGCGGATCGACCCAGCGCAGTCCGCCGCCGACCGGCGAGAGGGGGGTGAGCGGCCAGGGTTCGCCGGGCCCGTCCGGCTCGTAGGCGTACAGCCGCTGGTCGTCGAAGTGGACGAAGACGATCAGCGGGCCGCCCTCGGCGCGTTCCGTGCCGGTCCAGGGCCGTCCGCCGTACTCGATGACGCGGCTGCGGGCGTTCCAGGGGGCGGGCAGCTCCGCGGTGGTTCCGTCGGCCAGGCGTCGCACGAGGGCGCGCCGGCCGGCCTGGGCCGGGCGCGGCTCCGTCCACCACAGTTCGTCGCCGACCGCTTCGACGTACTCCGGCCGGCCGTCCCGCGAGGCGGCCAGCGCGGCGTCGATCGGTGACGGCCAGCTTCCGTAGGCCCCTGTGGTTGCCATGTTCGATTCCCCCGAGTGGGTCAGGCGGTGCGGAGATAATGGTCCAGGACCCGGACGCCGAAGTGCAGCGCCTCGACGGGGACACGTTCGTCCACGCCGTGGAAGAGGGCCTGGTAGTCGAAGCCGACGGGCAGCTTCAGCGGTGAGAAGCCGTAGCCGGTGATGCCGAGCCGGGAGAACTGCTTGGCGTCGGTACCGCCTGACATGGAGTACGGCACCACATGACCGTCCGGGTCGAACCGCTCGACGGCGGCCCGGAGCCTGGCGTACGTGGGTGAGTCGACCGGGGCTTCCAGGGCGATCTCGCGGTGGTGGAACTCCCAGTCGACCGAGGGGCCGGTCAGCCGGTCCATGGTGGCGTGGAACTCGTCCTCGCCGCCGGGCACCGTCCGGCCGTCGATGAAGGCGGTGGCGTGGCCCGGGATCACGTTGACCTTGTAACCGGCGTCCAGCATCGTCGGGTTGGCGCTGTTGCGGACGGTCGGTTCGACGAGGGCCGCGGCCGGTCCGATCTTGCCGAGGAGTTCGTCCACGTCGAAGCCGGGGGCGTCGAGGTCGGGGTGGATGCCGTGCAGTGCGGCGATCTCGGTGAGCGCGGCGCGGACCGTCGGGGTGAGGCGTACCGGCCATTCGTGTGCGCCGATGCGGGCGACGGCGGCGGCCAGCGTGCTGACGGCGTTGGCCTTGTTGACCTTGGAGCCGTGTCCCGCTCTGCCGTGTGCGGTGAGCTTGAGCCATCCGGTGCCGCGTTCGCCCGCCGCGATGGGGTAGAGCGGCATGTTCGGTCCGGCGTGGAAGGTGAAGGCGCCGGATTCGCTGATGCCCTCCGTACAGCCCTCGAAGAGTCCGGCGTGCTGATCGGCCAGGAAGCCCGAGCCGTCGTCGGCGCTGGCCTCCTCGTCGGCGGTGTACGCGATCACGATGTCGCGGCGGGGCCGGATGCCGGTCCTCGCCCAGAACCGGACGACGGCGAGGACCATCGCGTCCATGTTCTTCATGTCGATGGCGCCGCGGCCCCAGACGACCCCGTCGCGGATCTCGCCGGAGAAGGGGTGCACGGTCCAGTCGTCGGCCTCCGCGGGCACCACGTCCAGGTGCCCGTGGACCAGCAGCGCTTCGGCCGAGGGGTCGGTGCCCGCGATCCGGGCGACGACGTTGGTACGACCGGGGGTGCGCTCCAGGAGCACGGGTTCGAGTCCGGCGCCGGCCAGCCGCTCCGCGACGTACTCGGCCGCCGGGCGTTCGCGGCAGTCGCCGCCGCCCCGGTTGGTGGTGTCGATGCGGATCAGTTCGGAGGTGAACGTCACCGATTCGTCGAGTGCGAGGTCATCGACGCTGTTCTTGTGGTTGGTCACCTCAGCCATACTGTTCCTCCACGGCGGAAGACACGATGGTCGTCACCGCCTTGAACGTGCGGATTCCTTCGTACATCGTCTCGCTCGTGTAGGCGACACGCCTCTCGCCGGAGGCCGCCGCGCCGGGTACGACCGTGGCTGCCGCGGCCAGGTGCTCGGCGTCGAACTCCAGCTCCACGGTGAACGGTCCGCCCTCGACCGCCGGGTACCGCCCGGCGAGAGCCGTCGCCTCCTTGGCCGCCGCACGGATGTCGGCTGCGGTACGGGCGGGGGTGCGGCAGACCGCGGCGTACCGCGAGACGTAGTCCTTGACCGCGACCGTACGGGCGTCGGGGGCGTACCCCCGCGCGTCCACACAGGTCAGGTCGTCCCCGGTGACGAGGACGACGGGGACGCCGTACTCGGCGGCGACGTGCGCGTTGAGCAGCCCCTCGCTGGCCCTGACCCCGTTCAGCCACACCCCGGTGATGGAGTTGGCCAGATAGGTGTGGGCCAGGACGCCTTCCGTACCGGCACCCGTGTGGTAGCCGACGAAGGCGACCGCGTCGACGTCCCCGTGCTGGATGCCCTCCACCATGCTGAGCGACTTGTGCTTGCCGGTGAGCATCTGGACCCGGTCGTCGAGCCGTTCCAGCAGCAGGTTGCGCATGGTCCAGTGGGCCTCGTTGATGAGCACCTCGTCGGCGCCGCCGTCGTAGAACCCGAGGGCCGCGGCGTTGACGTCGGAGGTGAACAGGGAACGGCACCGCTCCCACTGCGGGGTGCCGGGCAGCACATCGGCCGGCCAGGTCACACCGGTGGCGCCTTCCATGTCGGCGCTGACGAGGATCTTCATGCGGCCACACGGTACGCGTCGCGGAACGGGCGGGCCAGGGCTGCCCTGACCTCCAGTGGTCCACTCCACTGAAGGAGGTCCGTTCCGCCGGAAGAGGGCCCTTCCGCCGCCGGGCGCCTTTCCGCCGGCGGCGGCCGGACCGGAGCAGGCCTCAGCGGCGCTTGGCGCCCTTCAACAGCTTTTCGATCCGGCTGAGTTCCCTGTCGCTGAACTCCAGGTTGCGGACCGCCTGGACGCTGTTCTCCAGTTGGGCGACGCTGCTCGCCCCGACGACGGCGGAGGTGACCCGGCCGCCGCGCAGCACCCAGGCCAGCGCCATCTGCGCCAGCGACTGACCGCGCTCGGAGGCCAGTTCGTCGAGCCGGCGGAGCGATCCGACCAGCTCCGGGGTGACGGAGTCGGCCGACAGGAACGGGCTGCTGCCCGCCGCCCGTGAACCCTCCGGGATGCCGCGGAGGTAGCGGTCGGAGAGGATGCCCTGCTCCAGCGGGGAGTACGCGATGGAGCCGGTGCCCAGCTCGTCGAGGGCGGTGAGCAGGCCGTCCTCGACCCAGCGGTCCAGCATCGAGTAGCGCGGCTGGTGGATGAGCAGCGGGGTGCCGAGGTCCTTCAGGATCCGGGCGGCCTCGCGGGTCTGCTCGGCCGAGTAGTTGGAGACACCCACGTAGAGCGCCTTGCCCTGCCGCACCGCCGAGTGGAGGGCGCCCATCGTCTCTTCGAGCGGGGTCTCGGGGTCGGGCCGGTGGGAGTAGAAGATGTCGACGTAGTCGAGCCCGAGGCGGCCGAGGCTCTGGTCGAGCGAGGAGAGCAGGTTCTTGCGCGAGCCCCACTCCCCGTAGGGGCCGTCCCACATCAGATAGCCGGCCTTGGTGGAGACGATGATCTCGTCCCGGTGCCGGGCGAAGTCCGTACCCAGCGCGCGGCCCATCGCGGTCTCGGCGGAGCCGGGCGGCGGGCCGTAGTTGTTCGCCAGGTCGAAGTGGGTGATGCCGAGGTCGAACGCCCTGCGCAGGATCTGCCCCTGGGTCTCCGGCGTCCGGTCCCCGCCGAAGTTGTGCCACAGGCCGAGCGAGAGGGCCGGCAGTTTCAGCCCACTGCGCCCGGTGCGCCGGTAGGGCATGTCCTGGTAGCGGTCGGCGGACGGGATGTACATGCGGGACTCCACGGGAGAGATCGTTCCGGTCCGCCGGGGACGCGCCGCTGTTCGGCTCCGCCCCGGCGAGGTTGCGGGGTCCAGGCTCGCCCACATCGATCCAGCAGTCCAACAGGAGATTCCGTTTGGATTCAGCGTCTATATTTCTCAATCATGGAGTTGCGCCAGCTGGAACATTTCGTCGCGGTCGCCGAGGAGCAGCACTTCACCCGGGCCGCCGAGCGCCTCGCGGTGTCGCAGTCCGGCCTCTCCGCCTCCGTCCGGGCGCTGGAGCAGGAGCTGCGGACCCCGCTGTTCAGCCGGACCACCCGCAGTGTGCGGCTGACCGAGGCGGGGCGCGCCCTGCTGGTGGAGGCCGAGCGCACGCTGGCGGGCGCGCGGGCGGCGAAGGATGCCGTCGACGCCGTACGGGGGCTGCTGCGCGGCACCCTGTCGGTGGGCGTCGAGCAGTGCGTGGCCGGGGTGAGCCTGCCCCGGCTGCTCGCCGCCTTCCACCGCGCGCACCCGCACATGGAGATCCGGCTCCGCCAGGAGGGGACGACGAGCCTGGTGGACGGGGTGGCCGGAGGGCGGCTCGACATCGCGTTCGCCGCCACGGTCAGCTCCGTGGAGTGGCGTGGCGAGCTGGTCCCGCTGGCCCGTGAGCCCATGGTCCTGCTGTGCGCCCCCGGCCACCGGCTGGCCGCGACGGACCGGGTCGGGTGGGACGAGCTGCCGGGCGAGCCGTTCATCGACTTCCATCCTGACTGGGGTCCGCGCCGTGCGGCCGACGAGGCGTTCGCGACGGCGCGGGTGCGCCGCACGGTGGCGCTCGAGGTGAACGACGTGCACAGCCTGCTGGAGCTGGTGCAGGAGGGGCTCGGCATCGCGGTGGTCCCGCACCACTTCTCCCGCAAGCCCGAGGCGCGGGACCTGGTGACGGTCCGGCTCGACGGGGCGCTCCAGCCGTACTACGAGAGCGTCGTGGTGCTGCCGGACGCGCGGGCCATGAGCCCCGGAGCGCGGGCGCTCATGACGCTGGTGCGGGACGAGACGGGGCGCTGACGGTTTCCCGGGGGCAGGTGCACGGCCTCGTTGCCAGGATCGGGCGGGTCCGCCGCCGCGGCTGCCGCCCTGACGGACGCCTCCGGCCCCGGACCGTCCGCGCGTCAAGGCCGACGGTCGCCCCCTCCGGCCCCGGACGGTCCGCGCGTCCGGGGCCGGCCCGCGCGTCGGATCAGCCGGCGGCGAGCACGAACCACCTGGCCGGCAGGTCGATCCGGGTCCCGTCTGGCAGCTGCTCGGTCTGCGGCAGGGCCGTGTCGCCGCTGTCCAGGATGGTCAGCCCGGCCGCCCTCAGCAGTTCGGGCACCTCCTCCTCGGTGGCGTCCGCCGGCTTGAGCCCGTGGTCGTAGACCCGGCGCAGCTTCTTGGGCGGCCCGTCCGGCCCCTGCGCCGCCTGCCGGAGCACGGCCTTGGAGGCCGGGGTCAGCTCGGCGACGAAGGCCCGGCCGCGCGCTCCCAGCAGCGTCGCCACGGCTGCGGCGACCGCGGGCCTGGACTCGGCCTCGCTCTGGTGGATCACCGCTCGCATGTAGACGTTGGCGTCCCCGATCCGCTCGCGCAGGGCGCGCACCGCGCCGCCGTCGGTCAGATCGAGCTGGGCGAACTCGGCGACGCCCTCGGTGTCCGCCCGACGGGCATGGCCGATCGCGGCGTGCGAGAGGTCCACGCCGATGGCGCGGGCGAACCGGGTGGCGAGGTAGCGGGTCTGGGTGCCGTTGCCGCAGCCGAGGTCGACGACGGGCAGTGCGGCGTCGGCGTACGGCAGGAGCAGTTCGCTGTGCGGTGCGGCGCTCAGTGAGGGGTCGGCGTCCCAGATCGCCTCGCCGGGCTCGTCCGATGTGGCGGCCCAGAAGCCTTCCCACGCCTCGCTGTACCGCTGTGAAACATCCATGCGCACTCCCAAGTCCCGTCGCACTGAGGCACCTTGCACAACAAGGGACTACCGCCCTCCGCTGATCAGGGCAAGGGTGCGCACAGGACCGGCCGCCAGGGGCGGCTGCTTTTACCAGCCGTTGCGCCGGAGACTGGGCAGCCGGGAGAGCGCCAGCTCGAACCAGACGGTCTTGCCGCGGGCCGTGGTACTGCTGCCCCACTCCCGGGCGAGGCCGCTCACCAGGACGAGCCCGCGGCCGAACTCGTCGTCTGCGGTGGCTTCGAGGAGCGCGGCGGGGGCGGGCTCGTCGTCGGTGACCTCGCAGAGCAGTGCGCCGGTACGGACCAGCCGGAGCCCGATGTGATGGGTGCGTCCGTGCTTCACCGCATTGGTGACGAGCTCGCTGACCATCAGTTCGGCCGCCTCCACGGCGTCCGGCAGCTCCCAGTCGAGCAGCTTGCCGCGGACCATCCGGCGGGCTCGGGCCACCTCGCGTGGATCCAGGGCGAGTTGCCACTCGGCGACGTCGTCGTCGGGGATGCCGTTGAGCCGGGCCATCAGCAGCGCGACGTCGTCGTTGCGGCCGCCGCTGGGGTTGAGCGCGCGGATGATCGTGTCGCAGGCGTCGTCCATGGACGCGGCGGGGTGCGCGGCGGAGGCGCAGAGCGCGGCGAGACCGGCACCGATGTCCTGGCCGCGCACCTCGACCAGGCCGTCGGTGCAGAGCACCAGGCGGTCGCCAGGCAGGACACGCACGGTCGCGGTCGCGAAGGCCACCCCGCCGACCCCGATCGGGGCGCCGGTCGGCAGGTCGAGCAGTTCGGCCCGGCCGTCCTCGGCACGGACGAGCACCGGCGGGATGTGCCCGGCGTTGGCGATCTGGAGTTCGGAACGGATCGGGTCGTACACGGCGTAGAGGCAGGTGGCCAGGTACTGCTCGCCGAGGCGCTGGGCCAGGTCGTCCAGATTGCGCAGCAGCTGCGCCGGCGGCATCTCCATGGTGGCCATCGTCAGTACGGCGGTACGCAACTGGCCCATCATCGCGGCCGAGTTGAGCCCGTGCCCCATCACGTCCCCGACGACCAGCGCGGTCCGGGAGCCGGGAAGCTTCACCGAGTCGAACCAGTCGCCGCCGACCCTGCCGAGCCGGGCGCCGGGCAGATAGCGGGTGGCGATGTCGCAGCCGGCCATGCGCGGCTCGACCTGGGGCAGCATGCTGTCCTGGAGGGTCTCCGCGACGTTCTCCTGGTAGGTGTACATGCGGGCGTTGTCGAGGACGAGCCCGGCCCTGGCGGCGAGTTCGGCGCCGGTGGTGCGGTCCATGTCGTCGAAGGGCTCCCGGCCGGGGCGCCGCATCAGGACCATGAAGCCGAGCACCACGTCGCGGGCCTTGAGCGGCACGATGAGCAGGGAGCGGTGGGTGATCAGCGGACGCAGGTCGCGCTTCTCGAACTCGCCCGAGATCCGGTTGCTCAACTCCTCGCTGACGTAAGGGATGATGACCGGCTCGCCGGTGACCATGCACTGGAAGAACGGGGTGTGTTCCGGGAACGCGATGGACTCGCCGACCGGCACGGTGTCGTCCCAGCGGCCCGGTTCGTCGTTGTGCTCGACCCAGACCCGGTGCCAGACCGTCGTGACGTCGGGCGGGCCGTCCGGGAAGCCCTCGCCGGCGAGGACCGCGGCGCGCAGATGGGTCCCGGCGAAGTCCGTGAAGCGGGGCACCGCGGCGCTGGTGACCTCGCGGATGGTGCGCTCCAGGTCGAGGGAGGAACCGATGCGGCCGCTGACCTCGTTGAGGAACTCCAGCCGTTCACGGACCGCCGCGTATTCGAGGTCCAGCTCGGGGCGGGGCGCCGCGCGGGGCGTGAGCCGGCCGTCGGCGATGTGTTGCGGGTCCCGGGATTCCCGGTGTCCGGCGCGCTGCGGCACTCCCCAGTCAGGGGTCACCGGGATTCGGTCGTGGCGGCTGAACTCCAGTACTGGATAGCCGAGTTCGAGTACCTGGGAGACGATCCGAGTGGCCTCGTGGACGCTCATGCTGGGCAGGATCTCGGGCAGCCGCCCGGACAGCTCCCGGTAGCCGGGGAAGTCGGTGTGCAGGGCGAATCCGGGTGCGATCGTGTCGGCGTCCCGGCCCTCCCCCGCCTCCGCGCCGCGTACCTGCGCGGAGTCCGCGGCGAGCACGAGCAGCCGCTCGGGGCCGGGGCCGACGAGCGGATAGGCCCACCACAGGACCTCGATCCGGCCGCGGTCCGGTTCGTCCACCCGGGCCCGGCCCGCCGCCGGGTAGGCGACGGCGCCGCTGAGGGAGCTGTCCAGCTCGGGGCCGTACTCGGCGTACATCCCGCCTCGCGACGGTTCGCCGTGGTCCCGTAACGCCCCGGCGACCGGGAGCAGTTCACCGGCCGGGCAGCCGATCGCGTCGTCCCTGGCGACACCGAAGAGCCTTCTGGCCCCGGTCGACCAGTGCGACACGAGTCCGTCCGCGTCGACGACGACCACGGCGAGCGGCACTCGGCCCGCCGCGGCGTCTCGCGGTTGTGGTGTCCTCTGCGACGGCACACCGAGGTCCATGGGTGGAAGGCTCCTTCCCCACCGCGAGGTTCTGCGGTACGAGGCTCCACCGTACGGGGCCGCGACGGGCGCTCGCCGGTCATCGACGGAATCACCCCCGAAGGTGGTGCGCCCCGCGCACTCGGGGGCGCACTACCTTCACCACCCGTCGCGGACTCAGTCCTCGTGGCCCAGCTGGAGGTCCCGTTCGGTGCGTCCGCCGCCCGCGACCTGGAGGACGGTGGCCACCGGCGGGTAGCCGGCGGCGATCACGGTGTACTCGCCGGTGGACAGGTCGACGAACCGGAAGGCACCGTCGGGCCCGGTGGTCAGGGTGTCGACCACATTGCCCGCCGCGTCCAGGAGCGTGACCCGGGCGTCCTCCACGAGCCGCCCGCCGCTGGCGCGCACGACGCCGCGGAGCACGGCGCCGCCGGCCAGTTCGATGTCCTGCCGGGTCTCGCGGGCCGCCTGCACACTGACCGGCAGCGCGGCCGGCCGGAACGCGGGGGCGCTGGCCGCGAGGGTGTACTCCCCCGCCACCAGTTCCGAGATGACATAGCCGCCCTCGCGCCCGCTGCGGGTGGAGGAGACCACCTCACCGCGTACGTCGGTCAGGGTGACGGCCGCGTCGCGCACCGGAACACCGTCCGCCGTCACGACGGTCCCCGCCAGCCGGCCCGCACCGCCGAGCACCACGTCGAGTTCCACGGGCCGCTCGCCCACGGTGACGCTGACGGCCTGCGGCTGGTGGCCTCCGGCAGCGGCGATGAGGACGTACGAACCGGCGCCGGGGACGCTGAGCGCGTACCGCCCCTCGTCTCCGCTGGCACCCCTGCCGACCTGCTGTCCCTGGACGTCGATGAGGGTGAGGGCGGCGCGCGGGACCTTCGTGCCGTCGGGGTGCTGGACGCTGCCGCGGACGGGCACCCCCGAGAGGGGTCCGGCGGGCTGGGTGCCCGGATCGGTGCGGGCGGAGGGGATCGTCGCGGGCTCGGCTGCGGTTTCGGGGCTGTGGTGGGACACCAGCGGTTTCTCCTTGAGGAAGAAGGCGAAGAACAGGCCGAGCACGAGGACCGGCACAAGGTAGAGGAAGATCCGGGGCATCGCGTCGGCGTATGCCTGGATATAGCTGTCACGCAGCACCGGGTCCATGGCGTGGACCAGCTGCGGCGTGATCGACTCGGGGTCGGGCAGATCCGCTCCCGACGGCAGGCGCACCGCGAGCGCGTCGGCGAGCCGCCCGGCGAAGAGCGTGCCGAACACGGCCGCGCCGACGCTGCCGCCGATCTGCCGGAAGTAGTTGTTGGCGCTGGTGGCGGTGCCGAGGTCGGCGGGGCGTACGGAGTTCTGCACGGCGAGCACCAGCACCGGCATGATCAGCCCGATCCCGAGACCGAGCACCGCCTGCGAGATGCTGTACTCCAGCCGCGGGGTGTCCGTTTCGAGCCGGGACAGCAGCCACATGCCCACCGCCGCGAGGGCGCTGCCTGCGATCGGGTAGACGCGGTACTTGCCGGTACGGGAGATCAGCTGGCCCGAGACGACGGACGCGGCCACGATGCCGCCCATCATCGGCAGCATCAGCAGCCCGGACTCGGTGGCGGTGGCGCCGTCGACCATCTGGAGGAAGGTCGGCAGATAGCTGGCGGCGCCGAACAGGGCGACTCCCACGACCGCGCCGACGAGGGCGCTGACGTTGAAGATCGAGTCACGGAACAGCCGCAGCGGAATGATCGGTTCGGGCGCGCGGTGCTCGACGACGACGAAGAGCAGAGTCGTTCCGGCGGCTCCGGCGGCCAGTCCCAGGATGGTGCCCGAGCCCCAGGCGTACTCCGTGCCGCCCCAGCTGGTCAGCAGCACCAGACAGGTGGAGGCGGCGGCCAGCAGCAGCGCGCCGAGGATGTCGAGCCGCGGCCGGACCGTGGGCTTCGGGAGCTTCAGCACGACGGTGATGACCGCGAAGGTGACCAGGCCGAACGGGATGTTGATGTAGAAGCACCAGCGCCAGGAGGCGTGGTCGGTGAAGAAGCCGCCGAGCAACGGGCCCGCCACGGAGGCGAGTCCGAAGGCCGCGCCGATGAGCCCCATGAACCGGCCGCGCTCCCGGGGCGGCACGACGTCCGCGATGATCGCCTGGACGCCGATCATCAGCCCGCCGCCGCCGACGCCCTGGAGGGCGCGGAAGGCGATCAGTTCGTCCATGGTGCGCGACCAGCCGGCCAGCGCGGAGCCGATGACGAAGACGACGATCGCGAACTGGAAGACGCCCTTGCGGCCGAAGAGGTCGCCGAGCTTGCCGTAGACCGGGAGCCCGATGGTGGAGGCGAGCAGATAGGCGGTGACCGCCCAGGACATCTTCTCCAGGCCGTGCAGCTCACCGACGATCTTCGGGAGCGCGGTGGCGACGATCATCTGGTCGAGCGCCGCGAGCAGCAGCGTGAGCATCAGCCCGATGAAGATCAGCCGGATGCGACGGGGGTCCGTCTCGGGTTCCGGGGGCAGATACGGAGCGGCTGATTCCGTCGCGGCCGGCGGCGGGGGCGGTTCGGACGTCCGCACCGTTGCGGTGTCGCCCGTACCGTCGGGCTCGTCCTTCACCAGAGTGATCCCACCCACCACGTGCCGCTCCCCTCGTCGCATCTGCGCCGCCCATTTCTCGCATTGCGATACAAGGGAGGGCAAACGCGGCGGGGGGCGCTGACGGCGCACTTGGAGGGCTTAGCCGCCGGTGGGGGCCACTACGGCGCACAACCGTCCGGACGGAAAGACCACCCGAACCGGTGAGGCCGGAAAGCGGGAACCGGGAGTTACTTCTCCACCTCGGTGGCGAGATTCTGCAGGAGCTCGTCGTAGATGCGGCCAAGTCCCTTGGGCGCGAAGGTCTTCTCGAAGAACCCGCCGATGCCGCCGGCGCCGTTCCACACGGTCGAGATGACCGCCTTGGACTTCCCCTCGCCGGCCGGGGTGACGGTCCAGGTCGTGACCATCGAGGAGTTGCGGTCCTTCTCCACGAGCTGACCCTCGGTGGGCTCGCTGACCTCCAGCAGGCAGTCGCGCACCCGCTTGCTGGTGGCCTGGAGCTTCCAGTGGACGAGGGTGCCCTCGCCGTCGCCGCCCTCACGCACCTCGTACTCGCTGAAGTGGCCGGGCAGCACCTTGCCGCGGACGTCCTTGTAGTCGGCCAGCGCGTCGAACACCGCTTCCGGGTCCGCCGCGATGATCCGCTCTGTCGTGGCCTCGACCTGCGCCATGGCTGTTCCTCCAGCACTCGGTTGTTCGGGGTGTGCTGAGCCAACCACCTCCGGCACCCGGCTCAAAATCCGGCCGGGGACGAAGGGGAGAAAACGATCAAGGGAACAAGTGTTCTATTCTCGAGTCAGTGCTACCTAGGAGGCGTCCATGCGCTGGGACAATCTGGCCGATAACCGCGCCAAGACCGCCAAAAGCGGAGAGGCCGCGCTCTTCGCCGCGGACGCGGTGACGACGCGCACCTTCGACACCCCGGAGTTCCGGGGCATCACCTTCCACGAAGTCCGGGCCCGATCGATCGTGAACCGGGTGCCGGGCGCGTCCCGGATGCCGTTCGAGTGGACCGTGAACCCCTATCGCGGCTGTTCGCACGCCTGTGTCTACTGCTTCGCCCGCAAGACCCACAGCTATCTGGACCTCGACACCGGGCTGGGCTTCGACTCGCAGATCGTCGTCAAGGTCAACGCCCCGGAGCTGGTGCGCCGCGAGCTCGGCTCCAGCCGCTGGCACGGCGCGCACATCGCGATGGGGACCAATGTCGACTGCTACCAGCGCGCCGAGGGCCGCTACCGGCTGATGCCCGGCATCCTCGCGGCCCTGCGCGACCACGCGAACCCCTTCTCCATCCTGACGAAGGGCACGCTGATCCTGCGCGACCTGGAGCTGCTGCGGCAGGCGGCCGAGGTCACCGAGGTGGGCGTCTCGGTCTCCGTGGGCTTCGTCGACCCCGAGCTGTGGCGCACCGTGGAGCCCGGCACCCCCTCCCCCGAGCGCCGCCTCGACGTCGTGCGCACCCTCAGCGAGCACGGCATCGGCTGCGGGGTGCTGATGGCGCCCGTCATCCCGTTCCTCGGCGACCGGCCGGAGCAACTGCGGGCGACGGTCCGCGCGATCGCCGCCGTCGGCGCGACCTCGGTGACCCCGCTCGTCCTGCATCTGCGCCCCGGCGCGCGTGAGTGGTTCATGGAGTGGCTCGGCCGGCACCACCCCGAGCTGGTGGGGCGGTACGAGCGCCTGTACGCGGACGGGGCGTACGCGCCCACGTGGTACCAGCGCCGGGTCACCCGCCATGTGCACGAGCTGGCGGCCGAGTACGGCATCGGGCCCTCGCGCCGCGAGACCCCCCGCGCACTCCCCGGGCGCGGCGAGCCGCAGCCCCCGCTCGACGGCGCCGAGCCCACCCAGCTGACCCTGCTCTGACCGGACCGCCGCGGATCCGGCGCACCGGACACCGGGCGGAGGCAAACGGGTCATCTCTCACCAGAACAGGTCCTTCCGGCTCCGATGCGGGGAGCATCCGGCGGGGGCTGCCGTCACGCGCAGCCGTGTTCCCCCACCACGGGAGGCCATATGACGAAACGTTCGGGAATTCTGTTCGCCGTCGGGGCGACGGTCGCCGGTCTGGTGACCGCCGTGCCGTCCCCGGCGACCGCCGACGCCGGTGCGCGGCGCGCCGTATCGCTCAAGTGGGCCGACTGCGCCACCAAGTCGTCCCCGACGCTCCAGTGCTCGTCGGTGAGTGCCCCGCTCGACCATGACGACCCGTCGGGCCGGAAGATCACCCTCGCCCTGACCCGGGTCCCGCACACCTCGAAGACCTTCCAGGGCCCGCTGCTGGTCAATCCGGGCGGCCCCGGCGGCAGCGGACTGTCGATGGCCGGATTCGTCGCCACCTCGCTGCCGAAGGCGGTGGCCACCCAGTACGACGTGATCGGCTTCGACCCGCGCGGCGTGGGCAAGAGCCGGCCGGCCCTGGACTGCGTGCCGGAGTACTCCGATCCGGTACGGCCCGACTCGGTGCCGCGCACCCTCCGCGACGAGCAGGTCAACCGGGACCGCGCCCGGTCCTTCGCGGCCGCCTGCGGCAAGAAGTACCCGGACCTGCTGCCGTACATGGACACGGTCAGCGCGGCCAAGGACCTCGACGTGATCCGCCGGGCGGCCGGCGCGGCGAAGCTCAACTACCTCGGGTACTCCTACGGCACCTACCTGGGCTCGGTGTACGCCAAACTCTTCCCGGACCGCGTCCGGCGCCTCGTCCTCGACTCGAACGTCGACCCGACCGGCGTCTGGTACGACGACAACCTCAGCCAGGACTACGCGTTCGACACCCGCCACAAGGCGTTCATGGCCTGGGTGGCGAAGTACCACGCCACGTACGGGCTGGGCAGCGACCCGGCGAAGGTCGAGGCGGCCTGGTACCGGATGCGGGACGCGGTCAAGAAGCACCCCGCGGGCAAGAAGGTCGGCGCGAGCGAACTGGACGACACGTTCCTGCCGGGCGGCTACTACAACGGCTACTGGCCCGTGCTGGCCGAGGCGTTCGCCGGTTACGTGAACCACAAGGACGAGAAGACGCTGGTCAAGGCGTACGAGCGGTTCGGCGCGGTCGACGCCGAGGGCGACAACGGGTACTCGGTCTACACGGCCGTCCAGTGCCGGGACGCCCAGTGGCCGCGCGACTGGAACGCCTGGCGCAACGACGCCTGGAGGGTGCACACCAAGGCGCCCTTCATGGCCTGGAGCAACACCTGGTACAACGCGCCGTGCGCCGACTGGCCGGTGGAGCCGCTGAATCCGGTCCGGGTCTCCAACCACGGCCTGCCGCCCGCGCTGCTCTTCCAGGCCACGGACGACGCGGCCACACCGTACGAGGGCGGAGTCACCCTGCACCGCAAGCTCCGCGGTTCCAGCCTGGTCGTCGAGCAGGGCGGCGGCAACCACGGCGTCACGCTGAGCGGCAACGACTGCCTGGACAAGTACCTGGCGGACTATCTCGCCAAGGGCACCGTGCCGCGCGGCAGGAGCGGCGGCGTGGACGCGGTCTGCGCGAAGACGCCTGACCCGAAGCCCGCGACCGGCGAGGCCGCGAAGGCGGCGCCCCGTACGGGCGCGGAGGGCCGGGGCAGCGCGCTGCACGGAGTGCTCGGCTTCCGGGGCTGACGGGGCCGGGAATCGCGTTCCCTCCGGGGGCGTGCGCGAGGATGGGCGTGTGACCACACACCCCACTCCGGCGCACGCCCCCGAACCGCTGATCCGGGACATGACCGTTGAGGACTGCGAGGCCGTGGCGACCGTCAGGGTGCGCGGCTGGCAGAGCGCCTACGCGGGGCTGATGCCGCAGGCGCATCTGGACGCGATGAGCATCGCCGAGGACGCGGAGCGGCGCCGCGGGTTCCTCGCCGAGGGCAACGAGGTCGTCAACGTGGTGGCGGAGCGGGCGGGCCTCGGCGTCATCGGCTGGGCGGCGTACGGGCCGTACCGCGAGGACGGCAGACGGCTCGCGCGCGGTGAGCTGTACGCGCTCTACGTGCTGCCGGAGCGGACGGGGACAGGGGTGGGCCGGGCCCTGATGTCCGAGGTACTGGCACGCGCCACCGCGGCCGGTCACCCGGAGCTCGCACTCTGGGTGCTCAGGGAGAACGCGCCGGCCCGCCGTTTCTACGCCCGTGCGGGCTTCCGCCCGGACGGCGCGGAGGAGCCCTTCGAGGTGGACGGTGTGCCGGTGCCCGAGGTGCGTTACGTGCGCTCGCTCGGCGCGTGCGCTGTCGTCGAATCCGAGGACTCCGTCGGCGTGCGTTACGTGCGCTCGCTCGGCGCGTCCGAGGGGCGCTGACCGCCCGCCGCCGCGCCCCTCACACCACCGGCAGCCTGCCGAGCGCCTCCTCGGCCGCGCCGCCCAGTCGCGGGTGCGGCAGGGCCGCCTCCAGCACCGGGCGGGCCTGTGCGTCGCCGAGCCGCCCCAGCCCCTCGACGCAGGCCAGCGCCACCCGCCAGTGCGGTTCGTCCGGCCCGAGCAGCCTGCGCAGGGTGCTCACCAGGGCCGGTACGGACTCCGGGGCGCGCAGTTCGCTGAGCAGCCGGACCGGGTACAGCGCGTAGGCGGTGCGCAGGGAGTTGGTGGCGAGTGCGGCGGCGGCACGCGGGGTGCGCGGGTCGCCGAGGCGGGCCAGGGCGTGGGCGGCTCCGGCGCAGCGCTCCGGGTCGCGGTGGTTGAGCAGCAGCACCAGGGTCTCGAAGGCCCGCCGGTCCCCGCCGCAGCCCAGCCGGAACGCCGCGATCTCGCGGGCCCACAACGGGCGTTCGCGCTCGATGAGGACCTGCGCCAGTTCCTCGTCGTCATCGGTGACCAGGAGCCGGCGGTAGGCCGCCGACTCCCCCGCCTCCTCGGCCAGCCGGTGCGTCAGCGACCGCAGCTCCTCGTCCATGACCGTCAGCGTATCGGTGAACACGCAGCGTTCCGAAGAGGGCGGTGAATGTGAGGGGGCGCACAACGATCCAGGGCTGGCGCGCTCGTTACTCGCCGGTTAACCTCATGTGAGCGGGACACTCTCCCCGCCGGCTCCGGTGGCCTGGTGACGCAGCCACCCGGAGTGAATGTCGGTTCGGCAGCTGTGCGAGGCGTGACTCCGGGACAGAGTCCGCCGCCCTTCCCGGTCCCGGCGCGCCCCGCGCGCCCGGACGCGAGCACCACGACAGACAACTCCCGCGCGCCGCGCACCCTCGGCCCCTCTCATCGGCCGCGCGCCGTGCGTCCCTCAGTCGTCACTCATCCCTGGAGTCCCGTGATGGACACCCCGCTCAGCATCATCGCCGTCGTCGGCCTCGGCACGATGGGCACCGGCATCGCCGAGGTCCTCGCCCGCTCCGGCCGCGAGGTCATCGGAATCGACATCAACGACGCGGCCGCCCGCCGGGCGGTCGCCGCCCTGGAGGCCTCCACCGCACGCGCCGTGCGGCGCGAGCGGATCACCGAGGAGGAGCGGCGCGACATCCTCGCCCGGTTCCGTACCTTCTCCGACCTCCAGGCCGCCGCGGACGCGGAGCTGGTCATCGAGGTCGTGCCCGAGACGTACGAGATCAAGCAGCAGGTCTTCCGGGATCTCGACGCGGTCGTCTCCCCCACCGCGATCCTCGCGACGGGCACCAACGCCCTGTCGGTGACCCGGCTCGCCGCCGAGTCCCGGCACCCGGAGCGGGTGCTCGGCCTGCACTTCTTCAACCCGGCGCCCGTGATGAAGCTGGTCGAGGTGGTCTCCTCCGTGCTCACCGCGCCGCCTGCCGTCGCGGCGGTCACGGAGCTCGCCCGCCGGCTGGGCAAGGAGCCGGTCGCGGTCGGGGACCGCCCGGGGTTCGTGGCCGACGGGCTGCTGTTCGGCTACCTCAACCAGGCCGCGGCGATGTACGAGGCGAACTACGCCTCCCGCGAGGACATCGACGCGGCGATGAGGCTGGGCTGCGGTCTGCCGATGGGCCCGCTCGCCCTGCTGGACCTGATCGGAGTCGACACCGCCCGTACCGTCCTGGAGGCGATGTACTGCGCCTCGCACGACCGGCTGCACGCCCCCGCGCCGATCCTCGGCCAGCTCAGCGAGGCCGGGCTGACCGGCCGCAAGACGGGCCGCGGCTTCTACACCTACGCGGGGCCGGGCAGCCAGGACGTGGTCCCGGACGCGCTGACGCCCGCGCGGGACAGCGCGGCGGTCGCCGGGCGCACCGTGCGCTCGGTGGGGGTCGCGGGCTCCGGGACGATGGCTTCGGGGATCGCCGAGGTCTTCGCGAAGGCCGGGTACGACGTGGTGCTCGCCGCGCGCACCCAGGAGAAGGCGGAGACCGCCAGGGGCCGGATCGCGAAGTCGCTGGAACGTTCGGTCACCAAGGGACGGCTGACGGCCGGGGCCCGGGACGAGACCCTGGCCAGGATCACCGCGGCCGGTTCGCTGGACTCCTTCGCCGAGGTCGATCTCGCCGTCGAGGCCGTGGCCGAGGACCTGCTGGTCAAGCAGCAGCTGTTCGCCACCCTGGACAAGGTGTGCAGGCCTGGCGCGGTGCTCGCCACCACCACGTCCTCGCTGCCGGTGGTGTCGATCGCCCGTGCCACCACCCGGCCGGAGGACGTCGTCGGGATGCACTTCTTCAACCCGGCGCCCGCGATGAAGCTGGTCGAGGTGGTCCGCACCGTCCTCACCGCCGACGAGGTGCACGCCACGGTCCGCGAGGTCTGTGTGAAGGTGCGCAAGCACCCGGTGGACTGCGGGGACCGGGCCGGGTTCATCGTGAACGCGCTGCTGTTCCCGTACCTCAACAACGCGATCAAGATGGTCGAGGAGCACTACGCGACCCTTGACGACATCGACGCCGCGATGAAGCTGGGCGGCGGCTACCCGATGGGGCCCTTCGAGCTCCTGGACGTCGTCGGCCTCGATGTCTCACTCGCCATCGAGAAGGTGCTGCACAGCGAGTTCCGCGACCCGGGCCTCGCCCCGGCGCCGCTGCTGGAGCATCTGGTGGCCGCCGGCTGCCTCGGCCGCAAGACGGGGCGCGGCTTCCGCGAGTATGCCCGCCGCTGAGGGGGCCCGGCCCTCCGGGCCGGGAGCCGGTTGGGGCGGGCTGCTCGGTCCTCCGGGCGGCCCGCCCCCACAGGAGCGCTCTCCCGCACTGATGCAGTACGTTCACACCATGTCCCAGCCCGCCAGGTCCCCCCGTGTGTCCGCCGCGCCCGACGCCCCGGAAAGTGCCGCGGGCACGCGTGCCGCCGCCCAACGGCTCAAAATGCGCCGTGAACTGGCCGCCGCGGCGATGGAGCTCTTCGCCACGAAGGGGTACGAGGCGACGACGGTCGACGAGATCGCGGGCGCCGCGGGCGTCGCCCGGCGGACGTTCTTCCGGCACTTCCGTTCCAAGGAAGAGGCCATCTTCCCGGACCACGACGACACTCTCGTACGCGCCGAGGCGGTCCTGAACGCCGCTCCGGCGCACGAGCACCCGCTCGACACGGTCTGCCGGGGCATCAAGGAAGTCATGAAGATGTACGCGGCGAAGCCCGCGGTCTCCGTGGCCCGCTACAAGCTGACCCGTGAGGTGCCCACCCTGCGGGAGGCCGAGATCGCCTCGGTGGCCCGCTACGAGCGGCTTTTCACGCGCTATCTGCTGGGCCACTTCGACGAGCGCGACCACCATGTCGGCAATGACGACCCGCTGCTGGCGGAGGTGGCGGCGTCCGCCGTGGTCACCGCGCACAACCATGTGCTGCGCCGGTGGCTGCGGGTGGACGGCCAGGGCGATGTGGAGGCGCAGCTGGACCACGCGTTCGCCATCGTCCGCGACACCTTCGGCACCGGGATCGGTGCGGGCCGGACCGCCGGGAGCGAGCCGCCGAAGCCGCCGGCCGCCTCGGTGAGCGCCGAGGGCGAGGTCCTGGTCGCCGTGGCGCGCACGGACGCGCCGCTGGACGAAGTGATGCGCACGATCCAGCAGGCGCTCAAGGAGCGCTGAGCGGCCCGTACGCCCGCGTACCCGGTGCGGAATCCGGTTGCCGTCGCCGTGCCCGGCTGCTGTGGTGTGCGGATGAACGAGCCCCCTCCGCGAGACCGCGAATCCCTGCTGGCCGTCTTCGACCGGGAGATGCGCGAGCACGCCCGCCCCGACGGCCCCGGCGTCCGCGTCGAGCGCACCGGCGACGTCGTACGGCAGGCCGGCGCGGCCCACGACTGGAACGGGGTCGTCTGGTCGTCCCCGGACCTGGACGCCGCACGGGCCGACGCGGCGATCGCCGCGCAGGTGGCCCACTGCGTGGAGCGCGGGTACGACGAGTTCGAGTGGAAGCTGTACGCGCACGACCGCCCGGCCGATCTCGGGGCCCGGCTGCTGGCGGCCGGTTTCGAGGCGGAGGATCCGGAGACCCTGCTGGTCGCGCCGGTCGCGGACCTTCCCACCGAGGTCGTGCTCCCCGACGGCGTCCGGCTGCGCACGGTTCGGGACGAGGCCGGTGTGGAGCTGATGGCCCTGGCCCATGAGCAGGCCTTCGGCTCGGACCGGACCCGGCTGCGGCACCAGATGCTGGCCCGGCTGAAGGAGGACCCGGACCACTTCGTGGGGGTGCTGGCCATGGCGGGCGGGGAGCCGGTGAGCTCGGCCCGGATGGAGCTGTACCCCGGCACCGGCTTCGCCGGGCTGTGGGGCGGCGGCACGGTGGAGGCGTGGCGCGGCAGGGGCGTCTACCGGGCGCTGATCGCCTTCCGGGCCGGGATCGCCGCCGAGCGCGGGTTCCGCTACCTCCAGGTCGACGCGACCGAGCAGAGCCGCCCGATCCTGCAACGGCTCGGGTTCACGGTCCTGGGCACGACGACGCCGTACGTCTACCGCCCCACGTCCTGACCCTCCCCGCTTGCCGCCTCGGCACTTACCGCCTCCGCGGCGGGGCACAACGCACCAAAACGCCCCTCGTGTTGCTCATGCGTGGCACCCGGACGACAATTGAGGGAAATTGCTGGCACTGAGTGCCTTGTCAGCTGTCACGGAGTGCCATACGTTGAAGTCGTCCGGGCGGCCGGCGTGCTGAGACCTCACGTACGCCGGCTGTCCCCGCAAGCCAGGTGCCTGCGTGCCCGGACGCCTGCGTCACAGGCGAACCCTTCTGCTCCACAGAGCAAACAGCCGAAGCATCACCAGCCGAACCGACGGCACACCTCCACGCACCACCGCTCCGCTCCCCTGCTCCGCAGGCCCCTCAAGCGTTCCCTCAAACGCAGCTCCATCGGAGGCACACCGTGAAGGAAATCCTGGACGCGATCCAATCGCAGGACAGCACGGCCGCGGACTTCGCGGCGCTGCCCGTCCCTGAGTCGTACCGCGCGGTGACCGTGCACAAGGACGAGACGGAGATGTTCGCCGGGCTCGACACCCGTGACAAGGACCCCCGTAAGTCGCTGCACCTCGACGAGGTGCCGGTGCCCGAGCTCGGCCCCGGCGAGGCGCTGGTCGCCGTCATGGCCAGTTCGGTGAACTACAACTCCGTCTGGACCTCGATCTTCGAGCCGATGGCCACCTTCGGCTTCCTGGAGCGCTACGGAAGGCTCAGCGAGCTCACCCGGCGCCACGACCTGCCGTACCACGTCATCGGCTCCGACCTGGCGGGCGTCGTCCTGCGCACCGGGCCCGGCGTCAACGCCTGGAAGCCCGGTGACGAGGTCGTCGCGCACTGCCTGTCGGTCGAACTGGAGTCCTCGGACGGCCACAACGACACGATGCTCGACCCCGAGCAGCGCATCTGGGGCTTCGAGACCAACTTCGGCGGGCTGGCCGAGGTCGCCCTGGTGAAGTCGAACCAGCTGATGCCGAAGCCGGACCACCTCAGCTGGGAGGAGGCCGCGGCCCCTGGGCTGGTCAACTCCACCGCGTACCGCCAGCTCGTCTCGCGCAACGGCGCGGGCATGAAGCAGGGCGACAACGTGCTGATCTGGGGCGCGAGCGGCGGGCTGGGCTCCTACGCGACGCAGTTCGCGCTGGCCGGCGGCGCCAACCCGATCTGCGTCGTCTCCAGCGACCAGAAGGCCGAGCTGTGCCGGAAGATGGGCGCCGACGCGATCATCGACCGCAACGCCGAGGGCTACAAGTTCTGGAAGGACGAGCACAACCAGGACCCGCGCGAGTGGAAGCGGTTCGGCAAGCGCATCCGTGAGCTGACCGGCGGCGAGGACGTCGACATCGTCTTCGAGCACCCGGGCCGCGAGACCTTCGGCGCGAGCGTGTACGTGACCCGCAAGGGCGGCACGATCGTCACCTGCGCCTCGACCTCGGGCTACACCCACGAGTACGACAACCGCTACCTGTGGATGTCCCTGAAGAAGATCGTCGGCTCGCACTTCGCCAACTACCGCGAGGCGTGGGAGGCCAACCGCCTGGTCGCCAAGGGGAAGATCCACCCGACGCTGTCGAAGGTCTACTCCCTGGAGGACACCGGCCAGGCCGCGTACGACGTGCACCGCAACCTCCACCAGGGCAAGGTCGGCGTCCTGGCACTCGCACCGCGCGAGGGTCTGGGCGTGCGCGACGAGGAGCTGCGCGAACAGCACATCGACGCCATCAACCGCTTCCGGAGCGTCTGACATGACGGGCCGCCGGAAGGACCGCCCCTGGCTCATGCGGACGTACGCCGGCCACTCGACCGCCGAGGCGTCCAACGAGCTCTACCGGCGCAACCTCGCCAAGGGCCAGACGGGTCTGTCGGTCGCCTTCGACCTGCCGACCCAGACGGGTTACGACCCCGACCACATCCTCGCCCGCGGCGAGGTCGGCCGGGTCGGCGTGCCCGTCTCGCACCTCGGCGACATGCGCCGGCTGTTCCAGGACATCCCGCTGGAGCAGATGAACACCTCGATGACGATCAACGCCACCGCGATGTGGCTGCTGGCGCTCTACCAGGTGGTCGCGGAGGAGCAGGGCGCGGACGCGGACGAGCTCCAGGGCACCACGCAGAACGACATCGTCAAGGAGTACCTCTCGCGCGGGACGCACGTCTTCCCGCCGGGCCCCTCCCTGCGGCTGACTACCGACATGATCACGTACACCGTCAGCCGCATCCCCAAGTGGAACCCGATCAACATCTGCAGCTACCACCTCCAGGAGGCGGGGGCCACCCCGGTCCAGGAGATCGCGTACGCCATGTCGACGGCCATCGCGGTCCTCGACGCGGTGCGCGACTCCGGGCAGGTGCCCGAGGAGAAGTTCGGCGCCGTGGTCGCCCGGATCTCCTTCTTCGTGAACGCGGGCGTCCGGTTCATCGAGGAGATGTGCAAGATGCGCGCCTTCGGCCGCATCTGGGACCGGATCACCCGGGAGCGCTACGGCATCACCGATGCCAGGCAGCGCCGCTTCCGCTACGGCGTCCAGGTCAACTCGCTCGGCCTGACCGAGGCCCAGCCGGAGAACAACGTCCAGCGCATCGTGCTGGAGATGCTGGCCGTCACCCTCTCCAAGGACGCCCGCGCCCGCGCGGTGCAGCTGCCCGCCTGGAACGAGGCGCTGGGGCTGCCGCGCCCCTGGGACCAGCAGTGGTCGCTCCGTATCCAGCAGGTGCTCGCCCATGAGAGCGATCTGCTGGAGTACGAGGACATCTTCGCCGGGTCCCGTGTCATCGAGGCCAAGGTGGACGAGCTGGTCACCGACTCGCTCGCGGAGATCGACCGGATCCAGCGGATGGGCGGCGCCATGGCGGCCGTCGAATCCGGCTACCTCAAGTCCGAGCTGGTCTCCTCGCACGCCGCCCGGCGGGCCCGGATCGAGGGTGGCGACGAGAAGATCGTCGGCGTCAACATCTACGAGAGCACCGAGCCCAATCCGCTCACCGCCGACCTCGACGCCGCGATCATGACGGTCGACCCTTCGGTCGAGGCCGAGGTCGTCGCCGCGCTCCACGAGTGGCGCGACAACCGCGACGAGGCCCGCGCCACCGAGGCGCTGGCCGTCCTGAAGAACGCCGCCGCGGGCACCGAGAACATGATGGAGGCCACCGTCGAGTGCGCCCGCGCGGGCGTCACCACGGGCGAGTGGTCCTGGGCGCTGCGCGATGTCTTCGGCGAGTTCCGCGCACCGACCGGGGTGTCGTCGGCCCCGGTCGCGGTGACGGCCGAGGAGGGCACCCCGCTGGCCCTGGTACGCGAGAAGGCCGCCCGGACCGCCGCGGACCTGGGCGCGGGCCGGCTGCGGCTGCTCGTCGGCAAACCCGGCCTGGACGGGCACTCCAACGGCGCCGAGCAGATCGCGGTACGCGCGCGGGACGCCGGTTTCGAGGTCGTCTACCAGGGCATCCGCCTCACGCCCGAACAGATCGTCTCGGCCGCCGTCGCCGAGGACGTGCACTGCGTCGGCCTGTCGATCCTGTCCGGCTCGCACGCCGAGCTGGTGCCCGACGTGCTGACCCGGCTCCGCCGGACCGGCGCGGGCGACATCCCGGTGATCGCCGGCGGGATCATTCCCCCCGCCGACGCCGAGGCCCTGATCAAGGCCGGTGTCGCCGCCGTATTCACCCCGAAGGACTTCGGCATCACGGAGATCATCGGCCGTATCGTCGACGAGATCCGGAAAGCGAACAAGCTCGACCCTCTGGAGGTCCCCGCATGACCACGCCCGCCCCGTCGCCCGCCACCACCCCGAACTCGGGCGGCTCCGCCGCGCACCCCTCGAACCGGCTGCGTCCCCGTCGCTCCTGTCTGGCCGTGCCCGGCTCGAACCCCCGCTTCCTGGAGAAGGCCCAGGGCCTCCCGGCCGACCAGGTCTTCCTGGACCTGGAGGACGCCTGCGCGCCGCTCGCCAAGGAAGGCGCCCGGCACCACATCGTCGACGCGCTGAACAACGGCGACTGGACGGGCAAGACCCGGGTCGTGCGGGTCAACGACTGGACGACGCACTGGACGTACCGCGACGTCATCACGGTCGTCGAGGGCGCGGGTCCCAACCTCGACTGCATCATGCTGCCCAAGGTCCAGGACGCCCAGCAGGTCGTCGCCCTGGACCTGCTGCTCACCCAGATCGAGAAGACAATGGGCTTCGAGGTCGGGAGGATCGGCATCGAGGCGCAGATCGAGAACGCCAAGGGCCTGGTGAACATCGACGACATCGCCGCCGCCTCGCCCCGTCTGGAGACCCTGATCTTCGGCCCGGCCGACTTCATGGCGTCGATCAACATGAAGACCCTGGTCGTCGGCCAGCAGCCGCCCGGGTACGGCGCGGACGCGTACCACTACATCCTGATGCGCATTCTGATGGCGGCCCGCACCCACGACCTCCAGGCGATCGACGGCCCGTTCCTGCAGATCCGCGACGTGGACGCGTACCGTGAGGTCGCGGGCCGTGCGGCGGCCCTCGGCTTCGACGGCAAGTGGGTGCTGCACCCCGGCCAGGTCGACGCGGCGAACGAGGTGTTCTCGCCCTCGCAGGAGGACTACGACCACGCCGAGCTGATCCTCGACGCCTACGACTGGTGCACCTCCGAGGAGGGCGGCAGGAAGGGCTCGGCGATGCTCGGCGACGAGATGATCGACGAGGCCAGCCGCAAGATGGCCCTGGTCATCGCGGGCAAGGGCCGCGCGGCGGGCATGGAGCGCACCTCCAAGTTCGAAGCTCCGGAGGCCTGAAATGCAATTCGGACGCACATACGAGGAATTCGAGATCGGTGCAGTCTACAAGCACTGGCCCGGAAAGACCGTCACCGAATACGACGACCATCTCTTCTGCCTGTTGACCATGAATCACCACCCGCTGCACATGGACAGCAACTACGCGGAGAAGACGACCGATTTCGGTAAGAACGTTGTCGTCGGCAACTACATCTACTCGCTCCTGCTCGGCATGTCGGTTCCGGACGTCTCCGGAAAGGCGATCGCCAACCTGGAGGTCGAGTCGCTCAAGCATGTCGCACCGACCTTCCACGGCGACACGCTCTACGGCGAGACGACGGTCCTGGAAAAGACTCCGTCGAGGTCCAGGAGCGACCGCGGAATCGTTTATGTGGAGACCAGGGGATACAAGCAGGACGGCACGGTGGTCTGCGTGTTCCGTCGCAAGGTGATGGTCCCCACGGAGACGTACATCAAGGAGCGGGGCGGAGAACAGCCCGGCCGCCCGGAGCCGAAGCAGCCTTCGCAGAAGAACGTGGAGAAGTAGCCATGGCCCGACTCGCCCAGACCGCCGGCCTCAACGACATCCAGCAGGAAATCCTCTCCACGGTCCGGGATTTCGTCGACAAAGAGATCATTCCGGTCGCGACCCAGCTGGAGCACCGCGACGAGTACCCGGCCGAAATCGTCGAGGGTCTCAAGGAACTCGGACTTTTCGGACTGATGATTCCCGAGGAATACGGCGGTCTTGGTGAGTCCCTGCTCACGTACGCCCTGTGCGTGGAGGAGATCGCCCGCGGCTGGATGAGCGTGTCCGGGATCATCAACACGCACTTCATCGTGGCGTACATGCTCAAGCAGCACGGCACGCAGGAGCAGAAGGACACCTTCCTGCCCCGGATGGCGCTGGGCGAGGTGCGCGGCGCGTTCTCGATGTCCGAGCCGGCCCTGGGCTCCGACGTCGCGGCGATCACCTCCAAGGGCGTGCGGGAGGGCGACGAGTACGTCCTGAACGGCCAGAAGATGTGGCTGACGAACGGCGGCACGTCCAACCTCGTCGCCGTCCTGTGCCGGAGTGACGAAGGCCACCCCGAGGGCACGCCGCCGCACAAGTCGATGACGACGTTCCTGGTGGAGAAGGAGCCCGGATTCGGCGAGGTCCGGCCCGGCCTCACGATCCCCGGGAAGATCGACAAGATGGGTTACAAGGGCGTCGACACGACCGAACTCATCATGGACGGGCTACACATTCCGGCCAATCGTGTACTCGGCGGCACCACCGGCCGAGGGTTTTACCAAATGATGGACGGAGTGGAGGTCGGCCGGGTAAATGTCGCTGCCCGTGGCTGTGGCGTCGCACAGCGTGCATTCGAGCTGGGCGTTTCTTACGCACAGCAGCGCCATACCTTCGGAAAACCGATCGCCCAGCACCAGGCGATCCAGTTCAAGCTGGCCGAAATGGCCACCAAGGTAGAAGCTGCTCATGCGATGATGGTAAATGCAGCGCGCAAAAAGGACTCCGGGGAACGAAACGACCTGGAGGCAGGGATGGCGAAGTACCTCGCCTCCGAGTACTGCAAGGAAGTCGTCGAGGACGCCTTCCGGATCCACGGCGGTTACGGCTTCTCCAAGGAGTACGAGATCGAGCGCCTCTACCGGGAGGCACCGATGCTGCTGATCGGTGAAGGTACCGCCGAGATCCAGAAAATGATCATCGGGCGCCGACTCCTCGAGGAGTACCGGTTCCAGGGTTGATTGCCCCATTCGCGGTGATTTAACCGCGAAGAAGATCACACCCTGTCATCCTCATCCGGTGCCTTCCAGACGTCCGACTCGGCTGCTGGCTTGCCCAGTTGCGGTCAGCAACCGATAACATCGCCGGAAAAGCCGCCGTCCCCCGTTGCCAGCGCGGCATCATCCGCTACGAAGGTCATCCATGCCCGACAGCCATACCTCTGCACCACGCGGCGGGGTCCGCCTTGCACGCGGAGCTTCGCCGTGGCTCCTCCCGACCGTCGCCACCGCCGCACTCAGCCTGTCCCGGGCCCGCAGGTCCGGGCGCTGGGCGGCCGTGGCCGTGCCCACCACCGCGCTCGCGGCGGGCATGCTGTGGTTCTTCCGCGACCCCGAGCGCGAGATCACCCAGGGCCGCGTCATCTCACCGGCCGACGGCGTGGTGCAGAGCATCATGCCGTGGAAGGACGGGCGCACCCGCGTCGCGATCTTCATGAGCCCGCTGAACGTCCACGTCAACCGCGCGCCACTGGCCGGCACGGTGACATCGGTCGAGCACATCCCCGGTGGCTTCGTTCCGGCGTTCAACAAGGAGAGCGAGAACAACGAGCGCGTTGTCTGGCACTTCGACACCGAGCTCGGTGACATCGAGATGGTGCAGATCGCGGGTGCCGTCGCCCGTCGCATCGTCCCGTACGTCCCGCAGGGCACGAAGGTGGACCAGGGCGAGCGGATCGGCCTGATCCGGTTCGGCTCCCGAGTCGACATCTACCTTCCGGAAGGTATCGATGTCGCGGTCGAGGTCGGCCAGGCCACCACCGCGGGGGTGACTCGAATTGACCGTGATTGATCCCGAGACACAGGCGGGCTGGGTGCCCGAGGCGGATACCGAGGACGACACCGAGGACATGCCGCTCTCCATGCGGCTGTCGATAGCGGACACCCTCACTCTCGGTAACGCCACGTGCGGTTTCATGGCGGTGTACTTCACCACCACGGGCATCCTCATCCCGCACCTCACGGGCAGCGACGAGAGCGGCATGGCCCGGCACTCCGCGGCCACCGCCGTCATCCTGATGCTCATGGCCGCGATCTTCGACCTGTTCGACGGACTCGTGGCCCGCAAGCTGCGCTCCTCGCCGATGGGTGCCGAGCTGGACAACCTCTCGGACCTCGTCAGCTTCGGGCTCGCCCCGGCGTACTTCGTCCTCGTCTACGGCATGGTCGCGGACGACGCACACCAGCGGGTCTCGGCCCTCGCGGCGATCGTCGTGCTGCTGGCGGTGGTGCTGAGGCTTGCGCGATTCTCCTGTGTGACCTTGAAGGACGGCATGTTCCAGGGCATGCCGAGCCCCTTCGGAGCGCTCACGGTCATCTCGATCGTGCTCCTGGAGCTGCCCTTCGTACCGACGCTGCTCGCGATCGTCGGAGTGGCGTGGCTGATGGTCAGCCGGGTCGAGTACCCCAAGCCGCGGGGCGTCCTCGCGGTGGCGATGCTCGGCTGGATCGTGGCCGCGATGGGGCTGCTGGCCGCGTGGGCGTTCGAAGCCCCCGGCGGTCAGCTGCTGCTCCAGACCGGCTGTGCGCTCCAGGTCGTCCTGGGGGCGGTCATCCCGCTCTTCGCGACCGCCCGCCGGGTGAACACCTTCCGCGACAACCGGCGCGAGGCACGGGCGGCGCAGCTGCCGTAACGGCTCACGCACGTCGTGCGAGAGGGCCCGGATGCTCCCCAGCATCCGGGCCCTCTCGCATGTCCCGGGAAGACGCCTGCCGAACAGGCGCCCGGTCAGTCCACATGCTGCCTGGGCTGCCCCGGAATGACATGAACGAGCGGTCCGGTCCCCGATCCGCCGGACGGTCCCTAAGCCTGTGCTATTGACCCGGCACGCCTTGAGCGGGGGCTATTGACCGGGCAGCCCTTAGCGGGGGCTGTTTGTCGAAGGGCACATACCCGAGGCAGTCGCAGATATTCTCCGTTCGATTCCATCACCGGCACCAATCGCCACCGTTGTCAGCCTGCCGTTCCGGGCACTCGGCCGGCATTCCTCATGCCGTGGGAGCACATCACTCATACATGCCACCGGCACGTCCCTCATACGGAAACTTCTCCACTCTCACGCCGGGCCCGGCGGTACGGTGCCAGCGCGAAGGCACCGCCCGTGACGCGGCGGGACCGGAAGAGGGGATTCGGCGGATGTCGGACTGGCCACTGGCGATCGGTGTGCTCGGCACATTGACGATGCTGTTCTTCCTCTGCGCCGGTGACCGGTTCGTCGGCCTCATGGGCGGACGCACTCCCTGGGGCGTCTTCGGATTCGTCGTGTCGCAGATGGTGGAGAAGGGTGTCTGGTTCTTCCCCGGCTCCACCCCAGCCTGGTACGGGCCGTCGACCTACGTCTCGGCGATGGTGGCCGGCTTCGTGGGCTTCGCCCGCCTCCAGCTGACCACGCCGGAGCAGCGCGCCAACCCGGAGAACGACCCGCTCTCGGCGAACGAGCACGCGGCCTCCGCCGAGGAGCGGCTGCGGAGCTACGCCGTATCGGACGATCTGGCGGTCCTGGACCTGGCCGTGGACGACTTCCGTACCGCCACCCGACAGAGCGTGGGACACGGCTCCCACCTCGTCCATGTCTGCGCCCTCATCCGGGCCGTAAGGATGCGGTACGAGCGGCTCGGGCGGCTCCAGGATCTCGACGAGGCCATCGAGGCCGGTGAGCGGGCCGACCGGGCCCCAGGCGCACGCCAGGCCCGTGGCCGTATGCTCTGCCAGCTCAGTACCGCGTTACGGCTGCGCTACGACCACCTCGGCGCGGCGGACGATCTGGCGCGCGCCGTCGCCGCCGGGCGCGAGGCCGTACGGCTCGTCCCGTCCCGCAGCCCTCACTTTCCCGGTACGTGCGGCCAGCTCGGCGCTGCACTGCACAGCGAGTTCCTGCGCACCGACGACATGGCCGTCCTGGATCAGGCCGTCGCCCAGGTGTCGGCCGCGGTGGAGTGGTCCGACGCGCGCGGCTACCGGCGCGCGGCGGACCGGGCCACCCTCTGCTACCTCCTGGTGCAGAGGGGGAAGCGGACCGGGGACCTCGCGGACATCGACAGGGCCGTGAAGCTGGGGCGGGAGGCGCTGGAGACGCTCGCGCCGGGAGAGGCGCTGTTCGCGACGTGCCTGAGCAATCTCGGCCTGGCGCTGCGTACCCGGCACGGACTGCGGGCGGGCGCTGACCGGAAGCCGCCCACGGACGATCTGGACGAGGCGATCGGCCTGAGCGAGCGCGCCCTGAGCACCGCGCCGGCCGATGCCCCCGAAAGGGCGGTGTACCAGGTCGTCGCGGCCCTGGCACTTCGCGATCGCGCCCAGTACGACACGGCCCGCACGACCGGCGGCGGGGGTTCCCCCCGCCCGAGACTGGACCTGGCCCTCGACGCGGCTCGGGCCGCGGCGACCCACCCGAGGGCCGATGTGCCGACGCGGATGCGGGCCGGACTGCTCTGGAGCGATATCGCCGCCTCGGCCGCCCGGTACCAGGACGCGGTGACGGCGTTCGAGACCGTCATCGCCCTCCTGCCCCGGCTGGCCGGCCGCGAACTGCGCCGAGCCGACCAGGAGGACCGGCTCGGCCGGTACACCGGCATCGCGGCGGACGCCGCCGCCTGCGCCCTCTGGGAAGGTGCGCCCGAGCGGGCGGTGGCGATGCTGGAGCTGGGGCGCGGGGTGCTGCTCTCGCGGGAACTGGACCTGCGGGCCGACATCGGTGAACTCCGTGCCAGGAAGCCCTCGCTGGCGCGGGAGTTCGAGGAGCTGCGGATGGCTCTCGCCGAGGGCCGCGCCGAACGGCCGGCGGCCGGTGCCGCGGACTCCCGCTCCCGGCGCCGCGAGGAGGGCGAGCGCTGGGACGTGCTGCTGCGCGAGATCCGCTCGCTCGACGGGCTCGCGGACTTCGCGGGGCCGCCCTCCCCGCAACGCCTGCTCGCCGGGGCTGCCGAGGGTGCCGTCGTCTGTCTCAACGTGAGCCGGTACCGCTCCGACGCGGTCATCATCGCCCCCGACGGCATCCGTTCCGTCCCGCTGCGGGTCACCCCGGACGAGGCCGAGCACCAGCGGCGCACGCTGGACGCCGCCCTGGACGCCCGGTACGGCGGCGAGGCGGAGCGTGCCGCGGCGGTGCACGAGGTGCTCGGCTGGCTGTGGGACACCTTGGCCGAGCCCGTGCTGAACGCCCTCAAGGACCTCCACAGCGCGCATCGCGGCCCAGGGCTGCCACGGGTGTGGTGGGTGCCGACCGGATCGCTCGCGCTGCTGCCCATTCACGCGGCGGGACACCGCGGCGGTACGCGCTCCCTGCTCGACCGGGTGATCTCCTCCTACACGCCCACGGTGCGGTCCCTGGCCACCGCCCGCGCCGCCCGCGCCGTCCCCGCCCGGCCACGGGTGCCCCTCGCGGTCACCATGTCCAGCACACCGGGAGCGGGCCCGCTCTCCGGGGCCGAGGCGGAGGCGCGGATGGTGAAGGGCCTCTTCCCGGGAACCGTCCGCCTCACCGATGCGGACGCGACCCGGGAGCGGGTCCTGAGCGCACTCCCGCACCACGCCTGGGCGCATTTCGCCTGCCACACGGCAACCGATCCCGACGTCCCCTCACGCAGCGGGCTGCTCCTGCACGATCATCAGCGGCATCTGCTGACCGTCGAGGACGTGTCAGGACTGGACCTGGGCAGCCCCGAACTGGCCTATCTGTCCTCGTGCGACACCGCCCGCACCGCGCCCCGCCATGCCGACGAGGCCATCCACCTGGCCTCCGCCTTCCAACTTGCGGGCTACCGCCAGGTCATCGCGACGCTGTGGCGGGTGGAGGACGAGGTCAGCTCCGTGTTCGCCGAGAACGTCTACGCGGAGCTGGCCGAGGCGGTCCGGTCCGACGCCTCGGTCGACGCGGCGGCCGCGGTGCGTCGCGCCACCCTGGCGGTCCGTGACCTGTGCCCCAACAGGCCGCAGTTCTGGGCGAGTTATCTGCACGTCGGGTGCTGAACGGCGGCCGGGGGCTCAGGCCCCGGCCGCCGTGGTACCCGACGGCACCGGCGGCTCGGGCGGCTCCGGCAGCTCGGGCGACTCCGGCGGTTCGGGCGGCTGCGTGGTCGCGTCGGCGTCTCGCGGCGGGCAGGAGACCCCCGCCGGATCGGAGGGGCCACGGGTCGGTTCGGGCATCCTGACGACCGGCGCGTGCCCCCGGAATTCCCCGCCGCCCTTCATGCGTAACTTCTTCTCGAATTCGGTCAGTTCCGGCTCTTCGGCCCTGGGCGCGGTCATCCTGGCTCCTCGGTGGTCCGGGCGGCCGGGACGGCCGGCGGAGGGGTGTCGGGCGGCGCGGCGGCGGGCGGGGAGAGGAGTTCCAGCACATCGGTGTCCGCCGCCCTGATGTGGATCCCGGCGCTGTCCCGGACGGGCCGGACGAAGCTGCCGTCCGGCTTCATCAGCCACGCCGACTCAAGGTAGATCTCGGGGGCCTGCGGATACGAGGTGGCGTAGGACCGGCTTCCGTACCAGCCGCCCACCCAGGCACCGTCCCGCAGCCGCATGCGGACGAAACAGGGCCCGGACCGGCGGAACAGGTGGTCCCAGGCAGTGGGCGTGGAGCGGTAGCGCGCGGGCCGGCGCCGCCGTTGCCACCAGGTGACACCACCGGCGGCCGCGGCCGGCACGACGATGAACAGCACCAGCCCCAGCAGCCCGGCCGACCGGGGCTGCTGCGCGAACGCCTCCCGGCCGGCCGAGCCCGCGTGCCGGGCGAAGCGCACCAGCTGGGGTCCTGCCGCGATCAGATAGAGGGTGTCGAGCACGACGGATGCCGCCACGGCCCGCAACACCCGTTCCCCCAGGTCGCGTTCACCGGGGACCGGGCCCCGCCAGCGCTCCCGCAGGAACTGGTAGGTGACTCCCGGCAGGACGAACAGCACCAGCAGGGCGATCTGGAGCAGGGTGGACGGGGACTGTCCCATCACATGCCCCGCAGGCCCTCGGACGGATCGTGCGCGATCAGCCTCGCCCGCCGCGCCCGGACCGCCAGCACGGCCGCGGCCACCGCCGTCGAGATCGCCACCCAGGGCCTCGCGTGCACGATCCCCCAGGCGACCTCCGACTGCCGGGAGACGGCCACCGCGACCAGCACCCCACCGACCATCCACAGGGTCCCCGACACCCGCCTCGGAACGGTCATCTCCGCGAGCAGCAGGAGGGCTCCGAGCAACGCGGTGACGGCCACCGCCATGGTGAACGGGTCGCTCGCCACGAGCACCCGGTACTCACCGATGTTCATCAGGCACGCCACGGTCAGCCACTTGGCCCGGCCGAAGCCGATGAGGGGCGACAGGACCACGAGAGCCAGCACCATCGCGTAGACCACCGACTCCGGTACGTGCATGAACCGACTCCCCCGCCCCGCTGTGCGCCCATCAGCGTCCTGCGGGAAATGCTAGTCAGGTCCGGGGAACATCGAGGTCCCCCGTTCGGGTGATTGCGGTGCCCCAAGGTTTCCGGCCGCCCGGCCTTCGGGGCACGCGCGGCCCACCGCGCAGGACAGCCGCCTCCGCCCTCCCGGAGACAGTTGTTTTTTACGTACGAATGCAAATCTTTTGCACACCGCCCGAGGTCGCCGAGCCCCCAGGTGTTCCGTACACCGCACCACGACAAGCGATCACGCACCTCGCATCCCGCGTTCTTCGCAGGTTTAAGTCATGAATTTGAGTATCCAAAGCAGAATCTTGCGCAGCGGCATGGACTTCCTTGCGGTGCTGCTCCTAGCCTGTGGGGCGTCCGAAGAGCCCCCACGAGCCGCAAGGACGACTGATAAGTGACTCCACCTCCCAGACGCAAGTTGCTCAGACGCTCCATATCCGCCTCTCTCTCGCTGGCACTCGCCGCGTTCGGCACCGCAGCCGCCGTGGTCATGTCCAGTGCTCCGGCCGCCCAGGCGGCAGGGATACCCGCCCCCTCCCCCGTGGCGGTTCCCGGTCGCGGTGCGACCGTTCCGTTCAAGGAGCAGGAAGCCGAGTACGCGGCCACCAACGGCACGCTGATCGGCCCGAACCGGCTGTACGGCACGCTGCCCTCCGAGGCCTCGGGCCGGCAGGCCGTGACGCTGGACGCCGTCGGCGAATACGTGGAGTTCACGCTCACCGCACCGGCCAACGCGATGTCCTTCCGGTACTCGCTGCCGGACAACGCCGCCGGATCGGGCCGGGACGCCTCGATCGACGTGCTGGTGAACGGCGCATCGCCGAAGGCGGTGCCGGTCACCTCGAAGTACGGCTGGTACTACGGCGGTTACCCCTTCAACAACAACCCGGGCGACACCAATCCGCACCACTTCTACGACGAGGCCCGGACCATGTTCGGGTCGACCCTCGCCGCCGGTACCAAGGTCCGGCTGCAGGTCTCCTCCACCTCCGCGTCACCGTCGTTCACCATCGACCTGGCGGACTTCGAGCAGGTGGCCGCGCCGACCGCCAAGCCCTCGGGCGCACTTGACGTCGTCTCCGACTTCGGCGCCGACCCGACCGGGGCCGCGGACTCGACCGCCAAGATCCAGGCGGCCGTGGACGCGGGCAAGGCACAGGGCAAGGAGGTCTACATCCCGCAGGGCACCTTCCAGGTCCGCGACCACATCGTCGTCGACAAGGTGACGCTGCGCGGTGCCGGCCCCTGGTACTCCGTGCTGACCGGGCGCGACCCCTCGAACCGGAGCAAGGCCGTCGGCGTCTACGGCAAGTACGCCAAGGACGGCGGGAGCAGCAACGTCACGCTCAAGGACTTCGCCATCATCGGTGACATCCAGGAGCGGGTGGACGACGACCAGGTCAACGCCATCGGCGGTGCGCTGTCGAACTCCACAGTCGACAACATCTGGATGCAGCACACCAAGTGCGGCGCCTGGATGGACGGTCCGATGGACAACCTCACCATCAAGAACAGCCGCATCCTGGACCAGACCGCCGACGGCGTGAACTTCCACTACGGCGTCACCAACTCCACCGTCACCAACACCTTCGTCCGCAACTCCGGTGACGACGGTCTGGCGATGTGGGCGGAGAACATCCCGAACGTGAAGAACAAGTTCACGTTCAACACAGTGATCCTGCCGATCCTCGCCAACAACATCGTGACGTACGGCGGCAAGGACATCACGATCTCCGACAACGTCATGTCGGACACCATCAGCAACGGCGGCGGGCTGCACATCGCCAACCGCTACCCCGGAGTCAACTCCGGTCAGGGCACCGCGGTCTCGGGCACCACCACAGCGGCGCGCAACACCCTGATCCGGACCGGGAACAACGACTTCAACTGGCAGTTCGGCGTCGGCGCGATCTGGTTCAGCGGGCTCAACGAGCCCATCAACGCCACCATCAACATCTCCGACACGGAGATACTCGACAGCTCCTACGCCGCGATCCACCTCATCGAGGGCGCGACCAACGGGCTGCACTTCGACAACATCAAGATCGACGGCGCCGGTACCTACGCGCTCCAGATCCAGTCGCCGGGCACGGCCACCTTCACCAACGTCGTGGCCACCCACATCGCGCAGTCCAACCCGATCCACAACTGCGTCGGCAGCGGCTTCCAGATCACCCGGGGCGCCGGCAACTCCGGCTGGTACTCCGACCCGCCCGCCTGCACCGGCAACTGGCCGGCCCCGGTGTGGACCAACGGCGGTGTGCCGCAGGGCGGCAGCGGTCCGACCGACCCGCCCACCGACCCGCCGACCGATCCCCCCACCGACCCGCCGACGGACCCGCCCACCGATCCGCCGGCCGACACGGGCAACCTCGCCCAGGGCCGTCCGGTGACCGAATCGGGCCACGCGGACGTGTACGGCGCGTCCAACGCGGTGGACGGAAACGCGAACACCTACTGGGAGAGCACCAACCACGCCTTCCCGCAGACGATCACCGTCGATCTCGGCGCGGCCAAGGCCGTCAAGCGGGTGGTCCTGAAGCTGCCGCCGGCAGCCGCCTGGTCCACCCGTACGCAGACCCTGAGCGTGTCGGGCAGCACCGACAACAACACGTTCAACTCACTGAAGGCTTCGGCGGGTTACACCTTCGACCCGTCGAGCGGCAACAAGGCGACCGTCACTCTGCCCGGCACGTCGGCCCGCTATCTGCGGCTGACGTTCACCGGCAACACCGAGTGGCCGGCGGCGCAGCTCTCCGAACTGGAGGCATACACCAGCTGACCCCGCCGCGACCGGTCGCCGGACGGACACCCTGAGCGTGTCCGTCCGGCGGCCGGTCCCCGCCGCTTCCGCTGTCTTCTCCGCTTCCTCCGCCTCCGCTACTTCAGCGGGAAGGACTTCGCTGCCGCTGCCGCCTGTGCCGGCCTGACCACCTTCAGGCCGCCGGGGGCCTTGGCGTCCGGCTTCATGATCACGCTCTCCCGGGTGGAGGGCGCCGCCGGGTCCGAGAAGTCGTGCGACATCCCGAAGTCGCTCCCGAAGTCCGTGATGGTCAGCAGCGCCTTGTCGATGCCCGCACGGGTGAGGTCCTTCGCGGCGCAGGCCTTCTTGAGGGCCTCGCCGTACAGCTTCGCCGCCGTGTATCCGGCGATGACGCCGTTGTCGAGGCCGTCCTTCGGGTACTCGGCGCCGTACTCCTTGGAGAGCTTGGCCGGACCCGCTCCCGGGTCGCCGATCGGCAGGGTGGAAGCGGCGACGTAGTAGTCCTTGAGCAGGGCCGGGCCCGCCTGGGTCTTCAGCAGCTGGGGGGCGAAGGCGGAGTTGTTGCCGATGACGGGGACCTTGAAGCCGGTGGCGGCGGCGACGCCGACCAGTGAGGCCGCCTGGCGCGGGCCCGCGCTGACCACGACGGCCTTGACCCCTGCCTGCTTGAGCGCCGCGACCTGGGCGGTCATGTCGTTGTCGGTGGGCTTGATCTTCTGCTGGACGACGGTGAGCCCCGCCTCCTTCGCCGCGTACTGGGAACCGGCCAGGGCGTTCTCGCCGTAGTCGCCCTCGAAGTAGACGTGCCCGATGCTGTCCCCCTTGGCGATGCGCTTCCCGGCGAGCAGGTAGTCGATCGCGTTGACGGTCTCGACGTCGTAGGTGGCGCCGATGACGCGGATGTACTTGCTGCCGAGCAGATTCGCCGACCAGGCCTGCGGCAGGACGAGTCCCTTGTCCTGGCCGTCGATCCGCTGCTCGACCGCCGCGACGAACGGCGAGCCGATGAACTGGACGAAGCCCAGCACCTTCGGCTCCAGCTCCGTGTATCCGGCGATGGCCTTCTGGGGGTCGTAGCCGTGGTCGCGGACGGTCAGCGCGATCTTCCGGTCGCAGATGCCGCCGGCCGCGTTGGCCTGCTTGACCCACAGCTGCTGGGCCTGGGTGACGCTCTTGCCGAGGGAGGCGTAGACCCCGGTCATGTCGGTGAGGGCGCCGAGGGAGATCACCGAGTCGGTGACGCCCTCGCCGGTCCTCACCCCGCCCTTGTCCTCGGCGCCGCCCCCGCCGGAGGTGTTCGCCTTCTCGCTGCAGCCCACGAGGGTGAGGGTGAGGGCCGCGCACACGGCCCCGAGCACACGCAGTTTCATTTCTTCTCCCCTGAGTTCTTCGAACGTGCCGGGCCACCGGGCAGGAGCCGTGTCAGGCCGCCGGGCAGGAACAGGACAGCCGCGACCACCGCGGCGCCGTACAGGTAGCGCGAGGCCTCGCCCGGTGCCAGACCGCCCGTACCGGGGGCGGAGACCAGAGGCAGGGAATCGCTGTAGTGGGTGAGCACCTGCGGCAGCAGCGAGACGAAGGCGGCCCCCACGACCGCCCCCGCCACGGTGCCGAGCCCGCCGATGACGATCATGGCGAGGTATTCGAGGGACAGGACCATGCCGAAGTACTCGGGCACGGTCCGCTGGAAGACCAACGCGAGCAGTACGCCCGCGAGCCCGGCGTACATCGAGGACAGGACGAAGACACCGGCCCGGTAGCGGGCCACCGGCACCCCCATCACGCCGGCCGCGATGCGGTGGTCACGGATGGCGTTCAGCGCCCGTCCCGGCCTGCCGCGCAGCACACCGCGGGCGAAGAGCCCACTGAGGAGCAGGGCGAGCAGCGCCGCGTACCAGAGCTTCTCGGCGGACTGGAAGGGCACCGCCGCCACCACGACCTCGGTGTCGTCGAAGTCGAGGCCGAACAGCGAAAGAGGCGGTACGGCACGGCCGTTGAAGCCGCCCGTGAGGGAGCCGGCGTTGAACAGCACATGCTGGCCGATGAAGATCAGCGCCAGGGTGGCGATGCCGAGATAGGCGCCGCGCAGCCGGCCGGCGATGGGGCTGAACAGTCCCCCCGCGACTCCGGCCAGGAGGACGGCGAGCACGGCGGCGAGCCAGCTGGGCAGGCCGAGTCCGGTGAGTTCGTGCCCGTTGTCCGTACTGCTCTCCCCGGCCAGGACGCAGTAGCCGTACGCGCCCACCGCGAGGAAGAAGGCGTGTCCCATGGAGAGCTGGCCGGTGGCGCCGGTGAGCAGGTTGAGTCCGATGGCGCCGATCGCGGCGGCCATCGCGAAGAGCCCGGCCTGCAGCCAGAAGCGGTCGAGGTAGAACGGGAACGCGAGCAGGAGCGCCGAGCCGATGGCCCAGAGCCAGGTACGGGGATGGCGCAGCCGCGCGCTGAGGCCGGCGCCCGGTCCACGGGTCATGGTCCCCGTCGGGCCCGGGGTGGTCGTGGTCTCAGACACGGGCGAGCTCCTTCGTACCGAAGAGTCCGGCGGGCCGCAGGAGCAGCACGATCACCATCACCAGGTAGGGGGCGAGGTCTCCGATGCCGCGGCCCAGGAAGGAGAGGTCGCTCTGGTAGCCGGTGGCGAGGGATTCGGTGACGCCGACGATCAGCCCGCCCGCCAGGGCCCCGGTCGTGGAGTCGAGTCCGCCGAGGATCGCGGCGGGGAAGGCCTTGAGGGCGGCCAGTGAGGTGGCCCGTTCCAGGCCGGGGGTGGGGAACACCGTGAGGAAGAGGGCGGCGACGGCGGCGAGCGCTCCGGCGACCGCCCAGGCGGCGAGCGAGACCCGGCCGAGTCTGATCCCCATCAGGGCGGCGGTCTGCGGGTTCTCGGCGGCCGCCCGCATCGACACCCCCCAGGAGGTGAAGCGGAAGGCGAGCAGGAACACGGTGATGAGGAGGGCGGCGGCGACGAAGGCCGCGACCCTGGTCTGGGCGAGGGTGACATCGCCGACGGTGATGACCCGGTCGCCCCAGGGGTCTCCGAGCGAGAGCACCTCCGTGCCCATGCGGCGGGTGAGTTCGGTGGTGAGGAGGATGTCGACGCCGATGGTGACGATGGCCAGGACGCTGTGGTCGCTGCCCCGGTAGCGGCGCATCACCAGGAACTCGACGGCCGCTCCGACGACGGCCGCGCCCGCGATTCCGACGGCGAGCGCGGGCCAGAAGCCGATGTCGTCGTGGAGCACGGCGGTGACGTAGCCGCCCGCGAGCAGCAGGGAGGCGTGGGCGAAGTTGACGACCTCGGTGGCCTTGAAGATGACGACGAAGCCGAGTGCGATCAGGGCGTAGACCGAGCCGATGGAGAGTCCGCCGAGGAGGAGTTCGATGAAGGTGGTCATTCCGGTGCCCCCAAGTAGGCCTGGACGACGGCCGGATCGTTCTGGACCTCGGCGGGGGTGCCGTCCGCGATCCTGCGTCCGAAGTCGAGTACGGTCACGGCGTCCGCGAGCCGCATCACCACTCCCATGTCGTGCTCGACGAGGACGATCGAGATGCCGAGGCTGTCGCGGACCCCGGCCACGACCGCCGCGGTGCGCCGGCGTTCGTCGGCGGTCATTCCGGCGACGGGTTCGTCCAGGAGCAGGACCCGCGGCTCCATGCACAGTGCGCGGCCGAGCTCGACGAGCTTCTGCTGCCCGTACGGGAGCGCCCCGGCGGGCCGCTCCAACTCCTTTTCCAGGCCGATGAATTCGGCGATCTCGCGGACCCGTTCGAGGTGGCGCCGGGCCTCGCGGGCGGCGGCCGGGAGGCGCAGTCCGCTCGCGAGGAACCCGGCGCGGGTGAGCCGGTGGCGGCCGAGCAGCAGGCTGTCCGCGACGGTGGCGTGCGGGGGCAGCGCGAGGTTCTGGAAGGTACGGGCGACGCCGAGGGCGGCGATCTTGTGCGGGGCGAGTCCGGTGAGTTCCGCCGTCCCGAGGCGGACGCTTCCGGCGGCGGCCCGGTACACCCCGGAGAGCACGTTGAAGCAGGTGGACTTCCCCGCCCCGTTGGGGCCGATGACGGCATGCACGCTGCCGGGTTCCACGGTGAAGGAGACGCCGTCCAGGGCGGTGAGCCCGGCGAAGCGGACGGTGATGTCACGGACGGCGAGTGCGGCCGGGGCGGTCGTGAGCGGTGCGGCTTGCCCGGCGGTCCTCATGCGGACCACCTGCTCAGGGTGCGTACGGAACCGGCTGCCCGGTCCGCGTCCGCGGCGGCCGTCTCGTCGACGACGCCCAGATAGCGCCGGCGCACCTCGTCGGATGCGGCGAGCGCGTCGGCCGGTCCCTCCAGGGTGACCTCGCCGACCTCCAGCACGTACGCCGTCGAGGCGAGCCGCAGGGCGATCGCCGCGTTCTGCTCGACGAGCAGGACGGAGGTGCCCGCCGCGTTGATCTCCCGCACCGTCTCGGCGATCCGCGCCGCCATCAGCGGGGCGAGGCCGAGCGAGGGCTCGTCGAGCAGCAGCAGCCGGGGCCGGGCCATCAGGGCGCGCCCCATGGCCAGCATCTGCTGCTCGCCGCCGGAGAGCAGCCCGGCGCGCTGGTGGGCGCGCCGGCCCAGGACCGGGAACAGTTCGTGTACGCGGGTCAGGGCGCCGGCCGACGCCTTGCGGCCGCCGCGGGCCCCGAGGGCGCCCGCCCGCAGATTGTCGGCCACCGTCATCCGGGCGAACACCTGGCGTCCCTCGGGGACCTGGACCACTCCGGCGGCCACCACCTGGGCGGGGCGCAGCCCGTCCAGCCGGTGCCCGTCGAAGCGGACGGTGCCCGTGCCCGTACCTCGGTGGAAGCCGAGGGTCCGCGAGACGGCCCGCAGCAGTGTGGTCTTCCCGGCCCCGTTGCCGCCGAGTACGGCGGTGATCGCGCCCGCCGGCACGTCGAGGGAGACGTCGCGCAGGGAGCGTACGGGGCCGTAGCTGACGGACAGTCCGCGGATCTCCAGCGTCGCCATGCGTCCTCCTCCTTCCGCCTTGTCGTCGAACCGGTCCGGCGCGATTCGCCGGGCCGGGCGGCGCCGTGGCGTCGGCCGCTGCTTCCGGCCGCGCCCGCCACCTGCGCCATGGGGCCCCAGACCAGCAGCGGGCGGGCCGCCCGTCCACGGAACCCGGCGCAGACGCTGCGGATGACCAGCGCGGGAGACCGGTGCTTGTGCACGCGCACAGAGTCGGACCGCCGGCTGTCGCCCCCCGTCCGGGCCGTCGGCATGCTCACGTCGGCGACACGGCGGCCGGGCGGCCGGGCGCGGAAGCGGTCCCCGGCGGAGTGCGGAGGACGGAGGACGGAGCGGGCATGCGGCAGCGCGGGGAGGAGCGGGTCTGGGCACGGCGCGCCGGCCGGCCGACGCGGCGCTGCTGACGTGCGGCCCCGGCGGGGAGGACGTCGTCTGCCTGGACGGCAGGGTCCTCGCGGCCCTGGTGGCCGGCCGGCCCGTGGTGTCGGCCTACCTGGCCGGGGAGGTCTTCGGCCCCCTGCCGGCCCGTGACCCGGCGGACCGGGGCCTGCTGGTGTCGACGCTGGACGCGTGGCTGGAGTGCGGAGGATCGGCGGCGCGGACGGCGGACCGGCTGGGCTGCCACCGCAACACCGTGCTGAACCGGCTGCGGTGGCTGGAGGGGCTGACGTCACGGTCGTTGTCGCGGCCGCGGGAGCTGGTAGAGGTGAAGGTGGTGCCGGCGCTGGACGCGGTGCGGTCGCTGCCGGGGGCGGCGGTGCTGCGAGGCGTCCGCACACCGGGGCTCCGCCCCGCGCACCGCGCCTCAAACGCCGGCGAGGCTGATGTCCGGCCCCTCCGGCGATTGAGGCGCGGGGAGGTCAGCGCAGGAAGTCCCGGGCGATGGACTCCGCCGCCCGCTCCAGCAGCGGCCCCGCCTCGGCCATGCACACCGCCGGATCCGGCTCCAGCTCGGTGAGCGCGTACGCACGGCGGATCCCGGCCCGGCCGAGCGCCTCGGGCGCCAGCGCGAGGCGGCCGCAGACCGCGACGACCTCGATGCCCGCCGCACGGGCCGCCGCGGCGACACCCGCCGGGGCCTTGCCGTGCAGGGTCTGCTCGTCGAGCGAGCCCTCACCGGTGATCACCAGCGTGGCGCGGGCCAGCGCGGGAGCGAAGCCGAGCACGTCGAGCATCACCTCGATCCCCGGCCGGAACCGCGCACCGAGGGCGACCAGCGCCCCGTACCCGATGCCGCCCGCCGCCCCGGCCCCGGGCAGTTCCGCGTGGTCAGGACCCAGCACCGAGGCGTAGTGGGCGAGCGCCGCGTCGAGGACCGCGATGTCCTCCTCGGTCGCGCCCTTCTGACGCCCGTACACCTCCGGCGCGCCCTTCGGCCCGGTCAGCGGGTTGTCGACATCGCTCGCGAGGACCAGGTCGATCCCGGCGAGCCGCGGGTCGAGCCCGGACAGATCGGCCGTGGCGAGATCGGCGAGCCCGCCGCCGCCGGGGCCCACGGGCTTGCCGTCCGCGTCCAGGAACCGTGCGCCGAGCGCGGCCAGCATGCCCGCACCGCCGTCCGTGGTCGCACTGCCGCCGACCCCGAACACCAGGGTCCTGGCGCCCGCTTCGAGCGCGGCGAGCAGCAGTTCGCCCGAGCCGTACGTGGTCGCGGTGAGCGGGGCGAACACGCCCTCGGGCAGCTGTTGGAGGCCCGAGGCCTCGGCCATCTCCACCACCGCCGTGGTGCCGCGCAGGGCGTACGCCGCCGTCACCGGCTCCCCCAGCGGCCCGGTCACCCGCGCCTCGCGGCGCTCGAACCCGGCGGCCACGGCCGCTGCCACCGTGCCGTCGCCGCCGTCCGCCACGGGCAGGGTCTCGACCCGCACCTCGGGGGCGATGCGCCGCAGCCCGGCCGTGACCCGCTCCGCGACCTGTACGGCCGTGAGCGAGCCCTTGAACTTGTCCGCCGCGACGAGCACGCGTGCGGTCTCCATCACTGCTCCGTCCGTCACCTTGATTCCCTTTGCTTTCGAACAGGCAGTCGCGCCGCCCCGACCTTATCCGGACCACCCGCCCCCTGCCCATGGCTGTCCGTGCCCTGGACCCGCGGCGCCCGGCAGGCTCCAGGAGTGTTCGCGAAGTAACGTCGTCCGCCGAACGGCAGGCCCTAGGCTGCTCGTGTGACCACCGATGACTACGCCACGTATATCGACGGACTCCCCAAAGTGCTCGCGGGCGCGGCCTGCATCTTCCGCGACGCGGAGGGCCGGCTGCTGCTCGTCGAGCCGAACTACCGGGACGACTGGACCCTGCCCGGCGGCACGATCGAGTCGGCCGAGGGCGAGACCCCCCGGCAGGCGGCCCGGCGCGAGTCGGCCGAGGAGATCGGTCTCGACCTGGAGCCGGGCCGGCTGCTCGCGGTCGACTGGGCGCGCGGCACCGCGCGGCCACCGATCGTCGCCTACGTCTACGACGGCGGCGTGCTCGACGAGCAGCAGCTGAAGGCGGTGCGCATCCAGGAGGACGAGCTGCTGTCGTGGAAGCTGGTCGGCCGGGCGGAGCTGGGCAGCCATCTGCCCGTCGGACTCGGGCTGCGGGTGAAGGCGGCGCTGGACGTCCTGGACTCGGGCGCGGGCGCGGCGGAGCTGGAGGACGGTCTGCCCGTCGCCTGAGGCGAGCGGCGAGGGGCGGGGGGCGAGGGGCGGGGGGGCTCACATGCCTTGGTCCTCCGCCAGTTCCTCCAGTTCCTGCCGCACCCGGCGGGAGGGACGGAACTCGTACAGGTCCAGGATTCCGGGCGGGTCCACGAGTCCCGGGCCGCCCGCCGCCACCCAGCCGGCGATGTCGGCGATCGCCTCGGTGTCGTTCACCAGGCCGAGCCAGACCGGCCGGCCACCGGCGCGGCGGCCTTCGGCGGACGGCTGGACGACCACGACGTCGGCCTGGTCGCAGGCGTCCAGGCAGTCCACGACCCGGACCGTCGCGATCCCGTCGAGCGAGCCGCGCACCGCGGCGAGCAGCCCCGCGTGGTCCACGCCCACGATCTTCGGGGTGCCGCAGCAGCAGCCGCGGCAGACGCTGACGGTGGGCCGGGGCGGGGTGGTGGCCCTGCGGTCGCGGCGGCTCATGCGGGCAGACTCCCGATCGGGACGTGGATGATCACCGTGGGACTGTACCGGGGCCGCTGTCGGCTCGAACGGGTGAGCTCCCCCGCTGCCGGGTGCGGTAATGTTGTGGGTTGCGAAGGGGAGTAGCCCTGCAAACCGGTCGTCGACACACTGGAACCCCCGGGTTCCCGGTGGCCGGGTTCGTGGATCATCACGGGCGGGCGAGACCTTCGGTCAGGTATGACACACCCGCGTCCCGCGGGTGCCGCCGTCATGCCGGGCCGAGTGGTCCTCCGAAAAGCCCGAGTGGCACTTCGCGGAAGGCCCCGGAGCCCGGCTCTTACAGAAAGCCACCCGGAATGCATCTCGACCCCCTGGCGATCCTCACCGCTTTCGGGCTGATCTTCCTCGCGGAGCTCCCCGACAAGACGATGTTCGCGTCGTTGGCCATGGGCACGCGCATGCGCCCGCTCTACGTCTGGTTCGGCACGTCGTCCGCGTTCATCGTCCATGTCGCCATCGCGGTCGGAGCGGGCGGCCTCCTCGGGCTGCTGCCCGACTGGATCGTCAAGCTCGTCTCGGCGTCCCTCTTCGCGTTCGGCGCGTTCATGCTGCTCCGGGCCCACGCGGGCGACGAGGACGACGAGGACGGCCCGAAAACGGTGACCGGCTTCTGGCCCGTCTACTCGACCGCCTTCATGGCGGTGTTCATCAGCGAATGGGGCGACCTCACCCAGATCACCACGGCCAACCTGGCCGCGAGCAACGGCGCCTGGTCCACCGCGATCGGGTCCGCGGCGGCCCTGATGTCCGTATCGGCGCTGGCGCTGCTCGCCGGACGCTTCATCGCCAAGCGCGTACCGCTCAAGACGGTCCAGCGGATCGGCGGCGTGTGCATGCTCGGCCTGGCGATCTGGACGGTCGTCGAGATCTTCGTCGGCTGACGCGAGGAGCCCCGGCACGGGGCACCGACGCGGGCCCGTCCGCCCGGCACGTGGGCGGGGGCGGGCCCGCGGGTCGCGTGCTCTAGAAGAGTGCCTGGACCGTGTCCCGCGTACCGTTCTCGAAGGCCAGCAGCCGCTGCTTGCGGTCGAGTCCGCCGCCGTATCCGGTGAGACTCCCCGACGCTCCGATCACCCGGTGGCAGGGCACGATGATGCCGACCGGGTTCTTGCCGTTGGCCAGCCCCACCGCACGCGAGGCCCCGGGCTTGCCGAGGATCTCGGCCAGTTCGCCGTACGAACGCGTCTCACCGTACGGAATCCGCCGGAGCTCCGCCCAGACGGTGCGCTGGAACGGCGTTCCGTCCAGGTGCAGCGGAAGGTCGAACTCCTTTAGTTCACCCGCGAAATAGGCGTCCAGCTGCCGGATCGTCTCGCCGAAGGGGACGGGATCGGGCTCGCCGAAGGTCTCCTCGGGCGGACGGTGCCGCTGAGCGGTCATGTAGAGGCCGGCGAGGACCCCGTCGGTGGCGACGAGGGTCAGCGGGCCGTAGGGGCTGTCGGTCACGGTGTGCCGCCGGGAGGCGACGACGGTGGTGGTGCGTGCTGTGGTCACGATGGACTTCCTGGTGCGGGAAGGTGGTTGATGGGGTGGTCGTCGACGGTCCACAGATACTGGACCGCATACGCCCGCCATGGGCGCCAGGCCGCCGCGCGGGTGGTGAGCGCGGCCGGTGTCGAGGGCAGACCTAGTTCCCGCGCGGACCGCCGGATGCCGAGATCCGTCGGCAGGAAGGCGTCCGGATCGCCGAGTGCCCGCATGGCGATGACCTCGACCGTCCACGGCCCGAAGCCGGGCAGCGCGGCCAGTTCGGCGCGCGCCTTCTCCCAGTCGGTGTCGGTGCCGAGCCGCAGCGAACCGTCCGCCAGCGCCTCGACGAGTGTGGTGAGCGTCCGGCGGCGGCTGCGCGGCAGGGCCAGCTGCTCGGGATCGAGCCCGGCCAGCGCCCCGGATGCCGGGAAGAGGTGGGTGAGACCGCCCTCCTGGTCGTCGACGGGCGTGCCGTGGGCGGTGACCAGCCGGGCCGCGTGGGTACGGGCCGCGGCGGTCGACACCTGCTGGCCGAGCACGGCCCGCACGGCGAACTCCGCGCCGTCGACCGTTCTCGGCACCCGCCGCCCCGGCGCCTTGTCGACCAGCGGGGCGAGCAGCGGATCGGCGCGCAGCTGTTCGTCGACCGCGACCGGATCCGCGTCGAGGTCCAGCAGCCAGCGGCAGCGGCTGATGGCCAGGGTGAGATCACGCGGGTCGGTGAGCGAGAGCCGGCAGGCGATGTGGTCGGGGTGCGGGGTGAGGGCGACGATGCCGTGCCCGTACGGAAGATCGAGCGTGCGACGGTAGGCGCCGTCGCGCCACTCCTCCACGCCGGGGACGGCCGTCGCGGCGAGGTGCCCGAAGAGGTTGCTGGGGTTGAGCGGTGCGCGGTACGGCAGCCGCAGCGCTATCACGCCCGGCGTGGACGGGGGTTTCGCCGACCGAGCTGCGCGGCCGCGCAGCTCGCCCGGGGCGAGGGCGAAGACTTCACGGACGGTGTCGTTGAAGGTGCGGATCGAGGCGAACCCGGCCGCGAACGCCACCTCGGCCATGGGCAGCCCCGTGGTCTCGATCAGCACCCGCGCGGTCTGTGCCCGCTGCGCCCTGGCCAGCGCCAGCGGGCCCGCGCCCAGCTCCGCGAGGAGCTGCCGCTCGATCTGCCGGGCGGAGTACCCGAGCCGGGTGGCGAGCCCGGGTACCCCTTCCCGGTCGACGACCCCGTCCCGGATGAGCCGCATCGCGCGGGCGACGGAGTCGGCGCGGGCGTTCCACTCGGGCGACCCCGGACTGGTGTCGGGCCGGCACCGCTTGCAGGCCCGGAATCCGGCCTGCTGGCAGGCGGCGGAGCTCGGGTAGAAGGTCATGTTCTCGACCTTGGGCGGCACGACGGGGCAACTCGGCCGGCAGTAGATCCCGGTGGTCAGGACCGCGGTGAAGAACCAGCCGTCGAAACGGGAGTCCTTGGACCGGACAGCTCGCACGCAGCGCTCGGTGTCGGTGTGCATGGTTCAAGGATGGGGCACCCGGCCGGGCCACGGCTGGCGAGAATCCGACATCAGCCCTGAGCTGCCCGCACCGCTGCGATCCGCTCCTCCTCTCGCCCCGTTCCGGACTTCGCACGAGAATGGGACAGGGCGGCTGCGGCGAGCGACGAGAAGGAGGCCCGACGATGACGGACGCACAGGCGACACCGATCTGCTCCCACCTGGACCAGGTGCGGCAGGTCGCCCCGGACAGTGCCGACTCCTGCACGGAATGTGTCGCGAAGGGCGACACCTGGGTGCATCTGCGCGAGTGCCCGACCTGCGGACACGTCGGATGCTGCGACTCGTCCCGCAACAAGCACGCCACCGCGCACCACTCCACCACCGGGCACCCGCTCATCCGCTCCTACGAGCCGGGCGAGACCTGGTGGTGGTGTTACGAGGACGAGGTGACCTTCGACGTCGAGGGAGCCGGACCGGCGCGGACCGCCTGAGTCCGGCGCGGACCGCCTGAGTCCGGCACGGACCGCCTGAGGGCGAGCGGGTCCGGGGCTCCCGGCGCCCACTCCGGGCCCGCACCGCGCTGCGCGGGGCCGGCCGGGCGCCTCGTCGAGCACGACGACACCGAGTCCCGCTTCCGCGCCCTCGCGGACCCGCACCGCCCCTGAGGCCGAGGGTCACCTGCGGGACGGACCCGACTCCCGCAGCCGGCGCCATACCGCCTTCGCCGCGTGGTGTCCGGACATGCCGTGCACACCCGGTCCGGGCGGGGTCGCCGACGAGCAGATGAAGACCGCCGGATGCGCCGTCGCGTACGGCACCCGGGCGAGCCTGGGGCGGATCACCGTCTGCAGCCCCGAGAAGGCACCGCAGGCGATGTCCCCGTCCACGTAGTTCGCGTTGCGCGCGGCGAGCTGGGGCGGTCCCGTCACCGCGCGGGCGAGCACCAGGTCACGGAAGCCGGGGGCGAAGCGCTCCAGCTGGCGTTCGATGACCTCGGTGGCGTCGCCCTCCCAGCCTGCCGGGACGTGTCCGTACACCCAGAACACCTGCTTGCCCTCGGGGGCGCGGGACGGGTCGACGAGGCTGGGCTGGGCGGTGATCAGGAACGGCACACTCGGGTCGTGGCCGGTGACCGCGGCGTGCAGGGCGGAATCGATCTCGCCGGCCGTGGGGCCGATGTGCACCGTGCCCGCCCGGCGGGCCTCATCGGCGGTCCAGGGGACGGGGCCCGACAGGGCGTAGTCGATCTTGAAGCAGGACGCGCCGTAGCGGTAGCCCTGATAGGCGTTGCCCAGTCCGGCGATCCGGGCCAGCGCGGTCGGCGAGGTGTCGAAGATGTAGGCGCGGGCCGGCGGGAGTTCGTCCAGTCGCTTGACCTCCGTACCGGTGTGGATGACACCGCTCTGTTCCCGCAGGTACGAGGCGAGGGCGTCGGAGATGGCCTGGGAGCCGCCGCGCGGCACCGGCCAGCCCTTCTCGTGCGCGGCCAGGGCGAAGAGCAGGGCGATTCCGCCCGTCGCGACACCGCCGGTGGGGGCTATGGCATGGGCGGCCAGTCCGGCGAAGAGGCCGCGCGCCTTCTCGCCGCTGAAGCGACGGGACAGCAGCGTGGCGGGCTGGATGGCGTCCAGACCGAAGCGCACCCAGCGGTACGGGTCGCGCGGCAGCCCGTCCCACGGGGTACGCAGGAAGTCCTGGGCGATGCTGTCCCAGTGGCCGAGGAACGGTGCGAGGAGTCTGCGGTACGCCCCCGCGTCACGCGGTCCGAGCGACATGGCGCTCTCCCCCACCGAGCTCGCCAGCACGGCGGCGGACCCGTCCGGGAACGGGTGGGCGAGGGCCAGCCGGGGCTGCAGCCACTCCAGGCCGTGCCGGGCGAGCGGCATCGCGTCGAAGGCGGGTGAGCCGATGCCGAGCGGGTGGACCGCCGAGCAGGGGTCGTGGCGGAAGCCGGGGAGGGTGAGCTCCTCGGTGCGGGCTCCGCCGCCGACGGTCCGCCCGGCTTCGAAGACCTCCACGGTGTAGCCGCGGCGGGCCAGTTCGACTGCGGCGGTCAGCCCGTTGGGGCCTGCCCCCACGACGACTGCGTCAAGCATCGACGGCACCTTCGGACTCCTTTGTCAGCCGACGGTCGGAGTCCCCAGGATATTCACAGGCGCAGGCGCTGCGGGCGCGGGTAGGGTTCCCGCTCGATGACCTCTGCGAACCCGGCGCGGCCGCCGCGCCCCACACCGCTCTCCGATCCGCTCCCCGGCTCCGGGGCGGCCCCGGAGGATTCCGCGACGTACCGGTGGATCGGCGCCATGGCCGAACGGCTCGTCGCCGTGCCCGGGATCCGGGCCGTCGTCCTGGGCGGCAGCCGGGCCCGGGGCACCCACCGCCCGGACTCCGACTGGGATCTGGGCCTCTACTACCGCGGCGTCCCGGACCTGGCCGCGCTGACCGCGCTGGCCCGTGAGGTGCAGGGTTCGCCGGTCGAGGTGGCCGGGCCCGGCGGCTGGGGGCCCTGGGTCAACGGCGGGGCCTGGCTCCGGGTGGACGGCACGCCGGTGGACTGGATCCTGCGCGATCTGGACCGGGTCGAGGCGGTCTGGTCCGACTGCCGCCAGGGGCGCTACGAGGTGGGCGTCCAGCCGGGCCATCCGCTCGGCTTCTGGTCCCCCGCCTATCCGGGCGAGGTCGCACTCGGACGGGTACTCGCTGACGTGCAAGGGGAATTGACGGAGCTTCAGGCCGAGACCCGCGACTACCCGGAACCGCTGCGCACGGCCCTCGCCGATGCGGCCTGGGAGGCGGAGTTCTCGGTGGCGTCGGCCCGTAAGTCGGCTCCTTCCGGCGACCGGCTCCATGTCTCGCTCTGCCTGTCCCGGGCGTTCGGCATCCTCACGCAGTCGCTCCACGCCCATCACCGCACCTGGTGCCTCAACGAGAAGGGCGCGCTGGCGGCGGCCGCCGCCCTGCCGGACACGCCCGCGGACTTCGCGGACCGGGCCGGCGAGGCGCTGCGGGGGCTGGACGCCGCGGCGGTGGAAACGGCCGCGGAAGTCGTGAACGACGTACGGGCGGTCCTGGCCGGCACGTCCGCCCAGGACCCTGACCGAAGCTGAGCCGTCGGGCAGGCCCTACGATTCCGCCATGATCGCCGAACTGCAGTGCGTGGTGCTCGACTGTCCCGATCCCGCGCGTCTCGCCGGGTTCTACCACTCGCTGCTCGGCGGGCGTGTGAACCAGGCGGACCGCCGATGGGCGCTCGACGAGAACTGGGCGACGCTGCACACCGCCGCCGGGCTGGTGCTCGCCTTCCAGCGGGTGGCGGACCACCGGCCGCCGCGGTGGCCCGATCCGGAGCGCCCGCAGCAGTTCCATCTGGACTTCGGGGTCCCCGACCTGGACGCGGCCGAGTCCGAGGTGGTGGCGGCCGGTGCGGCCGTACTCGACGACGGCGCCGGGTCCGCGCGGCCGTGGCGTATCTACGCCGACCCCGCAGGGCACCCGTTCTGCCTGGTCAAGCACGGTACGAGCGTGAACTGAGGCAATCCGCCCAGTCCCGCCGGACGGCCGTGGCGCAGCGGGCCGGGGGCGGCGAGGCCCGCGCCTGCCTCGCCGCCCCCGGCTCCTCAGCCCCCGTCTCCTCAGCCCCCGTCTCCTCGGCCTGCGTCTCCTCAGCCTGCGTCTTCTCAGCCCCCGGCGCGCAGCGCGGCCAGGACGCTGTCGGCCGTCGCCCGGTCGCGGGCGGCCGTGAAGGGCAGGTCGTTGCCCCCGGCGATACGGAACGGCACACCGGACAGCGTGGCCTGGGCGCCGCCCGCCTCGGTGACCAGCAGGAGGCCCGCCGCGTGGTCCCAGGCGAACTCCCAGTTGAAGGCGACCGCGTCCAGGGCCCCGCGGGCGACGCCGAGGTATTCGAGGCCGGCCGAGCCGCAGGGGCGGGCGTCGATGCCCTCGGTGCGCAGCCCCAGCAGGGCGCGCTTCTGGGCGTCGGTGGTGTAGTCGGGGTGCGACATCGCCACCCGCAGGACCGTGCCGGGCGCGGGCGAACCGGAGTGCAGGGGCGCGCCGTTGAGTGTCGCGCCCCGGCCCCGGACGGCCACGGCCATCTCGTCCAGGGCGGCGGCGTACGTCCAGGAGGCCAGGGTCTCGCCGTGGTGCGCGAGGGCGACCAGGGTGCAGAAGCCGGGCTCGCCGTGGACGAACTGGCGGGTGCCGTCGACCGGGTCGACGATCCAGACGGGCGCCTCGCCGCTCAGTGCCTCGTACACCTTCGGATCGGCGTGGACCGCCTCCTCACCGACGACCACCGAACCGGGCAGGAGCCGGCTCAGGGAGGCGGTGAGGTGTTCCTCGGCGAGGCGGTCCGCGGTGGTCACGAGGTCGTGCGGGCCGTTCTTCTCGACGATCTCGTGTGCGGCGAGCTGCCGGTAGCGCGGCATGATCTCGGCGGCGGCCGCTGCGCGGACCGCCGCCTCGACCTCGGTCAGGTCCCCGGCAAGGAAGTCATCGATCATGCCCCCAGCTAAGCACGCGGGGCCGGGGCGACGACGACCTGGTCATGACGGGTGGATGGCCGGCCGGCGTCCGGTCACGACCGGCCCGGTCGTGACCGGGTGGCGGCGCCGGTCAGCGGGCGACCGCGTACCCCTGCATTCCCCGCGGGTTCGCGGCCGCGGACAGCACCCCGGTCCGCGGGTCGCGGGCGACCGCGCACATCCGGCCCTCGGACCACGGGTCACCGACGTACCGCACGGCCCGGCCACGCTCCCACTCACTCCTCGAACCGTCTGAGCACGGCCCTCGCCTCAGGGTGGCAGCCGGGTGGAACCATCGCCGTCGCGCAACGCCGACCGCCCAAGCTGCCAAGTCTTCAGCAGATGAGACGCCAGCCGGCTTTCCAGGTACACAGTGGCGTCAGCGCCGAAAGCCACCTCGGCATCCAGGCTCGGTTCCTCGGTGAGCAGCCCGCCGATCACCTCTCGCCGTACGACCTGCTCGTGGACGGCGTCCGCCTCCACATGCTCGGTGTAGAAGCGTTCGGCCGCGGGCCCGGCGCCGACGCGCCGCATCGCCGCAGCGAGTCGTCGGGAACCTGGCGACGAGGTGATCTCCACGCATGCGAAATGGCCCACCAGTGCGCCGCGCAGGGCTCGCCGCAGGCCGAACAGCGTCATGACGTTAACGACGGCGAGCGCGGGGGCGGGCGCCGCCTCCACGTAGCCGCCGTAGGCGGTGTCCAGGCCCAGGTCGTCCATCAGCTCGGCGAAGAGCTGAGCGTGAATGTTCTCGGCCCGCCCGGCACCGAACTCGTCGTATTCGATGGCGACCATGCCGGCCTTGGCCCGCCCGCGCAGCCGGGGGATCACCCAGGCATGCGGGTCCGCCTCCTTGAGGTGGTAAAGGGAGCGCAGGGCGGCGTACTCGCGCATCTGCCACAGTTCTCCCGCGTGTTCGAGGTGGTGGGCGACGCTGCCACGATGATCTGCAGGCTCGACCAGCAGCTCTCCGACGGCCTCGTCGGCCGAGCGTCCGGAAGGAACGTCGGTCCGCAGAGCGCCGAGGAACCGCCGTTCGAGGGCCCGGCGCAACGGCATCAGCGCCGGGTCCCATTCACGGTCCTCGGCGACTGCTGCGAATCCTTGGTAGTGCAACTCGTAGAGCACGTAGAGGGCCAGCTGCAGGTCTTCCCCGTACGGATCCGCGGCTGCGGCGTCGTCCACCCCTGGAGGAGCATGCTGCGGCGATGCAAGGGCAGCGAACAGACCGGCCGAGAGCGGCCCTCGAGCACGGGGCACGGTGGGGCCGGCAGGGCTGTGCTCAGTGGTGGTTGCCATCATGCGTGTCCTTCGGGTCGCTGCCGGAAGACCGGTCGCCGCCCTCGCTGCTGCCGGCGCGGGAAGGTTTCGTACGGCGGCGGTGGCTGGTGTCGCACCAGGGATACGCGCGGCTGCGGCGGCAGGTGCAGACGGCGACGACGAACCGGTCGGAGGCGGTGGTCGTGCCGTCCTCCTGGACGATTTCCACCGGCCCTTCGATGAGAATCGGACCGTCGCGGACAACGGTCACACGCCTGGCGTGGTCAGGTTCGTTCGGCACGGATGACCACCAGTTCCTCTGTGTCTTCGTCGGCGTTGATCAGTCCCTGATCCCGCAGCCACGGCAGTCTCTTGGTGATCACGGGTCCGTAGGGCACGCAAGACCGCTCCGTCACGGAGCAGCGCAGGCCGGAATCCGTCATCCTGCTGAGCGTCTCCTCGACGCCGCAGAGCCCGGAGTGCACCAGGAGCAGTACGCCGTGTGGCCGGAGCAGGTCCCGTGCATGAGCGCATATCCGGTCCAGGGCCTGCCGCCCGCCGTGTCCGGCGTCCCAGGCGACCGCGGATCCATGAGGGTGGGAACGGTGTTCGTAGGGTGTGGGCACGTAGGGCGGGTTACTCATCACCAGATCGAAGCGCTGACCGACGACCGGCCCGGTGAGGTCGCCGTGCATCACCCGGATACGGTGACCGGCGCGGGCGGCGTTCATCCGTGCGGTCATCACTGCCCGCCGGGAGATGTCGGTCGCTGTCACCCGGGCGCGCATCCGCGCGGCCAGCAGAGCGAGCGCGCCGCTTCCGGTGCAGACATCGAGGACTTCCATGCCCGCTGTGAGCCCTTCACTTCGAAGAGCCTGGGCGAGCAGGTAGGTATCGGCCTGCGGAGCGTAGACCCCCGGCAGCGTCCACAGGTTCCCGAAGCCGGCGGGCCGTGTGGCAGCGATCGTCATCGAAAGCCTCCCCATGGGGACACAGACAGGTTCGGGATCCCGCTCGTCTCGCCAGGCACGTGCCCACCTCGTCCAGGTTCGACCTTCTTGGTGGCCGCCGCCACTGGAGCCGCGGTCTCCGGCCTCCTGCCCTGTCGTTGGCGCCGCCAAGGCCCAGGTGGACGCGGGTCAGTGGCCGGAGCTGGGAGCAACCCTCCGATACGAGATCAGGATCGGGCCGTTCACCCTGCACAACCGGACCGTGGTGCGCCGCAGCGAACCGACCGCCGTCCTCGAGCTGGAGGCGGACAGTGGGCCGCTGGGGTCCGCCAGGATCGCGATTGAGCTGCGGCCCTGGGGCGAGCACACGCTGATCATCTTTGACGAACACCCCCTACGCGGTGCGGGAGGCGCTCTGCACAACGGCCTCCTGGACGCGGCCCAGCAAGTGAGGCACCGCGTGATGCTGGGCCGTCTGGCCCGGCTGTGCGAGGCCGGCGAAGTCCCGCCCCGCTCGGCTCGCGGGCGACCGCGACCTCGCAGGGTGTGAACCGATACCCCGCTGGCCCCAACCGCTCCCCCGGACGGGGCGCCAACCACCGAGCCGGGAGCCAGCCATGCCGGACGCCGTAGTGATCGGGGCGGGTCCCAACGGGCTGGTCGCGGCCAACCTCCTGGCCGACGCGGGCTGGAGCGTGGAGGTTCTGGAAAGCCCAGAACGAGCCCGGTGGAGCGGTCCGCCACGACCGGAGAGTGGACCCGGAATTCACCAGCGACCTCTTCAGCGCCTTCTACCCCCTCGCGGCCGCCTCCCCGGTCCTGGGCGGCCTGCGTCTGGAGCGTGAGGGGCTGAGCTGGAGCTACGCCCCGAAAGTGCTCGCCCACCCCCTGCTCGACGGCCGCTGCGCCGTCCTCAGCCGTGACCTGGAAGAGACGGCCGCGAGCCTGGAGGCGTTCGCTCCCGGGGACGGGGCCGCGTGGAAAGAGCTGCGGAACGTCTGGGAGACACTGCGGCCCGGCATCATCGACGCACTGTTCACGCCGTTCCCCCCGGTCCGCGCCGGCGCCCGTCTGGCGCTCCGGCTGCGCGCGGCGGGTGGGCTCCGACTGGCCAGGACGATGGTGCTGCCGGTGCGACGACTGGGAGAGGAGGAGTTCCGCGGAGAGGGCGGCAGACTCCTGCTCGCGGGCAATGCCCTGCACGCGGACCTCGCACCGGAGGCGGCGGGCAGCGGCGGCTTCGGCTGGCTCATGTCCATGCTCGGCCAGACCTACGGCTTCCCCGTCCCCACCGGAGGCTCCGGGGCGCTCACCTCCGCTCTCGTCCGCCGGCTCGCGCGGCACGGCGGTACCGTCCGCTGCGGGGAACACGTCACCGAGGTCATCGTCCGCGGCGGCAGGGCCGTCGGAGTACGCACCGCGAGTGGCGAGGCAGTCCCGGCCCGCAAGGCAGTCCTGGCCGATGTGTCCGCGCCCGCGCTCTACGGCTCCCTGGTGGCCGAAGAGCACCTTCCCGGACAGCTGCTCGCCGACCTGAAGCGTTTCCAGTGGGACTTCGCCACGTTCAAGGTGGACTGGGCGCTGAACGGCCCGGCGCCCTGGACCTGCCCGGAGGCCGCACAGGCAGGGACCGTCCACCTCGCGGAGGGCGTGGACAGCCTCACCCGCTTCGCCTCGCAGATCGCCATGGGCCGCATCCCCGACGAACCCTTCGCCCTCTTCGGCCAGATGACCACCGCCGACCCCAGCCGCTCGCCCCTCGGCACCGAATCCGCGTGGGCATACACGCATGTTCCGCACCGGGTCCGGGGAGACGCTGGGGAGGCTGGACTGACCGGGTCCTGGGACATCCCCGAGCAGGAGATCATGGCGGACCGGGTCGAAGCACAGGTCGAACGCTATGCCCCGGGCTTCCGCGGCCTCATCAAGGCCCGGCGCATCCTCGCCCCACCCACTCTGGAGAGCATGGATGCCAACCTCCACGGCGGCGCCATCAACGGCGGAACCACCGCCATGCACCAGCAGTTGGTCTTCCGCCCCTCCCCCGGCACGGGCCGCCCGGAGACGCCCCTTCCCGGGCTCTATCTCGCCTCTGCTTCCGCGCACCCCGGCGGCGGTGTTCACGGCGCCCCCGGAGCCAACGCAGCGCGAGCGGCTCTGCGCCGACAGCACACCGAACTCCTGCCTTACTTCCAGCGCCGATTGACTCAACGCGACCGCAAGGGCAGGAAAACATAGCGCCCCGCGCCGCCACGACCGCGGCCCGTAGCCAATTCACACCAGTCATGATCCCCACCGCAGAGCACTCCAGCGGCATCGTTCGTCACGCCTCCGGCTGATAGCCACACCACCCGCCGAACAGCTCTGGGGGAAGCGGCAGCCGGGCGGAGGGTCCAGCGGGCTGGGCAGCTCGCCGTGGAGCACGATACGTTCACGGGAGCGCTGGAGAACCGGGTCGGGTACCGGAGCGGCGGGGAGCAGGGCCTGCGTGCAGGGGTGCTTGGCGGCGGCGAACAGCTCGGCGGTGGGGGCCTGTTCGACGATCTGGACGAGGTACGTCACGGCGATCCGGCGCCCGAGGCGGCGAAGTGCCGCTCCATCGAGCGATCGGACAACGGCGGGCGCGGAAGGTGTGAAGACACCTTCCGCGCCCGCCGCCGTCAGCCCGTTTCCGGACGTCGCTGTACTCAGGGGTGGCTGACGAGATTGGCCACGTTCGACGAGGAGTTGGAGGGGCCGCCCCGCCCGTTGATGACGTGGCGGATCGTTCCGGTGCCGCCGAGCGAGACGGTCACCATGCTCTGGAACCGGACGTTCGGGTTGTCCGGGACCTCGAAGGCGTGCTCGGCCGTCACCGCCGGGTTCGAGCTGAAGTAGCAGTAGCTTCCGAGCCCGTACGCCTGGTGGCTGGTGACCGAGTCCGCGACCTTGTAGGCGGCGTAGCCCTGGGTGGAGCCGTTCATCCAGGACGCCTGGTCCGGCACGTCGTACGGCATCTCGTTCTGGTAGAAGTACGTGCGCCCGCCGTTGCCGTTCCAGATCGTCTGGTGCTTCTGGTAGTGCTCGACGAAGAGTCCGTACATCGTCACGTCGTCCCCGTTGACGACGAGGCCGGTGTCCGCCTTGTTGCTGTTCCAGCCGATGCCGCTGCCGTGATCGCCGCGCCAGATCCACATGTGGTCGCCGATGACGTGGTCGCTGTTGACCACCAGGCTGGTGGTCGCCCGGCCCACGGCGGCGCCGCCGACCCGGAAGAAGACATCGTGCAGCGAGGTCGGATTCGCCGCGTGCCCGGCCGAGGAGCCGGCCGGGCCGACCTCCATCAGGGTCTGGGAGTTCGTCGTACCGGCGTCGAAGAGGATGCCGGCGACCTTGACCCCGTCGACGTCGGCCACCGTCATCGCGGTGACCCCGTTGTCCGGGATGAACGTGGCAAGGCCGAGCCCCAGGACGACGGTGTCGGGCCTGGTCACCTTCAGCGTCTGGTCGAGGTGGTAGACGCCCGGGGTGACCAGCAGGTTCTTCCCCTCGGCCAGCGCGGCGTTGATCTGCGCGGCCGTGGCTCCCGCCTTCACGACGAAGAACTTGTCCATGCCGATCGAGGTGCCCGCGGCGTTGCCGCCTGCCCAGGTGGTGCCCGAGGCGTTGCTGCGGACGGCCGGCACGAACACCTGGTAGGCGCCGGCGCCGTCCACGTACAGGAAGGGCTTCTCCCGGATCACGGGCGCCTGGTTCACCGTGGTGTAGGGCGGGTTGGGGAAGCTGGTGGCCGGGACGCCCTGGCTGCCGACGAAGACCATGTTCCAGTTGGAGCCGGTCCAGCTGCCGAGCGTGGAGTTACGGGTGATCCACTGCTGCTGCGTACCGGACCGCACCTGGCCGTCGATCTTGGTGTCGGCCATGAAGCCGCCGCTGGCCCAGCCGCCGTCGTCCAGGGCCAGATTGCCGCGCACATGCATGCGCCGGTACGGGGCCGCCTGGGAAACGGCCCAGCGGTCGGTGCCGCCGGTCGGGTTCACCGAGAGGTTCTCGGCGCCGCGCCAGAAGTTCTGGGTGGCGTTCTGCGGCGGGAACCAGTCCGCCTCGGCGTGAACGGCGCCGTTGATCGTCACCGAGTCGGGCGACTGTCCGAGTCCGAGGACCTGGGTGTAGAAGCCCACGTTGACGTCGTTGCTGTACGTACCCGGCTTGAACATCACCGCGTAGCGCTGGTTGCCGAACTGATTGGTCTCCTGCTGCCGGAAGATCGAGTCGAGCCGGCTCTGAATGGTGGCCGACGGCATCGACGGGTCGAAGACCACCACGTTCGGCCCGAGGTCCACATCGCCCGGCGCGGTGGCGACCGGTGTGACCTGGAACCGCTGGGCCGCGGTGTTGTTGCAGGTGTACTGGACGAGCTGGACGCTGTCGGCCGTCGAGGCGGCGGGCACGTCCAGGCACTTGCCGCTGTTGCGGTTGACGAAGTGGTAGGCGCCGCCGCCCTCGTCGACGGGCTGCCACTGCTGGTTGGTGCCGCCGCCGTACGTCCAGAGCTGGACGGCGGCGCTGTCGGCGGTGGACACATCGCTGACGTCCACGGTCTGGGCGGCGTCGTTGCGGTTGTTGATGCGCACATAGCCGCCGGAGGTCGCGGTCAGGCTCCACTGCTGGGCCGTGGAGTTGTTGCACGTGTACTGCTGGACGGCGGTGCCGTTGACGGTCGCGGCGGACCGGGCGTCCAGGCACTTGCCGCTGCCGCTGTTGACGACGGTGGCCCAGCCGGACGGCAGCGCGGCTGCCGCCGCGGCGGCCGGGGCGGGCCCGGCCGGGACCGCGGCCGGGGCGGGGGTGGCGGCCAGGACCGACCCGGCCAGGGCGCCGGCCGCGAACACCGCGGTCAGCGCCCGCCGTCGGCGGGTCGGCGAGAGGCCGGATCGGCGGCCCTCGGTGGGCCTTCGGACAGATCTGGGCACGGTTGTCTCCTGTGCGGGTCGGACGGCGCGACGGGCAGGGCGGGCAGGGCGGGCAGCACGATCTGGACGGTCAGGCGGCGTACAGGCCGGTCAGCCGGCGTACAGGCCGGTCAGCCGGCGTACTGGGCGAACACCTTCGTGAAGTCCCAGGGCTGCTGGGATACGCCCGAGCAGGAGTCGGCGCCGCCTCCGGCGCACGGGCGGTCCCGGTTGACCGACCAGAAGGTGAGCCGGGCCAGATGGCGCTGCTGGGCGTAGGCCAGGATGGTGCGGAAGTCCGCGACCGTCACCGTCTCGTTGTCGTCGGTGATGCCGTTCATCGAGGAGATCCCGGTGTGCCGGTACGCCTGGTCGTCCGTGTATCCGTAGGCGCTCTTGACGACGTTCTTCAGCCCTTCGGCCGCGCTGACGGTGAGGTTGCCCATGTTCTGGCCCGCCCCGCCGAAGTCGAACGGCATGATCGTCCAGCTGTCCACGGTCAGCCCGGAGGCCGACGCCTTGCGGACCATGCTGTCGTCCGGCCCGCTCTGGCCGGTGCCGAAGGTGACGTACACCTTGATGCCCGGGTTGTTGGCCTTGACGGTCTTCAGCGCGTCGACCGTGCGCTGCTGCACCGTGGCGCTGGCGTACGCGTCGGCCTCGATGTCGATGTCGATCGCCTTGAGGCCGTAGGCGTTGATCACCTTCTGGTACGCGGCCGCCAGCTCGCCCGCACTGGAGCACGAGCTCTCCAGCTTGTTGCCGCTCCAGCCGCCGAAGGACGGGATGACATCGCCGCCGGCACTCCGGACGGTGTTGACCGTCTGCTGGTCGACGCCGCCGGTCAGCGGTCTGCCGCCGTCCCACTGCGGGTTGCAGTAGCCGTTGCTGAGGACGAAGGCGAGCGTGAACCACTTGACGCCGGTGGCGTTCATGACGGTGGTCGGGCTGGGCGGGCTGCCCCAGCCGTTGTAGAGGTACGGTGCGACCGCCATGGCCCCGGGAGCGGCCGGGTCTCCCCCGCCTCCGCCCTCGACGGCGGGCGCGGTCCACTTCTGGTTGGTGGCCCCGGTGCAGGTCCAGATCTGGAGCCGGGTGCCGTTGGCCGAACTGTTCCCCGTGGCATCCAGGCACTTGTCGGCCTGCGGGTTCACGATGTCGCGCGCACCGCTGACCGCCCACCGCTGGGCCGCCGAACCGTTGCAGTCCCACAGCTGAACGACGGTTCCGTCCGCCGTACCGCCCGACGCGACGTCAAGACACTTGCCCAGCGCCTTGACCGTCCCGTCACTGCCCAGGCTCCACTGCTGAGCGGCGGAGCCGTTGCAGTCGTAGAGCTGTACGGGAGTGCCGTTGGCACTGCTCGCCGCGGCCACGTCGACGCACTTGCCGCCGACCCCGGTGATCTGTCCGGTGGCCGTGGCCGCGCCCAGGGCGGGCGAGCCGGTCAGCCCGGCGAGGAGGGCGGCGGCGGCCACGACTCCCAGGGCGCTCCGTACGGCGGGGGCGTGCCCGCGCAGCAGGTCTCGGCGCATCAACTGTTCACCGTCCACTTCTGGTTGGTGGCCCCGGTGCAGGTCCAGATCTGGAGCCGGGTGCCGTTGGCCGAACTGTTCCCCGTGACGTCCAGGCACTTGTCGGCCTGCGGGTTCACGATGTCGCGCGCACCGCTGACCGCCCACCGCTGGGCCGCCGAACCGTTGCAGTCCCACAGCTGAACGACGGTTCCGTCCGCCGTACCGCCCGACGCGACGTCAAGACACTTGCCCAGCGCCCTGATCGTGCCGTCGCCGCCGACACTCCACTTCTGGGCGGCGGAGCCGTTGCAGTCGTAGAGCTGTACGGGAGTGCCGTTGGCACTGCTCGCCGCGGCCACGTCGACGCACTTGCCGGCCAGGCCGGTGATGGTCCCCGAACCGGCCGGGGGCTGGGTGTCGCTGGTGGTGACGCGTACGTGGTCGACGACGAGTTGCTGGGGGAAGGTGGTGTTGTTGTCGGGGTCGCCGGGCCAGTAGCCGCCGACGGCGAGGTTGAGGATGAGGAAGAAGGGCTTGTTGAAGGCCCAGGTGTTGCCGCCGGTGTCGGCGGGGGTGCGGTGCTGGTAGACGTTGCCGTCGACGGACCAGGTGATGGAGTCGGGGGCCCAGTCGATGGCGAAGGTGTGGAAGTCGTCGGCGAAGGCCTGGCCGCCGGGGAGGGTGTATCCGGCGCCGATGCCGGCGGAGCCGGAGTAGCCGGGGCCGTGCAGGGTGCCGTGGACGGTGGAGGGTTCGAAGCCGACGTTC